>CAKRRF010000006.1 GCA_934394985.1 uncultured Marvinbryantia sp.
TGCCTGGAACACGGAAAAGTGGCAGAGACGGGAACTTTTGAAGAATTGATGGAAAAGAAGGGCTGTTTAAAGAAGCTGTTGGAAAATTCTGATGATACAAATAATACGAAAAAAGGGGAACTTTAGTAGTTCCCCTCAAGTAAATCCTTCAATGAAATATGAAAAAAGAAATCATGGACCATGGTATCATACTTCTGCCACAGCGGAAGTGTGATGCACTGGTCTTTTCTTTTGCACGGCTTTGCATCGGGCAGATTGCAGGCTACAGAAATCAGTGGACCGTCAGTCAGTTCAATGATTTCGCCGATCAGGTATTCTTCCGGTTTTTTTGTCAGCATATAGCCGCCGCCTTTTCCGCGGACTCCCTTCAGAAACTGGGCCTTCACAAGATTTTTCAAAATAATCTCCAGATACTTTTCAGAAATATTTTGTCGCTCTGCAATGGCTTTCAAAGGAATATACTGGTCAGAAGGCTGCTGTGCCAGGTCCAGCATAACGCGGAGCGCATAACGTGCTTTTGTAGATATCATAAGTAGTCATCCTTTCATGAAATTTTCTTTACTTAAAACGAAAGAAAACAGGTAATATTATTATACCGTGAAATGATTAGATTGTACACCGAAAAAGATTCGTGGTACAATAACAGCATATGGAATTCTGGAAGAATGGGGTGGAATTATGAATGAAGTGCAATGTAGAGAATATTTAGCGAGAATCGGATTTGACGGTGAGGTGACACATACAGCAAAATGTCTGGATGAACTGATTCTGGCACATCTGAAGACGGTACCCTTTGAAAATCTGGATGTGAGCCAGGATCATAAGGTTCCATCTTTAAAAGAAGAGGACTTATTTGATAAAATCGTGATCCGTAGAAGAGGTGGATGGTGTTTTGAATTAAATAAACTGTTTTATGAGCTGCTGAAAGCATGTGGATTTGATGCAATTCCTATAGCGGTGAGAATTGTCTGGATGAAGCCGGAGCTGCCGCCTTATCTGCATCGTGCGACAGTGGTGCGACTGAATGGAAAAGAATATCTCTGCGACGTGGGATATGGGGGACCGGGACCAAAGGGACTGGTTGAGCTTGCAGATGGAGAGTATCAGATCAAACATGCACAGTTTCGTGTGCAGATGCATCGACCTGATACCAAAGGGGCAATTATAATAGAAAAGCTTCATGACGGTGAATACCATGAAATGCTCAGATTCTACAGCAGGGAAACAGAAGATGTGGATTATTCTCTGATGAATCTGTATTGTGCACGGGCAGACGGTGCTTTTTTTGCTAATCGTGATGTGGCAAATCTTTACCGGGAAGACGGTGGAAATGCTCTGATGGAAAATGAATTGAAGCTGACACGAAATGGCATGGTCACGGTGATGGAATGCCACAATGGCGAAGAGAAAAAAGAATGGCTGAAGCAGTACTTTGGTATCGAAAAATAGGATGAGACAGATTCAGGATGCGAAAAAAGATCAGACTTGTATTATTATTGTTAAAATATAACTGGAAATCACTGATAGGGTTCGAGCTTCTTTATAAGCTGCTGGGAGCTGCCATTGTGGTACCTGCTGTTTACCGGACGAGTCAGTTTATTATGAAGCTGATGGGCTATCATTATTTGACATTGGAGAATCTGAAGCGCTTTCTGCGCAATCCTCTTACTTTTGTAGTGTTCATTCTGGTACTGCTGGCGATCTGTCTGTATCTGATGTTTGATGCCAGCGCACTATTATTTCTGGCAGCGCATTCCTATGAGCAGGAAAAAGTGACAGTTTTGCAGACAACCCGTTTTGCATGGAGAAATATGAAGCGGGTTTTTCAGAAAGGGAACCGGAGTATTATACGGGAACAGATGATTCTATTTCCGTATTTAAGTGCAGGCGTGATTGTGAATATTCTGGGTACCGTTACGCTTCCGAATTTTATCAAAAGCGGGCTGCGGGATTTTAGGCTGTATTTGCTGATTTTACTGACGGTGTTGATTCTGATTGGAATATGGAGACTGCAGTACTTATTTACGTTCCCTTATTTTACACTGGAGCATTGTGGATGCAGAGAAGCAAGAGAAAAGAGTCAGGCTTTAAGCCGAAAGAATAAGTGGAAGGACGGCATGGTGCTGGTATGGGTACAGATGCTGTTTTATGCCAGTTATTTTGTGCTTGCAGCGATTGGAATCATTATGGTTCTTGGAGTGGCGAAGATATTTTCTCAGCTGCATATTCTGAATTATGTCTATACTTCGGCAGTATGGGGATTGCTGGAAGCCATTATGCTGATTGTGGCGGCAGTAGGAACACCGATTGGTTATATTACGATCAGCTGCCTTTATTACCTTCATAAAGAAGGAAACGGTGAGCCGGTCTGTCACAAGTATATCGATATTCAGCGGGTGGATGCCGTAAATCGCAACAAAGTACGTCTGACGGAAGGGCTGATCTTGATTACCGCATTAAGTGCCTGTACCCTGTTGATTTACAATTCGGCTACAGAACATATGAATCCACAGGTAGAATATCTGCGTACCATAGAGGTGACAGCTCATCGTGGCGCATCAGCTTTTTATCCGGAAAATACCATGGCTGCTTTTCAGGGAGCCATTGATTTTGGTGCAGACTGGATAGAACTAGATGTACAGCAAAGTAAAGACGGAAAGATCTTTGTCATGCATGACCACAGCTTTTACCGGACTACCGGACTGCGGGAATTCAGCTGGAACCTGACCTTCGATGAGATTGAACAGCTGGATGCCGGAAGCTTTTTCAGCGATACGTACGCCGGAGAAAAAATTCCGAGTCTGGAAGAGGTAATTGAGCTGGCAAAAGAGAATTATATTCGGTTGAATATCGAGATCAAGCCGTCTGTATATGATAAAGATATTGAAAAACATGTGGTAGATCTGGTGCGGGAAATGGATTTTGCAGATTCCTGCGTAATCAGCTCCCAGATGTACTCTTCGTTGCAGAAAGTGAAGGAGTATGATCCAGAGATCTCCACGCTGTATGTCATGAGTCTTGCATATGGAAATATCAATCGCCTGAAAGCAGCGGACAGCTTCAGTATGGAAGCGGGCAATGCCACACCATCCATGGTGTCCAGAATTCATAACGCAGGAAAACAGATCTATGTATGGACAGTAAATAACCGAAAAACCATTAACCGGATGATTGATCTGAATGTGGATAATATCATTACAGACCGTGTGTCACTGGTGCAGGAGTGCATCTATGCAGGAAAGACTAACGATGTGATCAGTCAGTATGTAAAATTCCTGCGAGAGTTGTAAGGATAAGAAGAATCAAGATCAGAGAAAAGGAAACAAGAGAGTATGAATGAGAATATCAGAGTGATTGCTCTGGATCTGGACGGAACAGCTCTGAACAGCCAGAAGCATCTGACCCTGCGGACAAAAGAAGCTATTCTGGCAGCTGTCAGAAAACAGATTCGGATCATTGTGGCAACAGGACGCACATTTTCGTCCCTGGCACCGGAGATTCTCGCCATGCCGGAGATTGCCTGTGCGATTACATCGAATGGGGCTGTGGTAAACCGCATTTCAGATGGGAAAGTACTGTTACATAATTATCCGGATCCAGAAACAGTGACAGAGATTGCCAGGCTGATTCGTGATGAGAAGGTGGATACGGAGGTCTGCACAGGAGGACAGGCTTATATCGGGCAGGAATATTACAGCCGAGTTCTGGAAGGAAAAACAAACCGGGATGTGCATTATGTGAAGACTACCAGACATCCGGTGCCGGATATTTATCAGTTTCTGATGGAGCACAGAGAAGTCATTGAAAACATCAATCTGAATTTTACTACGCCAGAGGAAAAAGCGTTGTGGCGGGAAAGATTTCTGAAGTATCCGGGAGTGACACCGACCTCCTCCTTTTTATTTAATGTGGAACTGGGAGGTGCAGCGACCAGCAAAGCCCATGCACTTCAGGAACTGCTGGACGAATGGCAGGTGACAAGCCGGCAGGTAATGGCTTTTGGAGACAGTGAAAATGATCTGGATCTGATTCAGATGGCGGGAATCGGAGTAGCGATGGCCAATGGCTCGGAAACAGTAAAGCACGCAGCCGATCTGATAGCGGAAAGCAACGATGAAGACGGTGTGGCAAAGATCATAGAACAGCTTATCAGAGATAGTTGAAAGAAGGCAGATCATATGCGAGAAAAAAGCAGATATCAGATGAATGTGTCGGTCGTGACAGACAGTCTTAGAATGAGAGCAGGAAAAGATTCGCCCGTACAGGAGGCGGAAAGAGTCTGGAAAAAGTTCTCTGAGACCCGGCAGGAGCCGGTAAAGATGGCCACGGCACTGTGGGGGTATTTTTTAAAAGAGGGAATATCACCGCAGCAACGACAGGAGCTGGAAGCCTATCTGAAGCCACGGGTACGTAATGCGGTAGAGGCATTGATTGAAGAGGATGAACCGGAAAAAATTGCTGTGCTGGAGCAGGATGGATGGTTTGGTGAAAAAGAGCTGGATGAATTTATCAGAACGGCCAGAGAACGTCAAAAGATCCAGGCACTGGTGTATCTGATGAAAGAAAAAGATACCCATTATGGATATCAGAAAGAGGAATTTGAACTGTAAAGGCAGGAATATATCAAAATGGACGAACAGAAAAAATCCAGATTATGTATAGAAATTCTGCAAAACTGCAGGAATCAGTTGTACCACTATTTCCCTTATCTGGACGGAGCGTTTGCATCGGTGGGTTATCGTTGTGTAAAGAAACCGGAAGGGATTTCCACGGATGGGGAAAATTTTAACGCAGAATGTGGATATCTCCTAAATCTCTACCGGCAGGATCCGGCGAGGGTGACCAGAGGATATCTTCATATGCTGCTTCACTGTCTGTATCTTCATATTTTCCCGGAAAAAGAGGTAAAACCTCATCTGTGGAATCTGGCCTGTGATATTGCGGTAGAGCTGATTATAGAAGGTGAGCATATACCGGAACTGGCATTGCAGGAAGATCTGGCACGCAGTCGGTTTATCTACAGCTTTGGCGGAAAAAAATGCAGTGCCTGGCAGATCTATCAGATGTTGGAAAAACAGGAATTCCATGAAAAGGAAGAGCAGCTTCGCAGATGGTTCACCTTTGATCTTCATGATGACTGGTATACCTGTAAAGGCGCAGAACGACGGGCAAAAACAAAACAGAAGTGGGAAAAGATCCTTAGCTATACCGGACAAAACAGGCAGGATCAGAAGAAAAAACGAGGCTCTAAAAAGGGAGAAAAAGAAGAGTATCTGACTCCGGCGGCCAGAAGCCGTTATGATTATAAGCGGTTTTTGAAACAGTTTACGATTCCGAGAGAAGAGATCGAGCTGGATCTGGAAAGCTTTGATTATATTTTTTATCACTTTGGGATGGAAGAATACAAAGATATGCCTCTGATCGAACCACTGGAATATAAAGAAGTGAACAGGATGGAGGAGCTGGTGATAGCCATTGATACGTCCGGTTCCTGCAGCAGTGAGATCGTACAGCAGTTTCTGGCTGAGACATACAGTATCCTGAGTGACCGGGAAAATTTTTTTCGGAAAATGAAGGTATATCTGATTCAGTGCGACTGTTGTATTCAGGATGTGGTTGTGATACATTCGGAAGAAGAATGGAAAGCTTACAGTCAGAATATACGGATACAGGGCAGAGGCGGGACAGATTTTCGTCCGGTTTTTACCTATGTACAGGAACAGCAGCAGAAAAAAGAGCTGACGAATCTGAAAGCGCTGATTTATTTTACGGATGGAGATGGGATCTATCCAAGAAGCGCACCGGAATACAAATGTGCTTTTGTATTTCTGGAGCAGACGCCGAAGATGGATCTGGTGCCGGCATGGGCGATGAAGCTGCTGGTATAAGGGAGAGATAACATGAACATTAAAGAAGCAAAACAGGAAATCAGTCATACATTAAAAGCTTATCTGGAAAAGGATGAGCTGGGAAATTACTGCTATGCACTGGTACGCCAGAGACCGATTTTACTGATGGGACCTCCAGGGATCGGAAAGACAGCGATCATGGAGCAGGTGGCAGAGGAAAATCAGGTGGGGCTGGTGTCTTATACCATCACCCATCATACCAGGCAGAGCGCGATTGGGCTGCCGAGAATCCGGGAGAAGATCTATGACGGAAAGAAGATGAGTGTGACCGAGTACACCATGAGTGAGATCATTGATTCTGTCTATGCCTGCATGGAAAAAACAGGAAAAAAAGAAGGAATCCTGTTTATCGATGAAATCAACTGTGCTTCCGAGACACTGGCACCGACCATGCTGCAGTTTCTGCAGAATAAGACGTTTGGCAGCCATAAGGTGCCGGATGGCTGGATGATTGTGGCGGCAGGAAATCCGCCGGAATATAATAAGTCGGTACGGGAATTTGATATTGTGACGCTGGACCGTGTGCGAAAAATCGATATTGAAGCAGACTGTGATATCTGGATGGAATACGGATGGAAGCGTCATGTCCATGGAGCGATTTTATCGTATCTGAATATTCGAAAAGAAGACTTTTATAAAGTGGAGAACACGGTAGATGGCAAATTTTTTGTGACAGCTCGTGGATGGGAGGATCTTTCGGAACTGTTAAAGAGCTATGAACGTCTGGAAATTCCCATATCAGATCAGCTGGTGATTCAGTTTTTGCAGCAGGAGGAAATCGCAGGAAGATTCACGGCGTATTATCAGCTGTATACCAAATATGGACAGGACTATGGAATACCGGAATTGCTGGATGGAAGTCTGACTGAGGAACTGCGAAAAGAAAAGCTGGATATGGCAGAGGCAGGGGGCTTTGAAGAACGGTTTACTGTGACCGGGCTGCTTCTGGATGCCTTAAATGGCAGATTTGAGATTTGTGCAGAAGCAGATAAACGGCTTCATATGCTGTATGAAGTGTTAAAATACTGGAAAACCTATCAGACAGAACAGGAAACCAGTGACTGTATGGGAGAATTTATAGAGGAGCGAAAAAAACAGAGCCAGGTGAGACAGGATGCCGGTATGCTGACAGTACAGGAAGCAAAAAGGGAACACTGGCTGATCGACAGACTGGAGAAATATGAACTGCAGCTAAAAGAAGCACATATTCGTGACCGCAAGGTGGGATTTGAGCAGATCAGAGGATGGTTTGCAGAAGAAGTAAAGCAATGTGAACAGATGCAGAAGACAGCCGGTGAGGCACTGAACCGCAGCTTTGCATTTCTGGAGGATGCATTTGGTGATGGTCAGGAAATGGTGCTTTTTGTTACGGAACTGTCAAAAAATGAGCGCATTATGGAATATGTAGGAAAACATGGCTGTGCACCTTATTTTCGTTACAGCGACAGGCTTCTGTATCGGAAAAGAGAAGAGGAACTGAAGAAAGAATGCGAGAATCTTGCCGCAGAACAGGGCGACAACCTAATGAAATAAAACGGACAGAGGAGAAAACAAAAAATGAATATACTGGTAGTAGTAGACATGCAGAATGATTTTATTGACGGAGCACTGGGGACGCCGGAGGCAGTAGCTATTGTGCCAAAGGTCATGGTAAAAATGATGAACTTTGACGGACTGGTGCTGGCTACCCGGGATACACACGGAGAGGATTATCTGGAGACGCAGGAAGGAAAGCATCTTCCGGTAAAGCATTGTATCAAGGGTACACATGGATGGGAGATCAAAGAAGAAATTCAGCAACTGCTGGTGTCTCAGCCAATAGATAAACCAACCTTTGGAAGTATGGCACTGGGAAATATTTTAAAAGAACTGAACAGTGATATGGAACCGATCGACAGTATTACCCTGATAGGATTGTGTACAGATATCTGTGTAATTTCCAATGCAATGTTGTTAAAGGCATGTTTACCGGAAGTACCGATAAAGGTAGATGCCTCCTGCTGTGCCGGCGTGACACCACAAAGCCATGAGCTGGCGCTGGAGGCCATGAAAGCATGTCAGATTGAGATTCTGTAGGAAGTCTGGTTTCTGACAGGCTAAGAAGAAAGAAAAAAGGCGGGTGAAAAGATGGAACGTTATGATATTGCAATTATCGGCACCGGACCGGCAGGCGTGTCGGCTGCGATTACCGCAAAAGTACGAAATAAGAAGATCATACTGTTTGGTTCGAAAAAAAGCAGTGAAAAAGTATATAAAGCACAGCAGATTCAGAACTATCCAGGACTGCCGGATGTGACCGGAGAAGAACTGGCGCGGCAGTATCAGAAGCAGCTGGAACAGATGGAGATCCCGGTGACGGAAGAACGGGTCAGTGCCGTATATGCAATGGGCGAATATTTTGCGATCCAGGCATCCGGAAATCTGTATGAAGCATCGACGGTGATTCTGGCAGCCGGAGTAGTACAGGGAAAGACATTTTCCGGTGAAAAAGAATTTCTTGGAAGAGGTGTCAGTTACTGTGCCACCTGTGATGCCATGCTGTATCGAGGTAAGGTGACGGCAGTCATCGGTTATACCAGAGAAGCAGAGAGGGAAAGCGAATTCCTGGCAGAACTGGTCGAAAAGGTATATTATTTCCCAATGTACCGGGAAGACACAGAAATAGCAGAGGAAGCAAAAAACATCCAGGTAATCCGGGAAAAGCCATTGGCAATCACCGGTACGGATCTGGTAGAATATTTGCAGACAGATGCCACAAAATATAAAGTGGACGGGGTCTTTATCCTGAGAGACAGTATCTCGGCGGAGCAGCTGATACCGGGGCTGGAGCTGGAAGATGGTCATGTGAAGGTCAGCTTGCAGATGGAGACCAATATCCCTGGATGCTTTGCCTGCGGAGATGTGGCAGGAAAACCTTATCAGTATGTAAAGGCAGCCGGACAGGGAAACGTAGCTGCACTGTCAGCAGTCGGCTGGCTGACCAGACAGAGACTGGGAAAGTAATAAACAACACAGGAGGAATTATCATGGTAAAGATTATTTCAAACAGTGATCTAAGTGAAGCAAAGAAAGAGAAACTGGCACTTCTGGACTTTTCAGCAACATGGTGCGGACCATGCAGTATGCTGGCACCGGTTCTGCAGGAATTGTCAGAAGAACTGACTGGAGAAGTAGGTGTATACAGCATTGATGTAGACCAGAATCCAAGTCTGGCTAGCGATTACAAGATCATGAACATCCCGGCACTGGTGCTGCTGAAGGATGGAGAAAAGGTTGGAATGACCGTAGGATTCCAGCCCAAGGAAAGCCTGAAAAAGTTCATTGAGGAACACAAATCATGATTGAACGGGTATTACCATTTCAGTTTATCAAGAAGTCACCTTTGTATGGAAGCTATCAGGGGATGAACTACCGGGTGACAGAGATGAAGGGACAGCTGGAAGTGTGCACGTTTCCCGGTCCCTTTGCCTTCTGGCACACTCCGGAGGAAAAGAAGACATATCAGTATTTTGAGTATTCGGAAGAGGGGTATGAGCAGGCCATTCAGTATCTGAATGAAACATGGGAAGCAAAAGACTGGCGGGACGAACAACTGCCATTTTAAGGAGTAAATTATGACATTGATTTTTGATCTGGACGATACCTTATATGACCGGTGTGCACCTTTTGTGAAAGCACTGGAAATGGCACTGGGAAAAGAGATCCCGGGTAACAAAAGGGAATGGTATCATATCTACAGTATCTGCAGCCAGGAGATGTTTGAGGCACAGGCCAGAGGAGAAATATCCCTTGCGGATTCTCGTATCTTACGAATCCGCAAGGCTATGAAGCATTTTGAAGTGCCATTTTCTGAAGAACAGGAGCAGGCCTATCAGGATGCGTATGCGCAGGAACAGGGAAATGTGTGGATGAGCGATACGATAAAAGAACTGATGGATCTTGGCATGCAGATGGCAACTACGATGGTGGTACTGACCAATGGACCGGTGGACCATCAGCTGAAAAAAGCAGCAACGCTGCATCTGGAAAACTGGATTCCCAGAGAACGGCTGTTTATCTCGGAAGAGATCGGGTATACGAAACCAGATGTAGGAGCATTTCACTACGTGGAGCGAATGCTGAACCAGAATTTAGGGGAACTCTGGATGATCGGGGACTCTTTTTCCAGCGATATGGAAGGAGCAAAAGAGGCAGGATGGAAGACCGTCTGGCTGAATAAGAATCTGGAGGTGGTGCCGGAGGGCAGTACACAGCCGGATTACATAGCGGAAACAGAAGAAGCATTGCTGGAGATTGTGAGGATACTGGTGATGAAGGAGAGTAAAGATGAGCAATAAAACAGTACTGGGATTTTGCATAGGCGGGGGAAAGGAAAAACTGATACGGCAATGCTGCAGATCTGTTGGCGCAGATTACCGAAGCATGGTACCAACTGATGCTACGAAGAGTCTGGGAAGCCTTGCTGGAATCACTGGGATTCCACCCAAAGCAGCTGTAGGCGCAGAGGGAGAAAAGATACAGAGCGAAATGCTGGTATTCTCTGGATTTGACCAGGAAGCACTGGATGAATTCCTGGATCTATATCGGACGATGGGGATCGAGAAGATTGATTACAAGGCCATGGTAACCATGCATAATATTTTCTGGACACCGGAAAGCTTATATCAGGAACTGAAAAAAGAACATGAAAGTACATACCAGTTCAGAGAATGCCCAAATACAGATGAGTCTGTTGGAGAACAATGACAAAGATCTGTACGGTAACAGTGAAAGAAAAGATTTACAATTGAAATATAGTGCAAAGCGCACATTCAAAAAAGGCACCTTTTCAGGTGCCTTTTTTGAACTGTGTATAGTTAGACCATAGGATTAACATGAATCATGATGTGCTTGATATTATCAAAGTGTTTTTCCACCTGATTATGAACGCTCTCTGCAATCTCATGAGCATCTGTGAGGGACTTATCTCCATCGACAGAGATTTCTGCGTCAATATAGATCTTGTTGCCGAACATTCTGGTATGAAGCACATCCAGCCGGTCTACCCCATCCTGAGCAGAAATAAAATCTGACAGTTTTTTCTCGTATTCGCTGCTGCATGCGGTATCCAGCATTTTGGAAACAGCATCTTTTAAGATATCAAAGGCTACCTTAATGATACATACTGCAATGGCCACGCTGGCAACCGGATCCAAAATCGGGAATCCCAGCATAGCGCCGCCGATACCGATCAGAGATCCAATGGAGGAAAGCGCATCCGATCTGTGATGCCATGCATCAGCCATAAAAGCGGCGGAGTTCAGAATCTTTGCATAATGTCTGGTGTACCAGAACATGCCTTCTTTTGTCGCAATAGAAACAATCGCAGCGATCAGAGCTACTGCTCCTGGTGCCTGCAGATTTTCGTAATGACCGGCAAAGATCGTATTCAGTCCGGACAGGCCAATCATCAGACCGGTACCAAACAGGATCGCACCCAGAAGAAGAGAAGCGACACATTCCAGACGTTCATGACCGTAAGGGTGCTCCCGATCCGGTGCCTGCATGGACAGTCGGATACCCAGCCATGCAATGAATGTGGCAAATACATCGGATAAGGAGTGAATCGCATCGGAAACCATGGCACTGGAGTGTCCGAGAATACCTGCCATAAATTTGAATAAAGATAAGATTACGTTACCAACAATACCAATCGAGGTAACGCGGTTCACAATAGCCTGTGGATTCTTTTTCGAATCCTGCGTAAGTGTGTTTGTCATAATAAGATCCTCTTTTCTATTAGAATAGTCGTGATACTCTTTTGTGTCACATCGCTTTCGCAGATTTTTGAATAAAAAAAATCTGCGGAACCGTATCTACTGTCCCACAGATATCGAGTCTTATTTCATATCGAATTATCTGTTGCCACATCTGTGGCCCGGCTTTCTTTGCAGAAAATATCTGCAACAGTGCCTGCTCAGTTTGTACTGTTGATTGCGCATTTCAAAGAAATGTAATGCAGTGCAAAGAGATCTTTTATAAAGTAGCACAGGCAAAAAGAGAAGTCAATAGCTGTAAAAACTAATCTTTCTTATGATCTGCTCACAGAAAATTGCAGATACTAACTACAGATAGATGACATGAAGAACAATCTCAGATTCCATGACAGATTCTGAGATTCAGATTGTATTATTCGGGTGCTTCCGTTATACTGATTTTTAAGTAACATAAAACGAATGAGAAATCAGAAAGAAAGGTTTGAAAAATATGAATACACAGAAGATCACACTGCCTGACTATGACGCAGTGATTTTTGATATGGACGGAACACTGGTAGATTCTATGTGGATGTGGAAAGAGATCGACATAGAGTATCTGAAGAGGTATGGTGTGACTGCATTGGAAGATCCTAAGCAGATTGCAATAGTGAAAAAAGAAATTGAGGGGATGAGTTTTACAGAGACAGCTACCTATTTTAAAGAAACATTCGATATAGCAGACAGCGTGGAAAAAATCAAACAGGACTGGAATGAGATGGCATATGAAATATATTGTACAAAAGTTCCATATAAAAAAGGTGCTTTAGAATTCCTGAAGGACTGCAAAACACACGGAAAAAAGCTGGGAGTGGCGACCAGCAATTCCAGAGAACTGGTGAATGCAGTCGGAGAGGTGCTTCATTTTCATGAGTACTTTGACTGTGTCATGACAGCCTGTGAAGTCAGAAAGGGGAAACCGGCACCGGATGTTTATCTGGCTGTGGCAGAACGACTTGGGGTAGAACCATCTCGCTGTCTGGTCTTTGAAGATATTCCGGCCGGGATCAAAGCAGGCAATGCGGCAGGGATGACCGTGATTGCTGTGGAAGATGAGTATTCCAGAGAAATGAAAGCAGAAAAAATGGAACTGGCAAAATACTTTATTAATGATTATGAGGATCTGGCATTATAATTTATGATAAAGTAGATGCCAGGGTCAAAAGGTCTAAACCCACATGAGCTTGCTCATAGGTGGGTGAAAGACCTTGGGACCCATCCCGATATGAGCATAAAAGTGGGATGATAGTCCCACGATATGCGAATATTGGGTAGGATTGTGGGAGTGCATAGCACGAAACAATCCGTAGGCATCAAAGTCGGGGACTTTTGACCCCGACATCTAAGGTATGGAGACTTTGAAATAAAGTACTTGACAAATTGGTTAATAGGCACTATAGTATGGTAAAACGTTGAATTAATAAAGACAAACCGCTGAAGCGGAGATCAAAGCAGCAAATGCGCACACAGAGAGTCCGGGAGGCTGAGAGCCGGATTGAGATGCAGGTTGCCAAATGGACCGCTGAGGGCATAGTCAAAGACTGAAGTCAGTTGAGTATTCTATGACGTAAGGCATACGTTAGTTGCCAGAGATATGATAGTATCTTAGAAAGTGCACGGTTCGCCGTGAAGTAAGGTGGCACCACGGGATTTGTATTTTACCCGCCCTTGACAGAATCAGAGGATTTTGTCGAGGGCGGTTTTTGTATTTACAGTGTCATAAATCTAAGCCCACGGCATGCTTGCATGCATGTGGGTGAAAGATTTCATAAATAGTAAATAAGAAGAAAACAGGAGGTCAGTTATGTATCCATCTCTGGAAGAGATTAAAAAAATTGCATCACAGGGAGATTATCGACGGATACCGGTTTGCCGGGAACTGTATGCAGACCGTTTTACTCCGGTAGAAGTGATGAGAACATTAAGAGCAGCCAGCAGGCACTGTTATCTGCTGGAGAGTGCAGAGAATGACCAGAAATGGGGAAGATATTCCATACTGGGGTATGAGCCGATCCTGGAGTTGTCCTGTATGAACGGAAAATTAAGAATTCGTACAGAAGAAGATCAGACCGATCCGGCTGCGAAGGAATGCTTTTTAAAAGAAGAATATGCACTGGTAGAACATCCGGGAGAACTGATCCGAACGATTCTGGCAGAGTACAAGAGCCCGAAGATCAAAGGAATGCCTCCTTTTACCGGTGGTATGGTGGGATATTTTTCCTATGACTATCTGAAGTATGCGGAGCCGACATTAAAGAAAGTTCTGTCAGGAAGTGAGGATTTTCGGGATGTGGATCTGATGCTGTTTACCAAAGCACTGGTATTTGATCATTACAGGCAGAAATTGATTCTGATCTCCGGTGTGGATACATCCGATATAGATGGCTCTTATGAAAAAGCCAGGGCGGATCTGGAAGAAATGAAGCAGTTGCTGTACAGCGGTGCAAAAGCTGTTTTCAAACCGATTCATTTAAAAGAAGAACTGACTCCGGATTTCTCCAGAGAACGTTACAGTGAAATGGTAAATAAGGCAAGACACTATATTCATGAAGGTGATATTTTCCAGGTAGTATTATCCAATCCACAGACAGCTAAGGCAGATGGGAGTCTGTTTGATACCTACCGGGTACTGAGAACCAGCAATCCATCCCCGTACATGTTCTATTTTTCCAGTGACGATGTGGAGATTGCCGGAGCATCGCCGGAAACACTGGTAAAACTGGAAGACGGAACATTATACACCTTTCCACTGGCCGGAACCAGGCCAAGGGGTAAAACGGAAACAGAAGATCAGCAGTTGGAAGAAGAATTGCTGCAGGATGAAAAAGAACTGGCAGAGCACAATATGCTGGTCGATCTGGGAAGAAATGATATTGGAAAAATCAGTCAGCCGGGCACTGTGAAAGTAGAACAGTATTGCACAATTCACCGTTATTCCTGTGTGATGCACATTGGATCTACAGTATCAGGAAAAATCAGAGAAGACAAAGATGCCGTAGATGCCGTGGATGCGATTCTTCCGGCCGGTACGCTCTCCGGAGCGCCAAAGATCCGGGCCTGCGAGATTATTCAGGAGCTGGAAGGAAAGAAGCGCGGAATATATGGCGGGGCGGTAGGATACCTGGATTTTACAGGCAACCTTGACACCTGTATCGGAATTCGGCTGGCGTATAAGAAAAATGGGAAAGTATGTGTGCAGTCTGGTGCCGGGATCGTGGCAGACAGTGTTCCGGAAAAGGAATATCAGGAATGCTGTAATAAAGCAAGAGCTGTGGTACATGCGATCCGGATGGCAGAAGGAGGACTGGAAGAATGATACTGCTGATTGATAATTATGACAGTTTTACCTACAACCTGGTTCAGTATATCGGGACTTTCGAACCGGATATCCGGATTATCCGTAATGATGCCTGCACGATAAAAGAGATCGAAGAGATGAAGCCACAGGCGATCGTGATATCTCCAGGGCCGGGGAAACCATCTGATGCGGGAATCTGTATCAGTGCTGTCCGGTATTTTAAAGATAAGATCCCTATTTTAGGGGTCTGCCTGGGACACCAGGCCATCTGTGAAGCTTTTGGCGGAACAGTCTCATATGCAAAAGAACTCATGCACGGAAAAAGCTCCATGGCAAGGATAACGGAAGTGTCACCATTATTTCAGGGAATCGACAGTCAGATGAAGGTGGCGAGATACCATTCACTGGCAGCAAAACGAGAAACTCTGCCAAAAGAACTGAAAGTGACAGCAGAAACGGAAGATGGAGAGGTAATGGCAGTGGAGCATCAGAATTATCCGGTCTATGGATTACAGTTCCATCCGGAATCAGTGCTGACACCGGAAGGTATAAAATTAATCGAAAACTTTTTGAACATTGCAAAAGGAGGAAGCAGATCATGATCAAAGAAGCAATTATTGCATTATCAAAGAAGCAGGATTTAACATATGAGCAGGCAGAAAAAGTCATGGACGAAATAATGAGCGGAGAAGCAAGCCAGATTCAGATGGCATCATATCTGACTGCACTGGCATTAAAGGGAGAAACGATTGATGAAATTACCGCTTCAGCCGCAGCCATGAGAGCGCATGGAACCAAACTGCTTCATAACATGGATGTGCTGGAAATCGTAGGAACCGGCGGTGACGGCTCCAATTCTTTTAATATTTCCACGACCTCTTCGCTGGTTATTGCGGCAGGCGGCGTACCGGTAGCAAAACATGGGAACCGTGCAGCATCTTCCAAAAGTGGTGCAGCGGATGTACTGGAAGCACTTGGTGTGAAGATTACGCTGGAACCGGAAGAGAGTCTGAAACTGTTACAGGATATCAATATCTGTTTCCTGTTTGCGCAGAAATATCATACAGCCATGAAATATGTGGCGCCGGTTCGAAAAGAACTGGGCATTCGTACCGTATTTAATATTCTGGGACCGCTGTCCAATCCGGCAGGTGCCAATATGGAACTGATGGGGGTGTATGATGAACTATTGGTAGAACCTCTGGCACAGGTAATGGCGAATCTTGGAGTGAAACGTGGCATGGTAGTATTCGGAAAGGAAAAACTGGATGAAATATCTGCCTGTGGTCCGACTGTAGTTTGTGAAATTAAGAATGGGGGATTTACTTCTTATGAGATTACACCGGAAAAGTTCGGTTATGCAACAGGGAAATCGGAAGAACTGACCGGAGGCACACCGCAGGAAAATGCAGAGATTACAAAAGCCATTTTAAATGGAACGGAAAAAGGAACCAAGAGAAATGCTGTCTGCATGAATGCAGGAGCAGCATTATATATTGCAGGAAAAACAGAGACATTAGAAGAAGGCGTGCGCATGGCAGAGCAGCTCATTGACAGCGGTGCAGCGATGAAGAAACTGGAAGAATTTATTGCCAAAAGTAATGCATAGCAGAGGATAGTATCATGAATATTTTAGATGAGATCGCAGCAAAGACCCGGGAACGTATCATGGCAGAAAAGAAACAGGTTTCTCTGGAGACGGTCAGACGGATGGCAGAAGAGAAGGCAGCTGTTGAAAAAGCGACCGGGAATGGTCAGTTTCCGTACCGTTTTCAGCAGGCACTGGCAGGAGAGGATATTTCCTTTATCTGCGAGGTAAAGAAAGCATCTCCATCCAAGGGGATCATTGCAGAGGAATTCCCTTATCTGGAGATTGCCAGAGAATATGAACAGGCAGGAGCCTCAGCCATTTCCTGTCTGACAGAACCCTTCTGGTTTCTTGGAAAGGATGAGTACTTAAAAGAGATCACCGGTCAGGTGCGGATTCCGGTTTTGCGAAAGGATTTTACGGTTGATGAATACATGATCTATCAGGCGAAGAATCTGGGAGCCTCAGCAATTTTACTGATCTGCGCGATTCTGGATGACGGTCAGCTGAAAGCCTGGCATCAGCTGGCAGCTGAACTGGGACTGTCGGTGCTGACAGAGGCTCATACCGAAGAAGAAATAGACCGGGCACTGAAAACAGGTGCGAAAATCCTGGGTGTCAACAATCGCAATCTGAAAAATTTTACCGTAGATGTGGAGCAAAGCAGAAGACTGCGCAGTATGGTGCCTGCAGATGTGCTTTTTGTATCGGAAAGTGGAATCAAAAATCACGAAGATATCCAGGCGCTGCGGGAAAACGGCACCGATGCGGTACTGATCGGGGAAACACTGATGAGAGCCGCGGACAAGAAAGCGATGCTGGATGAACTGAAGAATGGCAAAGGATGATGTTTGTAAATGGCGATAAGAAGGAGAGTAGTAGAAAATGGATAATAATAAAAAAGGAAGATTTGGTGTCCATGGCGGACAATACATTCCGGAGACACTGATGAATGCAGTGATTGAACTGGAAGAAGCCTATGAACAGTATAAAAAAGATCCGCAGTTTCAGGCAGAGCTGACACAGCTGTTAAATGACTATGCCGGAAGACCATCCCGTCTGTATTATGCAGAGCGTATGACAAAGGATTTGGGCGGGGCAAAGATCTACTTGAAGAGAGAGGATCTGAACCATACCGGAGCCCATAAAATCAATAACGTGCTGGGACAGGCGTTGCTGGCAAAAAAAATGGGGAAAACCCGTCTGATTGCAGAAACCGGAGCCGGACAGCATGGCGTGGCCACAGCCACAGCGGCAGCCCTTCTGGATATGGAATGTGTGGTTTATATGGGGGAAGAGGATACCATCCGTCAGGCATTAAATGTATATCGAATGAGACTTCTGGGAGCAACGGTCATCCCGGTAAAATCCGGTACCGGAACTCTGAAGGATGCAGTATCAGAAGCATTCCGTGAATGGACAAATCGGATGGATGACACTCACTACTGTCTTGGTTCTGTCATGGGACCACATCCATTCCCGACTATCGTGCGTGATTTTCAGGCGGTGATTTCCAAAGAAATCAAAGAACAGATGTTAGAAAAAGAGGGTAGGCTGCCAGATGCCGTACTGGCCTGCGTAGGCGGCGGCTCCAATGCCATCGGAACATTTTATAACTTTATTGAAGAGAAAGACGTACGCCTCATCGGCTGTGAGGCAGCAGGAAGAGGTGTCAATACTGCAGAGACAGCAGCTACGATTGCAACAGGACGTCTGGGTATTTTCCATGGTATGAAGTCCTACTTCTGTCAGGATGAGTATGGACAGATTGCGCCGGTTTACTCTATTTCCGCAGGGCTGGATTATCCGGGCATTGGACCGGAACATGCACATCTTTATGATATGGGCAGAGCAGAATATGTACCGGTGACAGATGAAGAAGCGGTAGAAGCCTTTGAATATCTTTCCAGAACAGAAGGTATCATTCCGGCTATCGAAAGCGCTCATGCAGTAGCTTATGCGAGAAAGCTGGCACCGACCATGAGTAAGGATCAGATCATTGTTATTACGATTTCCGGAAGGGGAGATAAGGACTGCGCGGCAATCGCCAGATACAGAGGGGAGGATATTCATGAGTAACGTAAAAAAAGCATTTGAAAACGGAAAAGCATTTATTCCATTTATCACCTGTGGAGATCCGTCTCTGGAAATAACGGAACAGCTGGTATATGCGGCAGAAGAGGCAGGCGCAGATCTGATCGAACTGGGTATTCCATTCTCCGACCCGACTGCAGAAGGTGTAGTCATTCAGGCGGCCAATATCCGTGCCTTAAGCGGAGGAGTAACCACGGATAAGATCTTTGATATGGTGCGAAACATCCGCAAAAATACGCAGATTCCGCTGGTGTTTATGACCTATGCCAATGTGGTATATTCCTACGGAACCGACCGCTTTTTGCAGACAGCTGCGCAGATCGGCATGGATGGGCTGATTCTTCCGGATGTGCCATTTGAAGAAAAGGCAGAGTTTAACGAACCGTGTAAAAAATACGGTCTGGATCTGATTTCTCTGATAGCCCCTACCTCCCATGAGCGCATCTCCATGATTGCCAGAGAAGCCAGTGGATTTGTTTACTGCGTCTCATCCCTGGGTGTAACCGGAGTGCGCAAAGAGATCACCACTGACATCGGAGCCATGGTGAAGCTGGTAAAAGAAGCAAAAGACATTCCATGCGCCATCGGATTCGGGATCTCCACACCAGAGCAGGCAGCAAAGATGGCAGCCGTGTCAGACGGAGCTATTGTGGGAAGTGCGATCGTCAAACTGTGCGGACAGTATGGAGAAGAATGCGTGCCGTATGTGAAAGAATACATCAGGGGAATGAAGGATGCGGTAAGGAACAGCTGAGGAACGGTTGTGCGTAGCAGGAAAATATGTGTTTTCAGATAAAGAAACGGTACTTCGCAAAGGACAAAAATGCAAAGTACCGTTATTAAATATGGATGTGTTTACCAGTGCCTAACCTGCAACAGAGATCGAAGTATGTTTCACCATTTTTTTATTGGATGTATTTAACTTGATCCATCCTGTTTTACTTCCGGCTTTTACCTGAACGTAGATGTTCTTTTTCACAATGGCCAGTTTTTTTACAGCGAATTTACTGTTCTTCTTAATAACAAATGCTTTTTTGGAAGAACCAGCAGATTTGTAGGTCTGGATTTTCTGAGCTGCGGTAAAGGTTCTTGTAAAGTCTTCGCTGTCGGAAGGAATGATACCGACACCTGCCGAAACTGCTGTTGATTTCAGTGTGAATTTCTTTCCGGAATAAGAAAGCGGAAGTTTGAAAGCATTTACCTGGCCAAGATTCTTAGTTCCGAACCATCCACGCAGATAAATGGTATTTCCTTTTACGCTTGTTGCCTGGAAACCACCCCAGCAGCCATTACTGGTGATAAAGTTGTTTTTCACATACTGTTTCAGGTTTACCAGTTTTTTGTAATCCAGAACACGTTTCAGCTTATTGTTCTTCATTTCATATAAGCCACAGTTAATCTTATCACCCTTTTCATAGGTAGTGATTTCGAAAAATGCTTTTTTGGAAAGCTGTACAACCTGGATATTGATGCTGCCGGTAAGATACATTCTAACAATCTTATCATTTACTTTCAGTTCAATTTCATCACTGGTAGTTACGGTTTCAATTTTGTCTGCTTTGCCATCTCCGGTGATATCAACGGAAGTAAGTGTGTCTGTTTCAGCACCTTCATCTGCCCAGGTGGACATTTCATAGACACCATTTCCGACCTTTGTTGCAGCCTGAGTGGTGGCACCGAGACCGAAGCAAAGCATACCGGATAAGAGACATATGGATAGTTTTTTGAATGCTTTCATAATTTAATTCCCTCTCTTTTTGATAGTTTGTTCAGGGTGTATTCTGACAGTTTTAGTGTAGCAAATATGTTACCTTAATACAAGGGAAATAAGCCTGTATATAAAATATGAAAATAATACTGAAAGAGATTGAACATGCAGTATTGAAATACAGGAAAACCTGTGGTAGATTAAATTCAGAACACATAGAGAAAAGAGGTTGGATAATATGGAATTAGCAACATTACAGTCTGCCATGATCGCAGCAATGAAAGCAAAGGACAAGCCACGAAAGGATGCTATTTCCGCACTGGTTTCCGCAGTGAAAAAAGCAGGAATCGATGCAGGATGCAGAGAAGATATTCCGACATCTATGGTAGATCAGGTAATCTTAAAAGAGCTGAAGTCTGTAAAAGAGCAGATTGATACCTGCCCGGACAGCAGAGCAGACCTGAAGGAAGAATATCAGTTCCGTTATGATGTAATGCAGGAATTTGCACCTCAGCAGATGTCAGCAGAAGAGGTAAAAGCAGTGCTGCAGGAAAAATTCGCAGAGGTACTGGCCACAAAGAACAAAGGAATGATCATGAAGAGTGTTATGGCTGAACTGAAAGGAAAAGCAGACGGCAAGGTGATCAATCAGGTGGTTGCAGAGCTGTGTAAATAAGAAAAAGATAGGTTGTTTATCAATAGAAGATCATAAGAGAAGGCTGTCGGTTTTGAAAACCGACAGCCTTTTGAATGCTTAGAACATGAGTACTTCTGGTAAACGTGCTGCTTCAATATCTTCTTTTTTCAGATTGAAATGTTCACAGTTGTAAGCATCAATTTCTTCGCCAAGTGTAGTATATACGCCTTTGAATACAGAACCAGGGCCACCTTGTGCAATACAAGGGATAAAGTATTTATTTCCGCATTCTCCTAAAGTTTTATCGACTACTTTTCGGATATCTTCGCGGTTCCAACCTTCGTAATCAACGAGACAATTTTCGATACCACCCATGAAAGAAATCTTTCCACCGTATTTCTTGATTAATTCTGGAAGATTGTTGGTAGAGAAGCATCCCTGCCAGATATCAATACCCATTTCGATCATATCTGGAACCAAAGTTGCTGCATAACTGTCAGAATGATGGATAACAATATCTACACCATGATCATGATAATATCCGTAAATTTCTTTGTACGGTTCTACAAAGAATTCTTCAAACATAGCCGGTGACATAAAAGTAGTTTTCTGACCACCCCAGTCATCATGATGGAAGAGAGTATCAGGATGTAATTTATCACAGATCAGTTCTGCGAGACGAAGTTCGTATTCTGTCAGATATTTGATCAGATCATGCATTTCATCCGGATATTCAATCAGGTTCTGAAGAGTGTTTACGATTTCGCCAAGGTGATGGCACTGTTCAAATAATCCAGGTGCTACGAAAGCTGCTTTTAATGCTTTGGTCGTATCTACAGCATCATACTGAGCTTTGAACATATCCCATTCTTCATTTGAAAAATCAAGAGATGGGGCATGCACATATTTCTGCCATTGTTCAATATCCTGAATAACAACTTTGTCCGGAGTATGTACAGGGAAACCAGCTGGAACATTTACAGGAAAACTATATGTTACACCCCAGGCATTCTTGCAATCCGGTTCACCTCTTTTTGGACGAGGACTGTGCAGTCCGGATGGATTCATAAGCAGTTTGACAAATTCATATTGGTTTACAAAACGATCAGGATTTCCACCGTGAATACATTCTAATAAGTTTTCTTTTGCTGTTAACATATGGTAATTCCTCCTTATTATTTACTATTATTTATTTACTGTTTTTGTTTTTTAAGTTGATCAGGCTCTTCTGCTTGCAATTTCAGCTGAATATGTTTCAATATCGCTGTCTTTTAATCGGTAACCAAAGGTAATGATAACCAGAGCAACTAACAGAAGAATTGCCGGGATTACGGTAAAACCGACTGCAATACCATTTTTAACGGAATCAGAAGCCTCTTCTACAGCGATAGCTGGGCTGAATCCTGTAATACCAAGTACAGTAGAGATAAAAATACCTCTGGTGATAACTGCAAGTTTGATTGGTACATTCAGAAATCCCATAACAGCACCGGTACAGTTGACACCTGTTTTGTATTCACTGTAGATGGAGCAGTTTGCCAGCATCGGGATAGTCATGGAGGTCACAAATGCTGCAAAGAAACCACCGATTGACATCAGGATGATGACGACAGTTGGTGTATTTCTGAAAACATAGGATGCAAAATACAGTACAGAAATACAAATCAATGCAATAGAGAAAGTTCCTTTTGAGGAAAGCTTCTTTGCAACTTTTCGACAAACAACAGAACCGAGAACTCCGGTAATGTTAGAGAATAACAGGAATCTTGTCAGGAATTTCGGATCCAGTGCAATATAATTTCCGTAATAAACTGCGAATGCCGAGAAACAGAAACTGTACATCATATAAAACAGATAAGCACCAAGAACACCGAGAACCTGTGGATTGGATGCGATAGCAGTTCCAATACCAGCCTGTTTACCACCGCTTTCTTTTTTGGCAGCGGCTTCTTTTGCCATACGTTCCAGTTCTTCTGCACCGGTTTCCTCATATCCGCTGAACATGATAAAGTGTGCGAAATAGAACGCTGCCATGATAGCACCAAGTGCGAATGCTGTAGCTGCATAAGCATTATGTTCGCCAAGTTTTGCAGTAAAGAATGCAACAAGACCAGGACCCACATAAGAGTAAGTCATTCTTGCTACATAAGTCCAAAGAGTTCGAACAGATGAAAGAGCATTTCGATCATCGGCGGAACTGGAAGCAATATTGACCATTGCCATGTTTGCAACATATGGGATATTCCAGGCAATGTGACTGGATACCGTACCAATGATAATGATGGCAGCAGCACCGACGCCGGTTCCTATATTCTTAAATTGGAAAAGATACAGGAATGGAACAACCCATGGCAGAATCACCAGCCAGGAACGATAACGACCCCATTTCAGAGGTTTCATTTTGTTTAACATAATGCCATATGTCCAGGATAAGGCTGCATCAATTACACTTCCGATGGTCTGAATGACAGTTACAAGAGCTAATGGAAACTGTGCAATATTTGTCAGGAAATATGCATAATAATAAGTCTCAATATTTGTCATCCAGTTAAAACCGAGATCACCAACACCAAAGAATGTTTTTAATCCTTTACTGATCGGTTTTTTTTGTTTTGCCATAACAACACCTCCTAATACATTTCTCTCTTACGTCTCTTTTATTATGTTAAGAATATTCTTAAGTACTGTCACTATTGTATAAAAAATATAAAAAATACACCTTGTGTTTTAGTACAAAAAAATAAAAAAATAAAAGGTATAAATTCGTACTGTGATACCAAAAATGGACAAATGAGAATGTATTACAATAAAAGTGAAGAAGTGACATCATCGTCACATTCAAGTCAAAATAAGCAGGAGAAATCAAGATGGAGAGAAAAAGCGAAGGACAGGTTTCTATGGTACGTGATCTGACAAATGGAAGTGTTACAAAACAGATCGTCATGTTTGCCATGCCGCTGTTTGTGGCGAATGCGCTCCAGGCAGTTTATAATCTGGTGGATATGGTAGTCGTTGGGCAGGTGATAGGAGGAAGCGGTATGTCAGCAGTATCCATAGGAGGGGATGTACTGCATTTACTGACATTTCTTGCGATGGGGTTTGCTTCTGCCGGTCAGGTCATCATATCTCAATATGTGGGAGCTAAAAAACACGATATGATCAGTAAAATGATTGGAACGATGTTTACGTTTTTGTTTACAATTGCACTACTGATGGCGGTTGTTTGTTATCTGTTTCGTTATCAGATCCTGGATCTTCTAAATACACCGGCGGAGTCATATCAATATACGATGGATTATATGGTAATATGTATTTGCGGGCTTGGGTTTATATATGGATACAATATTGTGTCTGCTATTTTAAGAGGAATGGGAGATTCCAGAAGACCATTTGTCTTTATTGCAATTGCAGCGATTATCAATACCATACTGGATATTTATTTCGTGGTATTCTGCAAAATGGGAGTTGCGGGAGCAGCCTTGGCAACAGTGATAGGACAGGGAATCAGTTTTTTGATTTCTCTGATCTATTTATACAGAAAAAAAGAAGAGTTTGGATTTGATTTTTGCAGAAAAAGCTTTCGGATAACAGGTGAAGTATTAAAGCCACTTTTAGTCTTGGGGATTCCAATGGCCATTCAGTCTGCTGCAATCAATATATCAAAAATCGTACTGACAGCATGGATCAATGCAGAAGGTGTTATTTATTCTGCTTTAGCAGGAATTTATAACAAATCTTCTATGATGATGGGGATTGTATCGAATTCTTTTACCACAGCAGGAAGCACGATGACAGGACAGAGTATTGGTGCAAAAAAATATGACAGAGTGCCGAAAATACTGAAAGTAGTATTAACCATCAGTCTGGTCATTGCAATGTCTGCATCTGTAGCGTTATTCTGTTTCCCGAATGTCATTTTCACTATGTTTACCAACGATCCGGAGGTGTTGGAAAAGGCAACATTGGTAGTGATGCCGGTTATTTTAAATTTCTTTGGATGCGCAACAAGAGCAGGAGCCTTTTCGTTGATTAACGGATCAGGTAATTCCAGATTGAATCTGTTAGTCGCACTGATTGATGGAATCATGGGGCGTATTGGATTGGCTGCCTTGTTTGGATATGTGCTGAAATGGTACAGTACAGGATTTTGGTATGGTGATGCGGTGGCTGGATTTGCACCGATTCTGATAGGAACCGTATTTTTCCTGTCAGGAAGATGGAGAAAAGGTGTGCAGTAAAAAGTGCACACCTTTTTGACAGAAATTCAGATGTTTATATTTAATGGAATCCCTCTCTTTTCTAAAATATGTAAGACACGGATGGAAAGCCGGATATAATCCATTGTGTAAGAATCATTTGAATGGTAATGCAGAGATTCCTGGATTTTATTAATGCGGTATACCAGAGTGTTTCGATGAAGATGCAATTGTTCAGCGGCCTTTTTCAGAGAACGACTGTTTTCCAGGTAACAGATGTAAGTATCAAGTTTATGATCATTATCCTGTTTCCGCTCCCGCCATAGACGAAGAATATCAGGATGAATCGCATACATATTTTTTCCAAGATTACCAGAAGTAATCAGATATTCGATAGCACAATCATAAAAAGATACACACTGTTTTTCAGAGTTTGCGTCAGAAGAATGGTAAAGCAGCATCAGATCCATTGCATAATCAGCCTGTTCTCGAAGATAACACAGATGATAGATTCCCTGAAATTCCAGACTTTCTGTGAGAAGAAAACGATTGTATCTGGAAAGATTAAAAAGTCCGTCTTTTATAAGGCTGTCAGGAGTCAGATTTAGATTTTCCACAACATAGAGTTCTCCGCCTTTTTCTCTTTTTAGAACACAGCAGCCAAATGTATTTCTCCGTAATGTTTCCAGAAAGAAACGTTCTTTAACAGCAAGGTTATCGCCCTGTTCCTGAATTTTGATTTTATAAATTTTATAATAATCGTCGCTTTTCCAGTTCATGTAGGAAAGAAGGAAAGACAGACTTTGGATATTCGTGCCTGTGCCATCCAGAAGATTTCCGATACAGTCGAAATTATTGTCAGACAGGGGGCGGTCTTTTGACTTTTGCTCTGCCAGTGGCAGGCGTAATTCGTTTACCAGAATATTCAGGAGCTGCACATCTCCCTGATTAAATTTTCGTTCTTTTTCCAGAATCATAAGGCGACCACAGATTTTGTCACGGAAACGAATAGGACTGGACATGGTATGATCCATATCATTCTGGGTAAAAGAAGAAAGTTGGGCATATTCGATATCTCTTAGCGTATTATTATGTCTCATGCTCTGGAAATTTTCCATGGACGGATAACCAAATTCTTTTAGATATTGCCATTCTTTTCCCATTTCTTCGTTGGAATACTTTCGACTCATAGCAAGCACCTGATGCCCACCGTTAAAAAGCAAAATTGGATTATGGAATACATTCCATGAAAGGTCAATGACTTTCTGATAATAATATCCATTCAAATAATGTTTGATATCATCTATCCAATCCTGATAAAAATCAAATACGCTCTGAATTAGTTCCAGTCCCTGCGTCATGGACATGTTTTTTATGATAATCTGATTGGTAATATCAGAAGCATCATAACAAATCACATTGGAGCCACGTGCTGTGACAACAGCACAATCATTGGCATATACCTGGCGGGCACTTTTTAACACTTGTTTTGCATCGGTTTTTATATGAAGTTCCATGTCAAAGGAAGTCAGTCGGTTTGCAATCATCCACATACTCAATTTCATAACGATACCACCATACTTTCGTGTTTATTTTTGCAGTATTACAAAATTATTCAACCAAATTCACAAAATCGTCCCTTGTGAAAAAAAATTAATAAAGTTATAGTTAGTATATCATTTGATACAGAATTATTGTAAAATAAATGGAGGATGGCATCAATGAAAACAATGAAAAACTATAAATTCTGGTTTTGCACAGGCTCTCAGGATCTGTATGGCGATGAATGTCTGGCACATGTAGCGGAGCATTCCCAAAAAATCGTAGAAGAACTCAATCAATCAGGAGTACTGCCTTATGAAGTGGTATGGAAACCAACACTGATCACGAATGAATTGATTCGTAAGACATTCAATGAAGCAAATGCTGACGATGAATGTGCCGGCGTGATTACCTGGATGCATACATTTTCACCGGCAAAATCATGGATTCTCGGTCTTCAGGAATACCGCAAGCCACTGATGCACCTTCATACACAGTTCAACAGAGAGATCCCTTATGATACGATCGATATGGACTTTATGAATGAAAATCAGTCTGCTCATGGTGACAGAGAATATGGTCATATCGTTTCCAGAATGGGGATCGAGAGAAAAGTAGTAGTAGGATATTGGGCAGACAGGGAAGTGCAGGAACGAATTGCCAGCTGGATGCTTACTGCCATCGGTATTATGGAAAGCAGCCATATCCGTGTATGCCGTGTAGCAGATAACATGAGAAATGTAGCGGTTACCGAAGGAGATAAGGTAGAAGCACAGATCAAGTTTGGCTGGGAAGTAGATGCTTATCCGGTAAATGAAGTAGCAGAGTATGTAGCAGCAGTTCCGCAGAATGAGATCGATACACTGGTGGAAGAGTACTACAGCAAGTATGACATCATTCTGGAAGGAAGAGATCCGCAGGAATTTAAGAGACATGTGGCGGTACAGGCCGGTATCGAGCTTGGATTTGAAAAGTTTCTGGAAGAGAAAAATTATCAGGCAGTGGTGACACACTTTGGTGATCTTGGTGCACTGAAGCAGCTTCCAGGGCTGGCTATGCAGAGACTGATGGAAAAAGGCTATGGATTTGGTGCAGAAGGTGACTGGAAAACAGCAGCAATGGTTCGCCTGATGAAGATCATGACAGCCGGCGTAAAGAATCCAAAGGGTACTTCTTTTATGGAAGATTATACATACAACCTGGTTCCGGGCAAAGAAGGTATTCTGGAGGCACATATGCTGGAAGTTTGCCCGACTGTTGCAGAAGGACCGATTGGCATCAAGGTATGCCCGCTTTCTATGGGTGAGAGAGAAGATCCGGCGCGTCTGGTTTATACATCCAAGACAGGGCCTGCGATTGCTACCTCTCTGGTAGATCTGGGTAATCGTTTCCGCCTGATTATCAATGATGTAGAATGCAAGAAGGTAGAAAAACCGATGCCGAAGCTTCCGGTAGCCACAGCATTCTGGACACCACAGCCAAGTCTGGCAACAGGTGCAGAAGCATGGATTCTGGCAGGTGGCGCACATCATACAGCATTTTCTTACGATCTGACAGCTGAGCAGATGGGAGACTGGGCTGCAGCAATGGGTATTGAAGCAGTTTACATTGACAAAGATACGAAAATCAGAGATTTCAAGAGAGATCTTCAGTTGGGAAATATTTTCTACAGATAAATATCATGATTACAGGAGTGCGAAGCATGGAACAAATCGTGTAATCAATCATGAAAAAAAAGTAAAAATTACCGAGGACAGAGCAAAAATCTGCCCTCGGTAAAATGGGGTAAAGGAGAAGATTGAAATGGGTATCAGAGAAGACATTTTAAATGCAAAGACAGCACTGGGGATTGAGTTCGGTTCCACCAGAATCAAAGCGGTACTGGTAGATTCCACCAATGTACCGATCGCATCCGGAAGTCATGAATGGGAGAACCGCCTGGATCACGGTATCTGGACTTATACGCTGGAAGATATCTGGGGTGGACTGCAGGATGCTTATGCAGACATGGCGGCAGATGTGAAGAAGCAGTATGATGTGGAACTGGAGAATATTGGAGCGATCGGTTTTTCTGCGATGATGCATGGATATATGGCATTTGGCAGAGAAAATGAACTGTTGGTACCGTTCCGTACATGGAGAAATACGATCACAGGAGAAGCATCTGAAAAGCTGTTTCAGGAGTTCCAGTACAATGTTCCGCAGAGATGGAGCATTGCACATCTCTATCAGGCAATCTTAAATGGCGAAGAGCATGTAAAAGATATAACCTTTTTCACTACACTGGCAGGCTACATTCACTGGCAGCTGACCGGAGAAAAGAATCTGGGTATCGGTGATGCGTCCGGTATGTTCCCGATCGACTGCAGCAAAAAGGATTTTGATGAAACCATGGTACAGAAGTTTGATGAACTGGTAGCAGACAAGAACTTCCCATGGAAATTAAGAGATATTCTTCCAAAGGTACTGGTATCTGGTGAAAAAGCAGGTGTTCTGACGGAAGAAGGTGCAAAGAAGCTGGATGTGTCCGGTAAACTGAAAAGCGGCATCCCAGTATGCCCGGCAGAAGGAGATGCAGGCACTGGTATGGTTGCAACCAACAGCGTAAAACAGCGTACCGGTAATGTGTCAGCAGGTACTTCTATTTTCCTGATGGCAGTTCTGGAAAAAGATCTGTCCAAGCCATATCCGGAACTGGATATGGTAACCACACCGGATGGCAGTCTGGTAGCCATGGTACACTGCAACACCTGTACTTCTGACCTGAATGCCTGGGTGGGGCTGTTCCGTGAATTTATGGAAACCATGGGTATGGAAGCAGATATGAACAAGCTGTACGGCACTTTGTATAACAAGGCACTGGAAGGGGATAAAGACTGTGGCGGACTGGTATCCTACAACTATTTCTCAGGAGAACCGATTTCCGGCCTGGAAGAAGGACGTCCGTTATTCGTGCGTACCCCGAATGCACATTTCAATCTGGCAAACTTTATGAGATCTCACCTGTATTCTTCCGTAGCTACGCTGAAAATGGGCATGGATATCCTGACACAGCAGGAAAATGTAGAACTGGATCGTCTGATGGGACATGGTGGACTTTTCAAGACGAAAGGTGTTGGTCAGAGTATTATGGCAGCTGCTATGAATACACCTGTTACGGTTATGGAAACTGCAGGAGAAGGTGGCGCATGGGGAATTGCACTGCTCGCTTCTTATATGAAGAATAAAGAAGAAGGACAGACTCTGGATGAATATTTAAGTAAAGAAGTATTTGCCGGTCAGGAAGGCACAACCATGGCTCCGGATGCAGCAGATGTAAAAGGATTTGAAGACTTTATGGCATCTTATGTACCGGTACTGGCAGCAGAAAAAGCAGCAGTAGAGACTTTAAAAGTAAACAGCTAAGGAGAATAAAAAATGTTAGAAGAGTTAAAAAAACGTGTATACGAAGCCAACATGCTTCTTCCAAAATACGGACTGGTTACGTTTACCTGGGGAAATGTCAGTGAAATAGACCGGGAAAGCGGCATTTTTGCAATCAAACCAAGTGGTGTAGAGTACGAAAAACTGACTCCGGATGATATGGTTCTGATGGATCTGATGGGAAACAAAGTCGAAGGAAAATACAATCCATCGTCCGATACAGCAACGCATCTGGAACTGTACAAGGCATTTCCAAAGATTGGCGGTGTAGTGCATACTCATTCTCCATGGGCTACCAGCTGGGCACAGGCGGGAAGAGCCATACCATGCTATGGTACGACACACGCAGATTATATGTATGGCGAGATTCCGTGTGCAAGATGTCTGGAAGGACATGAATTTGATGAGTACGAAAAAAATACGGGACTTTTGATTGTCGATATGTACAAAGACCGTGATTATGAGGCAGTTCCGGCTGTTCTGTGCAAGAATCACGGACCTTTTACCTGGGGAAAAGACGGACACGAAGCAGTACATAATGCAGTGGTTCTGGAAGAGGTTGCGAAGATGGCAGCCCGTGCAGAGCAGATCAATGCGAGTATTCAGCCGGCTCCACAGGATCTTCAGGATAAACATTATTATCGGAAACATGGTGCAAACGCATATTACGGACAGAGGTAAACAACAGTAGATGTTAAAAGTTTTTTTAGTAGAAGATGAAGTAGTTATGCGAAACGGAATTAAAAAGAATATTCCGTGGGAGCAGGAAGGATTTGAATTTGTGGGAGAGGCCAGCGACGGAGAGCTGGCCTATCCGCTTATAAAGAAAGAAAAACCGGATATTCTGATTACAGATATCCGTATGCCATTTATGGATGGTCTTGAACTCAGCAGACTGGTAAAAAAGGAACTGCCTCAGATCAAGATCATTATTTTGAGTGGATATAATGAATTTGACTATGCCAAGACGGCGATCAATATCGGTGTAACCGATTACCTGTTAAAACCGATCAGTTCTGCAAAGCTTCTGGAAGCAGTGAAAAAAGTAGGAGATGTGATTGAAAAAGAACAGGATCATGCACGTCTGATGAAACGATATGAAAAAGAAATGGAGGAAAATATCCTTCAGGAAAAGCATAAATTGTGGGGAGCACTGGCATCCAACCGTTTATCGACCATAGAACTGCTGGAAAAGGGACAACGTCTGGGAATTGATTTTACTGCGTCTGCCTATCAGGTATTTTTGTTTAAACTGATGCAGGAGGGAGATGCAACCGGATGTTCAGAGGAACTGAACCGTGCTTCTGAGAAGGTGAATGAATTGGCAGGAGGATGGGAATATGTGCTGAGCTTTGACAGAAGTCCGGAAGGCTGGGCATTCCTGATAAAAGGAGAATCAGAACAGGAAGTACAGGACACTTACCTGGAAACCAGAAACGAACTGCTTGATCTGGTGAACGGTTATCCAAAGGTGGAATATTTTGGCGGTATTGGAAATGTGGTACATCGAATCGGAGATATACAGAGCTCCTATAAAGAGGCGGCAAGAGCATTTTCCAGCCGTTTTTTCCTGGATGCCAATCAGATCACTGACAGTGCGGAGATAGTACGGGTGCAGCCAGAATCTGATGACAAAATAGATGTCAGTAAAATGCTGTCTAAAAAAAGAGAGCATGAGCTTGTAGAACGCTTTTTAAAAAATGGAACAGTGGAAGAAACAGACAGCTTTCTGGATGAATTATTTCAGAGTATTGGAGAACAGAACTGTAAATCCCTGCTATACCGTCAGTATGTGGTAATGGATCTGTTTTTCTGCGCATCGGATTTTCTTAATAATCTGGAAATTGATACAGAAAGTCTGCCAGAGGAGTGCAGAGATATTAATCAAATTGTAGAAAAAGCAGGAAATGCGGAAAGCCTGCGACATCAGATCGGTATTCTGTTTAAGGAAACCATGCAGTTGCGTGACAATCATTCCAAGAAAAAATACAGTAAGCTGCTGGAAGATGCAAAAGCGTTTATTGATGAAAATTATAAGCATGACGAGATGTCATTAAATACGGTGGCGGCACAGGTAAATATCAGTCCAAGCTATTTCAGCACGATTTTCAGCAGTGAAATGGGACAGACATTTGTGGAATATCTGACCCGCGTGCGTCTGGACAAGGCGAAAGAACTTCTGATGTGCTCTAATATGAGAACAGCGGAGATCGGATATGAAGTAGGCTATAAGGATTCCCATTATTTCAGTTATATTTTCAAAAAAACAGTGGGCTGTAGTCCGAAAGAATACCGGAATCGCAAATAGCGGGAGTGTCTATGGAAAAGAGAAAAACATCATTAAGGCATCGCCTGAATGTGCTGGTGGCGGTTTGTCTGATTCCGTTGCTGGTGATAACACTGTATCTGATTATTCTGGTTTATCGTTTTGCAGAACGGTATGACGAAACCGTGCAGAACATCACTACGGCCAATGAATACAACCTGGAACTGAAAGAACAGGTGGATTATACCATGTACATTATCGTGGTGAATTCGGAAAGAGCGGAGGAACTGGTCGATATTGATGGACCACAGCAGCTCATCGGGCAGGCAAAAAATGACTTTAAAGAGTTGTATGATCTGGCCGGTACCTCTTACGCAAAGAATATTCTGCAGAGAATTCTGAAATCTCTGCAGTCCCTGGAAAACACGGTTACCGAGATAAAAAAAGATGCCAGAGTAACCGGAATGTATGACCGGAATCTGGAACGGCTGGATCTGGATATCCGTGTACAGACGGAGCTGATACAGGATCAGATTCAGGAATATATAAATCATGAAGCCAATGATCTTGCAGCATTGAAAGAGGGGGTGCGCAGAGATGTATCGACAGCGATTACCCTTACGGTGGTGCTGATTCTGGTGATTTCGATGGCTACAGTATGGCTGAGCAGAAAAATCAGTTATAATCTGACCAGAGGTATTGATCAGCTTCGTATGGTTACCAGAAAAGCAGGCCACGGAGATTTTACAGTCCGAGCAGATATGAAAGACGGGGATGAAGAACTGGAAGAACTGGCAGATGGATTTAATCAGATGGTAGAGCGAATCGGTAATCTGGTGGAAGATATCCAGGTAGAGCAGCTGAACCTGCGGACAACAGAACAAAAGCTGCTGCAGGCGCAGATCAATCCACATTTTCTGTACAATACCCTGGATGCCATTATCTGGCTGGCGGAGGCAGAGGAAAAAGAGCAGGTGATCATGATGGTGACGGCTTTGTCTGACTTTTTCCGTACTACTTTGAGCAAGGGACGTGATTATATTACTGTGGAGGAAGAGGAATCTCATATTCGCAGTTATCTTCAGATTCAACAGTTCCGTTATCAGGATATTCTGGAGTATGAGATTGATATTCCGAAAGAGATGTATGAGTATCAGATTCTGAAGCTGACCTTGCAGCCGCTGGTGGAAAATGCACTTTATCATGGGATTAAAAATAAACGTGGTATGGGACGGATCCGGGTATCCGGTCATATGGATTCCGGATATATGGTATTTCTGGTCACGGATAACGGTATAGGGATGACTCCGGAAAAGCTGACGGAAGTGCAGAAAGAGATGAACAGTGAACATCTGGATGAACATAACACAGATCCTTCCGGATTTGGTCTTTATAATGTGGTTCAGAGAATCAGGCTGAATTATGGACCGCAGTATGGGATCTGGCTCAGCAGTACCTATGGTGAGGGAACAGAAGCGAGAATTGAAATACCGGCAATAAAAAAATAACCATTTTTAAAAAAAATTAAACTTTTTTTTGCTTGACTCCGATTTGAAGTGAAAAAACGAACCGTTTTCAAAATTCTATCCGTATCAGAACGAAAAAAAAAGCGGTAGAATACAGACATAGTCAATCAGGACTAAATAGTTCGTGAAAAAACAGGAGGAAGGTAAAAATGAATAAGAAAATTATTGGTGTTGTAGCTTGTGGCGCAGTAGCAGCTTCTATGGCAATCGGAGCATCTGCTTCTGATGAACTGATCAAAGTCGGATATGCACAGGTTGGTCATGAATCTGACTGGCGTACTGCTAACACACAGAACTATCAGGATGTATTCTCAGAAGAAAACGGATATGAACTTTCTTTCGTAGACTGTGATAATGATAACGCAGCACAGATCGAAGCAGTTCGTAACTTCATCAACCAGGAACTGGATTATATCGTAATCGCTCCAATCCAGTCTGCAGGATGGGATACCGTACTTCAGGAAGCACAGGATGCAGGAATCCCTGTAATCATCGCTGACCGTGAAATCGAAGCATCTGATGAGTTATATGATGCATGGGTAGGAACAAATACCACAAATGAAGGTATCACAGCAGGTAACTGGCTGGCTGAATACATGGATGGCAAAGAAGCAAACATCCTTGTAATCGAAGGTTCTGTCGGAGCTTCTGCAGCACTTGGACGTACAGATGGATTCAATCAGGTAGCAGCAGATCATGATGAATGGACCATTCTTGATTCTCAGTCTGGTGACTTTACACAGGATGGTGGACAGGAAGTTATGGAATCCTTCATCAAATCTTATGAAGGACAGTTCAATGTAGTTGTTTGCCAGAATGATAACGAAGCATACGGCGCAATGGATGCAATGGATGCAGCAGGTATTACATATGGTGTTGACGGTGACGTTACTCTGATCTCTTTCGATGCTACACATGATGGACTTCAGTATACACTGGATGGAAAGATCAACTGCGATGTTGAATGTAACCCAATTCAGGCAGAAGTAGTAGCAGGCGTAATCCAGAAGATGGAAGCCGGAGAAGACTATGACAAGACTACTCTGGTAGAAGACTCTGCATTTGTAGCTCCTGGTATCGAAAGCGAATATGCAACAACAATGACAGACGAAATCCTGGCAGGTCGTGCATACTAATCCACTTGTTTATCAGGTAAATTAGCCAAATAAGCAGGAGGGAGGAATTCCCGAAAGGGTATTTCTCCCTCTTATTGTTTGATAATGAAGAAAATATAACCTGGTAAAAACTGTGTGCCTGTACACAGTCAGTGAAGGGAGGAGAAACTTTGGAAGCTGGTGTAGTATTAAAAATGAAAGGAATCTGCATGGAATTCCCAGGCGTAAAAGCGCTGGAAGATGTAGATTTTACATTAAAAAAAGGTGAAATCCGTGCACTGATGGGAGAAAACGGTGCCGGTAAATCCACACTGATCAAATGTCTGACCGGTGTCAATAAGTTCCAGAAAGGTGAGATATTCCTGGATGGACAGCAGATTGTAAATAAAGATACCATGGATGCCCAGAAAAAGGGTATTGCTACTGTATATCAGGAGGTAAACCTTTGTCCGAATCTTTCCGTTGCGGAGAATCTTTATATCGGACGTGAGCCTCTGACAAAGCTTGGGACTGTAAACAGAAAAGCGATGAACAGACAGGCAGCAGCTCTGATGAAAGAGCTGGACCTGGATGTAGATGTGACAAGAAATCTTGAAGAATATTCACTGGCATTGCAGCAGATGATTGCGATTGCCCGTGCTGTAGATATGGAAAGTAAGGTACTGATTCTGGATGAACCGACCTCTTCTCTGGATGATAATGAGGTAGAGAAGCTGTTTACTATGATGCGGAATCTGAAAGCGAAAGGGGTAGCGATTATCTTCGTTACTCATTTCCTGGAACAGGTATATGCCGTATGTGACGGAATCACGGTACTGAGAAATGGAACGCTGGTTGGAGAATACGAAATCGCAGAACTGCCGAGAGTAAAGCTGGTAGCTGCTATGATGGGTAAGGATTTTGATGATCTGGCAGCGATTAAACCGGAAAATACCGGCGACAAACGTAAAGAGCCAATGGTTATTGATGCAAAAGGCCTCAGTCATGCAGGCACCATCAAACCATTTGATCTGGAGATTCATAAGGGAGAAGTCATCGGCCTGACCGGTCTTCTCGGTTCCGGACGAAGCGAGCTGGCCCGTGCCATTTATGGTGCAGACAGAGCTCAGACAGGTACCTTAAAAGTAAAAGGAAAAGAAGTAAAGATCAAACAGCCGATTGATGCTATGAAACTTGGCATGGGACTGCTTCCGGATGACCGTAAAGCAGAAGGTATTATCGGAGATTTGTCCATTCGTGAAAACATTATTCTGGCGATTCAGGCAAAAGCCGGCATACTGAAACGTATTCCGATGGCAAAACAGATTGAGATTACCGATAAATATATTGATTTACTTCAGATCAAATGTGCCAGCCGTGAGACTCTGATCAAACAGCTCTCCGGTGGTAATCAGCAGAAGGTTATTTTGGCCCGCTGGCTGGCAACCAATCCAGATTTCCTGATCCTGGACGAGCCGACCCGTGGTATTGATATCGGTACCAAGACCGAGATTCAGAAGCTGGTTCGCCAGCTGGCAGATGAAGGTAAGAGCCTGATCTTCATTTCTTCTGAAATCGAAGAGATGCTTCGTACCTGCAACCGTATGGCGGTTCTTCGAGACGGCGCTAAGGTTGGAGAAATTGAGGAATGTGACATGAACCAGATGAATGTCATGAAAGCAATTGCAGGAGGTGATAAGAATGAGTAGTCTGAAAAAACTGACACAGAAGCGCTTGTTCCTGCCGATTTTCAGTATGATCTTAGTTATGCTCATCAACGTGATTTACGATATTGCATGTGGAAATATGCCACTTCAGTTCTTCCTGATTACGATTAAAAACGGAGTATTATACGGACGTCTTATTGATGTTCTGAATCGAGGCAGTGAGATCGCTATTCTGGCAATCGGTATGACACTGGTCGTATCCTCTTCCGCAGGAACAGATATTTCTGTCGGATCTGTTATGAGTCTGTACGCAGGTGTCTGCTGTATGATTCTGGCAGGTTATGGTAATGTAAACGTGTCTAAGTATGCACATCCGTTACTGGTTGGTATTCTCGGCGGTCTGGCAGTTACCACAATCTGTGGTCTGTTCAATGGTCTTCTGGTAGCTTATCTGAATATTCAGCCGATGGTGGCCACGTTGATTCTATGGTCGGCGGGGCGTGCAATAGGACTTTTGCTTTGCAACAGCCAGATCGTATATGTGCGCGTACCTTCTTTCCAGAAGCTTGGTGCTTATACAGGAATTATTCCTACTCCTATTATCGTGGCGGCTATCTGTATTGCGATTGCAGCATGTGTACTGAAGTTTACAGCACTCGGAACCTATATTCAGAGTGTTGGTATTAATAAAAAGGCATCCAGAATTGCCGGATTTAACTCTTCCAAGATTATTCTGCTGACCTACATCATTTGTGGTCTGTGTGCAGGTCTGGCAGGTATGGTGGCAACTTCCCGTATCTATTCAGCAGATACCAATAACATTGGTCTGAACATGGAAATGGATGCCATCCTTTCGGTAGCTCTTGGTGGCAACAGCCTGGGCGGCGGTAAGTTTAATCTGGCAGGTTCTATTATCGGAGCTTATACCATTCAGGCGATTACCACAACCCTGTATGCATTGGGAGTATCTTCCGCACAGGCGCCTGTATTCAAGGCCATCGTTGTGATCCTGATTGTAGTTATTCAGGCTGAACCATTTAAAGCTTATATGAAGAAGCTGACAGCAAAAAGAACACAGGCAAAGGAGGCAGCATAAGATGAAAAAGTCAAAAATCAGCAGTAATAATTTGCTGCTCCTGATCACAATTGTACTGTTTTTCGCAATGTACCTGGCAGGATGCGGAGTATATGCAAGTAAAGGATTCACAAAAGCACAGAACTTTATGAACATTTTGATTAACAATGCGGGCCTGATCTGTGTAACAGCAGGTATGACCTGCGTGATGCTGACAGGTGGAATCGATATCTCTGTTGGTTCACTGATTGCCATGGACTGTATGATTCTGGCAGTTGGTATTGAACGCTGGCACTGGAGCAGCCCGGCACTGATGCTGTTCATTCTGGCTATCGGTATTGTATTTGGATTTGTACAGGGCTTCTGTATCGCTTATCTGGACATTCAGCCATTTATTGTCACCATGGCGGGACTGTTCTTTGCCCGTGGTATGACAGCAGTGATCTGTAAGGAACAGGTCAGTATTGTATCCGATAAAATCTTCACGGCGCTGTCTAATTTTAAGATTCAGTTTCCATTTGGCGGAGTTGTAAATAAAAAAGGTGTACTGGTGCTTCCTTATATCCGTATCACAGTCATTGTGGCATTGATTGTAGTAGTTGCAATTTATCTGATGCTGAAGTATACTAAATTCGGCCGCAGCATTTATGCAATTGGCGGAAATCAGCAGTCTGCAACCCTGATGGGACTTGATGTAAAGAAGACAAAACTGAAGACCTATATGTTATCCAGCTTCCTGACATCTATCGGCGGAATCTGCTTCTGCCTGAATACGATGGCTGGAACAACAACACAGGCAACCGGACTGGAAATGGATGCCATTTCCTCAGCTGTCATCGGTGGAACACTTCTGACAGGCGGTGTGGGAAATGTCATCGGATCACTCTTTGGAGTATTGATCAACGGTACCATTTCCGCACTGGTAAAGGCGAACGGTAAACTGATCAGTTCCTGGGCGAATATCGTAACAGCGATACTGCTTTGCTTCTTCATTATTTTGCAGAGTATTTTCGCTAAGATCAAAGAAAGTAAAAAATAAGACATACCAAAAGGGGCCTGACAACAGGTCCCTTTTTTTCGGAGGATTCATGAACAGACAGATAGCAGCAGGGGGAATAATACTTGGAAGCGTGATATTATTAAGCGGATGCCAGGTGACAGAGGAACGGCAAAGTGAAACAGCTTATACATCAACAATCAGTCAGACGGAAACAGAGATTGATGAGAACCTGATAGTTGTGGGAGTATCCCAGGTAGGGGCAGAATCAGACTGGAGAATTGCGCAGACGAATTCCATTAAAGAGTCTCTGACTGCTGAGAATGGATTTTATATGATTTTTGATAATGCGCAGCAAAAACAGGAAAATCAGATCAAGGCAGTACGAAATTTTATTCTTCAGGAGGTAGATTATATCGTTTTGGATCCGATTGTGGTAAGTGGATGGGAAACTGTACTGCAGGATGCAAAAGATGCTAACATTCCTGTGATTCTGGTCGATCGCGATGTGGAAGTGGAGGATGACAGTCTGTATGTCACCAGTGTGGTGACGGATATGGTGGCAGAAGGACGCAATGCCGGCTACTGGCTGGAGGATTATCTGGAAAAACAGGGAAGAGAAGATGAAGATATTCAGATTGTTATGCTGCTGGGAACGGAAGGAGCATCTGCACAGATCGGCCGTACGGAAGGATTTACAGAAATAGCAGGCCAGCATGAGAACTGGAAGATACTGGAGCAGATTGACGGGGATTTTACGCAGGCCAAAGGACGGGAATCCATGGAGACGCTTCTGAAGAAATATGATGACATTGATGTGGTAATCAGTGAAAATGACAATATGACATTTGGCGCCATAGATGCAATACAGGATGCCGGCAGGAGCTGTGGACCGGGAGGAGATATGATCATGATCTCCTTTGATGCGGTTCGGGCAGCACTGGAGGCTATGCAGGCGGGAGAAATCAATGCAGACTTTGAATGCAATCCGCTTCAGGGACCAAAGCTTGTGGAGACGATCAAACGTCTGGAAAATGGAGAAAAAGTAGAAAAAGTGCAGTATATTGAAGAAACTTATTTTGACACAACGATGGATCTGGAAAGTCTGATCCGAGAGAGGGTATATTAGTTAAGAAGAAAAAGATGGGGCATCACACTAACCTGGTTAGTGTGGTGCCCACTTTTTGTTTTCGAAATCGTTTATGCGCTGTTCCAGCAATTGAAGACAGTGATCGGTAGAATAGACCATCGGGCTTCCTGGAAGAGACTGTACAAAGTCGTAAAAGATATTGCAAAGTGTTTTTTCAGTAATATGAATATTACAACAATATGCGCCAAAGAGAAAAGCATTGGTAGGATAAATATGAAGCCCGGTAGTAGGATTTACATAAATAGCCAGATAATCCGGGAGCTGCAGCTGCATTGGTCTGGTGATCAGACCTGTTAGCCGTCCGGTACGGATATCATCCTGAAGCTGGCGAAGCATACCAATGATGTCTGTCTGTTCAAGGGCTGGGACATATTCAGGAGGCAGATCCTCCAGGATTCTGTTTTCCAACAGATCCGTCAGCCCTTTTTCTGAAAAAATGGTGCAATATTTTGGAATCTGACGCAGCCTGGAAAAATGTTGCTCAACCAGATGAAATACGGCTTCATACGGCAGATCCTGTTGTTTCAGATACTTTGCAATGATGTCTTTGGTAATATAACGCCCAGGACATGGCTGAGCCATCAAAATCTGCAGTTCATTCGGTGAAGTCGAATCAATGTGCTCATGAAGAATACTGACCAGATCGGTGTCACAGTGGGTTAACGGATCACAACATTCCAGAAGATTGTGAAAATGTTCGGTAAAATAATCAACCAGGGGCTCTTTCTTCTGGATCTGAGCGGTAGACAGATCTCCGGCAAACTGCAGCAGATAATTTGGTGTAATAATATAATAACTCATCGGTGTTAAAGTCACAGATACAGAGTTTTCATGAAAATAATACGGGCGGTACTGTCCTTTCGAAGCCAGAGAAAGAGGAATCACCGCACGTAAAAACTGTAGGTTATCAATGACCGCATCCGTGCTGGAATGAAACTGCAGCAGCTGATTGACTGTAAATTGCTGTCCGGATAACCATAGCTCCATCAGTTCCATAGTGAGATCCAGATTCACCGGAAGGAAGAAATTAAACTCACAGTTTTTAGAACTGGAACTTTCCTGGAATAAAAGAGTGTGTATGGCACTGCGAATGGCATATTCTCCTTTTAATACGGTTTCATCGACCGTCCTCTGTGGTACATGCAAAGCCGTTGCAGAAGACTGATACGGCAGAGTAGACAGATGATTTAGCAGATCACAGACTGCCTGACGGTTTCGATAATTTTCTTCACCCTGTAAAAGAATATAGTACAGACGGAAAAATTCATGACGCTCATCTATAGTAAGGTTAAAGTGGCGTGCAAGATTCTGCACAACTTTATAAGAAAGAATCCGCTCGTCTGCAAGAGCCTTATGAATGGAGGTACGTTCCGCTCCAATACTGCGTGAAACCGCAGATACAGATTCACCGCTCCGCTTTATGATGCGGCGAAGATATTCGCTGAATTTAGACATAAATATTCCCTCAAATCGTGTAATGTTATGTTTCATTGTATCATATTTACAACGAATTAGCTGTGACAGAATGCGATAAAAAGCTGTCACACTTTCTGGCACATGTTGTAGGGGGCGGCGATATTTCCTATAATAATAGTATTCCATACGAATAGTAGAAAATGGAGGAGCGAGGGTATGAAAGAAAAAAGAAAGAGAAAAATATTGGTGGTCTTAGTACTTGCCATGATGCTGGTATTGTTACCACAGCGGTATGCAGAGGCTTCTTACACGCAAGCCGGAGTATCAGCACAGCTGGAACAGTTGATTAGTCAGTATGTAGGAAAACAATTTACGGGAACTTTTGCTGGAGGAAGCCAGTGCTATGGATTTGCGCATATGATTTTTAACAATCTGTTTTCAAGGGGTAGTAAAAATGTCGGATCTTATGCAGATACAGCGAAATGGAAGTTTACCAGTCCGGCCAGTGATATTACTACGATTGGCATACTGAATCCGGGATATTCCATGGCAGATCTGGAAAATCTTCTGGTAAAGGCGGCTCCAGGAGACTATATTCAGTTACGTCGGCGGGGGAAAGATACCCCCCATTCTCTTATCGTAGCAGGAATCGATATCACGTCAAAGACCATTCGAATTTTTGATTCGAATAAGCAGGCTAAGTTGCTAAATGCCTGCTATACGCAGACATTTCAAAAATTTTATGATGATAATGATGGTGTAAGTTTGTACCGCTATTATGATTATTATCCGGATGGTCCTACTTATGAAGAAGGAAAATATCGAGTGTCTACCTCGTCTGGTCTTCCATTGATTTTGCGTGCAGGAGCAGGATCAAACTATGAAAATAAGGCAAGTATTCCAAATGGAACAGAACTGGTAGTAACGCAGGTAAATGGTTCCTGGGGATATGTAAACTATAATGGCAGTTATGGATGGGTGAGCCTTGTATATTGTACTTATATTGGGGCAGGAGAACATACACATTCATTTACAGAATTCCTTTTTGTAGAAAAAGATCATCCGCATTACAAATGCTATAAATGTTCAAAATGTGATGAGGTCTTCAGAAACACCAGTGAGCCGACGATTTATGATGGCTGTGAAAATGGAATATGTAAATATACAGGACTTGGAGATACATTTTATGCCAGAATCATAAAAGCAGATGTACAGTTACCACTGAAAAACACAAATCCTGGGGTGGCGGTAGCCAATGTTGCTCTTGGAACGGAAACAGGTGGACGTGATACCATTTGGAAGTTTGTGAAACAGGACAATGATGCCTATGTAATCTATTCCTGTGCAGATGGACAATGCTTGGATATGGATAATGGAACGGCAAAGCCTGTCCGTGGACAGAACCTTTCTCTTTATGAATATGGGAAAGGTGCACATCAGCAATGGTATGTTACAAAAGCTGGTATTCCATGGTGGTCGGAGGACTGCTATAGTTTTGAACCATTATCTAATACAGAGTTAGCAATTGACATTTATGATAATGGAAGTCAAGCAGGAGATAATGCCTGGATTCATACTCGAAACAATACAGCGGCACAAAAGTTCAATATCGAAATACTGGATCAGGGATTTACACTAAAAGAACCGGAACTTCTGGTCTTTAACGGAAGTTCCTTGAAAAATACCACAATCCAGTGGGCGGCAGTGGATCATGCAATGTCTTATGATATTGATATTACGGATGCGAATGGAACTGCTGTTGTATCAGAAAAGAATTATACGGGAACATCGTATAGCAAATTCTTGCCGGTTGGCTCCTATAAGATAAAAGTGACTGCAAAAAATACTATGTATGAAGATCTCAAGGCGGAGAGTAAAACCATTTCTATCACGATTAAACAGGAGAGTGGGGATAAGGTTGCCAGCATACTCAGAAATAACAAAGAATATACGCTGTATGATTATGGTTTGACATGGGAAGAAGCAAAAGCATTCTGTGAAGAGAATGGCGGAAGACTTCTGGAGATCACAAGTGAACAGGAGCAGCAGATTGTAGAGGAATTGTTAAAATCCGGAACCTATGATTTTTATTGGCTCGGTCTGACGGATGTGGAAACAGAAGGAACTTTTAAGTGGGAGAGTGGAGCAGCACTTTCTTATACAAACTGGAGTGAGAATGAACCGAATAATGCAGGAGAAGGGGAGGACTATGGAACTCTGTATCGTTCCAGCGGAAAATGGAATGATGTGACGATTCAGGGAGGTCTGGAGAGTAAAACCGGAATTATCATGCAAAAAGATTATGTGCCGGTAACGAAAGTAGATTTGGGCTATGAACAGATGTATATTCCGTTAGGGCAGACATGGAATCTCTGGCAGGGAAAGATTACACCATCGAATGCAACAAATGGAGCGATTGAAAATCTTACATTTACCGTGTCAGATGAAACTATCTTAAAGCAGATGACAGATGCAAAGACAGTAAAGGCGGTAAAAACCGGAAGTACTGAAGTGAAAGCAACTTCTCAAGATGGACCATTTGCTACCGCTCAGATTACTGTTTTTGATATAGCACTTCAAGAAAAAGCTTTGGAACTGAATATTGGAGATACAGCTACGCTGACAGATAGTATTGCACCAGAGACTATTACTAATGTTATGACGAAGAAGTGGAGCAGTTCGAATCCGGATATTGTATCTGTAGATGCGACTACAGGAGAGTTGACCGCATTGGCACAGGGAGAGTCAACAATCACTGTGTCAGCATCATGTGGTGGCTCTGAAGCAGCGTCAGCTTCCTGCCTTGTTAAGGTATGTGTCCCAGCAGAGGGTATAGCTCTGTCTCAGGCAGAAGTAACCTTGAGTCTTGGTGAATCCAAGCAGATGACTCTGAGCTATTACCCAGAGAACTGTGATCGTTCCGATCAGGAATATTGGTTCAGTGGAGATGAGTCGGTTGTAACAGTAGATAATAGCGGAAACATCACGGCAAAAGGTTATGGTCAGACACAGATCTATGTGGTGGCTGGAAAACTTCGAGCTATGTGCTATGTGACGGTTCAACAAGAACTGACAGGTATTCAGGTGAAAGAAACTTCGCTTCAATTAACAGAAGGTGATGAGACAGATATTACAGTGGAAGCGATTCCAAGCAATGCAACACTTCCGTTGTTGGTATTGGAAGCGGAAGATACGTCTGTTCTGCGAGTTGATAATGATGTGTATCGAATTTCAGCATTGAAAGCGGGAACGACGAGTCTGCATATTCAGACGGCAGATAAGAAATATACAGTGGATGTATCAGTAACAGTGGATCATAAATGGAATACTGAGAAAAGTGTATTGAAAGAGGCAACAATCTACGGCCCGGGAGAAAAAGGAATTACCTGTTCAATCTGCGGAAATGATACAGTGAAAGAAGATTCCAGAGAAACCATACCGGCACTAACAAAAGTAGAAATCGAACAGGGTATTTCTGCAATTGCTGATGGAGCTTATAAGAATCTTACGAATCTGAAAGAAGTAGTCATTCCGGATAGTGTCCAGATGATTGGAAAAGAAGCTTTCTATGGATGCACCGGTTTGACGTCTATCACGATTCCTGCAAGTGTAAGTATAATTGGAACGGACGCTTTTAAAAATTGTAGCCCAGATCTTGTAATCCGTGCACCTTACGGAAGCCAGGCAGAAACATATGCAAAAGCGAATGGAATAACATTTGAAGGAAGTGGAAAGCAGCCGGAATCAGAAAATGATAAGGAAACTACAATAACGGTTGCTAATAAGAAAGTGCAGTGCGGAAAAGATGTTACGGTTGATGTAAATATTTCAAATAATAAAGGTATTGCGGGATACTCCTATGATATTAACTATGATCAGAGTGCTGTGACATTGAAATCTGTATCGGCAGGAGATTTGCTGCAAAACAGTGGACAGATTTCTACAAATGGCAATGTGGTAAACTGGTATACATCAGATAATGTAAGCGGAGATGGAACGCTGATGCGACTGGTATTTTCAGTGAACGAAGATGCCAAAGCAGCGATTTATCCGGTGAGCATCTCCATGCATGATGGTAAGCAGAATTTGGTTGATGAAAATGGAAGATATGTAGAAGCAAATTATGTTGCAGGTACAATTGAAGTTACCAAAGGATTGCTTGGTGATTTTAATGAAGATGGAGATATCACAATTGCAGATGTTGTATTATTAAATCGACACGTACTTGGAAAGGCTTTATTATCATCTGCTCAGTTGCAATATGCGGATATCAGTGGCGATGAGGATATTACAATTGCAGATGTTGTCCTGCTGAATCGTCATGTACTCGGCAAGATCAATCTGTTTGGCGTCGCAGAAATGGCAATGGATTGGAAGACACAGATACAAAGCATGGCAGAATCTATGAAGATTTATGCAGAAAGTGTAACCATGGAAGCCGGAACATCAAAAGATATTCCAGTATATTTGACAGGTAATACAGGAATGGCAGGATTTGCATTGACAGTGAAATTACCAGAGGGTTATACACTGAATACAATGAAAGCCGGCGATATTCTTGGAAGCGGAATCTTTACTGCAAATGGAAATGACTGTACCTGGTATGCGGCTGATAATATTGCAGCAAACGGTTTGCTTATGACGCTGAATGTCACGGCAGATCAAAATGCAAAGAGCGGAAAAGTCATCATTATGGCAAAAGACGGCAAAGAAAACAATGTTTCGGATGAAATGGGTAATACAGTAGAAACGGTATTCGGAGAAGGAACGATTACAATATCATCCTCAATAGAACCTGGCTGTAATGGAAACCATAAGGGCGGAACTGCAACTTGTATCAGTAAAGCAATCTGTGAAGTATGCGGGGAAGCTTATGGAGAAGTAGATCCATTCCATCATGCGGGAAATACAGAGGTGCGTGGTGCCAAAAATGCAACGGCAGCAGAAGACGGATATACCGGAGATACCTACTGCAAGGATTGTGGAGCAAAATTGCAAAGCGGCACGATAATTCCGGCAACAGGATCTGTGAAGATTACGATTGATGATGTGACTGCAAGAATCGGTGACCAGATTGAAGTCCCGGTAAAGATCAGCAATAATCATGGCATTGCAGGAATGGCAGTTACGGTACATCTTCCGGAAGGCGTACATCTTAATGAAATTGTAAAAGGCGAGCTGCTTGCCAATGGGGCATTTTCAACAAATGAGTCTGATTGTACCTGGTATAGTTCCGAAAATATGGCTGGCGATGGTACATTGATGATATTAAAACTGACGGTAGGCACGGGTGCTGTTAACGGTGTAATATCAGTAGAAGCTAAAGACGGAAAAGAAAACAACGTTGCAGATGAAGCAGGCAACACCGTCCCGGCAAGCTTTAAGAATGGAACCTTTACGGTTGAGACGAGAACAGAATGTGAAATCAATGGACATAAAGGCGGAACCGCAACCTGTGCGAAGAAAGCAATCTGTGAAGTGTGCGGCCAGGAATATGGTGAATATAATCCACAGAACCATGCCGGAGCAGCAGAGATAAGGAACGCAAAACCGGCAACAGAGCAGGAGGAAGGCTACACAGGAGATACCTATTGTACCGCTTGTGGAACTCAGATTGCAGCAGGAACAGTCATTGCCAGGATCGTACCTGAAGAACCAACAGTACCGGCTGGAACAGTAGCAAAAAATACTGCATCCAATGGTGTATATAAAGTCCTTCAGGATGGTAAATCGGTTGAATTTACAAAAGCTTTGTCAACGAAGAAAACAACCGTTAAGATTCCAAACACCATTACGGTAAATGGAGTAAAATGTAAAGTAACCCGCATTGCGGCAAATGCGTTTAAAAACAATAAAAAGCTTGTCACTGTGGCAATTGGAAGCAATGTAGAAGTAATCGGTAACAACGCATTCCTCAATTGTAAGAAGCTTAAGAAAGTGACAGGAATGTCAGGAGTACGCCAGATTGGCAATCAGGCATTCAGGGGATGCAGAGCGCTTACTGCGGTCACAATTCCTGGAAAAGTAGAGAAGATTGGTAAAATGGCATTTGAAGGCTGCAAGAGGCTTAAAAAAATAACAATCAAAACTTCACTGCTGAGCAATGGAAGTATTGGAGCAAAGGCATTTAAAGGAACTCCTTCAAAAGCAACGGTTAAAGTACCGGCAAAACAGCTCAAAGCATATAAGAAATTATTGATTGCTAAGGGAATGAGTAAAAAAGCAGTATACAAAAAGTAATGCTGATGCAAAGACACTGACCTGAGTGATGAACAAAATGAATTACAACCCTACATTTTATTAATTTGCAAGCCGTTTCTGATTGTGATATGATAAGTCCCGTAAAGAAGAGATAAGAGCCGAAAAAGTGGACGATTTTCGGCTCTTAAATCGGATAAAAGGAGATTTAAGGATATGAGCAAAGTAAGAATTGGTATCATTGGCTATGGAAATATCGGACGCGGCGTTGAAGCAGCAATAAAGCATAATCCGGACTGCGAGATGGCTGGTGTATTCACCAGACGTGATCCGGCAACGGTAAAGATCACAACAGAAGGCGGCAAGGTATATCCGGTCAGTGAACTGGCAGCACACAAAGATGACATTGATGTCTGCATCGTATGCGGTGGAAGTGCAACAGATCTGCCAAAGCAGACTCCGGAAGTGGTAAAAATGTTCAATGTGGTAGACAGTTTTGATACCCATGCAAGAATTCCAGAGCATTTTGCCAATGTAGATGCTGCTGCAAAAGAGAGCGGACATGTGGGAATTATCTCAGTAGGCTGGGATCCGGGAATGTTTTCATTGAATCGTCTTTATGGAAATGCGATTCTTCCAGACGGAAAGGATTATACATTCTGGGGACGCGGTGTCAGCCAGGGACACTCTGATGCCATCAGACGTGTGGAAGGTGTGCAGGATGCCAGACAGTATACGGTGCCGGTAGAAGCGGCAGTAGAATCCGTTCGTAATGGAGAAAATCCGGAATTGACTACCAGACAGAAACACACCAGAGAGTGTTATGTGGTAGCAAAAGAAGGTGCAGATCTGAAACAGATCGAGCATGATATTGTAACTATGCCAAACTACTTTGCAGATTATGATACCACGGTTCACTTCATTTCACAGGAAGAACTGGACAAAAACCATAAAGGAATTCCACACGGTGGATTCGTGATCCGCAGTGGTGCAACCGGAGACGGTACCAACAAGCATATCATCGAATACAGACTGAAGCTGGATTCCAATCCGGAATTCACATCCAGCATTCTGGTAGCATATGCAAGAGCAGCCAAGAGACTGGCAGACGAAGGTGTATCCGGATGCAAGACTGTATTTGATATTGCACCTGCATATTTGTCCGCGATGAGCGGCGAAGAGATCCGTGCACATCTGCTGTAGAAAATAAGGAAAAGAAGTAACCACATGATATGCAATTGCGCAGCATGTGGTTATTTTTTAAATGTGTGATAAATGATAAGTTGTTATAAAAAGCAAAATGAGATACAATTAAAAACATAATTGAACAGAAACGAAAAAAGCTATCCTCTATGACTGTAGAGGATAGCTGGTAACTGTAAATTATTCATGTATCCGAAGCAAAATCACCAGACTCACGACTGTCTTTTGATTACTTCTAAGTAGATTATACATATGGCAAAAAAATATAAAAAAGTGCTTGACGAATGGCATAATTCATTGTATACTAATGAAGTGTTCGAGAGAACCGATCAATGTGGGGTCTTAGCTCAGCTGGGAGAGCATCTGCCTTACAAGCAGAGGGTCACAGGTTCGAGCCCTGTAGGCCCCACTTATTTTTTCGGTATGGATCACAAAAACAAAAATATGGCGGAATAGCTCAGTTGGCTAGAGCACACGGTTCATACCCGTGGTGTCGAGAGTTCAAATCTCCCTTCCGCTACTACACAGCCTGGACAGTTTGTCCAGGTTTTTTCGTTTCTTATTACACACAGATTTTACATAATCTTTTCATTTCCCTGATAGCAGATTTTACACACAACCCATAGAATTCCTTATAGAAGTTCCAACAAGGGAACTGACATGAGGAGGAAAATAAAACATGAAGAAAAAAACACTGGCAGCATTTCTGATGATGAGCACGGTTCTGGCATCTGCTTCTGTATGTTATGCAGACGATGCAGTGGATTTGAATGCAGCATCACTGGATGAGATTACGGAAAAAGCAAAAGAAGAAGGCACTGTTGAATCCGTAGGTATGCCGGATACATGGGCAAACTGGGGATTAAGCTGGAAGGCACTGGAAGAAGAATATGGAATCAGCCATGCAGATGCAGATATGTCATCAGCGGAAGAACTGCAGATGTTTGCAACTGAAGGAGAAAAAGGAACCAAAGATATTGGTGATGTGGGACAGGCATTTGGCCCTCAGGCAGTAGAACAGGATTTGGTACAGGGATATAAGACCTCTTACTGGGACAGTGTTCCGGACTGGGCAAAAGGTGAGGATGGAAAATGGATGATTGCCTATACAGGTGCAACCACGTTCCTGACGAATACCGATGAAGTGGAAAATGTACCGACATCCTGGGCTGATCTCAAGGATGGAGATTATACAGTAGCAATCGGTGATATCAATGGAGGAAATGCCCAGGCTGCAGTGATTGCTTCTGCATATGCGTTTGGCGGCGATCTGAATAATCTGGATCCGGCATTTGATTTCTGGACAGAAATGGCAGAGGCAGGACGTATCAATACACTGGATATTTTGCAGCAGAACTTTGAAACAGGAGAAGTACCGGTGGGTGTCATCTGGAGCTTTACTGCAATTCCATATAAAAATGCAATTACTCAGTATAATATGGAAGCAACCATTCCGTCAGACGGCTCCATTATGAGCGGATATGCTTCTGTGATTAATAAATATGCGCCACATCCATATGCAGCTGCACTGGCAAGAGAATATATTTTCAGTGATGACGGACAGGCCAATCTGGCACTGGCCGGAGCCATTCCTACCAGAACAGATGTGGAAATTCCGGAAGACGTACAGGAAGCATCCTTTACTCCGGATGCTTATGCAAATGCAATTCCAATGGAAGATACCGATGCATATTCAGAGGCATGCGAAAATGTGGTAACAAGATGGCAGGAAGAGATTATTCCACTGCTGGTACAGTAAGATGAAAAAAAACAAAGCAATCTATCTTGTAGCGCTGCTCCCATTTCTGGTGGTGGCGCTTTTATATGAAATGGTACCGTTGACTATGGTAATTATGAACAGTTTTCAGCCTGATGCAGGGACGGGGTTTACCCTGGAAAACTATCAGATCATTGCGGAAAAACTGTTATACCGGAAAGCAATCTATAACAGCATCAGAATCTCTTTGATGTCTTCCTTTTTTGGCATTGTAATCGCTTTTGTCGGCGCAAAGGCAATTGCGGAAAGTCAGGGAAAGATCGCGAACATTTTTATGACGATATTAAATATGGTATCTAATTTTGCGGGAGTGCCGTTGGCCTTTGCCTATATGGTGCTTCTTGGAAATGCCGGGTTTATGGTGCATGTAGGAGAACATTTTGGCATCAGAGCGCTGTCAGATTTTAATCTGTATACATCAGACGGCATGAGCATGATCTATGTATATTTTCAGATTCCATTGGCCACACTGCTGCTGGTTCCTGCGTTTGCCGGGATTCGAAAAGAATGGAAGGAAGCCGTAGCGCTGCTGGGTGGAAAAGAAGGCATATTCTGGAGAAAAGTGGGGATTCCGGTATTGATGCCGGAGATTCTGGGAACCTTCAGTGTATTGTTTGCCAATGCACTGGCTGCTTACGCTACGGTGTATGCATTGATGATGAATAATATTTCCCTTTTGCCGATTCAGATTGCAGGCAGCTATGTGGGAGAGGTAAAAACAAGACCGGGGCTGGGAGGTGCCCTGTCAGTAGTGATGATGATACTGATGTGCCTGATGATTTTACTGACGAATCGTATATCCCGGCATTTCCGGAAAGGAGGAAATCCATTATGAAGAAAAAAATAAAGCCGGCGGCCTTTATCATGATATTCATTATGGCATATCTTCTCCTGCCATTAGTGGTGACAATCATATATTCGCTGTTCTGTAAATGGACGGATATTGTGCCGGAACAGTTTTCGCTGGAAAGTTATCTTGCCATTTTACAGGACAGAGAATTTTTGCTCTGTATCGTGCGAACATTACTTGCCTGTGTGATACCGATTTTTATCACCGTGAGTATTATATTGCTGGCCATGTTTGTGACGACCGTCTATTTTCCGGGGCTGGATAAATATGTGCAAATCATTTGTATGATACCGTATACCATTCAGGGAATTATCCTCTCGGTCAGTATTTTATCGGCGTATATCAGAGCCGGAAGCTTTCTGGGGAACCGTCTGGTTATGCTTTTTGGTGCTTACAGTGTTATGATCATGCCATACGTCTATCAGGGAATCAAAAACGGAATGAGTGCGGTCAATGTAAAGGTGCTGACAGAAGCAGCAGAGATGCTGGGAGCGACCAGATTTTATGCATTTTTTCAGATTATTGTACCCAATATTTTTTCTTCCATTATAGTTTCTGCGCTGCTTGCCGTGGGAATTATTTTTGGAGACTATGTGCTGGTACGAAATCTGACCGGAACATCGTTTCAGAACATGCAGATTTATCTGTATCAGACTATGAAATCCGACAGTATCAAAGCCAGTGCCGTATTTGTCATCATTATGATGATTACGTTTATGATTACGGCAGTAACGTTATATCTGAAAAACAAAGAAAGTGGAAAATAAAATGGCATATATAGAAATGAGAAACATTGTAAAAAATTATGGATCATCCAGTGTACTGAAAAAGATTGACCTGGAAATAGAAAAGGGACAGCTTGTTACCTTACTTGGTCCTTCCGGATGTGGAAAAAGTACGCTTTTGCGGTGCCTGGCCGGTCTGGAGGAGGTAACCTCCGGGCAGATCTTGCTTGACGGACAGGATATTACAGGACTTGAACCGCGAAAAAGAGAGATTGGAATGGTTTTTCAGCAGTATAGCCTTTTCCCCAATATGACGGTGACACAGAATGTGGCATTTGGCCTGAAGCTGAAAAAGCAACCGGAAGCAGAAGTGAAGGAGAAAGTAAAAACGATACTGGAAATTGTAGGACTTTCTGAGCAGGCAGACCGTTATCCGTCACAGCTGTCTGGAGGACAGCAGCAGAGAGCTGCCTTGGCTCGTGCGATTGTGACAGAACCGAAAGTCCTGCTTCTGGATGAACCATTGTCAGCGATCGATGCTCTGCTTCGGCGTTCTCTGCAGACAGAGATTCGAAGAATACAGAAAGAACTGGATATTACGGCAGTATTTGTAACACATGATCAGAGTGAGGCCATGGTGATGTCAGATACGATCCATTTACTGTATCAGGGACAGATTGAGCAGTCAGCCTCCCCAACAGAGATGTATCTTCATCCGGCTACCAGATTTGCGGCATCTTTTATCGGAAACTACAACAGTTATACAGGGGCACAGTTTGCACAACTGACCGGTCAGAAAACGGAAGCCGAACAGGTGGTATTCCGACCGGAAGCAGTGATGTTTTGTGATGAAAGTAAAGTAGAAGAAGACAGCATTCAGATGAAAGGAACCATAAAGACAGAGGTATCCCATGGAAATGTGCTGCGTTATACGGTGGATGTAAATGGACTGCCGGTTCAGGTAGATACGCTGTTTCAGGAAAAGCAGGAGTATCAGACCGGTCAGGAATGCTGGCTGCAAATGGAGAAAAAAGACTGCATATATTATTAGGAGGAGAAACAAATGATCTTAAATCTGGCACACAGAGGATTTTCGGAACGCTATCCGGAAAATACGATTCTGGCATTTGAAAAGGCGAAGGAAGCAGGCTTTGATGGGATAGAGCTGGATGTACAGCTTTCCAGAGACGGGGAACCGGTAGTGATTCATGACGAAGAACTGAAAAGAGTGACTGGTGAGCCGGGATTTGTCTGGGAGTATACGCTGGAAGAATTGAAACAAATGAAAGTGCTGGAGAAATGCTCCTATGGGATACAAAGGATTCCTACTCTGCGGGAATATTTTGCGGCAATTTATCCGTCAGAAATCATCACTAATATCGAACTGAAAACCAGTTGGAATGAATATCGTGGAATAGAAGAAAAGGTACTGGCATTGATGGATGAATTTGATGTCCGGGAAAAAATATGGATCTCCTCTTTTAATCATTTTTCCGCAGTACGTTTTAAAAGGCTTTCACCTGATGTAAAGTGTGGACTTCTGGAAGAAAGCAGGATGGTGAAGATGGCGGAGTATGCACAGGAACTGCATATGGATTTTCTTCATCCGATCTACTATACGATAACAGATCAGTATATGAGGGAGGCATGGGAACGTGGTCTGGAAGTACATGCATGGACAATAAATGAAGAAGCAGAAGCCAGGCGGCTGGAACAAATGGGAGTGGAGGCAGTGATAGGAAACAGACCTGTGATGCATTGATGGAATCGCCATGCTATAGATTGAATCTATAGCATGGTATTTTTTGCTTATATTAGACAGATATAACCTACTATGTTACTATGCTTATATCAAAAAACAAAAGCAAACAAACGATTTGAACGCAGATCGCGAAGCAACTGCGTTCATGAGCAAGTAGCGAAGCGGATTGCGAATGTCCGCTTTACAACAATATAGAAAACACGGAGGAATATCATCATGGCAACAATCAATGATTCTAAAAACTGGGGATTTGAAACAAAACAGCTGCATATCGGACAGGAACAGGCCGATCCTGTTACTGATGCAAGAGCAGTTCCGATTTATGCAACGACCTCTTATGTATTCCACAATTCACAGCATGCAGCAGACAGATTTGGTTTAAGAGATGCAGGAAATATTTATGGAAGACTGACGAATCCGACAGAAAGTGTATTTGAAGAACGTATCGCAGCATTGGAGGGTGGAAGCGCAGCACTGGCAGTAGCATCAGGAGCAGCAGCAATTTCCTATACTTTCCAGGCACTGGCAAAGGCGGGAGAACATATTGTGGCAGCAAAGACGATCTACGGCGGAACATCCAATCTGCTTGCACATACATTGCCGCTGACATCCGGTATCACTACAACCTTTGTAGATCCTGAAGTGGAAGGCTCTTTCGAAGCAGCTATTCAGGAAAATACAAAAGCGATCTTTATCGAGACACTGGGAAACCCAAATTCCAACCTGATTGATATTGAAGCAGTTGCAAAAGTAGCCCATGCACACAATATTCCACTGGTAGTGGATTCCACATTTGCGACACCTTTCCTGATTCGTCCGCTGGAATACGGAGCAGATATCGTAGTACATTCTGCAACGAAATTCATCGGTGGACATGGAACTGCCATCGGTGGTGTGATCATCGACGGAGGAAGCTTTGACTGGAAGGCATCCGGCAAATATCCATGGATCTCAGATCCAAACCCAAGCTATCACGGAGTATCCTTCAGCGAAGCGGCAGGACCGGCAGCATTTGTAACCTATATCCGTGCCGTACTCCTTCGTGATACCGGTGCTACCCTTTCTCCATTCCACGCATTTATCTTTCTGCAGGGGCTGGAAACACTTTCTCTGAGAGTAGAAAGACATGTGAGCAATGCACTGAAGATTGTAGAATACCTGAACAATCATCCACAGGTAGAAGCAGTACACCATCCATCACTGCCAAGTGAACCAAGCCACGAACTTTACAAAAAATACCTTCCAAACGGTGGCGGATCCATCTTCACATTTGAGATCAAAGGGGATGAAAAGACAGCACAGAACTTTATCGATCATCTGTCCATCTTCTCACTGCTGGCCAATGTAGCTGATGTAAAATCACTGGTTATTCATCCGGCAACTACGACACACAGCCAGTGCACCGAAGAAGAACTGTTAGATCAGGGTATTAAGCCAAATACCATCCGTCTTTCTATCGGTATTGAAAAAGTAGAAGACTTGATCGCAGCACTGGATGCAGCCTTTGAAGCAGTAAAATAAGAGAAAAAATGAGCCCACGGTTTCGGCCGTGGGCTTGTAGATGAATTAGTCGTGATAGACGAGACGATCTTCGGTGATGTTTTCCAGAACCTGAAGATAACGGTTTGCCAGGTAGTGTGCCATTGGCAGATTCAGATCCAGATAGTTGCCGCAGTCTCGCGGAGAGGCACCAGGGATTTCACCTTCATAGTCTTTGATGAACTGGTACATTTCGATCATAAGATCTACGATATCTCTGGATTCATAGTCTCCGGCCAGAATCAGATAAAAGCCGGTACGGCAGCCCATTGGTCCAAAGTATACCGTTTTATCTTTGTACTTCGGATGATTCCGTAAAAACGTAGCACCCAGATGTTCGATGGCGTGAATCTCTGCTGTATTCATTACCGGTTCCAGATTTGGTGTGGTCATGCGAAGATCAAAGGTAGTCAGAACCTCGGCACCCACATGATCCTTTCGGGATACATAGATCCCTGGTCTTAAAGTAAGATGATTGACCGTAAAGCTTGCTATTTTTTCCATAATAAGTGGTTCTCCTTCGTTTTCAATATTTGTGCAGATGTCATTTGTTCTTAGTATGAAGCAAGAAGATAGAAAAGTCAATCGTCGGTTTCGGGTTTCCAGGCCTGTAAATCTTCATAAAAAATTCACAAAATATTATAAAACAGGGTATTGAATTTTCTGAAAAAAGTGGTAGAATAGCTTCAGTGTTAAAGAAAAGCACTCATAAAGAGGAGGAATTTATCATGAAAAAGAAATTATTAGCATTAACAGCAGTTGTTGCATTAGCAGGCGTTGTTATGGTTGGATGTGGAAGCAGCAAGAAAGAAACAGAAGCAGCTACAGAAGCAGCTACTACAGCAGTTACAGAAACTACAGAAGCAGCTACAGAAGCAGCTACTACTGTTGAAACAGAAGAAGCTACAACAGAAGCAGCTACAGAGGCAGCTTCCGAAGCAGCTACAACAGAAGCAGCAGAATAATTCAATTCGAATTAAGAAGCGAACAGGCACTGTGGGAATTTTCTCACGGTGCTTTTTTTTATACGGTTTTTAGTGTATACTTAGTAACAGAAAAACAGGTAAAACGGAAAGGAGCCGTGCAATGAGAGTAGGAATGGGATATGACGTACATCGTCTGGTGGAAGGACGAAAGCTGATCCTTGGAGGAGTGGAGATCCCTTATGAAAAAGGACTGTTGGGACATTCGGATGCAGATGTGCTACTTCATGCGATCATGGATGCCCTTCTGGGAGCGGCAGCCCTGGGAGATATCGGAAAGCATTTTCCGGATACAGATCCGGCTTATGAAGGTATTTCCAGTATCAAGCTGCTGGAGCATGTAGGGACATTGCTGGAAGAGCATAATTATGTGATTGAGAATATTGATGCAACCATCATTGCTCAGAGACCGAAGATGCTGCCACATATTCCACAGATGGTAAAAAATGTGGCCAGTGCCCTGGGACTGGAAGAAAGTCAGATCAATATTAAGGCAACGACAGAAGAAGGACTGGGATTCACCGGAAGCGGGGAAGGAATCTCTTCCCAGGCGATCTGTCTGCTGCTGCCGATCATGGATATCAGCAGCTTTGATTATATGGAACGTGCAGAAGGCTGCGGCGGTTGCGGCGGCTGTAAGAGCAGGTAAGTCTATGGCAGTATTAAAAAAAACGGAGCGGGCAAAGGCGAGAAAGCTCTGGGAAGAAGTGTTTGATGAGGATACGGAACAGTTCCTGGATTATTATGATTCCTGTGTGGCCGATCATAATCAGATTTTGGCAGAACGGGATGGCGATGAGCTGGTGTCCATGGTACAGCTAAATCCTTATCAGGTGCATATGGGAGAGTGTACGGCAAACAGCTATTATATTGTGGCAGTGGCCACCAGAGAAGAATGTCGTCATCAGGGACGCATGAGGCATCTGCTGACAGAGGCAATAGAAAGAATGTATCAGGAAAAGGTACCGTTTACGTTTCTGATGCCGGCATCAGAATCCATCTATTTGCCCTTTGATTTTGTGACCGTATATCAGCAGAGTATGTTTGCCTGCGGGGCAGAGACCGGAGAAGGCACGGACAGAGCGTGGCACTGTGTACCCTGTAGAAGGGATCAGTTAACAGAACTGACAGAATGGTCAGATGCTTTTTTACAGAAGCACAGTAAGATCGCTACAGTGAGAACCGAAGATTACTATCAGCGCATCTGGAAAGAACAGGAATCCATGAACGGACAGATCCTGCTTTTTTATGAAGGAACGAAGATGAGAGGTTACTGTTTTACCGGATATGAAGGCAGTGGAGAAGCCTGGGAAATTGCAGTGGAGTCCGGGAAGCAGGAAAATGGTGTGACAGAAGCAGAAGGTCACGCATGGGCAAACCGCAGGGCAGTGGAAGCACTGACACATTGGTTTGGCGAAAAGGAATGGCTGCCTGTACGGATCTGCGGTTTTCTGCCTGGCACGAAGATAGAGGGCATTTTGTTGAAAGAGATAAGTTATCGGCCGATGACCATGGTGAGGATCATTCATCTGGGAGAATTTGTGAAACGTCTTCGAGCCAGAGAAGAGGTCGAGTTTGAACTGAACATAACCGATCCGATACAAAAAGAAAACAGTGGAACATTCCGATTCTGCCTTGGAAGAGAACCAGGCAGGATGGAAAGAACAGAAAACGGCGCAGCACCGAAGATGACGATTGCAGAGCTGACAGCGGCAATATTTGGAGTTATCCGGACGGATAAGATCCCTCAGAATCAGATAGAGCTTTTGCATCCGGTATATCTGAATGAGCTTGTCTGATAAGTTCGTGAAAAAGAAAAAATCCTGACAGAAATCATGGTCAGATAAAAATGAGGAGAGAATACTATTATGGAAGAAAAAGAAGTGGTAGAATTACGGGCACATCATTTATTATGTATGCCGATGTATTCCGGACACGGATATAGTGAAGAATTTTGTCAGCATATGTCGGAGGTCATCGACTATCTGCATACAGGAAAGGCATCCTTACGGATTCTTCCTACACCCGATGAGGTGTGCAGCCATTGTCCGAATCTGCAGCCGGTGTCGGAGGCAGAAGTGGATCTGGAAGGAAATGCACTGAATCTGGAGCTGGTACGATCCGAAGATCCACGGGTGGCAGGTCGATCCTGTAAACATGAATCACGTACCTCCACAAAAGACAGTATGCTGCTGGAAGCCTTCGGGCTGACCGGAGGCACTGTGTATACCGCAGAGGAACTGGTGGCAACTGTGCAGAAACATATGACAGAAGCAGTGTTTGAAAAATCCTGCGGAAAATGTTCATGGAGGGAACAGGGACTGTGTAATTATCAGATGTGGACGGAGAATTTTTCAAAGCTGTTTTCCAGATAATCCACAGAAGTCATGTTGACGAAGCGGTGTTTTTCCACTCGTTTTGTTGACAAATGCCTGTTTTTTTCATACACTTAGATATGATAGAAAGATGTTGGGGGCAAAAGCCCCCAAATATGATAAAATGGAGAAATGACATGAGAGTTTATAATACGATGACAAAGAAAAAAGAGGAGTTTGTACCTCTGATACCGGGAAAGGTAAGTATGTATGTATGCGGTCCGACTGTGTACAACCTGATTCATATCGGAAATGCCCGTCCGATGATTGTATTTGATACTGTAAGACGTTATATGGAACATAAGGGATATGAAGTAAATTATGTATCCAATTTTACCGATGTAGATGACAAGATTATCAAAAAAGCCATTGAAGAAGGTGTGAGTGCGGAAGAAGTATCCCAGCGCTACATCGCAGAATGTAAGAAAGATATGGCAGATATGAATGTAAAGCCTGCGACCACACATCCGCTGGCTACTCAGGAGATCGATGGTATGATTGATATGATCTCCACACTGATTGAGAAAGGCTATGCCTATCCTGCAGCAGACGGAACGGTATATTTCCGTACCCGCCAGTTTAAGGAATATGGCAAGCTGTCTCATAAGAATCTGGATGATTTACGTGCAGGAAACCGTTCTCTGCTGGTATCCGGAGAGGATCAGAAAGAAGATCCACTGGATTTCGTACTCTGGAAGCCAAAGAAAGAGGGAGAACCTTCCTGGCCGTCTCCATGGTGCGACGGACGTCCGGGATGGCATATTGAATGCTCCGTGATGTCTAAAAAGTATCTGGGAGAAGAAATCGATATTCATGCAGGCGGAGAGGATCTGATTTTCCCGCATCATGAGAATGAGATTGCGCAAAGCGAATGCTGCAACGGAAAAGAATTTGCAAAATACTGGCTGCATAACGCATTTCTGAATATTGACAACCGCAAGATGTCCAAGTCTCTTGGTAACTTTTTCACTGTTCGTGAGATCGGAGAAAAATATGATCTGCAGGTACTGCGTTTCTTCATGCTCAGCGCGCATTACAGAAGCCCGCTGAACTTCAGTGCAGATCTGATGGAAGCATCCAAGAATGCGCTGGACCGTATTATCAATGCTGTAGAGAACCTGAAATTCCTGGCAGGCAGTGGCGTGGATGGTGAGATGACTGAGGCAGAACAGAAGGAAGCCGAAGGACTGGCTGAATACGAGAAGAAGTTTGACGAAGCCATGGATGATGACTTTAATACTGCAGATGCCATTGCGGCGATTTTTGAACTGGTAAAATATGCGAACAGCAATGTGACAGCAGAAAATACAAAGGTATTTATCAACACAGTAAAAGATAAAATCGTCAGTCTGGCTGATATTCTGGGACTGATTGTGGAAAAAGAAGAAGAAATTCTGGACAGCGATATTGAAAAGCTGATCGAAGAACGTCAGGCAGCCAGAAAAGAAAAGAATTTTGCAAGAGCAGATGAGATTCGTAACCTTCTGCTGGAAAAAGGTATTGTGTTAAAGGATACCAGAGAAGGCGTAAAATGGGAGAGAGCATAATGAACCAGAATTATCTGGAGGCGCAGATGCAGCTGGAAGAGAAGGATCTGCGCCAGTATTCTCCGCTTGTACTGGCTTACATCGGGGACGGTGTGTTTGAACTGATGATCCGTACGATTATGGTAAGGCAGGATAACAGTCCGGTGCAGAAGCTTCATAAGCGTACCAGTACGCTGGTAAAGGCCGAGAATCAGGCAGATATGATGGATCGGATCATGGAGCATCTGACGGAAGAGGAAGAAGCTGTCTATCGGAGAGGCCGCAATGCCAGATCCTGTACCAAAGCCAAGAATGCGTCTACCGGAACCTATCGGAAAGCAACAGGATTTGAAGCACTGATCGGTTATCTGTATCTTCAGAAAAAGACGGAACGTATGATTGATCTGGTGAAGATCGGCCTGGAAGGGGAAGACTTCAGGCGGATTGATACACACAATCATCACGGAGAAGACAAAGAACATAGCGGAAGGTGTGAATAGAGGAAACGATGAGATACGAAGAATTGACAATTGAAGGAAGAAATGCCGTTACCGAAGCATTTCGTTCCGGAAAAACCATTGATAAATTATTTGTTCTGGATGGATGTCAGGATGGTCCGGTCAGAACGATTATCCGAGAAGCCAGAAAACATGATACGATTATCAACTTTGTGGCAAAAGAACGTTTGGATCAGATGAGTGAGACTGGAAAGCATCAGGGCGTCATTGCTATGGCAGCAGCTTACGAATATGCGGAAGTAGAAGATATTCTGGCGCTGGCAGCAGAAAAGGGCGAACCACCGTTTATCTTTTTACTGGATAATATTGAAGATCCTCATAATCTTGGAGCGATCATTCGTACAGCAAATCTGGCGGGAGCACATGGTGTAATTATTCCAAAGCGCCGCGCTGTGGGACTGACAGCGACGGTAGCCCGTACTTCAGCGGGAGCGCTGAATTATACACCGGTAGCGAAGGTGACAAATTTGAGCAAAACGATTGAAGAATTAAAAGAACAGGGAATGTGGTTTGTCTGTGCAGATATGGGCGGAGAAAGCATGTACCGTCTGAATCTGACCGGTCCGATCGGTCTGGTGATCGGTAACGAAGGAGAAGGTGTCAGCCGGCTGGTAAAAGAAAAATGTGACTATGTGGCTTCGATTCCGATGAAGGGAGATATCGATTCTCTGAATGCATCGGTGGCAGCGGGGGTATTAGCTTATGAAATTGTGCGTCAGAGACTTGGCGAAAAATAGAATACATCATCATACAGGCTATCTTGCAGGCTTTCTGTTTCTGCTGGTTATCATGATCAGCGGGCAGAAAGCCTGTGCTGCTGTTACGGAAGGAGAACCGGGAAAAACCTACAGCGGCAAATATGTGGTAATTGTAAATACGAGTGAACCAGAGGGAACGATGCTTGCGGATTCTTCACTGTCCACGCTGGAACAGAGTACCGTTGGACAGGCAGCAGGTTCAGGTCTGACAGTTTATGAGACAGGCAGCAGGCGTGTTTTTTATACCTATTCCGGTTATAAAACATTTACCTGCATTGGAGCAGGAGAACATTGTTATATCTGGATGGAGGACGGCCTGAAAGCAGCTTATGATACAGCGGGAAAAACCAGTACAATTGCTGCAGATATGGCACAGACTTATGAAAAAGGTGCGTATGAGACTCTAAATGAGCTCAGTGGTGGGGCGATCCCATGCAGAGATGGAAGCAGAAAGCTGTCGATCGTACTGGAGCAAATCTCCGGTGCAAGTGGTGTATATATGGGAAAAGGCAATGAGCCGGATATTACGGCCATACATATCAATACGCCGAATCCGGGAACCTATGTGCAGGGCGGTATGCGTACGATGAATGGATTGCTGGTGCACGAAGGACAGCATGCGCTGTTTGAACAGCTGACTTCCTATGATTACAGACAGAATTATATGGGAATTAATGAAGCGTTTTCAGTGGCGGCGATGGAGTATGCCTGGGGAAATGGTGTCAGCAGCAACTGGCTGGATTATATTGCCGGGAATAATGCGATAAGAAATGGTTCTTCCGTGCTGTATCAGACCTATCGCAATCAGACTGCACAGGACTACAGCCTGCCGTATCTGTTTGTGCGGTATCTGATTAATCGAAAATGCAGCGGATATGATCCGGTTTCATTTTTTAGAGCAGCGTATCAGGTACAAGCATCTTATAAATCAGCAGGAACCTATTTACAGGCAGTGATGGGAAACAATGTCAGGTTTGCAGATCTGATAACCGATTTTTATACTGCGATAGCAGCGAATGAAGCGACCGGAAAATATGGATTTGAAGGAGATGCAGTGGTGCAGAGTGCATTAAATCATTATCCATATTATGAGGGGGATGATGCGACGCTTCCTGAGCCGACGGGCGGGATGATTCTGCAGCTTGGAGAGAACGAAACATTTACAGTTCCGACAGACAGCGGGGAAAATATCCACTATCGTATTGTGAGAGAAAAAAACAATACATTCCATCTGGCAGCCGGAAAGGGAACGGCAGATGATCCTTATCAGATCACATCAGTAAAAGACTGGAATCTGATAGCTGCTCAGCCTGGAGCACATTATAAGCTGATGAGAGATTTGAATTTTACCGGTCATTCATTTATCACAATCGGCACATTTTCAGGAGAACTGGATGGAAATGGACATATGCTAAGTGGTATATCACATGCTCTCTGTGCGGTGAATCAGGGTACCATCCGCAATCTGACTGTGAATGCAGCTATGACAGGAATCGCAAATAATTCTTATGGAATAGTGGTTCAGAATAATCGTGGAACCATAGATCACTGTATGGTGATCGGCAGTATCAAGGCTATTTTGTATGGACAGTATACAATGGTCGGAACACATACCGGTGCGATTGCAGGAGAAAATGAAGAAGCCGGGATCATTCAGTACTGTACGGTGATGGCAGATATGGAACTGGAAGCTTCTGCCCTGCAGTCCAGAAATGGTGGGATCGCCGGTGAAAACAGAGGAATCATAGCAAACAGTTGTTTTAAAGGGCGCCTGACCGTAAATCAGTCAGAAAAAGATGCAGTGGTCTGCGCAGGTGGAATCGCCGGGGAGACCGGCGTGAATGGCGGTATAGGCGGCAGTATTAAGCAATGTCTGAATGCCGGAGAAATCACTGTAAATGGTGGAACAGCACAGGCAGGGCAGATCTGTGGAACGAAAAAGCGTGCATATCTGGCAAATTGTTACGGAAAGAAGAACGGTCTTTCTCTGTTTGGATCTGATACAGAAGATGCCAAGCAGACAACCAGTAAAAAGCTGACAGATGAGGAATGGACGAAAAGTGATTCTTTTGAAGGACTGGATTTTCAGACAGGATGGCAAATGGGAAACAACGGACCGGAAATGAGCGGAAGCGAAAATCTTATCAGACTGGAAATAACAGATCAGCCTGCTTTCTGCTATGTGGGAGAAGTACTTACGGATGTCAATGGTCAGCTGGGATATTTGCTTGTGAATGAACAGACAAAAGTAAAAATTACCAATGACATGGTAACAGAGACGGACAATGCTGTCGCAGGATACAGACAGATAGTTGTGAAGTATATGGGGAAGACCTTGTCTTATATGATACAGGTGAAAAAACCGGTGACAGTGAACAGCCTGAGAGTACTTAGGAATCCTCAGAAAATCAAGTATGAAGAAGGGCAGTCCTTTGACCCGACTGGTGTGCAGCTGATGGCTTCTGTGGATGGAGAATCACAGGAACGCCAGATAGGGGCTGGATTTAGCTGGAAGCAGACGGCATTAAAGGTGACAGATACGTCAGTTTGGATCAACTATTACGGCAAAGCAGTGGAAGTTCCGGTCGTTGTAGCCGGAAAAGCTTCTTCCGGGGAAGCAGCCGGAAGAGAACCGGAAAACTCTGGCGCCGGAAGTGGGAATATAGGTGAAAATACAGGTGACAGTCAGAAAGAACCGTTACCTGGAAATACGGAACAGGTATTGCCGGCAGCAGTCGTAAAACTCAATGCATCCAGTCTGCCGCTTCAGGTCAAAAAGAGTACTACAGCTTTGAAGATCAAAGAGCGGAGTGCCGGGGATACCGTGGTCAGCTGGAGCAGTTCCAATAAGAAAGTGGCCGTGGTCAATGCAAAAACAGGTAAGATTACAGCGAAAAAGAAAGGAACAACAACCATCACTGTAACGATGCGCAGCAAAGCTCAGGCAAAATGTCTGATCAAAGTACAGAAGGGAAAAGTAAAAACGAAAAAACTTCATGTTGGGAAAACCAGCATTACGTTAAAAAAAGGAGATAAATACCGCATCAGATGGGAAAAACAGCCACTGACATCCGGTGATAAAGTGACATTTCAAAGTTCGGCAAAAAAGATTGCACGTGTTTCCGGAAAAGGTGTGATCACAGCGAAAAAGAAGGGAATCACCTATATCACTGTAAAATCTGGGGCGAAAAAACGAAAAATAAAAGTAATTGTTCAGTAATTCATGGAGGAGGCAACTAGCTGGCTTGGAAAGTCGGATCGTTGCCTCCTCCATGGCATTGGATGACATAAAAAAACGGATGATCATCTGATCATCCGTAAACTAAGCTGATGACGGGAGTTGAACCCGTGACCTCCTCATTACCAATGAGGTGCGCTACCACCTGTGCCACATCAGCCTGAGCGATTGCTCGCTACAGTTAAATATATTAGCATATGAGTGAAAAACTGTCAAGCAATATTTTGAAAAACCTCATTGATCAGACAATCATCGAAACACCGGTATGGTGGAAACTTCGATGGTCAAGCGGATATTCGCAATCCGCTTCGCTACTTGCTCATAACCGAATAACTGCTTCGCAGTTTATCAGAAGGAGCTTGCACTCTTCCTGATACAAGCAAGTCCCCACCCACTGCTTATTGCTTTTCGTAATTGAAGCAGGGGACTTACTTGATTCGGTTAAATGAATGGCAGAAGTTCCAGTACAAATACTACAATACAGGATGCAGAAGCGACAAAGAACAGGCTTTTTCCCATCCATGCTGCGATTACTGCCACAGCCAGTGCAGCCCATGCGGAGATGGCGCTTCCTGTTGCAGAAAGGATGGCAGGAAAGGTCATGACTGCCAGTGTGACATAAGGAATATAATACAGGAAGGAACGCAGGGTAACATTCTTGATTTCTTTACGAATCAAGGTCAGTGGTAAAATACGGATCAGGGAAGTGACGATCACCATGATGGCAATATAGATATAAATATTATTCTGCATGTTCCTCATCCTCCTTGATCGGAAATAGTATAGCTGCTGCTCCGGCAAGCAGAACGGTCAGAATAATGACCTTCATACCGGAAGAAATATCCGCCAGATATGGAAGGCGGGAAAACAGGCTGCTGCAAAGCATCGTTACAATCACCAGTCCTGCTATGACTTTATCTTTACGGGCAGGTGGAATGATAACAGCCAGAAACATACCGTACAGAGCGACACTCAAAGCTCTGGTGATCCGGGCAGGCAATGCGGTTCCGAGAATGACACCCAGACAGGTACCCAGTGCCCAGCCGGGGATCGCTATGGAAGCGGCACCATAAGTATAAAATGGATTCAGCTTGCCGGGGCGGGCAGAAGAGACTCCAAAGATTTCATCGGTAATAAAAAATCCGGTCCAGAAACGGTGAAACAGAGACGTCTCGGAAGACAGTTTTTGAGACAGTGCACAGGACATCAACAGATAACGCAGATTAATAATGGCCTGAGACAAGATCAGCTCCAGATAAGGAGCCCCCATGCTGATCATACCAAGAGCCGCAAATTCACCGGCAGAAGTAAAATTGGTCAGACTCATGACAGTGGCCGGAAGCACATGAATACCAAAGTTTCTGGCAGCAATGCCGAGCGTAAAAGAAACGGCAATATAGCCAAGCGCAATGGGAATGCCGTCTCGGAGGCCTTCCCGAAAATTTTGTAAATTAGAACTGTTCATACACACCCCCAGATTATATAATAGTAAACAGGTAACTGTTTAGGATCCTGGTCCGCAGTCTATTATAGGATTCTAGTCAAAGAAAAGCAACCCTTTTAGTGGGTAAATCACAGTAACGTAAACAGGAGGAGAACCATGCAGTACGATAAAGTATGTCTGGAAACATTTTTGGAAAAACAGAGTCAGTTATTTGATGAGCCGGTGGCAGAGAATCTGGAAGAGGCAGAGTATTTTCTGGAAGATTCCATGGCTGTTGTAAAAAAAGACATGAAAGAAGTAAAAAAATATTTTAAGGATAATATGGATATTACCGGAATGTCTGAGCAGGAAATTCTGGAAGCCAGTGAAGTATTCCCACTGCCGGATGGAAGATTTCTGATTGTAGAAGGGTAATCGTGGTCAATGGCATTTGAAAATTACGGAAATGACTGTATAATATATGAAAAAATCCTGCCAGAGAGAAAAGCAGAGTATGCAGAGTATCCGGAAGCATTACATATAGATCTGAAGGCATTTCTGAGAAAGCAGAAAATCGAAAAACTGTATACACATCAGGCAGAGATGTATGAACTGGCACGGAAAAAAAAGCATGTAGTGATTACGACTTCCACGGCCAGCGGAAAGACATTGAGTTTTTTGCTTCCTGTGATACAGGCCATATTAGAAAATCCAATGACCCGGGCCATATTTGTATATCCTACCAAGGCACTGGCAGCAGATCAGTACAGAGCTCTTTTACCCGTGCTGGATTATTTTGGAAAAAGCAGGATCAGTGCCGGGGTATATGATGGAGACACTCCGGTAGCAGAACGAAGCAGGATCAGGAAAAATGCCAATATTATCCTGACGAATCCTGAGATGCTAAATGGTTCGATGCTTCCGAATCACAGCAAATATGGATTTGATTTTATATTTGCCAATCTAAGATTTGTGGTACTGGATGAACTGCATACTTACCGGGGTGCATTCGGTTCTCATATGGCAAATGTCTGCCGCCGTCTGGAGCGGATATGTCGCTATTATCACAGCGAACCACAATATCTGTGCAGTTCCGCTACGATAGCCAATCCGGTGGAGCTGGCAGAAAAAATCTGCGGGAAAACATTTTGCAGTGTCAGCAGGGATGGCTCCGGAGCAGCACAGCGCCGCTATTGTCTGATCCAGCCGCCCAGGATAAAGGGAAAAGACGGACAATATTATGGGCAGGAGTCTGCCGTAGCGACAGCAGCGCAGATATTACCACAACTGCTAGAAGAAGGAAAAAGCTTTCTGGCCTTCACCAGATCCAGACGAAATGTGGAAATTGTGTTAAAAGAGACCAGAGACCGACTGGAGCAGGCTGGTTTTCCGGGCAAAAAACAGGGGAATCAAATATCCGGTTATCGAGGCGGTTATACACCGGAAGAGCGAAAAGAAATTGAGCGAAAGATGATCGCCGGAGAACTTTTGGGACTGGTATCGACCAATGCCCTGGAACTGGGAATAGATATTGGTCAGATCAGTACTACGGTACTGGTCGGATATCCGGGAACGAGAGCTTCGTTCTGGCAGCAGACAGGCCGGGCAGGACGAAGCAAAAACGAGAGCACCAGTTATCTGATTCTGGATCAGCAGTCTATGGATCAGTATATTGCGCTGGAACCGGACTGGCTTTTTGAGAACAGCAGTGAAAATGCTGTGATTGACCCGGACAATCTGTTGATTGAACTGGCGCATATTCGCGCGGCAGCAGCCGAGCTGCCATTGTCACTGGATGATATTGCGTTATTTCCGGATCTGGGAGAAACGATTCCGGTACTGTTAAATATGGAAGAACTGCGCAGTCAGAATGGGCGGTTTGCATGGTCTGGCGGAGAATATCCGGCAGGTGAATTTTCTATGCGCAATATTGACGAGAATCAGTATCAGCTGATTGATCGGGACAGCGGAAAAGTCATTACGCGTATGGATGAAAGCCAGGCATTTCGGGAGATCCATCAGGGGGCGGTATATCTTCATGATGGAGAGTCCTACCAGGTCGTGGAACTGAATCAGGAAAGCAAGACGGGCTATGCCACTGCTTTTCATGGCAACTATTATACGGTGTCCGGCGGAGAAACGAATATAGAGATTATCCATGAACAAAAGGCACAGAACTGGGAGCGAACCAGGCTGCAGTTTGGTGACCTGAAAGTGGAAGATTATGTGTACATGTATAAAAAACTGCAGTTTCATAATCATCAGAATCTGGGTTATGAACAGCTGAAAAAGCCACTGACGAAGGAGTATGAGACAGAGGGCACCTGGATTCGTATTCCGGCCAGTGTGGTACGGGTATATCGCGGGCTGCTTCAGCCAGACAGGGAAGGCAGGTATATACGAAACAATCATTTTGAAGGACTTTGTTTTGCACTGAAAAATGCTGCTCAGATGGTCACGATGACAGAAGCAGAAGATATTGGGGTGACTACGTCACTGGATGCAATGGAGCTGGCAGGGTTCCGAGAGCAGGACACGGATCTGTATTTTTATGACCGATATGTGGGAGGACTGGGATTTTCTGAAAAGATCTATGATCTGATTCCACAGGTGGTGCAGCAGGCCATTCGCATGGTAAGTGGCTGCAAGTGCAAAGACGGATGTGTGGTCTGTGTGGGTGATCATCGACTGGATCGGCATATGGTTTTGTGGGGACTTAGAAATCTGATTGCAGAGGAAGCAGTACCACAGAGTAGTAAAGTAGTATCCTGGGCGCCGGCCATCTGGAAGGAGAAGTCATTTACTTGGAAGAATTTGCAGGAAAAATGGCAGGAATTTGTACAGGCAGCAAGAGCAGACGGGGAAGCTTTTGCTTCATTTTTTGCCAGTGTGACACAGGTACAGATTACAGAAAGGACGATCTGCCTGACTGTAAAAAATCAGTTTTATGCGGACTGGGCAATGGAAGCGATCAATCTGGACGGTCTGAGGAATGTATTGTATTACTATGTAGAATTGCCGGCTGGCATAAGACTTTCTGTTACTGCGCAAAAAAGTGCTGCTACGGAACAGGAGTGGCGTGACAGAAAGGCAAAGCAGGAAAAAATAACCCGACGTTATGAAAACGCAAAGGACAGGGAATGAAGTGAGCAAGATGCAGAATATGCAATTAAATCCATATCAGCAGGAGGCAGTGCTGGACGAAAGTAATGCCTGTCTGGTGAATGCCAATGTGGGAAGCGGAAAAACCACAGTGCTGATTGAGAAAATCCGTTATCTGCATGAGAAAAAACAGATTCCATTTTCAGATATGTGTGTTCTGACTTTTACCAATAAGGCGGCAGGGGAAATTCGTGAGCGACTGGGAAGCTGTTTTTCAAAAGAAGAGCAGGAAGAAATGACGCTGTTTGGTACATTTCACGGTGTGGCACTGAAACTTTTGCAGGAAAAACTGCCAGTCGAGCGGCTCGGATATCGAGAAGGATTTCAGGTCATGACACCGGAAGAAGAAGTGGAAATGGCACTGAAACTGATATCAGAGAACGGATTGCGCATAAAATATAAGAACCGCATGAAGAAAAGACTGGATCAGCAGGGACGTTCAGATGGGAAAACCGTACGTTATCAGGACGACTGGGAGAAACTGACCGAATTGCTGGAGACAGAAAAGAAGAAACAAAACAAGATGACATATCGGGATCTTCTGCAGAATGCTTCGCGGCTTCTCAGAGAAGAACAGATGCCGATACCGCTGCAGTGGATCATTATCGATGAAGTACAGGACTGCGATCATCTGCAGATGGCATTTCTGGAGCAGCTGAAGAAACCGGAGACACATCTGTTTGCCGTGGGAGATCCTAATCAGGTGATCTACAGCTGGCGTGGAAGTGTATTTCAGATTTTTCCGCTTCTGCGAATGAAATATCAGGCAAAAGAGCTGTCTCTTCCATTGAATTATCGTTCTACCGGAACCATTCTGGAAGCAGCCAGAAGGTTTCTGCAAAATGGTTCACAGCTGGAAGGCTGCCGGGAGGAAGGACAGAAAATTGTGATCAGAAAACAGTATGATCCCTTTCAGGAAGCAGATGATCTGTCCGAAAGAATCCGCAGATTTCATGAGCAGGGGATATCTTATGGAGAAATCGGTATTTTTTATCGTTTGCAGAATCAGTCAGAGATTTTGGAAAAGACATTGAAAAGAAACGGAATCCCATATCAGGTTTCTGTTAAGAAAGGCATACAGGATATACCGGTGCTTCGATGGCTGTTTTATGTTCTGAAGGCGGTCTGTTATCCAGAGGATGAAAACAGTCTGCTGCAGGCAGTGTGTGATAAGCAGTACGGGGAAGGATGGTCACAGAAAAAAGCATCCAAAGAACTGGAAAAAGCAAGGGGAAAACAGAAGATTTCCGAAAACTTATCGTCTCTGGCAGAGCAGATTCTGGCTGCGCAGAGCTATTTGTATCCAGGTGAAGAAAATGAGAAGGAATGCGAGTCTGCGGCTCCTGCCAAAATATGGATAAAGGATCTGTTTTTACAGCTGCACCTGGAGGAACACATTTTGCCGGTCAGTGCGTCTTATCAGGAGGATATGGCCTGCGTAAAACAAATGACAGACAGTATGAAAGAAAATAAATGGTATACACGAAAGGAATGGTGTCTGGCTTTAAGAGAAGCTCTGAATCAGATAGCATTATCCGGAATGCGGCTGGAGGAGAAGCAGGAGGAGATGGCAGATGCGGTGAAGCTGATGACACTGCATGCCTCGAAAGGTTTGGAATTTTCTCATGTATTTATGATTGGTGTAAATTATGGCCTGATTCCGTTGCATTCTGGTGGTATGGAGTCAGAGGAAGAAGAGCGGCGGCTGTTTTTCGTGGGAATGACCAGAGCCAGAGAATATCTGGAGCTCTCTTACTACACCAGTCCGGATGGTCCTCATGTCATGCCAGGCCCAAGTCGTTTTCTGCGTTTTTTGCCGGAGCGTCTGGTGGATGCACCGGAGGATTTCAGAGAGCAGAAGAGAAGCAGAGAAAGCGCGCAGGCGCACCTGCAGGAGATGAAAAAGCAGATTGAACAGGCACGCCAGAGCAATGGGGCGGGAAAAGCATCACTTCAGTCGGAGGAAAAACAAAGGGAAACGCCTTCAGAAGAAATGGGACAGACAGGCGGAGCATCATGCAGGAGAAAGCAGGTTCGCCATGTAAAATATGGTATTGGTGAAATTCTGGAAGAAAACGAAATGCAAATAATCGTAGAGTTTGAAGATTACGGAAAGAAAGAATTTATACGACAGTTTGCACCGCTGGAATTTCTGGATGAAGACTGAAAGAAAAACGCGCCGGAAGAAAGGAACTGAAATAAAGATGGAAGAATGGATGAAGGAGCCGGACTGTTGTACAATATGTCCGCGGGAATGTGGAGTAAACAGAACAACAGGAAATATGGGTGTATGTCATGCGGATGCGCAAATGAAAATAGCCAGAGCGGCTCTTCATTTCTGGGAAGAACCCTGTATATCTGGAAAGGAAGGATCTGGCGCGATCTTTTTTTCTGGATGTGCACTGGGCTGTGTATTCTGTCAGAATATGGATATTTCCAGAGGACAGACAGGAAAAAAAGTGACAGGAGAACAGCTGGCTCTGATTTGCCTGAATCTGCAGGCACAGGGAGCCAATAATATCAATCTGGTGACAGCAGGACAGTATCTTCCGGCAGTGGCAAAGGCTCTGAAACTGGTCAGGGAGCAGGGTCTTGAGATTCCTGTCGTATACAACAGCAGCGGTTACGAAAAACCGGAAACCCTGCAGCTGCTGGATGGACTGGTGGATATTTATCTGCCGGATATGAAATATATGGATGCAGAACTGGCGAAGAAATATTCCCACGCAGAAGATTATCCAAAGGTGGCGAAAGCAGCGCTGGCAGAAATGGTACGTCAATGTCCTGATATCGAATTTGATGAACGGGGCATGATGAAAAAAGGAGTCATTGTCCGGCATTTATTGCTTCCCGGTCATGTAAAGGATTCGAAGGCAGTACTGGAGTATCTTTTTACTACCTATCAGAATCAAATCTATATCAGTATCATGAGTCAGTATACGCCGATGCCTCAGATGTGCAGGTATCCGGAACTGAACCGGAGAGTGACAAAACGAGAATACGAGAGGCTTCTGGATTATGCTGTGGAACTGGGGATCGAACATGGATTTTTTCAGGAAGGAGATCCCGTGGGGGAGAGCTTTATTCCGGAATTTGACGGGGAAGGAGTGCCGGGATGAACAGAACACTGAATTATCATATTGCGACAGAAGATGCCGGTATGAAAATCGGGGAATTCTTGCGCAAGAGAGGATATTCCAGACATGTGATCATTCATTTGAAAAAAACAGAACATGGTATTTTATTAAACGGTGAGTGGGCGTATGTGGGACAGATTTTAAAAGAAGGAGATCTGTTGGAAATACATATTATAGAAGAGGAAGCTTCAGACCAGATTGTGCCAAGAGAGCTGCCACTGGATATTGTATACGAGGATGAGGATCTGATGGTCATCAATAAACCGGCAGATATGCCGATCCATCCATCGATCAACAACTATGACAATACCCTGGCCAATGCATTGATGTGGTACTTTAAAAAGCAGGGAGAATCCTTTGTATATCGCTGCATCAACCGACTGGACCGTGATACCACAGGACTTCTGATTGTGGCAAAAAATATGCTGAGTGGAGGTATTCTTTCTGATATGAGTAAAAATCGGGAAATACACCGGGAATATCTGGCGCTCGCAGAAGGCGAAGTGCCGGAATCTGGTGTGATAGATGCTCCGATTGCAAGAAAAGAAGAGTCTGTGATGGAACGGTGTGTGGATTTTGAAAAAGGAGATCGGGCAGTGACGCATTTCTGGAGACTGGATTATCGAGATGGTTATTCTCTGGTCCGTCTAAAGCTGGAGACGGGAAGAACCCATCAGATTCGAGTTCATATGAAATATATTGGACATCCGTTGACGGGAGACTATCTGTATAATCCGGACTATCGAATCCTGGATCATCAGGCACTGCATTCCTGGAGACTGGAATTTCGACATCCGATTACCGGAGCCTGTATGAAATTCCAGGAAGAACCGAAGTGGTGAAGCCAACAGGGACGGAGATTTCCGGCTCTTCACAGCCAGAAATCTCCGTCCCTAATGGATTAAAGTTCTCGAATTCTTGGTACTTCATCAACATGCAGATAGCGACTGACGCATTTCACGATCAGATCATGGTCTGCGAAATGTGGCAGTCCGGAAACGATGATGGCGCCGATGACACCGACTTCTTCGACACGGATCGGGAAACCGCCGCCAACAACGGCGTAGTCCTTTTCATCCAGGAACCAGTCAGCCAGAGTCTGTTCTGATTTCTTCAGAAGCATACCGGCGTGAAGGGTACTGGTCTCCAGGGTACGAACCGTGTTAAATTTACGCTGCATCCAGTTTTCGTTCTGGATGTTGGTTTCGTTTGCTGCGTAACGGAAAATGGTATAGCCATTGTTCAGGCGTATCGTGACAGCAACCGAAAGCTTCTGGCGCTGGATCTCGGATACAATCAGTTTTCCCAGCTCCCAGGCATCTTCATTGGTGAAATGAGTAAACTGCAGGATCTCTTCCTGCATTTCCAGCATAGCAAGTAATTCATCTATCATAGTACCACCTCCAATGAGACTACTATACACTTGTTTGGGAAAAAATACAAGATCATGACAAAATACGTTTTTGTTCAGAAAAGAGGAAGGAATCAATATGGAGAGAAGCGCAAAAGTAGTACTGGTACCATGCAGTAATTATGAGAGCGAGCAGGTATATCAATGTCTGTGTGCAGGAATTCAGCAGCTGGGCGGTATGGAAAAGCTGATCGATAAAAAAGAAAAGATCCTGGTAAAACCGAATTTTTTATCGGCGGCGTTACCGGAAAAAGCAGTAACGACTCATCCGGCTGTACTGGAAGGACTCTTTCGAATTCTCTGTGAAGAGGGGTATTTGCAGGTACAGTATGGAGATTCACCTGGACATGGCAGCTGTCAGGCGGCAGCAGGAAAAATAAATCTGGAGCCGGTGGCAGAAAAATATGGAATCAGGCGGGCCAACATGGAAGAGGAAGTATTCACATCATTTCCGGAGGGCAGAACTGCAAAAGAGTTTTATTTTGCAAAAGGCGTTACAGAGACAGACACCATTATAAATGTATGCAAAATGAAGACACATGCACTGGAAAGAGTAACCGGAGCGGTTAAGAATGTGTATGGATTTATCTGTGGTGCAAGAAAAGCAGCCGGTCACGTGAAGTATCCCAATGCCAGTGTTTTTGCCAGAATGCTGGCAGATATACACAGATGCACCGATATTCGACTGCATATCATGGACGGCATCACTGCAATGGAAGGAAATGGACCTGGTTCAGGGACACCGATTGCTATGAATGTGCTGCTGTTTTCTACAGATCCGGTGGCGTTGGACAGCGTATTTTGCCATTTGGTGTATCTGGATCCCCAGATGGTGCCAACCTGTGTGCAGGGCAGAGAGATGGGAATCGGAACCTGGAAAAAAGAGGAAATTCAGTTGATAGAAGTATTGCCGGAAGGACGCAGCCGGGAAATCACGATGGAAGAAATGCAAAAGTGCTATGGAAATCCGAAGTTTGATGTGGATCGTACGGGAAGGAAAAAAACACTGCTGAGCAGATATGCAGATTATATGACAAGACTGGCCAGAAAGCCGGTGATCGATAAGGAGAACTGTATCCGGTGCGGAATCTGTGTATCACACTGCCCGGTACCGGGAAAGGCAGTGCGCTTTCAAAAGGGGCAGGGGCAGCCACCGGTATACGATTATAAAAAATGTATCCGGTGTTACTGCTGCCAGGAAATGTGCCCCAGACATGCTATTCATGTGAAACGATTTTAAACGTCCAGAGGATAACGATCAGTCAGAGTCTTTACAATGGCTCTGGCTTTTTCTTTGTTTTCCGGACTCTGAATCATGAGTGAAATAGCCTCTGCAATCTGATCCATATCAGCTTCTTTGAGTCCGCGGGAAGTGATGGCTGCTGTTCCGAGACGGACACCGCTGGTAACAAATGGAGATTCCGGATCATTTGGAATAGCATTTTTATTGCAGGTAATATTGGCATCATCCAGAAGATGTTCCATATCTTTTCCTGTGATACCGGTTCCGCGGAGGTCCACCAGCATCAGATGATTGTCGGTACCGCCGGATACAATATTTACACCCCGGTTCATCAGTCCCTGACAAAGTGCAGAACAGTTTTTGAGTACCTGTTCCTGATAAGTGCGGAATTCAGGCTGCAGAGCCTCCTGGAAGCAGACTGCCTTTGCTGCAATGACATGCATCAGAGGGCCACCCTGGGTACCAGGAAAGATCGCTTTATTAAAATTAAATTTCTTTGCAATTTCATTGCTGCACAGGATCATACCGCCTCGTGGACCACGCAGAGTCTTATGTGTAGTAGTGGTAGTTACATGTGCATATGGAATCGGGCTTGGATGAAGGCCGGCAGCCACAAGACCTGCAATATGAGCAATATCTACCATCAGATATGCGCCTGCTTCATCGGCGATTTCGCGGAAACGCTTGAAATCAATCGTTCGTGCATAGGCACTGGCACCGGCAATGATCAGTTTTGGTTTACATTCCAGAGCAATTTCACGAACTTTGTCATAGTCAATGAAGCCATCGTCATTGACACCGTAAGGTACTACATGAAAATAAGAACCGGAGAAATTGGCAGGGCTTCCATGAGTCAGATGACCGCCGTGAGCAAGATTCATACCCATCAGAGTATCACCTGGCTTTAACATGGCGAATTCAACTGCCATATTTGCCTGCGCACCGGAATGAGGCTGTACATTGGCATATTCACAGCCAAACAGCTCACAGGCACGTTTTCTGGCAAGCTCTTCTACCACATCCACGCATTCACACCCGCCATAATATCTTTTCCCCGGGTAACCTTCTGCATATTTATTTGTTAAAGGGCTTCCCATTGCAGCCATAACAGCCTTACTTACCCAGTTTTCGGAAGCAATCAGCTCGATATGAGAATTCTGGCGTTTCGCTTCGGATTCAATTGCAGCAGCAATTTCCGGATCAACGGATCGGATTTCTTCTAATGAATACATGTTGTGTTCCTCCTGATTGTGAAAATATGTGAAATAATGATAGTGATCTGAAATATCTGAAATGCATCCAAAAATAACAGACCTGCGTGTTATTATATCGTTAAAAGCTTGCGGTGTCAATCGTAAAAATACAAATGTCCGCATAAAAAAGACATTTAAGAGAGATTTTTCTGGTTTCTGACTTTGCATTTCACGGGCAGGTACGGTATACTGGTAAAGGTGAGAAACATAAATGAACAGGAAAGGGCGCAGCAGCGCAGAGAGAAACGTGGAAGAAATCAGAGTGTCTGTGCGTAATCTGGTAGAATTTATTTTACGCAGTGGAGATATAGACAATCGAAGAGGCAATATGGCAGAAAAAGATGCCATGCAGATGGGAAGCCGGCTGCATCGAAAGATTCAGGGGAAAATGGGGGCAGACTATCACGCAGAAGTTCCGTTGAAAACAGAGATTGACTGTGGGCAATTTTATCTGATGGTGGAAGGCAGGGCTGACGGGATTTTTGAAGAGAATGGTCAGATTTTGATTGACGAGATCAAAGGTGTGTTTCGTGACGTAGAGCGAATGGAAGAGCCGGATCCCATACATCTGGCGCAGGCAAAATGCTATGCCTGTATCTATGCAGAACAACAGGAACTCAGGGAGATCGGAGTACAGATGACCTATGCGAATCTGGATACAGAGGAGATGCGAAGATTTCGGGAAACCTATACCAGAGAGGAACTGCAAAGCTGGTTTGCAGATCTGACGATAGCTTATCGAAAATGGGCACAGATGCAGATGGACTGGAAGCATATCAGAGGGGAATCTATCCGTAAAACAGTATTTCCCTATCCTTACCGAAAGGGACAGAAAGAACTGGCAGCAGCGGTTTACCGTACTATCTGGCATGGAAAGAAGTTGTTTATTCAGGCTCCTACCGGTGTCGGAAAAACATTGTCCACTGTATTTCCGGCGGTACAGGCAGTGGGACAGGATCTGGGCGATAAGATTTTTTATCTGACAGCCAAGACGATTACCAGAACGGTGGCGGAAGAGGCCTTTTCCCTTTTGAAAAAGCAGGGGCTTCATTACAAGGTACTGACTCTGACAGCAAAAGAAAAAATATGCTTCTGTGAAGAACCTGACTGCAATCCGGAAAAATGTCCTTATGCAAAAGGGCATTTTGACCGGGTGAATGATGCAGTCTGGGATTTACTGACTTCTTATGAAGAAAATCCGGGAAATTATAACCGGGAGCGGATTATGGAACAGGCAGAAAAATGGAAGGTCTGTCCCTTTGAGATGGCGCTGGATGTGGCGTTGTGGTCTGATGCGATGATCTGTGATTATAATTATGTGTTTGATCCTCAGGCAAAGTTAAAACGATTTTTTGCGGATGGAGTGAAGGGGGATTATCTGTTTTTAATTGATGAAGCCCACAATCTGGTAGAGCGGGGGCGGGAGATGTACAGTGCCACTCTTTACAAGGAAGATTTCCTGGAAGTAAAGCGTTTTCTGAAGCCTTATAGCAGGAAAGCGGAGGCAGCGCTGGAGCGGGGAAACAAATATCTGCTGGAATGGAAGCGGGAATGTGAAGAATATACACTACTTTCGAATATCGATACATTTGTACTGAATCTGTTTCATATTAGTCACGCACTGGAGCAGCTGCTGGAGGATCGGGAATCGGTTATGAACCGGCCCTCCGGGGATCCGGAGGTGGAAGAGGGAAAAAAGAAAACTCTGGATTTTTACTTTCAGGTGCGGGCATTTCTGGATCTGTCTGAGGAACTGGATGACAGCTATGAGATTTATGTACAGCATGACCGGGAGGGACGGTTTGCACTGAAGCTGTACTGCATTCATACCGCAGATAAGCTGGGACAATGTCTGGAAAAAGGCCGGGCAGCGATTTTCTTTTCGGCAACACTGCTTCCTGTCCAGTATTACATGGAATTGCTATCCGGAAAAGAAGAAGATTATGCAGTTTATGCTACATCAACGTTTAAACCGGAGCAGAAAAAGGTGCTGCTGGGATTGGATGTCAGTACCAGATATACCAGACGGACACCGGAGGAATATGAAAAAATTGCTTCTTATATCCAGCAGATAACGGCGGCAAAGACGGGAAATTATCTGGTATTTTTTCCATCCTATAAAATGATGGCAGACGTAAAAGAATATTTTGAAGAAAAAAAGCCGGAAGATACGGAGATACTGGAACAGAGCGTACATATGACAGAAGCGCAGCGGGAAGAATTTCTGGAGCAGTTTCGTGAGAGGGAAAATAGTACGCTGGTTGGCTTTTGCGTCATGGGCGGGATATTTGGTGAAGGAATAGATCTGAAAAAGAACCGGCTGATCGGAGCGATTATTGTGGGACCGGGACTGCCGCAGGTATGCAATGAGCGGGAGATTTTGAAGCAATATTATGACAAACGTGACATGAATGGATTTGATCATGCCTATCGCTATCCCGGAATGAACAAAGTCATGCAGTCTGCAGGACGTGTAATTCGTACCGATGAGGATGTGGGAGTGATTGTGCTTTTAGATGAACGCTTTGGTCAAATGCAGTACCGGAGCAGTTTTCCGCGGGAGTGGAGTGACTGTGAAACCTGTACATTAAAGAATGTGAAAGAGAAATTAGAAAAATTTTGGAGTGGAGAGTAGTATGGATACGATCATTATTATTTACCAGATGCTGGCATTGTTTTTACTGCTGGTGACAGGATATGTGATATATAAGGTGCATGTGATAAACGATGAGGCTGTTCGAAATCTGACCAGCCTGGTGCTGAATGTATCACTGCCTGCACAGATTGTGGCTTCTTTTTTGGCAAACAGAGGAAAAATATCCAATATGGTACTTCTGGAGGTAACAGGAATCTGTCTGTTCGGTTATCTGGTTTATTTTCTGGTGGTAGCGTTGTTTTTGGCGGTGACAAGGCCACCGAAAAAGCAGTGGGGCACCTATACCTTTATGCTGATATTTGGAAATGTGGGATTCATGGGATATCCGGTGATACAGGCTATTTTTGGAATGGAAGCCATGATCTATGCTGTCATTTTCAATGTAATTTTCAGTTTTGTAGTATATTCGCTGGGGATCGCCCTGATCGGAGGGAGTAAGGCAGGAAAGTTTCATCCAAGGCTGTTGCTCAACACCCCTATGGTAGCAGCTGTGATTTCTCTCATACTGTTTTTTACGCCGCTACCCATGCCGGAGTATTTGACGAATGCACTGGACTATCTGGGGAATCTGACGACACCGTTGGCTATGATAATTCTGGGTGGAACGATTGCAAAAATGAAAGTGAAGGAACTCTTCGATGACTGGCGAATCTATGTATTTACCTTATTTCGCCTGATTATTATGCCATTGGTTGTACTGGCAGCAATGAATCTGGTCCATGAACAGCAGTATCTGATCAGGGGAACAGCGGTCGTACTGGCTGCGACACCGGTAGCCACGAATGCGACTATGCTGGCGATAGAGTATGATGGAGATGTTCAGCTGGTATCGAAAGGGATTTTTTTCAGTACCGTACTGTCGGTGGTGACGATACCGATAGTAGCATCGTTTCTTTAAAAAAAAGTGATACGAGTAGGAGGAATATAGTGTGAACAAGATTATTTTAGCATCCGGCTCACCTCGCCGCCGTGAACTTCTGGCGCAGATTGGCCTGGATTTTGAAGTAGTAGTCAGTGATGCCGAAGAAGTGATGACCGGTACTTTGCCGGGCGAGGTGGTAAAGGAACTGTCCGACTGCAAGGCGATGGCAGTGGCACTGACTTTACGGGAAGAACAGAGAGATGCGATCGTGATCGGTGCAGATACAGTGGTAGCGAAGGATGGACGGATTCTGGGAAAACCCAAGGATGAAGAAGCTGCTTTTGAAATGATTCAAATGCTGCAGGGTCAGACGCATCAGGTCTATACCGGTGTGACACTGATCGGTGGAGAAAAGAAAGTATCTTTTTATGAAAAAAGTGATGTGCTGGTTTATCCTATGAGTGAGGAAGAGATCCGTGCCTATATCCGAACGGGGGAACCGATGGACAAAGCAGGAGCTTATGGCATTCAGGGATATTTTGCAAAATATATCCGGGAAATCCGCGGAGAATATACCAATATTGTAGGCCTTCCGGTGGGAAGACTGTGGCATGAATTGTGTGAAAACTTTTGAAAACAGCAGTGTAAGAAAGATTTTTGAAAAAAACATGGTGAAAAGAATTGCCTTTTTTGCCATGTTTTTTCGTTTTCTGGCCGCAACAAATCGGATAATTCCCACAATATTGAAAAAAATCAAAGATTTTAAAATAATTGTCTGATAATCTGACAATTCAAAGAAAAAAACCTATTTACTTTTTTTCCAGACAGGTGTATGATAATGCACAAAGGAAATACAAGAATTACTATTGATTTATAAAATCGATCAAGATGATTCGAAAAGTAATTTAACCGAATGTGGATTGCGAATATCCGCTTGACTAACCACAGGATCAGAGAAAGGATGCAAGAGAGGTTATGGAAAACAGAACAATGTCCGCTCCGTCTCCGGGATTGTACAGAGAGGAATTTGAGCACGATAACTGCGGTATCGGAGCAGTAGTAAACATTAAGGGGATCAAGACCCGGGCAACCGTAGAGAATGCATTAAAGATAGTTGAAAATTTGGAACACAGAGCCGGCAAAGACGCCGAGGGCAAAACAGGTGATGGAGTAGGAATCCTTTTACAGATTTCCCACAAATTCTTCAAAAAGACCTGTGACGCTCTCGGCTTTTCTATTGGAAAAGAAAGGGAATACGGTATCGGTCAGTTTTTCTTTCCACAGGACGAATTAAAGAGACGCCAGGCCATGAAGATGTTCGAAATCATTCTGGAAAAGAATGGACTGGAGCTTCTGGGATGGCGTGTAGTTCCGACCGTACCGGAAGTACTGGGACAAAAAGCCCTGGATAAAATGCCATATATTATGCAGGCATTCATTAAGAAACCAGTTGATGTGGAAAAAGGACTTCCATTTGACCGCATACTCTATGTGGCAAGAAGAGAGTTTGAACAGAGTAATGAAAACACCTACGTGGTATCATGTTCCAGCCGTACCATCGTATATAAGGGTATGTTTTTGGTAGGTCAGCTGAGGACTTTCTTCAAAGACCTGCAGAGCCCGGACTATGAATCTGCCATTGCAACGGTACATTCCAGATTCAGCACCAATACCAATCCAAGCTGGGAACGTGCACATCCAAATCGTTTTATTGTACACAATGGTGAGATCAATACCATTCGTGGTAATGCAGACAAGATGCTGGCCAGAGAAGAGACCATGGCTTCCCCATATCTGGAGGAAGATTTCCACAAGATCCTTCCGGTGATCAATGCAGCCGGTTCTGACTCTGCCATGCTGGATAACACATTGGAATTCCTGATCATGAGTGGCATGGATATGGCTCTTGCCATGATGATCCTGATTCCGGAGCCATGGGCAAATAATATGACCATGTCCCAGAACAAGAGAGATTTCTATCAGTATTATGCAACCATGATGGAGCCATGGGACGGCCCGGCATCCATTATGTTCAGCGATGGTGATCTGGTAGGAGCGGTTCTGGACCGAAATGGTCTGCGTCCATCCCGTTATTATGTCACTAGCGATGGCTATATGATCCTTTCTTCTGAAGTGGGTGTACTGGAGATCCCACCGGAAAAGATCGTGATGAAAGAACGTCTTCATCCTGGCAAAATGCTGCTGATCGATACCGTTCAGGGCAGAATCGTAGACGATGAAGAATTAAAAGAATTCTATGCATCCAGACA
>CAKRRF010000007.1 GCA_934394985.1 uncultured Marvinbryantia sp.
AAAATCACCATGGATACTCCTCCGTTTAACACTGTAGTTCCAATATTGTAGATAAAATCCGGTACGAACATTCCTGCTATGGCCACCCATACACAATTGATAGAATTTACTATACAGGTGATGATACAAAATGCCAGAAAATAAGCTCCGATCTGCTCTGCATATAATTCTTCATCTTCCACTACTGCAATCCGAATCATTGCTCTTCTCTCCGTCTTCCCCGGTCAGCTGATTCCATAACCGGTAATAGCTGCCTCTTTTTTTCAGAAGCTCCTCATGGCTGCCTTCTTCTTCAATACCATCTCCGGATAATACCAGTATTCTGTCATAATTTCTGATTGTTGTCAGTCTGTGGGCAATGGTAATCGTTGTTCTTCCCTGTGCCAGCTGATTCAGACTTTTTCCTACCAGCAGTTCGCTTTCGTTATCCAGCGCACTGGTCGCCTCGTCCAGAATGAGAATCGGTGGATTTTTCAGGAATACTCTGGCAATGGAGATACGCTGTTTCTGACCACCGGATAGCTTTACACCACGCTCTCCCACATAAGTATCATATCCGTCTTTTAATCCGGAAATGAATTCATCTGCTCCGGCAAGCTTCGCTGCCTGACGAATCTCTTCCATCGTGGCATCCTTCTTGCCATAGGCAATATTTTCTGCCACACTGCCGCTGAACAGATATACGTCCTGTTGGACCACCCCGATCGCTTCACGCAAACTTTTTAACGTCACATGTCGGATGTCCTGCCCATCCACATCAATTTCTCCTCCGGTCACATCATAAAAACGGGGGATCAGATTGCACAGAGTTGTCTTTCCGCCTCCGGACGGGCCTACCAGCGCCACTCTTTCACCAGGTGCCACATGCAGAGACAGATTTTTTAACACATGATTGTGATCATCCGGGTATTCAAAAGAAACATTTTTAAAATCAATACTGCCTTCCTTCATCTGAAGCGGTACTGCATCCTCTGCATCCTGAATCTCAATCGGAGCATCCATAATCTCAAAAAAGCGCTCAATACCAGTCATTCCACGCTGGAACTGTTCAGCGAATTCTACAATTCGACGAATCGTTGCAATCAAGGTAGACACATACATCACATATGCCACCAGATCTCCCGGAGAAATTGCTCCGCGGATCACAAACAGACCTCCACCCAGTACAACCAGCAGATACATCAGACCATCAAAGAGTCTGGTAGAAGCCTGAAAAGCTGCCATAGCTTTATAGGTCAGCTTCTTGATCCTCTGAAATTCCTGATTGCCTCTGGTAAACTTGGCTTTTTCCCGGTCTTCCACACCAAAAGCCTTTACTACACGCTCGCCCAGCAGGGAATCTTCAATCTGTGCATTCAGCTCACCAATCTGAACACGCTGTCTGCGAAAAGCCTCTCTCTGCCAGCGGTTCAGTTTAATCGATACAATGGTCATCAACGGCACACAGGCAAAAATCAGAACCGTCAGCGCCACATTATAAGTACACAAAATGATAAAGCTGACCACAAACTTCAGGCCTGCAATGAAAAATTCCTCCGGACAATGGTGGGAAAACTCTGTCACATCAAACAGGTCATTGGTGATACGTCCCATGATCTGACCGATTTTCGTGTTGGAATAGTAAGTATAACCCAGCTTCAGCAGATGATCGAAGGCATCTTCTCTCATGTCTGTTTCGATATATACTCCCATCACATGTCCCATGTCTGCCATATAGTACTGGGCTCCGGCATCGATCAGCCTCAGAATGAAATATAAAAAGGTCAGCTTCAATACCAGTGATACGGTAAGTACTGCCAGATCTGTCATGGCAAGATTGGTAATCGTACGCAAAATTAACGGCAATATCAGATCACATAAACAGGTTAATGCTGCACAAAACAGATCCAATATTACCGTTTTTAAATATTTTCTTTCATATGGCCAGAAGCGCCTGATCAACTGCCAACTGCTTCTTCCTTTGTTCTTTGTCTTCATGCTTATTCCGCTCCATCCGTATATAGATACAGCTATTATAACCATAAAACTGCCCCTATTGCAACCTCTGTTCCGGAGATTCTTGCATGAGCAGACAAGTCAGACACACCAGAAACAGATTTTCACCTGTTTTCCTTCTTCTTTCAGTTCATCAATCAGCTTCAGCGCCAGATTTTTCTTTTTTTCTCTGTCAATATGAAGTGCCGTATAGTTCTCGTTTAGGGCATTTCCAAAGAAAAAATTAATCTCAGTTGCTTCTGCAAATAAGATACGAAACAATTCGGCCGCTCCATCTTTCTTTTTGATCAGCTTATTATAATACAGACGATCCTCTTTGAAATCTTCATAATATTCTGTTAGCTTCTGCAGCGTCAGCAGTCCTTCTGTAACGAGGTCGATCCCCCTGATCTCCGACATCGCCGGTACATCCTCAGTTCCTGTATCCGGCATTCCGATTACTTTTACCCCAAGATAATCTGCTACCAGCTTTGCTGTCGTACCTCCACAGACTACCCGCATGCCCTCTTTCTGAAAAAAAGTATCAAAATAGCTGTGATCATCCCGCCTGTCCGCCGGCGGGCCTACCATGATATTAACCACTTTTTTCTTCATTCCCTGCAGAACCAGCACAGTCAGATCGTCATCTGTCTCATCCAGATTCAGATCCAGCCCCGCATTCCCTATGGCCGATGCCATCTCCTGAGCACGCATTCCTTTATGATAACGCTGCTCGCAAAACTTTACTACTTCATCCCGGCCCCAGCCACCGTACGTGGTCTTGCCCATTCCGGCATTGGTGACACCGTCACTCATCAAAATCAGCATATCCCCTTCCTGAAACTGCACATAACTTTGATGGATCTCTTTTTCTCCAAACATAAGAATATCCCGGCAATACTCGATGTTCTTTCCATTTCGAAGCAAAATAGCATCTGGATTGTCATATTGCAGCAGACAGATTTCATTTTCTTCTGCTGCCATTACAGTAAATGTGGCATAAGCCAGATTACGGACACTGCACACCGGAAGCGTATCGGCCACAGCCTTTACTGCTGTACGAATATCCACTTTTTTTGCAATCATGATACTAAGCATCTGTGCCGTCAGAGTAGCCAGTATATTGGCTTTCACACCACTTCCAAGGCCGTCTGAAAGCACCAGTACCGATGCATCGGTATCATTGATAACGGTATAATAATCCCCACAGATTTTTTCTTTCTTTTTATTCAGACTGACTTTTCCAAATCCGACAGGTATCTTTCCCAAAACCGAAATTGTCTTGTTGTTCTGTTCTTCCATATTACTTAATCTCCTGCAGTATGGTCTGTTTCAGCTCCTCGATTGCAACTTTAGTATCCGCAGCAGTCTCTCCCAGAAGGCTGGCAATCTCATGAACAATCCGCAGCTGTTCTTCAGCCAGTTTATCGGCCATCTGCACAGCCTCTGCCTGTGCCCGCTTCTGTTTCTTCTCCCGCGTCTTTTCTCTGGTCACATCCTTCATAATGCAGAGAATCAGCTTATTTTTCCTGTCGTTGGTAAGCACACGCTCAATATAACGTTTCTGCTCATCCAGATAGATACAATCCTGTACAATTTCCCGGTCAAAAGCAATCATATTTACCAGCGCATAATCATCCATAATCTCACTCACCGGCTGTCCCAGAAGCTGCTTCTTTCTGGAAATATCAAAGATATCCATCGCTTCCTTATTCAGCTGAACAATATTCAGCTGATGGTCTACTGTTACCAGAAGTCCCGGCATGGCATTGATAATGATATTGGCATAGTCTTCCTGTTTTTCTCTCATATAGGGAATACACATGGTTACTTCTGCTTTTCCCTGAATAACAGCCACCGCCTTGGCACGACAGCTGTCATATCCGCAGGCACCGCAGTTCAGTTCATCCTCTTTTGAATATTTTCCCATTTCCTGCAGCACATGGGTAATCTGTTCTTTGGTAATGGCTTTTTCTATGTATTGTTCTTCTGTTCGGAATCTGCGAGGTGCCATATCCGGAAGCTCCAGCTGATAATCACGATGACACTGGGGATGTTCACTGTCCTCAGACAGTTCACGTATGGCAATCATGGCATCCAGCAGCTTTTTCTCTCGTTTCTGAGAATAAGGTCCACTGACACATCCATTGGTGCAGGCATTCATTTCGATAAAATACTCCTGATATCCTCCCACCTGAAGTTCTTTTAAAATCTCCCTGCACTGCTTCAGACCATCTACCGACAGATATTTCTGTCCTTCAGCCGGAGCCATAGTCTGAATCAGACCGCCGCTTAATGCCACCAGTCTGGAGGCATAATATTCTTTTGCCCCTGTTTCCTGTTGTTCCTTCCTGCTGCGTTCCTCTTCCGGAAGTTCTTCCATCCAGTTACTCAATTCCCGAAATGTAATCACATAATCCATACATTCCTGTCTCTCACTCAGTTCTGACATCACCGAAATACATGGACTGATGTACACAAGCACTGCATCCGGATACTGTTCTCTCAGATACCTTGCATGCATCTGCATCATGGAAGCAACCGGTGCCAGATATTCCGTCAGATGCGGATATTTCTTCTCGATCAGGCGCACAATAACAGGACAGTTAGAGGAAATCATCAGCTTACTCTGATGCTGTTCCTTCAAGATCTGTTCATAAGCCTGTTTCATCAGAAAAGCTCCCTGCGCACCATCAAACACCTGTGAGAAACCCAGACGCTGCAGACGCTCTTCCAATCTCTGCATACTGCTCCAGCCATACCTGGCCAGCCAGGCCGGATGCACAGATGCAATAACCTTCTTTCCAGATGCCATTTCTTTTTTGATATCCGGAATATCATTATGTTCCACTTTTGCATGCTGCGGACAGACCGACGTACATTTTTCACATAAAATACACTGATCCTCCATGATCTGTGCCTGCTGATTTTCCACCCGAATTGCTTTCACCGGACAGTTGCGGATACATTTATAACAGTTTTTACAATTAGCAGTACGAAACTGCAAAATAGATGTATGGCTCATAATCTCCCTCCGGCCTTATGATCTGCCGTTCCAGTTTTTCTTCTGCAATTTCTTCTTTAAAATACGAATTTCCCGATCCTTTGCCTCCAGTTCTGCCTCCAGCTGCTCTATATAGGCATCCTTAGATCCCGGCAGTAAATAATGCTCCTGTGCGTAGTGCCTTGTTTTCTTTACTGTATTCACTGCTGTATCTGCAAGATTCAGGGATGTTTCTGCAATCGTTCCCACAACTTTTTCACGGAACTCTTTATCTGTTACCCTGTCTGCAACCAGCTGCGCTGTTTCACCAAGTGTTTCTGCTCCTATTCTCATAATCTCTTTCCATTCCATGTCCCATCCTCCTTTGTTTCTCATCAGACAAGCTTTTTTATTTTCATTGTAATTGGATCATAAAAGAACGTCAATCATAAAGCCCGTTTTTATTACTTTCTTATATCAAAAAAGAACCCTGCAATCTGCAAGGTTCTTCCTTCTGTATGGTTATTCAGCAGCTTCCTCTTCGGTATCCTCCGGTATCTCTGCATTACGTGGTGCAATAACGCTGACAACCGGTGCATCCAGATGTGTGGTAATATCAATATCCTGATCTTTTGCAATCTCAAGATCTGCAACCTTCAAAGTATCTCCAAGCTTCAACGTACTGCAGTCTACCACAACCTTTTCTACCAAAGCGGATGGATCTGCTTTGTATGCAATCTCTGTCAAGTGCTGTTCTACCACTCCGCCGACTACCTGTTCTTTATTATGCAATACGACTTCTGCTACGGAATGTACTTTTTCACCTTTTACCAGTGCCTGAAAATCCATCTCGAGGATCTGATTACTCATAGAATCATAATCCATTTCTTTCACCAGCACATCATATGTAGTTCCTTCCAGATCCAGTAACACCTGGCTTCCCTTCATACATTCACGTAAAAGACGTTCTGCTTCTTTGCGTTCCATCTTCAATGGAATAGATTCTCTGATCTCTTTTCCAAAAAGATTTCCTGTAACAAAACCTTCTCTTCTCAGTTTTTTTGCCTTAGTTTCCATGTCTCTTTTTTGCACTTTGTAAGTATTCATTTATCTTTTCCTCCATTGATACAAATAGTAAACAGGGATGTTTGCGAAAGAGTCATTACTGAGTGACGATTCGTTTTCTCTTGTTTCGTTTTGCATTGTAGTCCTCTTTTTTCTACTTTTCAAGTATTTTCTGAAAATTTCACACTTTGTTCACAAATCTGCACTACAACAAATCTCCGCAATGCCATGCATTACGGAGATTTCATCTAAACTACCATAACATTCCTATCAATCTTACCACAAATGCCGCTGCCCATGCGATGACACACTGCCATATCACCACTGCGACAGCCCATTTACCGCCCAGTTCTCTTTTTATGGTACTGATTGCTGCCACGCAAGGTGTATACAGAAGGCTGAATACCAGCAGGGAAGCTGCTGACAATGTGGTAAGTGCTGTTCCTATCCCACCTGCAAACAGAATATTTAATGTAGATACCACACTTTCTTTTGCCATAAATCCACTGATCAGTGATACAATAATCCGCCAGTCTCCCAGCCCCAGCGGTGCAAATACCGGTGCAATCCAACTGGCTATCATGGCAAGAATACTCTTTGATGAATCTGTCACCAGATTAAAGGTCAGATCAAAACTCTGCAGGAACCAGACAACAATCGTTGCCAGTAAAATGACCGTAAAGGCTCTCTGAAGAAAATCTTTTGCCTTTTCCCAAAGAAGCTGTCCCACATTTTTCACGCCAGGAAGCCGATAATTTGGAAGTTCCATAACAAATGGTACTGCTTCTCCTTTAAACATCGTTCCTTTAAATACAAGCGCTGCCAGAATACCTATGCAAATATCCAGTACATATAAACCAGTCATGATAAGACCACCTTTACCTGGGAAAAAGGCACTGACAAAAAATGCATATATTGGGAGCTTTGCGGTACAGCTCATAAACGGAGTCAGTAATATGGTCATCTTACGGTCACGCTCACTCGGAAGTGTTCTGGTGGCCATCACTGCCGGTACGGTACATCCAAAACCAATCAGAAGAGGTACAATACTTCTTCCTGACAGACCAATTTTTCGTAAAAGCTTATCCATAAAAAACGCCACTCTGGCAATGTATCCGCTGTCCTCCATCAATGACAGAAAGAAAAACAATGTCACAATAATCGGCAGGAAGGACAAAACAGATCCTACACCGGTAAAAATACCATCGATAATCAGTCCGTGCAGTGCACTGTTCACATGTGCTGCTGTCAATGCCGCATCTACTGCTTTTGTCACTGCTGTTACCCCCATCTCCAGCAAGCTCTGCAGCCATGCACCAATCACATTAAAGGTAAGGTAAAAAACAGCCAGCATAATTCCCACAAAACATGGGATTGCTGTATATTTGCCGGTCAGAATCCTGTCCATCTTTTCGCTGCGGATCCGTTCTTTGCTTTCCCGCGGTTTTACTACGGTCTGCTCACAGACTTTTTCAATAAAAGCAAAACGCATATCTGCCATAGCCGCACTACGATCCAGTCCTCTTTCCTTTTCCATCTGCAGAATCAGATGCTCAATGGTTTCGATCTCATTCTGATCCAGTCCAAGCTGCTGCTGAATCAGATGATCTCCTTCTATCAGCTTAGATGCAGCAAATCGAATCGGAATTCCTGCACTCTGTGCATGATCCTCAATCAGATGACAGACGGAATGAATACACCGGTGTACTGCTCCGTTAAAATCATTCTCATCACAGAAATCCTGTCTGCCCGGACGTTCCTGATATTTTGCAATATGTATGGCATGCTTTACCAGCTCATCTACCCCTTCATTTTTGGCTGCCGAAATCGGCACAACCGGCACTCCCAGCATAGATTCCATGCCATTGACGTCAATCGAGCCTCCATTCCCGGTCAGTTCATCCATCATATTGACCGCTACTACCATCGGAATATTCATTTCCAGCAGCTGCATAGTCAGATAGAGATTTCTCTGAATATTGGTCGCATCTACGATATTGATAATTGCTTTTGGTTTATCTTCCAGTACAAAATTTCGCGATACAATTTCTTCGCTGGTATACGGTGACATAGAATAAATGCCCGGCAGATCCGTAATCAGTGTATTGGAATACCCTCTGATGGATCCGTCCTTCCGGTCTACTGTCACACCTGGAAAATTACCTACATGCTGATTAGATCCTGTCAACTGATTAAACAACGTTGTTTTTCCACAGTTCTGATTTCCTACTAATGCATAGGTCAGCTTTTCGCCATCCGGCAGGGGATCGCCATCTCCTTTTGCATGATATTTTCCTTCTTCTCCCAGACCTGGATGTACACTCTGATTAATATTACTTGCGCCCTCATGTGTCCGGGTTCGCTGACCAATCAGTTCTATCCCGATCTGATCTGCATCTGCCAGACGCAGGGTCAATTCATATCCATGAATCTGCAGTTCCATCGGATCTCCCATCGGAGCCAGCTTGACAACCGTCACCTCTGCGCCTGGGATCACACCCATATCCAGGAAATGCTGACGCAATGCTCCCTTCCCGCCTACCTGGCAGATCACTGCGCTTTGTCCTATCTGTAACTCCTTCAGTGTCATAATTCAGTCCTTCCTTTCCGCATTCATCTGAACTTTATCTGAAGTCTTATTTCCTGTCTATTATAGGTATATCACGGTTTATTTTCAAGCATATTTATTTTACAATTACTGTTACTTTTTTTACGACTTTTCCTGATTTCACCGTAATCACTGCTGTTCCCTTTTGGATTCCCCTGATCTTGCCGGAACTACTCACCATTGCAATCTTTTTGTTTGATGTCTTATATGTTATTTTTTCTTCACTGTTCTTTGGAATCAATCTGGTTTTTAAGGCATACGACTTTCCTTTTTTTACCGAAACAGACTCTGGCACGGTAATCCCTTTCGTGGACGTTTTGGATACAATGACCTTCACAACTGCTTTTTTCTTACCGGATTTGACTGTAATCTTTGCAGTTCCTGCTTTCTTTGCCGTAATCACTCCCTTTGATGACACCGCTGCCACCTTTTTATTGGAAGATGTATAGGTCACTTTTTCCTTTGAAGTAAACGGTGTAATGACTGGTTTTAATGCATACTTCTTACCCTTTGCAAGCGTCACTTTCTTTGCGATGCCGCTCACCTTTATCGTCTTGACTGTGCCTTTCTGCACGGTTACGGTAATTATTCTGGTCAGACCGCTCTTTAAGGTAATGGTCAGCTTCGCACTGCCTGTTTTTTTCTTTGCCGTAATTTTTCCATTTCCATTTACGGCAAATATAGCCTTGTTGCTCGACTGATAGGTCTGCACGTAATCTCCTTCCTGCAGACCGGTTACTTTTAATCCGGTTGTGGACTGTCCCACTTTCAAAACAATTCTTGATGCATTCACCTGCATAGTCGGTGTCGGCGCCGGTTTGACCAACGGACTGCCTGAGGTCTGCATCTGTTCTCGTCCGCACACCATACAGTGACGCATCTGAACAGCCGCTGCCGTATAAGTAGCTGCCTGTGTAGTCTCCCATTCGCTCCAGCTATGTGATGCCTGATCTTTTCTCTGGCCACAGCCATATTCGCATTCATGCCAGTGCACCACGCCATTACTGCTCCAGCTCGTGATCCAACGATGTACATGCTCTTCACTTGTATAATCATCCGTATAATGAAATACTATCACATCCCCATTATTCAAGTACTGTTCATTCACGCCCAGTTCTGGGTGCTTACCGTTTAACGTATACATCCATCCGGAATTCTTTCCATTCGTGAACTCAGCCAGTTTGACGCCGTTTCTGGTAATGGCAGAGACATAATTACCGCTGGCATTTTCACAGGTCATGCCATTTGTCTTTAAAGCCTCTTCCAGCACATCTTTCACTTTCGCATTATTGCTGACAATCATCTTTGTTTCCGGGATCCACGTCTCCAGCGTACCATTATTTAAGGTATGGTAATTCTGGTCTGCATCACTGTCATGGATACTGTCTCCCAGCATCGTAAAACGAACCTCAATCTGTCCTGTACGCAGGATCACGCCAACCGTAATCGTGGTCTCTACTGCACCATATTTCAGGGAGAGCATCTGACTGCCACGCTTATTCGGATCATAACCGACTACGGTAATCTCATTCGCCTCCGGATGGGTCTTCGTGCCGTCACTCCAGGTCACGGTGAAAGTGCCGCCGGAGAGATCCAGTTCTTCCCCAAGATAATATTCTTTCTTATAATTGCCGGTCAGAGAAAGACCTGTTGCGTAGGCACCAGCTCCATAAACCGGATAGTTGCTGCCCTGTATCCAGTTGTTATAAGCACCGCTGTTTAAGCCACCGGTTACCGTTCCGTCAGCAAACTCTGCTGCACTCTTCAGGAAACAGTACAGCTTCTGATCAAACTTGTAATCAATACCATAAGCATCATCATTTTCATATGGAAGATCCTGAGGATTGTCGGATACTGTCAGGATTGTTCCAATGCCACCGATCCCTTGATCTGCTCCACAGGTCTCTAAAAAATAGTTATTGGAAATCCCCTGGAATTTATCAAAGCTGCGCAGATATCCGACAATCGCTCCTACGTTGCTGCTTCCGCTGACGGTGCCATAGAAGAAGTTGTTGGCAATCGCACCACTTCCGTTGCCCCAGCACTGCTTACAGCTCGGTTCCCCGCCAAAAATACCGCCAACATTCGATGCACCGGACACATTGCCTGCTACATAACAGTTCTTTACGGATGCGACTGGGGTATTTGGAGCAGAATCTGCTTCATAACCGCTACCAAGGATGCCGCCAACCCAGCTGCCGGATGCTTTCACTGTTCCAGTGAAGCTGCTGTTCTCCACTATATACAATCCCATAGACTGACCCTTGTTTCCAGCCAGTCCTCCTACTCTGCTGATTCCTTTTACTGTAGCTGCACTATGGCAGTTTCGGATAATTCCATTTATACTTCCTGCAAATGTACCAATGGCATTTTCCTGACCTGTATAGCCAATAACTACTCCACTCTCTGCACGGCAGTTTTCGATAATAACGGTATTTTCACCTGACGCTGTACCACCAATCAAACCCGCCTTTTTCGTACTCATACCAGATTTCAAGGTTACATTTCGAATGGTTACTGCGTTCGGACATCCTGTGTCATAAACTCCATCTACACCGTAATCCACCGTATATCCATTCACCAATCCGTATCCATTAATCTGGCTTCCTGCAAGTTTCAAATCTTCCACTACAGCATTTCGTACAAAGTTCAGTAATGGCTTTCCACCTGTTGCCACGGTAAGCGTGTGTCCACCACCATCAAAAACACCTGAAAATGCCCAAAGATACTTTCCTTTTTCCGTATCTGTTTTTCCTGCCGCAATTGCTCCGATTGGTTTCCAGTCTGATGGCAATGTAATATCTGCTGTCATTTGGAAATGTGCACCATCAAACGAAAATCCTTCCTTATTTACTTTATCGCAGAGTGCTTCCAGATCCGCAATATTTTTTATAAGAAATGGGCTTTCCGAAGAACCATTTCCTTCCCATGGAAGAGTTTCTTTAATTTTTGTAATAGAAACTACATCTGAATATGTATATTCGCCATATTCTTCCCGTTCTCCTGCTTCATCCCTTATAATTCGGTAATATCTTACTGCACAGTAATAATAGTCTTTTTCGCCGGACGGAACATCTGGTTTATAGATACTTTCTGTTGCACCCTCAACAGGAGTTCCTCCTTCGATAGTTCCGTCACTGCTTTTATACCATTGATATGATTTTATTAATCTTATCCATGGAGCATCTTCTGTTTCGATACTCAATTTCACATTGTATGGCTGACCTTCAATGTAAATGGCACTTTCCGGCTGTTTTGAAATAACCGGTATATCAATGTCTTTCTTTAAAACTTCAATTTCAATAAAATTACTTGTTGCCGAAAACTGTTTTCCATCAATCTCAAAAGTCGCAATACAGCAGTAATGCCTGTCATTCCATGGTTTAACCGGGTCTACTATGCATGTTTTTTGTGTTTCATTTTCTACTTTAATGTAGTTTTCCTTTTTCACATCCTCTACAAAATAATCGCCTTTAGGGAACGGTTCCTGTACATAATACCATTGATAAGAAACTGTTCCTTCTTCCAGTCGTTCTACATCCAAATTTGCCGTAAGCGTAATTTGATTTGACTTCTCAAAAACAGCCTCTGTATAACTCCTGTCTGATGTAATTTTTACATTTGGAGTATAATCCCAATCTCCTTTATGAATCGTTAGTGTATAGCTGGAGCTTTCATCACTTACAACACTTCCTGGTTTTGTATAGATGCTTTCTTGTGTAAATACAATGGATAACTGGTAACTGTCGTGCGTTTTCCAATCCGGTGTGAACGTATAGTATCCATAATTTCCCGTTAATACATTTTCTTCATTACATGTCATTGTTGCTCTCATATCCAGGCAACCAGACTGCCATATATAGAATTTTAAGTACTCTACGTTTTCTGCCGCGTGTATTTCTAAATTTTGATCTTCCAGGTTATCTTCTAATCCACTATCCAGCGTATGCCCCAGCGAATCTGTTATTCGCAAAGTCTGAAGATGGTTCTTGTATCTAATTGGAACCTCATGTGATTCTACTACATTTCCAGCTTCCCTTACTTCCAATCGGACAGATTTAATCGGAGTATTATAATTTCCTTTTGCAATGGCATCTTTCATATAAGCACGGGTGCCAGAACTAATTTGTACCCTTTTTACTGTTCCATCCTTTGGATATTCATAGTATGCGTATACCTTACAGTCTGCTGGCGCCCCTTCCTTCAGTTCCGCCCCAATATACATATTGGTCTTTACCCCATCATACCAATATGCCATTTCTGTTGGTATAACAAATGGCTGGTTTCCATCTAATTGCTCTAGTGAATACTTTCCTGTTTTGGAATCTGTTTCCGTATATAATGTTACGTTTTTTAAGTAATTTCCACTTTCACCATCTTTTGGCACTACAGTGACGTTTGCATACGCCGCTGAAATTGCAGTATATTTTTCTCCATCAGATGCCTGAACTATTTTTTCGGCAGTGATAAAATATGGTGTTTCCCTTGCTGAAAGTCCTTCTATCGTAACCTTTCCATTCGCATCTGTTACCAGACTATCCTGTTTCTTTCCATCAAAATAAATAACTGCACCTTCACAATCAGAAAATACTTTTCCGAGATCGTTCACCTGACGCAGTCTAAGCGAAAAAGGCTCTCCTTCTACTACTGTCTTTTCTGTTTCCGTAAAGAAAGCAAGCAAGTCTTCTTTTTTTCTCTGTTGAATATAGAAATGCATTTCATCCCCGTCTTTTACCGTCCGGGAAAGTGCATCGGCATAGTCTGCGCAATCATGATTTTTAGACCACTTTATATTTACTGTGTCTGAGCGGTTGCATCCCCACAACTTATAGATTAATCCTTTAAATGTTCCAGACTCATCCGCATGATAATCATATCCTGCTTCCGATCCACCCGGATAATAAAAATCATGTGCCGCCTTTAATGCATCATCCATCGTATAAGTTGCCTGACCCGTTAAGGTAACCTCCCTGCCAGCCATTGGATTCCCGTCTTTATCATCGAGGAATTTTCCATCCTTACTAACACTGACCGTCACATGGATTTCCTGTGTTTCTTCTGTATCTTTTCCTGCAGATAACGTGGCATACTCTTGTGCTTCGTTCTGCCCTTCTGTTACTTCTTCTGTTTCTTCTTCCAGAATCTGTTCTTCATCCTCAGATTCTGTTTCTTCAAAAAGAATATCTGCCTGTTCTTCATTTAATATCTCTTCATCTGAGTCTGGGTTTTCTTCTATGAAATCCGTATCCTCATCTGTTATATCTTCAATTTCTCCTGTCTCATCCGAGACTTCTTCATCGTATGAATAAACCACACTTTCTTCCGAGCTATTTTGCCAGTCTTCTGCCAATACAGAAAAAGGGAGCTGGAAGATCATCAGCACTGCCATGAGCAGCCCAAGTATACGCTTTCCTGCTTTTTTCATCTTCATTTTCCCCACTTTGAAAAAGGCTCCTCTTCCTTTCGGAAGAAGAGCCCGTCTTACTTTTATTGTTCACCTTTTTTATTTAACTGTAACTTTTACTTTCTTAACAGCTTTTCCGGATTTGATAGTAATGGTTGCGGTACCTTTTTTCACACCTTTAATCTTTCCTGATTTAGACACAGTTGCAATCTTTTTGTTGGATGTTTTATAGGTGATCTTTTCGTCGCTGTTAGATGGGGTTGTTTTTGCCTTTAAGCTGTAAGTCTTTCCCTTCTTTACCGATACCTTTTCGCCAACTTTAATTGCTGTTGTCTTGGTTTTTGGCACCGTTACGGTTACCGTTACTTTTTTGCTTCCGGATTTTACTGTAATCTTAGCAGTCCCGGCTTTCTTAGCTGTGATCACACCTTTAGAAGAAACCTTTGCTACTTTTTTGTTAGAGCTACTATAAGTTACCTTCTGCTGGGATGTTGCAGGTGTAATGACTGGCTTTAAGGTTGTTTTTTCACCTTTCTTGACCGTCATCTTCTTTGCCAGACCAGAGATCTTGGAAGTCTTTACTGTCTTTGCCTGAACTTTTACTGTAACTGTTTTTTTCAAACCGCTTACCAGTGTAATTTCCAGTTTCGCAGTACCTTTTTTCACACCTGTCAGTTTGCAGGTTCCATCCGCTTTACCAGAAACTTTAAAGACTTTGGTATTTGTGGATTTCCATGATGTTATGGAATCTCCATTCGCCAGTCCTGCAACTTTCACGGTTCCTGTGCTCTGTTTTTCTTTTAATGTTACAGAGGATGCATTTACAGATGCTGTTGCTGCAAGCTTTTCTCCAACAGTCCGTGTTTCCTTCTTGTCACAGGTTGCACAGTTTCTTTCCTGCTGTTCTGCTGCAAATACAGTTGCATCTGCTGTCTTCTTCCAGTCACTCCACTGATGCACGCCTGTTGCAGGAATTATTTCTGTCTTTACATCTTTGCAACGGCTACAGGTAAGTGTGCGGACACCATCTTTGGTACAGGTTGGCTGAGCAGTTACTTCTGCTACATAATCATGTCCAAGTGCCGGAATCTCTTTTTCACTGCCAGCTTCAATTTCATCACATCTGGTGCAGTGTTTGCTCTCACTTCCTGCTTCTGTGCAGGTTGCAGCTTTATCTACCGTATAATCTTCTGCATAATCATGTCCCAGTGGATCTTGCACCGTACCATCCGTATATTCATGACCGCAAATTCCGCATGTGTAAATCTTCTCTCCCGCTTCCGTACAAGTAGCATATTTCAATGGTTGTTCATCCATATTGCAATGAACTGTAACGCCAGACAAGGAAATGCCTTTGTTTTTCCATTCCTCTGTAGTTCCTGAATAACAAATATTCTTTAAAGAAGATGCACTAAAAGAATCATTATTCATCGTAACATTGTTCATATCCAGTGCTATTTTCTCTAATCCTGACTTACAAAATGCTTTTCTTCCTATTGACGTTATTCCTGGTGCTTGAAATCTTTTTAATGAATTCGTTGAGAAAAAAGAAGTTTTTGGTACTGCCTGTAATTCTGTACAAATAAATGTCGTTAAATTAGTGCAGTTACGAAAAGCGTCATTACCACTTAAATTGATCTTTTTGGCGTTCACTGATAATAATTCATCACACTGCTCAAACGCACTTTTTCCTATATCCACTTGATCTGCTAATAATTGTATTTCTTTTATTCCAGTATTCTGAAAAGCATGCTCACCTATTTTATTTACATTTGATAAATCTATATTGACCAGCTTACTAGTCAAACTTCCAGTTGGCGAAAAGGAAAATGCATAATCGCCTATTGTCGTTACAGAACTTGGCAAATCAACTATACTCAGATTTTTATAACAATTGCTTCCATTTGTCATAAAGCTATATGCACCAATTGACTCAATACCTTCATCTATTTTTACACAAGTAAGTTCATCGCGATCTTCATTGCTAAGTGTTAGATACCAAGGTGTGCCTGCAGTGCCTTTATAGTTTGGCATATCTTTGGATCCAGTTGGATCTATTAATTTAAATTCCAATGTCTTACTATTTTTATCATACTTATATTGGATATTGGAGTTTTCTACAGGAGTAAAGTCATTATCTTCGTTTACATCCATTAATGTTTTTTCTTCATCTGCTAAATATTGTGAGATATTGTTTTCTTCACTTTCATCATATTCTGTGTCAAAAAGTATTTCACTGTTTTCTTTATCCTCTAAATATGTATTATTATCTAAAACAATATCAATATTTTCTTCATTATACTCTTCTAAATCATTATTGGTTTCTTCATTATACTCTTCTAAATCATTATTGGTTTCTTCATCAATCTGCTCCTCAGTTTCTTCTTCCAAAGCCACATCAGAAACAGCCGAAAAATCAGCTGTGTCTGATGCAAATGCAACTGGGCTTATTGAATTAATTAACATACATAATGATAAAAAAGATGCTACATATTTCTTTTGCATTTTTCTATCCCTCGTAATTTTCAATTTACTATTCTACATTCTACCAAGTAAAAGAAGAATATTCATAGCTAAGCACGATTGCATAATTTGCTTCCGCACAGGTCACATCTTCTAACGTTTTATCTTCTGGATAAGATACAACATTCTTTAATGTTGCAGGCGCCCACATCCAAGAATTGCCTTCCCATTTTCCACTACTGTACCCACCATTTCCGTCAGGAACTAAATCACTATATTTTCCTTTATCCAATCCCTGATAAACCACTTCACCATTTTTTGTCAAAGTAAGATCTTTCAAGTATTTATCATAGTTCCAAGTAGTTGTTAATACGCCATCTTTAATGGTTCCATCCTTTAGAGCATCTAAAAGAGTATCTGTCGCATCAACATTTTCAACTTCAAATGCTTTAAATGCGTCTTTAGTAATTGTTTTGGTATTTCCATTAGATTCTCTGATATAAACTGTCAGATCTGCTGCGAATGCTGCTACGCTTGAGCTTAATGTCATTGCCCCTGCTAATACGATGGCTGATACTTTTTTAAATAATTTGTTCATAGTGAAATCCTCCCTAATTTTGTTTTTCGTTTTTTGAGTAATGGTTTTTAGTTACGCACACAAACACGGGTATGCGATTCCATTCCCGCCGCAGTCTTCAGCCTGCTTTCTCCTCCTTTTGTCGTATTAGTGGTATCCTGCATGGAGTCTCTTATTCTCTGAAAAGGGCTATCTTCTTTTTCATCAAAAAAAAATCGTGCCCGTTCAGAGGCACGACCCATCTTGCATTTTATACCGTGCCACCCTGATATCGAGAGTTTCCGCACAACACCATAAAAATAGACCTGACTTAGAGCTTTCGCTCATCACAGTAGCGATCCTGTGTGGGAATTGCACCCAGCTTCCTATGCAATATTTTTTCATCTGCATAAAATTCCTATGGCATTAACTTAAGTTCAGTGTAGTCCAAACAGTTTGTTTTGTCAAGTATATGCATGTTTTTTGCTTCTCTTTTGTCAGTTTTGAACATTTTTCAAACTGTTTCATCACTGTTTCTACTGTTTTCTTATTATATTATGCCTATGTTTTTCACGAATATATCATAATTTCACTTTGTATTTTCCCATCCTTCAGCTCTGCCCGGTCGATCTCTTCGATTTTACTATAGGTATATCACGATTTATTTTCAAGCATATTCTCGATAAAAATACCATATCCTCTGGAAGGATCTTTGACAAACACATGGGTCACTGCTCCCACTATTTTCCCATTCTGCAAAATCGGACTGCCTGACATTCCACGTACAATTCCTCCTGTAAGTTCTAACAATTCTGGATCTGTCACACAAATCACCATACCTTTATTAGCATCGCTGTTGTTCAGATTAATCTTCTCGATTTCTATCTGATATTCTTTTCGTTCCCCGGTGATCCCGCTTATTATGGTAGCGGGTCCTGCCTGTATTTCCTGTTTATAGGCAACCTCCATTTCCTCCAGTCCGTCTGCTGCCCCGGATGTCAGCTTTCCAAAAATACCAATCTCTGAATTTTCCATAATAGTTCCCAGAATATTTTCAGGCTGGTAATCAATCACGCCTCCCACTTCTCCCGGCATCCCATCGATTCCTTTTACGATGGAACAAACATGTGTATCATAAATATTCCCATTTTCCAGAGTCAGTAAGGTACTGGTATCAATATCATTAATTCCATGTCCCAGTGCACCAAAGTTTCCATCCTCTGTCACATAGGTCAATGTTCCAATTCCCTGTGTATCATCCCGTATCCAGATGCCAGCCTTATACTCCTGCTCTTTTGTCTGTACCACAGGTGCCTGCAGTTCTATAATGTCCGTATCACGCAACACTGTCAGTTTCACTTCACCTCCGGCAGCCTGACTGATCTGCTGCACCACTTCTTCTTTCTCTGATACCGGAATATCATTTACTGCCAGAATATAATCTCCGGAATGTACCAGATCTCCGCCCGGATTCTGAGGTTCTCCATGAATATCGCAGACTTCTCCGGTTCCTACAATCAGTACTCCCTGTGTTTTCATGTAAATTCCAACCGGAATTCCACATGGAATCACCTTTTGCCGTTCTACCACATCTACTTCTACTTTTTTTACCGGTATTGCCCCAAACAGACTATATTGCACTACATACCTGTTCCCGTTTCCTGTCACAGTCAGATTTTCAGATGGAATATCTGACTGCCCTCGGCTGTCTGCCACAACAGCCTCTTCCAGCCATTTGGGAACGATATCCTGAAACATTTCGGTTCTGTGATCTTCGCATGCCACTGTCACCTGATCCGGAATGCTGGTGTACACATCCAGCCAGAATAAAGCACCCGAAAGTCCACCTGCCAGCATCAGATCCCATACTATTTTTCTTCTGACGTATTTCTTTGTCCTTTTTCCCATCTGCTCACATCCTTTTCCTTATAGTCATCGATGCTTTGGCGCATTGCACGCATAGATAAAAAGAAGAGTATCTTTTGAGATACCCTTCTTAGTATGTGAGCTATATGTGTTTGTACTCTAGTATTTTTTTGTTGCGTCTGCCATTTCCTTCATTTCACGAGCACTCTTTAATGTAGTCTCAGTAATCTGTGCACCGCCAAGAATTCTGGCAAGTTCTTCTTCGCTTTCCACCAGGGAAAGTTCACGTATATTCGTTTCTGTGAAACCATCATGTACTGTTTTTTCGATATAATAATGATGATCCGCCATAGATGCAATCTGAGCCAGATGTGTGATACATAATACCTGCCGGCTTCTGGCAATGACTGCCATTTTTTCTGAAACTTTCTGTGCCGTTCTGCCACTGATTCCCACATCAATCTCATCAAAAATCAGAGATTCTGTCTGATCTCTGTCTGCCAGCACCGTTTTGATCGCCAACATAATTCTGGAAAGTTCTCCTCCGGATGCCACATCTCCCAGCATACGCATCGGAGAACCCGGATTCATGGAAATCATAAAACATGCCTCATCAAATCCATTGGCTGACAAAGGTGCCGTCTGCGTCACTTCCATGTCGAAATTTGTCTCAAGGAAGTTCAGATCTGCCAGTTCTGTTCGAATCTGACCGGCCAGTTCAGAAGCATACTGTTTTCGAATCACAGACATCATTTCGGCATTTTCTCGAAGAAGTGTTTCCTGCTCGTTAAACACTTTCTGAAGCTGTGCCACATAACTGTCATAATTCTGCAGTTCTTCCAGTCTCTGTTCCTTTTCTTCCCGATATGCAAGAATCTCTGATATGGACTGTCCATATTTTACCTTTAACCGATTGATTTCATCCAGTCTTTTTTCGATCTGATCAAATTCATAATCATCAAACGTCAGATCATCCAGATATCCTGACATTTCCCTGTTAAAATCTGACAACAGGCTTTCTATCTCTGCCAGCTGTTTTTCCAGTTCTCGCAGGTCCTCATCATACTCCTGTACTGTCTGCAAACGTTGTACTGCGGCAGAAATCAGATCGGAGGCACAGCTTCCGCCTTCATTGTCCCCTGTCAGCTGATACGCTTCTCCGGCATTTCCTGCAATCTTTCTGGCATGAAACAGCTTCTTATATCGCGCCTCCAGTTCCTCGTCTTCGCCGTTCTTCAATTCTGCCCGATCAATCTCTTCTATCTCAAACTGCAGAAAATCCATTTCTTTTTTTCTGGAAGCTTCATCTAATGCGGAGGATTCCAGCTTTTTACGTATCTGTGCATATTCCGCATAAATCTGCATACCCTTTTCTTTATAAGGTGCCAGTTTTTCTTTCGCATATTCATCCAGAATCTGTAAATGGTTCTTTTTCTGAAGCAGAGACTGATGTTCATGTTGTCCATGAATATCAATCAGCAGTGACGCCAATTCCCGCACCTGGGACAACGTCACGGTCTCGCCGTTTACTTTACTGATACTCCTTCCATTGATCAGACGGCGGGAAATAATCACCTGTCCGTCTTCCACCGGAATATCCAGCAGTTCTATTTTCTCTTTTAATCTGGGACTTTCCACTGAAAATACCAGTTCCACCAGAGCGGATGTCTCATCTTCTCTGGCAAATCCCTTGAAGCTCTGCATTCCAAGAGCCACATTAATGGAACCGATCAGGATCGATTTTCCGGCTCCGGTCTCACCAGTAAGGATATTGAATCCTTTTCCGAAATCAATCTCCAATTCCCGTATCAGTGCCATATTTTTTACATGTAAATTTAACAGCATAATTCTTTTTCCACACTCCCGGCAAGGAAATCATGATTACATATGTTCAAGAATGCCTCGGCATTCTTGCTGCGAGATGCGCGTCATGCAAAGCATGACATATTTCTTTTGCGCATCTCTGCAATCCTGCCGGAGGCTATATCAGATGGGGGATTGACTCCCACCACTGATACTAATTTGCTCCTCGCCACCTGAAGAGGTGGGAGTCATCTCACATCTGATCTAATATCTTCCGTATTTTATCCATTACCAGCAACGTATCATCTACGCTGCGAATCGCACAGAATATCGTATCATCCCCTGCGATGCAGCCGGCAATTTCTTTCCATTTTAATGCGTCCATAGCTGCTGCCACAGCCATCGCCATACCGGAAACCGTCCTGATCACCAGAATATTCTGTGCCATATCCATGGAGTCAAATCCGTCACGAAGTATTCGCAGATATTTTTCATCCAGTTCACTGTTCTGGGTATTCATCACCACATACTTTTGTTTTCCGCCATCAATTGCGATTTTGGTCAGCTTCAGTTCACGGATATCTCTGGATACCGTTGCCTGAGTCACCCGAAATCCTGCTTCTTTCAGTCTTCTGGCAAGCTCTTCCTGTGTATCAATATCATATTGATTAATTAATTCCACTATTTTTGCATGTCGCTGAATCTTCATATTCCCTCCTGATCAGGCTCCTCTCATCTTCTTGCGAAGTGTCTCCAGGAAACTGATCTGATCTACTTTTACAAGCTGCACCGTGCTCTGTGCTTTTTCTATCACAACATAGTCCTCACAGGTCATCGCTGCAATCGTATCTCCGTCAAAAGCAACCTCCGCCTCTTCCTCCGGTTCTTTTCTTTTGCCTATTACCACCTTTATGTTTGCTGTATCCGGCAGAATCACACTTCGTGCAGTCAGTGTATGCGGTGCAATTGGTGTAATCATAATCAGTGATGCTGCCGGGGACACAATCGGTCCTCCGGCAGAAAGATTATATCCGGTAGATCCTGTCGGGGTAGAAATAATGATACCATCTGCACGATAATCATTCAGAAAACGGTCATTCACATAAATCTTTACATCTATCACATGAATTCTCCCGCTTCTGGCAATCACAATATCATTCAGTGCCACATCTGACAGCACTTCCTGTCCCTCGTGATATACCACTCCCCGCAACATCATATGTTCTTCCGTAAAATACTCATCCAGTGCCAGATGATCCAATGCCTCTTCCAGATGATCCTGATTCACTTCGGCCAGATACCCAAGCGTTCCCAGATTTACTCCAAATAATGGCAAATGCCGGTTTACCAGATCCCTTGCCGCTCTGAGTACGGTTCCGTCTCCACCCAGTACCAGTACACAGTCCACATCCTCCGGTATCTTATCCGGATTGCTGGATTTATAGCCTTTATAGCTTTCACCGGCATGGTATTCTTTTTCTTCCTGCAGAGTACAACGCACACCTTTTTTCTGAAGATAGTCCTGAATCTGATGTCCTATTCGCAGTCCCGGATCCTTCTGCATATTGGTAATAACGTAAAAATGTTTCATTCTTTTTACTTTTCCTTTTTATCCAGTGATTCGTGAGCCAGATGAACTGTCTTTTCAATATCAAAGGACGGTTCCTCGATCACACTGCCTTCCGGCATCTTCTGCAGATGCAGCAGATATTCAATATTGCCTTCCGGCCCTTTAATCGGAGAATACTCCAGATTCATCGGCTGGAAATAAATACTTCTGGCATAATCTGTTACCATCTCAATCACTTCCCGATGTACAGCCGGATCACGAACAACTCCTTTTTTACCGACTTTTTCCTTTCCGGCCTCAAACTGTGGCTTGATCAGACAGGCAATCTGTCCGTCTTCCGTCAGCAGATTTCGCACCGGAAGCAGCACTTTGGTCAGTGAAATAAAAGACACATCTATAGAAGAAAACGCAACCGGTTCCTGAATATCTTCCGGCACCACATAACGGATATTCGTCTTCTCCATACAGACTACTCTCGGATCCTGTCTCAGCTTCCAGTCCAGCTGACCATATCCAACGTCAACCGAATAGACCTTTACCGCTCCATTCTGAAGCATACAGTCCGTAAATCCTCCGGTGGATGCGCCTACATCCATGCAAACTTTTCCATCCAGTGTAATATCAAATTTTTCCATGGCCTTTTCCAGCTTCAGACCGCCTCTGCTGACATATTTCAGTGTATTTCCCTTTACCGTAATGTCTACCGTTTCTGCAAACATGGTTCCGGCTTTATCTTCACGTTCTCCGTCTACCAGCACACAGCCCGCCATAATCAGAGCCTTTGCTTTTTCCCTGGATGGTGCCAGCTGACGCTGTACCATCATTACATCTAATCGTTCTTTCATTTTGTCAGTCCTATATATTCTATCACTATTTTCTTCACAACAGAATCTGCATCAATACCACATTCCTGCTTCAGCAGATCTACATTGCCATGTTCTACATAATCGTCCGGAAGTGCAATCGTCAGCACCTCTGTCTTGCTTTTCACCTCATTCATATATTCCAGAACTGCTTCTCCAAAGCCCCCTGCTTTCACGTTTTCTTCCATAGTAACCAGCAGACGGTGCTCCGCCTGAAGCGTACGGATTGCCTGATGATCCAGTGGCTTTACAAATCTGGCATTTACCAGTGTACAGCCATATCCCATTTCCCGGAGACGGTCACGCACTTCCACTGCCGTCTTTACCATACTGCCTGTTGCCAGCAGTGCTATCTCATTTTCATCATAAATCGTTTCCCATTTTCCATATTCCACCGGGGCACGGAATCTGGCCAGTCCATCATATGCCTCACCTCTCGGATAACGCAGTGCAATCGGCCCGTCATAATGAACTGCAAACTTCATCATATCAGACAATTCCCATTTATTCTTCGGTGCCATTACACACATATTCGGAATCGAAGACAGATAGGACAGATCAAATATTCCCTGATGTGTTTCTCCGTCACTTCCCACAAGACCTGCCCGGTCTATTGCAAAAATCACCGGCAGATTCTGAATACAGACATCATGAATCACCTGATCATAAGCTCTCTGTAAAAAAGAAGAATAAACTGCCACCACCGGCCGCAGTCCGGCTGCTGCCAGCCCGGCTGCAAAAGTCACAGCGTGCTGTTCTGCAATTCCCACATCAAAGAACCGGTCCGGAAACATATTTCGAAACCGTTTGAGCCCGGTTCCGTCCGGCATAGCTGCTGTTACTGCTACCACATTTGGTTCTCTGTCTCCCATTTTTCGCATAACGGTAGAAAAAATATCGGTATAATTGGCTTTTACCCGTTTCTTTTTCGGCAGACCAGTCTCTATGACAAATGGCTCTGCCCCGTGAAATCTGGCCGGATGACGCATTGCCGGTTCATACCCCTGTCCCTTCTGTGTACAGACATGCACCAGAACAGCACCATTTACCTGCTTTGCCTCCCGAAAGGCACGGAGTAACTGGTCCATATTATGTCCGTCATACGGTCCCAGATAAGTCAGCCCCATCTCTTCAAACAACATACCCGGTACAAAAAACTGCTTGATGCTGTTCTTGGTCTTTCGGATATTACGGATTAGCTGCTCTCCTCCTCCCGGAAGACGTGACAATGTACTTTCCACTCCTGCTTTCAGATTCTGATAAGTTTCTCTGGTTCTTACCTGATTCAGATATTCGGAAAACCCTCCGACATTCTCAGCAATCGACATATTGTTATCATTTAATACAATGATAAAATTTCGCTTTAACCTGGAGGCATTATTCAGTGCTTCCCAGGCCATACCGCCGGTCAGAGAACCGTCTCCGATCACCGATATCACAAAATTGTCATCACCCTTCAGCTGACTGGCCATTGCAAGCCCCAGACCTGCTGAAATGGAAGTAGAACTGTGTCCAGTATCAAAGGCGTCACACTGGCTTTCTTTTCTCTTCGGAAATCCACTCATGCCACCATACTTACGCAGTGTATCAAACCCTTCTTTTCTTCCGGTCAGGAGCTTATGCGTATAAGACTGATGTCCGACGTCCCAGACAATCTTATCCTCCGGCAAATGAAAAGACAGATGAAGCGCCATAGTCAGCTCCACTACCCCCAGATTCGATGCAAGATGTCCCCCGTTTTCACTGATCTTCTGAATCAGAAACTCGCGAATCTCTTCTGCAAGCTGCGGCAGATCCTCTTTCTCGATGTTCTGTATATCATTTTCTTTCTGTATTTTATCTAAAATCATATTAGTTCTCCCTGGTGACCAGTTCCAGAATCAGTTTTTTCAGAAATTCATTTTCTCGTCCCAGCTGATTCAGAACATCGATAGCCCGTCCCGAGATCTGTTCTACATCTTCTTTTGCCTTTTCCAGACCTTCCATGGTCACATATGTCGTCTTATGATTTTTTTCATCACTGTTGATCGGTTTGCCCAATACCTGACTGGTACTGGTCACATCCAGAATATCATCCCGAATCTGGAATGCCAGTCCCACATCAGAGGCTATCTGCTCGATCTGCTGTACCTCTTCTTTTGCTGCACCTGCCAGAATCGCTCCGATCATCATAGACCCTTCAATCAGCGCACTGGTCTTCAGGCGGTAAATAAAATCCAGCTGTCCACGATTTAATGAATGTCCTGACTCTTCCACATCCACTGACTGTCCGCCAATCATTCCGTTAATACCTGTTTTTTTCGCCAGTACTGCCACAGCCTGTCCTACAGCCGGATTCTCCGGTTCCAGTTCAAATCCCTTCGCTGCCGTCTCATAAGCCAGATTCAGCAGACCATCCCCTGCCAGAATTGCCATGGCTTCTCCATACACGATATGGGTTGTCTTTCTTCCTCTGCGGTACTCATCATTATCCATAGCTGGCAGATCGTCATGAATCAGTGAATGGGTATGAATCATCTCCATTGCTGCCATAAATGGCTCCACAACTTTACCTGTGCCTCCAAATAACCGATACGCTTCCTGCATCAGCAGCGGACGAAGCCGCTTGCCGCCTGCCTGCATACTGTAATTCATTGCCTGAAACAATGTCTTCTGATATCCTGTCTCCGCCGGAAGATACCGGTAAATAATTTCCTGTACTTCTTCCGTCCGTTTCCTCCACTCATCCCGGAAATTCACAATAATCACCTTCTTCATTTATCATCTGCATTTTCTTTTCTACTGTATCCAGCTTCTCGTTACAGCTTTTTACCAGTTCCATGCCTTCTTTATATGTCTGAAATGACTCTTCCAGCGTAGTCTCCCTGTTCTCCAGCACCAGAAGCAGTTCCTCCAGCTTTGCAAAAGATTCCTCCAGGGTAAGATCTTTATCTTTCTTTTTTTCCTGCTCCATTATACGCTCCAGTCCTCTGTCTTTTTCTTGTCCGTTACTTCTGCGAGGATCTGTCCATCCGCTACATAGATCTGAAGCAGATCCCCCGGCTGTACCTGATCCGTGGAAGTAATCTTTTTTCCATTCCTGTCCGCTGTGTAAGAATATCCCTGACTCAGCTTCTCAAGCGGTGATAAGCCTTTCATGCGTTCCACATACAGCATCAGCTGATGCCTTTTTTCTCTGCATATCTGTTGCATCTGTATCTGAAGATCTTCTTCGATATCTGTCAGTCTCTGATATTTTTCCTGAATCTGATGCTGCGGACTTAAATATTTCAGTTTTTCCTGTAAATGATCCAGCTCTTTTCTCCGGTCTGCAATTCGCTCCCGCATACGCATCTGAAGACGTCTTTTCGCATCCTTTAGCTGCTCCTGTATGGCAGCCATGTCAGCAACCGCCAGTTCTGCTGCCGCTGAAGGTGTCGGTGCCCGCAGATCCGCCACATAGTCTGCAATGGTAAAATCGGTCTCATGCCCTACAGCTGAAATCACAGGTGTCTCACACTGGAAAATTGCTCTCGCTACTTTTTCTTCATTAAACGCCCACAGATCTTCCATGGATCCGCCGCCTCTACCCACAATGATGACATCTACCTGGCTCCGGTCCAGAATCTGAATTCCCCTGACAATGCTGTCAGCCGCTCCTTCTCCCTGTACCAGTGCCGGATAAAGAATCAGCTGCACATATGGATTCCTGCGAAAAGCAATATTCATAATATCGCGAATAGCTGCTCCGGTAGGTGCCGTTACAATTCCTACCCTCCGGCTAAATGCCGGTATAGGCTGCTTGTATTCCGGAGCGAACATTCCCATTTCTTCCAGCTCCTGTTTCAGTGCCTGAAACTTCTCATAAAGTAACCCGATACCATCCTGAATGATTTCCTTCGCATAAAGCTGATACTTTCCATCTCTCTCATAAACACTGATACTGCCCAGCACAATGATGCTCTGTCCATTCTGCATCTGAAACTTCAGTCCACTGCGGTTTCCTGCAAACATCACACAGGCCAGGCTTCCGGAATCGTCCTTCAGTGAAAAGTAGATATGTCCCGATGTATGATATTTGCAGTTGGACACTTCTCCTTTTACATAAATCCGATTCAGCATAAAGTCCTGGCTGAACATATTGCTGATATAATGGTTTACCTGTCTGATCGAATATACATTCTTCATAACATGCCAGATTAATCTGCCAGCTTTGCCAGCACTCCGTTTACAAATGCCGGTGAATCATCTCCACCAAACTTCTTTGCCAGTTCTACTGCTTCATTGATAGCTACCTTTACCGGGATTTCTTCATCCTTTTTCATCTCATATACGGCAAGACGTAAAATGGCAAGGTCAACTTTTGACATGCGATTTGGCTTCCAGCCAGTTGCCGCACCGGTCAGTATCTGATCCAGCTCAGCGATCTGACCTTCGATCTTATGAAATCTCTCACGAATATAAGCTGCCTCTTCCTCTGTCGGAACAGCGCCTTCTACCTCGTCCAGATAACGCTCTGCCTGTTCGTTTAATTCATCTCCGTTATAGAATTCCAGTAAAAATAATAATTTAAAAATATGTTCCCGAATTTCTCTTCTGCTCATCTTACACTCCTTGTTTCTTTTTCTTCTCTGTAAAAAAATAACATCCTTCCCATCCGGTATTACAAGCAGGCTAACGGTCTGTTTGCATCCCGTGAAAAAAAAGAATCCTGCATGCAGGATTCTCCACCTGCGGTGGGTTGCCACCGCAACATATTTATTTGCCGTTTTCCATTGTCACATTGGCAATCTTAATATTTACATTCTCTACTTTCAGACCTGTCATGCTCTCAATTGCTGTCTTTACCTTTTCCTGTACCTGTCCACAGGTCTTTGGAATACTGAAACCATAATCCAGATTCAGCGCCAGATCTACGTTCACTGCATCATCTTCAATGGTAATCTTTACACCTTTGGAAAGATTCTTGATGCCCAGCTTGCTGACCAGCTCATTGGTAATATTTCCCACCATGCTTGCCACACCTTTTACCTCTGTGGCTGCCAGTCCTGCGATGATCGTCACTACTTCATTTGATATCTGAACCTGTCCCTTTTCGTCACTGCCTGTTACTGTATAATTCTTCTGAACTTCTTCTTTTCCCATACCGGAGACCTCCTTCGCGACGTTTCCTGTTTTATATCTATCGTCAAGTATAACAAATTTTCAGTTTTTTGTAAACTACTGACGTCCAAATTCCGCCAGTTTTAATCCCGGATTACGATCCAGGGTCATTCCGATACTCCAGGAATTTACCCAGATCAGAAGTGGATTGCCTCTCATATCCTTAACCTTCTTCATATCAGAGGTTCCTGTCAGCTTATTCAGGTCAAAATCTTCGTTTTCGATCCAACGGATATGTTCATATGGAAGATTTTCCAGACGAATCTCCACACTGTATTCATTTTCCAGACGGTATTTTAATACCTCAAACTGCAGCACACCAACCACGCCTACAATAATCTCCTCCAGTCCTGTATTATATTCCTGGAAAATCTGAATGGCACCTTCCTGTGCAATCTGCGTAATCCCCTTTACAAACTGCTTTCTCTTCATGGTATCTACCTGACGTACTCTCGCAAAATGCTCCGGTGCAAATGTAGGAATACCATCATAGCGAAACTTCTTTCCCGGCATACAAATGGTATCCCCAATGGAATAAATACCCGGATCGAATACACCTATGATATCTCCTGCATAAGCTTCATCTACCACATGACGTTCCTGTGCCATCATCTGCTGCGGCTGGGAGAGACGCTGCTTCTTGTCCCCCTGCACATGATACACTTCCATTCCGGCATCAAATCTTCCGGAACAGATACGCATAAATGCAATACGGTCTCTGTGTGCCTTATTCATATTTGCCTGAATCTTAAACACAAAGGCAGAAAAATCTTCTTTTATCGGATCAATGACACCGATATCCGCCACACGCGGAAGTGGCGATGTCGTCATCTGAAGAAAATGTTTCAGGAAAATCTCTACTCCGAAATTCGTCAGCGCAGAACCGAAAAATACCGGTGACAGTTCCCCTTTATCTACCAGTTCCTGATCAAATTCCGCACTTGCACCGTCCAGCAGCTCGATTTCATCCATCAGCTGTCCATAATGATCTTCTCCCACAAAGTCTCTCAGTTCCTGGGAATCGACTGGAATTTCTTCTGCCATACCTTCTTTTGTTCCCTTTTCGGTATCCTTAAACACAGTGACCTTACGGCTGCCGCGTTCATAGACTCCTTTAAACTCTTTTCCTGAACCAATCGGCCAGTTAACCGGGCAGGTAGCAATCCCAAGTTCCTTTTCAATTTCATCCAGCAGTTCAAAGGTGTCATTGGCATCACGGTCCATTTTATTAATAAATGTAAAAATCGGAATATGACGCATGACACATACCTTAAACAGCTTCCTCGTCTGTGCCTCTACACCTTTGGATGCATCAATCACCATAACAGCTGAATCTGCCGCCATCAGAGTACGATAAGTATCCTCTGAGAAGTCCTGATGTCCCGGTGTATCCAGAATATTAATGCAATAACCGTCATAATTAAACTGCAAAACAGAAGATGTGACAGAAATACCTCTTTCCTTTTCAATCTCCATCCAGTCTGATACTGCATGACGGGCTGTTGCCTTTCCCTTTACAGAACCTGCCAGATTAATTGCACCTCCATAAAGCAAAAACTTCTCCGTTAATGTTGTCTTACCTGCATCCGGGTGGGATATAATCGCAAACGTTCTTCGTTTTTTTATCTCACTTGTAATATCTGCCACTTTTTTCTCTCCTTCTTCTGAACATGTACAAAATTGTCACCGTGTATCTCTATGTAATAGCAATGCCGCAATGACTTTTCCACTGCGGCATTTGTGTTCTGTCAACCTATAAATTCTAACAGAGGAAAAAGTTACTGTCAATGGGGTATCCCTCAGATATCTTCTTCAATCTCCGTTTACCGGTGTAATTACGATATTTTCTCCTGGCACTTCTGCCTTTCTCTTCACAATGTCCTCTATCTGGGCTCTCTGACTATCCGATATCTCTGCCATATTAATGACTACATCGGCACTGTTTCCTGTGATACTTACCACACTGTCTTCAAACCCTTTTGCATCTAACAAGAGTTCCGCTGCCGCTTCGCGCTCCGCTATATCGGTAAGAGACGTGATGCTGTCGATTGCAGTCTGTTTCTGCTCATCGCCAATGGTGTCATTATTTAGCACCTCCATCAAGGTCTCTTTATTCTGGGCACGAAGCTGTTCTCTTGTCAGTTTGGCGGATGCGGAGAATTCTGATCCGCTGACACTGGTCAATACGGCTTCTCCCGGCGTATCCGTCACTTCTCCTTCTTCTGTCAGATCATACCCATTTTCCATCAGAACCTGTTCTTCCTGTGATGTTTTTCTGGATACTGCTTCTTCCAGCTGTGTACCGGAATAATTCAGATATCCGGCTGCCGCTATCATAATTGCCAGTGCGGTGATCACCATCTGATTTTTCTTTACCACACGTTTCACCTGCACTTCCTCCTTCCTCATATCATCTTGATTACTTTGATTTTATGCGCTTCGATATCAAATAATGCCATAGCTGCTTCCGTAATATTTTTGGCAACGATACTGTTATCCCCTCCCTGTGCCAGAATCAGAACGCCTTCGATACGTGGTGCAATGCTTCTGGTTATATAGGGGCTTTCTTTTCCCTGTCCATTCTTCTCCATTACCGTAGTTTCTTCTTTATCCTCCTGCATGTTTTTTCCTGTCAGCGCACTGTCATCTCCGTCCTGACTTTGTTCCGTCCGGACAGATTTATCTTTTTCCACAATTCTTTCTCTGCTTACAGATTCTGTAATCATGACTCTTACCGTTCCTGCACCATCCATCTGTCCCAGGATACTTTCCAGCTTTCTTTCATACCATGCCAGTTCTTCTCTGTCATTTTCTGTACCTGTCCACTCCTGATCATTTGCTTCCGACACTGCTGTTTTCTCCACATCTTCTGTTTTTTCAGAAGGAAAAAGAATGGTCATTATCATTATGCCCGCCAACAGCAAAAGTATCCACTGTTCTTTTTTTATCTGTCCCCATTTTACCGACATCTTTTCTACTCCTCCCCTCTGACCGTCATCGTCAGCTTATCTTTGTCAAGTCCAAAACAGGTATACAGTTCCATCCTGCATTCTTCCATCTGTTCCATCTTTTTCTGAAGTACAATGTTTGCTTCTGTGATCTGACTGCTGTCCGTTTCTGTCAGCACCGTTACTTTTTCTGCCTCCCCGCCATAATACCGGATCAGTTCCTTCATCTGATATTCCAATTCCCTTTGCAGACCTTCCCTGACCTGTCGGTTCTGAATTTCCTCCAGTTCTTTCTGTGCTTCCTGCAGGCTTTCGACCTCTTCTCGAATCTGCCATCTGAAGGTATGCTGACGAATCGTTCCATTCAGGGATAAAAACTGCAGAATCGGCTGCATCAATACCAGTATAAAAATCAGGCCTCCTGTAAATTTCAGGTACTTCTGCCATGTCTTTCCTGGCACCAGCTGATATAGTAATTCCAGAAAACACATACAAAATACGACCTGCTTCAGCCAGTCTCCTATCATACCCATCCTTACCCTCCCGCTGTTGTTACGATTGCCAGCGTAAGAAAAAACATGACTCCTGTGATCGCTACTGCCATCAGAAGCAATGCCGCTGCATCTGCCATATGATCCACGCAACGAACAAATCTCGGATCAGCTACGGGCTGTATCACCGCACCAATCAGCTTATAAAGCAATAAACAGACAGACAGCCGGATGACAGGGCGGATGCAAAGATAAATTAAAATAATTATTCCGCCTGTTCCCACTGCATGTTTAAGTATCGATGCCGTTCCAAGAAGCGTCTCCGCCACGCTGCTTAAAGTGTTTCCCACAACCGGTATGACGCCTCCTGCACGAATCCAGATCGAATTTTTCATTTTATCAATTGCAGGAAACAGAATACTCTGGATCGTCTGTATTCCAATTACCAGTGCCAGCAGTGTTTTCAGGCACCAGCTGACTGCTTTTCGAAGCAGCTCTGTCATCCTGGTCAGACAGGATTCCCGGGTAAAATTTCCAACCATGGCAACCAGAAGATAACATCCTGTTCCCGGCATCAGTACATATCGGATAAGACTCTGTACTGTCATAATCAGAAACAAGACTACTTCGTAAAATCCGGCTGCCGTCATCTGCTCTGCAGACAGCGAAGCCGCCAGCAGATATACCGGAAGCAGAAGTCTCATAAACTGCAGTACAGACTGCATTGTCTTTTCTGCAAGGCGGCTCTGTTCCTGAAAGCTGTCCAGCAATAATACAAATAACAGCAGATATACCATGTAGAATGCCAGTTCCTGCACTCTGCTCTGTGTAAATGCACTCATAAATACAGAAAAAACAGAGGATGCCACTGCAAGAATCAGTATCTGAGTGATCGTCGTCCTCTGTCTTTTTATTTCTGAATACAAGGTACTTTCTGCCAGTCTTCCAATCGTTTCTCCCGACAGCGGAATATTCCCCCTGCACATCTGCGTAATCATCGTTCGAATATCCAGCCGATCCTGCGGAAGAAGTTCATCCACTGCATCCTGCACAGACTGCAGATCCAATTCTTCCATATAGCTCTCTATCTGGCTCTCCTGCTGCTGTTCTTCCTGCTCTTTCTTTGCCTGCACACTGCCATTCATAAACATACAAATGATCAGACACAGCAAAAATATTGTTTTCTTTTTTCTATTTTTCATATCAGGACAGAAATTCTGTCACAGTCTGAAAGACTGCCAGCATAACGGGAGCACTGACTGTCAGTACCGCTATTTTCGAAAAAACCTCGATTTGACTGCCAATCGCCTGATATCCGGAATCCCGGCAGATCCCGGAGGAAAAATCAGCAATATAGGAAATCCCCACAATCTTCATCAAAATCATAAAATAACTGCTTTTTATGGCAGTATAAGACATCATCGTTTCAAATAATTCCGAAATGATTTTCAATCGAAATATGGCATTGTAACTGATCAGTATTCCGGCTGCCAGGCTGATCAGCAGTGAAAACTGTGGCTTCTGTTCTTTTACCATCAGAGCACAAAATACAGCTGTCAGGCTCAGTATTCCTGTTTTTACAATATCCATGGCTGCTCCTTATAACGCAAACAGATTTTTTATGGTATCAAATAATTCATTTACATAGGGCAGAATCCACAACAGCACCAAAATCAGTCCTGCCAGAGAAGTTAAGGATGCCAGATCTTCTCTGCCACCATGCTTCAGCACCTGACAGATGACGGATACCAGAATTCCCACCGAAGCTATTTTGTAGATCAGATTTACGCTCATCGGTCCCTCCATCTGTCACAGCTTTAATAAAACAGTATTGCAAAAAATAATCCTCCCAGAACCCCAAGACAGCGATACATCGTTTCTTTCTGTTTTACTTTTTCCAGAGCTGTTCTTTCTTCCAGCTCCAACGCCGAAAGATAGCCTGCCAGAAGATTTCCCTGTGCCTCTCGATCCAGCCTGCCAAGCGATGTGCATACCTGCACCAGACGTTTCTTCTCGTTCTCAGACAGGCCACATTCTCCGAGACAGTTTTTTCCATATCGATCCAGTACCTCTTCCAGTGAACCGCTTCCTGGTTCTCTCATAGCCAATGCACTTTCCCGGAAAAAACGGCCTGCATTTCCCTCCATCCGGTTTGCCAGCCTCTCAAAAATATCATCCAGCGGAACTGCTCCATATTGCAGTTCTCCTTTCAATATTCCAAGCAAAAGCCTTAATTCTCCCAGCGTCTGATATCTTCTTCGCAGTGAATTTCCAGCCTCCGTTCCCAGTGCCGTGCCTGCCGTCAATATCATACATACTCCCAGCCATTTCATAAAAGCTGATTCCAGTCTCTGTCATAAACTGCCTGAATCTGCCCCGCCTGATATTCTTTTTTCAAAATCACATAGCGATCAAATATCTTTTTTTCCAGTAATTCTTTCAGACATGGGTTATTCTTCAGATCCTCTCCTGAGTGACCATGCACGGTAGCAATGATTCGACACCCACTGGTGGCCGCCACTTCGATTGCCTGCACATCCTGACCGGTACCGATTTCGTCCACCGCCAGCACTTCCGGCGCCATAGATCGAATGAGCATCATCATTCCTTCTGCCTTCGGGCATCCATCCAATACATCGGTCCGAATTCCCAGGTCGTTTTGCGGAACTCCGTAATAACTTCCCGCCAGTTCACTTCGTTCATCTACCACTCCCACATTTTTTCCCTGCCATGCTTCTGTTCCGTCTGAAATCTGTCGGATCAGATCTCGAAGCATCGTCGTTTTTCCTGCTCCCGGAGGTGACATCAACAGGGTATTACGGATTGTTCCCTGCTCCACAAGAAATGGCAGAAGTTCCTTTGCACAGCCTTTGACCTCATGGCACAGACGGATATGTAAAAATGTAATATAACGAATATTTTTTACTTTTCCATTCTCGACCAGCACCTTTCCTGCAACCCCGATCCTGTGTCCTCCCTGAATCGTCATAAATCCCTGTCTCAGTTCTTCTTCATAAGCATACAGAGAATACCCGGAAATCTGCTCCATTGTCAGGGCAATCTCTTCTTTACTCACAGGATAGCCCTGTTCTTCATAAATCGTTGCCTCTCCTCCTGCCTTTACAAAATATTCCTTTCCGTCCCAGCGTACCGCCAGCGGCCTGTCCGCTCTCATACGGATCTCCTGCAGTTTTTCATAACTGAGATTCAGCCTTCCCAGTACCCGGCTCACCTGACCTGGAAACAACTGTACCAGCGCCTGTCTGTTTTCCATTCTCATCACCTCTTATGTTAATATATGAGGCTGTCCACGATTTATACCTTGTTTTCCATTGGAAAACTGTCAGATTTTTAATTGCTATTTTTCTTAAAACCCGGTATGATAATAACTGTTCAGGATTCGTTCTAATAGCGTAGAACGGAACGAACTGTTGAATAAAATTTCACATGCCATGAGCCGTTTTTTCATGGCAGAAAAGGAGAATCGTTATGGTAAGAAAAACAACTGTGGAACTGGTAGAACATGCAGCAGGCGGCGAAGGCAGTCTGGAAAAGCATCATATCGTATCTGCCGAAGAACTGAACGGCCATGGAAAAATGTTTGCAAAGATTGTACTTCATCCTCACAGCAGCATTGGCTGGCATCAGCATGTTGGCAACACAGAGCCTTACTACATTCTGGAAGGAAAAGGAATCTTTATCGACAATGATAAAAGCCGCACTGAGGTTGGCCCTGGTGATGTGTGCTATATTGAAGTTGGCCAGTCTCATTCTCTGGAAAATCCAACTGATGAAAATCTGGTATTTATCGCATTGATTTATAATGAATAACAAAAAACGGCAGCCATCGGCTGCCGCTTTGTTCTTATTATGTTATGAAATATGTGTACCGCCTTTGCCTGCTACTGCAGCTGCTGCATACTCCAGATTTGTAATAATTGCTTCTCTTCCTTCTTTTTTACTCAGGAAATCAATAGATGCCTGAATCTTAGGAAGCATGGCCACTTCGCCAAACTGATTCTGCTCCACATATTTCTGTGCCTCTTCAGCAGAAATAGCTCCCAAAAGAGTTGGATGTTCTGTATTGATATCAATATCCACCTGCTTGTCAGCAGTAATGAAAAGCAGTACATCGGCATCTGTCAGCTCAGCCAGCTTCCCTGCCGCATAGTCTTTTTCAATGATGGCACTGGCACCTTTTAATGTATTTCCCTGTGCCATAACCGGAATACCACCACCGCCACAGGCGATCACCAGCTGGCCTGCGTCTACCAGCGCATTGATAGCATCAATTTCAATAATATCCTTAGGTCTCGGAGCTGATACAATACGACGATAACGTCCACCGCTCTCTTCCACCACATAATTGCCCTTAGCTTCTTCTTTCTGTGCTTCTTCTTTCGTCATATAGCGTCCAATCACTTTTACCGGATGATAGAACGCTTCATCATAAGGATCTACCAGAACCTGTGTCAGAATTGTGCTGACTGTTTTATAAATGCCTCTCTTCACCAGTTCGCTGCGAAGTGCATTTTGCAGATCGTATCCGATATATCCCTGGCTCATGGCTGAGCAGACAGACATAGGTGCACCGGTATAATCAGTGTGAAAATGTGCGAACTCATTCATTGCGGTATGAATCATTCCAACCTGTGGTGCATTGCTGTGTGTGATAATAAGCTGACAGCCTTCTTCCACCAGATCGGCAAGTACCTTTGCAGAAGCTTTCACGGCTACCTGCTGTTCCGGGAATGTCGTTCCCAGTGCGCTGTGTCCCAGTGCGATGACAACCTTTTTTTTCATGGCTAATACCTCGTATCGTTTTTATTCTTATATTACTATTTTATTGCCTAAAATTCAAGACAGGCTTATACCTCTTCCTGAAATCCCTCTGATATTTTTCTTCCACCAGATCTCTTTTACCAGACCTGGCTCTTTTCATCAATGTCCTTTAATTCTGCTTCGGATGTCTTAAGCAGTATCACCTGATCCAGGTGACGCTTTACCACCTGCTTTCCTCCCACATCTCCTGTAATGTCCATCAGTTCAGGAAAATAGAGTTTATCCAGAAGTACCGGATTTCCCAGTTTCTCATTTGTTCCGGCGCAAATGATTTTTCCCGGGTTTTTCCACGCCAGTTCCATCATATGCTCTATGGTTTCTGCCCTCAGCCCAGGCTGATCACAGACTGCAAACAATACCCCCTGCAGTTTTTTCGCCTCTCTTTGACAGACTGCCAGGCCAAGCTGCAATGACCGGGAAATTCCTTTTTCCGGATTTCTGTTTTCCTCTGCCTGCCAACCGTGATTTCTGGCATATTCCAGAATTTCTCCCTCTCCACTGACTGCCACTTTCGTACACATAGGATAAGCTTTCATCTGATCCAGAAGATAACGGTACATTGGTTTTCCGTCTTTTTCTGCCAGAAGCTTATTTTCATTTACCTCTCCATATCGACTGGATTTTCCTGCAGCGAGAAATACCATCCCGTACCTGGAAAACAAAATTGTGCGAATGGCTTCTGCCACGCCTCTTCCTATCTTCCTCGCCTTATCCGAAATCAAATGCACCAGCGATGGCTCCATTCTCGGATCTACATCTCCGATCTTCATGCCTTTGGTTACTTCCACGCCATCCTGCAGCATTCCTCGGATAATCCCGTCAATCTGGGCATATACCGGCAAGCCACCTGTAACTGCCAGCAAATCCCCTTTTCTTACCACAGCTCCGATCTCTGCTATTGCTTCCATACGTCCATCTGCCGAGGCTTTGATCAGACGCTCCATTGCATACCCACCGATTATCCCAGGTACCCCGGTATTGGGAATCGCACTGCCCTGATAAATTGGCCGTCCAAGTGTCTCTCCCCGTTTCGTCTCAATCACAGCATGGCAATCCTTCCCCGCTGTAAAACCAGGTCCCAGGGCAATCACGCATCTGCCGTCCTCCAGACTGGTGCCCAGATTTTTTTTTGCCATAATTGCATCCACAATCACATCAAAATGCATTTTTTTTCGAATTTTTCCATCTGAATCTACCAATACGGCAATCTGATTTTCTGCAATTGCCAGTTCTGCCTCTGTTTCATTTCTGACCAGTACAGCGGTATGCTTTTCTATCATAACCCTTTTTTCATAAACTGCTCTGGAGCAGGACACCTGTCTGCGCACAGACAATGGAACAGCGATCTCCGTCATGACAATCTCATATCCCCGTTCTTTCAGTTCTGCTGCCACGCCGGTTGCCAGGTCTCCGGCTCCTCTGATTAATATTCTAAGCGCCATTTTCTTTTCCTTTTTCTGTCCTGATATCAATAATTCAAGAATGCCTCGGCCCGGAGACTATATCAGGACATCTCTGCCAAGCGTGAAGTAATATGCACATGACAAATGCCGGATTCCAGCATTTTTTCTCCTGTTTCCATGGCACATTTTCTCTGCTGCTCTGTATCTGCTTTATTTAAAATCACATGATACGGTCGGTTTCCCACCAGTTTTTTTCCCCCCTGCCGGCTTACTGCCAGATCAACCAGGTCTGCTTCTGTCAGAAGTTCATTTTCATGTTTCCCAAGCAGTTCTGCCACCTTCTGACTGCGAAAACAACTCTCCTTAATCGGCCTGTACAGCCCGTCCATACCATATACATTCCATACTTCTGTCGTTTCCGGAAACAGTGCCGGTTCATGCTCTTCCGGTGCCTTTACCGGAAGGCATCTGGCTCCGTCAGCCTCCAGCAGGAGCCAGGCCCCCGTCTGCATCACCTGTTCCAGAAACGAAAAAGAAAATCCTTTCATTTTCTTTTCCGAAACCGCTTCTCCCATCCAGACAGTTCCACATTTTCGGTAAACTGTAAGAAAGCTTTCCAGTGACGGAATCCCCAGAAAGCTTTCGTTTTTCTGATACTGCATATGAGTAGTCGTAGACACCCCATGAAAAATCCGGCGCTCCATACACTCCTTCTGCAGTCTGCGGATCACCGTGGTTTTTCCCCCTCCTCCTGTCAGTGAAAGGATCTCCCGTTGATCCGGCTCTAATTCACCTGCTTCAAACAGCCCGGCACATTCCTGCCATCTGCCATCCAGCCAGCTCAATATCATCTTATTTATCTCCTGCCATAGCCATGACTATCTTTTCTCCGGTCATAGGAAGATCTCTCATCCAGTGGCCGGTTGCATTATAAATCGCATGAGCCAGTGCCGGTGCCGGTGTATTGATTACAATTTCACCGATGGATTTTACCCCAAACGGTCCGGTTGGCTCAAAGCTTGGTCGAAATTCCACTCTCAGAGGACCGTAATCCAGTCTGGTCGGTATCTTATACTGCATCAGAGAATTATTATATAACTGCCCCCTGGAAGAATACTGCACATTTTCAAAAAGCGCCATTCCAATTCCCTGACCGAGTCCGCCCTCTACCTGTATTCTTGCCAGATTTGGATTCACTACGGTTCCACAGTCTGCTACAGCTGCATAATCCAGGACTTCCACATGTCCGGTTTCTTTATCCAGCTCAATCTCTACCGCACCTGCCATATATGGAGGTGGTGATACCGGAGAGGAATAACTTTCTGTTACCTGAAGTGCAAAATCATTGGAGCACTGTGCCTGGAAGCCAATATCCTCGATTGTCACCGCAGCACCATTTTTCACATTTTTTGCCACATGACCATCATAGTCTACATCCTCTGTTTCACATTCCAACATACGGGATGCCAGAGTACGGATTCTTTTTTCCAGTTCTGTACAGGCTCTGACAACTGCCTGACCGGTAATGTATGTCGTACTGGAAGCATAAGATCCTGAATCGTATGGAGATGAATCTGTATCGGCACCCGATACAAATATATCGTCTGTGGTGACATTCAGGCAATCTGCTGCCATCTGAGCCAGAATTGTATCGCATCCTGTTCCCATATCTGCTGCTGCGATCGAAAGCTTATAGGTTCCATCCTCATTCAGCATTACCGTTGCGGATCCCACATCAACATGAGAAATACAGGAACCTTGCATGGCCATCGCGATTCCTACTGAACGTACCTTGCCATTCCCCATATCTCTGGAAGGGAATTTTTCTTTCCATCCAATCATTTCTGCTGCCCGCATAAGACATTCATCCAGTCTGCAGCCGGCTGCAATCTCATTGTCATAAGCCATCATGCACATACCCTGACGTACCACATTTTTCATTCGTATCTCTACCGGATCCATACCAATCTGTTCCGCCAGTTCGTTGACCACAGATTCCAGTGCAAAAACACCCTGTGTCGCACCATAACCACGATAGGCTCCAGCTGCACAGACATTCGTATATACTACGTCAAAGGTGTGGCGATATGCTTCCAGATTCGCCGTATAAAGTGGAATCGATTTATGTCCGGTCAGACCGGCCGTTGTCGGTCCATGATCTCCGTACGCGCCGGTGTTAGAAAGATTATAAACCTCAATGGCACGGATTGTTCCATCCTGAGAGGCTCCCACCTTTACCTTTATTTCCATTTCATGACGCGGGGAACCGGCAATCTGACTTTCCTCTCTGGAATAAATCAACTTGGATGGCTTTTTCGTCATCCAGGTCACAAATGCCGGATAAATCTCTGATACTACTGTCTGCTTTGCTCCAAACCCACCTCCGATACGTGGTTTTAAAGCACGTATCCTGGACTTTGGAATGCCAAGAGCTGTAGCAATAATTCTTCTGACATGGAATACGATCTGGGTAGAGCTTAAGATCACCAGACGTCCGTAAGCATCTATATAACAGCTGGTACGGAATGTTTCCATCATAGCCTGATTCACTGCCGGCACATGAAAAGTCCGCTCCAGAATATGATCACACTCTGCAAACACCTTCTCCGGTTCGCCCTTTTCATCTTCCATATGAGCACACAGGTTTCTTTTGTTATCTGCTCCGACCGGGAACATGGATTTCCAGCTATCCTCCGGATGTACCAATATCGGATTATCCATTGCTGTATGATAATCCAGCACTGCCGGCAGAATCTGGTATTTCACTTTTATTCTCTTCATGGCAAGATCTACACATTTCTCATCCTCTCCTGCCACAATGGCTACCGCATCTCCGATAAAGCGGACATGCTGATCCAAAATCAGCCTGTCATACGGGCTCCATTCCGGAAAGGTCTGTCCTGCCTGAGCGAAACGGTTTTTCGGCACATCCTTCCATGTGTAAACAGCTTCAATACCCGGAACCTTCAGCGCATTTGTACAATTGATCTCTTCAATCATTGCATTGGCATGAGGACTTCTGAGTACTTTTACGATCAGGCAGTCCTTTGGTGCCAGATCATCCACATACACCGGTTTTCCCGTTACCAGTGCCATGGCATCCTTTTTTCGTATTGGTCGTCCTACTTCGCCCATGATGCGCCTCCTTCTTTTTTGTATTTTATAAATTCGTGTATTCCACGCAGCTGTCCTTCATATCCGGAACAGCGGCATAAATTACCTGCCAGATATTTTTTGATCTGCTCATCCGTCGGATCCTGCGTTTCACGAAACAGTGCAATCGCATTCATAATCATGCCTGGATTACAAAATCCACACTGCTCTGCTCCCTGATCGGCAATAAAACGGCCAAATTCTTCTGCTTCTTTCTGCAGACCTTCCAGGGTTTCTACCTTTTGTCCGTCTGCTCTTGCTGCCAGCACAGCACAGGAAAGTACCGGTTTATCATTCAGAAAAACCGTACACAGACCACAGTTTGTCGTCTCACATCCACATTTTACGCTGTAACATCCATGCTCTCTGACAAAGGTATATAACGTCATATCTGCACTGATATCTTCTGTGATTTTTTTTCCGTTTAGAGTAATCGTTACCAGCATGCTATACGGCCTCCTTTCCCTGAATTTCTGATGCGGCTCTCTTTAACAGAACACCTGCCAGATGTCTGCGGTATTCTCCGGAAGCGCGCATATTACTTCCATAAGTAAAGGAATCTGCCAGCTGCAGCAGCGTCTCCTTTTCCAGATCTGCCACGCATCTTACGTCTGCCCTCTGAGGTCTGGCACCAATTGCTGCTTTAACGCCTTGCTCAGTCTGTGCTGCCGCTACTGCCAGTACCGGAAAATCCGTCTTTGTATTTCGGTATGACTGATAACTATATCTGCCTTTTTGTTTTTTCACAATTACTCTTACGAGAATATCATTATCCCGCTTCTTTGCAGCAAATTCTGCCAGCGGACAGATGCCGCCTTTATACAGTTCCACATAGGTATCCAATACCAGAAATGCAGTCAGTATATCTGAAAATCCAAATCTGCCAAACAGACTGCCGCCGATTGTTGCCAGATTACGGAACTGCACTCCCACAATATCTTCTGCCGCCCTGCGGATCAGATCGTTGCACATGGCATTTATCCCTTCATGAAGCTCCAGTTCCCGCAGAGTCACCATGCAGCCAATCGAAAATTCCTCTTCCGTCTCTTCGATTTTATCCAGACCAAGTCCGGACAGATCAATGGCTTTCTGAATCTGAATATTGCTCATACGCATCCAGAGCATGCCGCCTAATATCCGGTTGGTTCTTTTCTGGTTCAGTTCATATGCTTCTTCCAGACTCTGTGGTCTGACGATTTCTTTTATCTTTAACATTACTGCTCTCCAGTCTTTTTTATTCAGAACTTACTTATGCTTCTTCCTTTGGAAGCACGATGTTTAATATCAGAGCTACCAGCGCTGCCGGTACGATTCCAGAACCGCCGAAAATCAGCTGTACAGACTGCGGCAGTCCTGCCAGCACTCCACTGTTGGATCCAAATCCATAGCCCAGTCCCAGTGCTACCGATACAATCGTAATATCTCTCGCTGTCATCTTTTCTCTGGTAATCAGCTGAATACCACTGACCACAATCGAAGAGAACATCATGACTGCTGCTCCTCCCAGCACACTCTGTGGCATAATGGAAATCAGAGCTGACAGCTTTGGAAACAATCCGCAAAGGATCAAAAATACTGCTCCTGTAGCCAGTGCGATACGGTTTACAATCTTCGTCATAGTTACCAGACCTACATTCTGGCTAAAAGATGTATTTGGCAGTACACCAAATAAAGCTGCCAGAGACGATCCGATACCGTCACATACCACACCACCGGAAAGCTCTGTGTCTGTAGCTTCTCTGTCCATACCGCCTTCGATCACGCCGGAAATATCCCCGATAGTCTCTACAGCTGTTACTACAAACATAATCAACACTGGCAGGATTGCTCTTGCATCAAACACAATCTTTACCGGCATGATCTTTGGCACTGCAAACCAGCCGGCATCTGCCACTTTACTCCAGTTCAATACCCAGGCCTTGGTATATTCCACACCTTCTGCATCTACTGCTACCGTCGGAAGCACTGCTGCCATAACAGCCGCTGCCACATATCCCACAATAATGCCAATCAATACCGAAGATGCACTTGTCATTCCTTTGGTACCATGTTTCAGTGCAATAATTACAACTAAGACCAAAGTTCCCAGAAGCAGGTTCTCCATAGAACCATAGTCCTTTGCTGAGCTTCCGCCACCAAAAGATCCCACTCCTACGGAAATCAGAGACAGACCAATGGATAATACTACGGTTCCTGTCACTACCGGAGGAAAGAACTTTCTCAAAGGCTTAATCATAAATCCAAGTACACTTTCAAACAGCCCGCCAATCAAAGATGCCCCCATGATAGCGCCATATGCCAGCACACCGCCACCCATAACGGATGCAACACTGTTGCAGACTCCGATAAATCCGGAACTGGTACCCATAATAATCGGTACTTTTCCACCTACCGGACCAATAGCAAATAACTGAATTAATGTGACAATACCGGCAATCAACATGGCATTCTGCAGCAATGCAATCTGCACATCGGCAAATTCTGTTCCCGATCCGATCCCGCATGCTCCGGTGATGATCAGAATCGGCGTAAGATTTCCGACAAACATGGCAAGTACATGCTGAAGTCCCAGCGGAATTGCCTTTTTCAGAGGTAGTTTTCCGTAAAAATCAAACTCAGGCCCCTGTTTTTCAAACTGATTCATGTTTCATTTCTCCTCTCGCTGTTTCTCTTTTCGCTTCTCATTATAGAGGAGTTCTTTATAAAAGTATAGAATTTTTTCGAAAAAAACATTATAATAGAAAAAGAATTTGTTTTTTTGGAGGTATTTTATTATGGCATGGTACGATGAAGCTGTTTTTTATCATATATACCCACTGGGTCTGACAGGAGCACCAAAACAGAATGCTTATGAAAAACCGGTTCACCGGCTGAATACATTGCTGCCATGGATCACTCATATCCACGATCTGGGATGTAATGCTCTGTATATCGGTCCTTTATTTGAATCTGTGGGACATGGTTATGAAACTACGGACTATAAGAAGCTGGACAGCCGCCTGGGAACGAATGAAGATCTGACCGACTTTGTAAAAGAATGCCACAGACAGGGTATCCGGGTGATTCTGGACGGTGTATTTAATCATACCGGCCGCGATTTTTTTGCATTTAAAGATATTCAGGCCAACCGAGAACAGTCTCGTTACCGCGACTGGTACTGCAATGTGAATTTTTATGGAAATACTGAATATGATGACGGTTTTTCCTATGAAAACTGGGGCGGCTATAATCTTCTTGTAAAACTGAATCAGCGTAATCCGGAAGTGAAAGATTATATCTGCGATGTGATTCGCTTCTGGGTCAGCGAATTTGATATTGACGGTATTCGTCTGGATGCGGCGGATGTACTGGACTTTGATTTTATGAAGGCTCTGCGCCACACAGCAAATGAGGTGAAACCGGACTTCTGGCTGATGGGCGAAGTGATCCATGGTGATTATACCCGCTGGGTCAATGAAGGGACTCTTCACTCTGTTACCAACTATCATCTGCACAAAGCTCTGTATTCCGGTCATAACGACCACAATTATTTTGAAATAGCTCATACCGTAAAGCGTCTCTATGAAATGGGCGGCAACCGTCCGGAGGGTCTGAAACTTTATAACTTTGTAGACAATCATGACGTAGAACGTATTTATACAAAGCTGAATCAGAAGGCACATTTTACTCCTGTTCATGTGCTGTTGTATACACTTCCGGGTGTTCCATCTCTCTATTATGGTTCCGAATTCGGCATAGAAGGGAAAAAAGAATATGGTTCGGATGATTCTCTTCGCCCACAACTGAACCTGGATGACTATAAAGATGCACTCTCCACCAATTCCTGTACTGCTCTCATTGCAGCACTTGGAAAAATCCGCACAGCCATTCCTGCACTCTCCTATGGTGACTACCAGCAGCGTGTTCTGACTAACCGCCAGTATGCATTTACCAGAAGCTGGAATGGGTGCACAGCAGCTGTGACAGTCAATAATGATGACAGTCCGGCAGACTTCTACGTTCCGGTAGACAGCAGCGAAACTTATCTTGGCACTCTGACCGGTGCAACGGTTCAGCCGGAAAACGGACAGATTCATGTAACCATTGACGGGAACTCCGGTGAAATCTGGGTTCCGGAATCTGCAATGGATGGAAACCATACTACCATTGCTATAGAAGCATCCTTACCGATTGTTGCTGATCCGGTGGTAAAGAATGAGGAAAACATCAATGACCATTCAGTGATAGATGATAATGCAAAGAGCCATGTCGAGCCTGTAAAGAATGATAAAGCAGAGAATCCTGTTCTGTCAGATACGAGTTTGCCAAAAAATAACAAACCGTATGAAGAAATGTCTGTAGCAGAGCTTCAGGCTGCTGTTTTGGAAAAACTGTCCCAGAATGGTCCTGTTACCGATCAGATGCGCAGGGATGTTGCTGATAATATCTATCCAAATTCCCTGCTGAACTGGGTAAAAAGCTTCCGCTAAACAGATCTAATCCATTATATGTATCCAGTCTTCGCCTATCAGAAATGCCGCTCCCACAGATTTTCTGCAGGAGCGGCATGTTTGTCTGCTCTGTTAACCAACCAGTTTTTCCTGATAGCGTTTTACCATCTCTTCGTATTCTGCATCAGTCAGCTTCTTTTCTCCTGGGTTCATGGCAAATACACCACCCCATTCATACTGATCTTTATACTTTGGCACCAGATGAAAATGAAGATGATGTCCTGTATCACCATAAGCACCATAATTCACCTTATCCGGATGGAACAGGTCATGCATAGCCTGGGCTACTTTTGCGATATCCTCCATAAATGCACTGCGTTCCTCGGCTGTCAGTTCAATAATTTCGCTCACATGCTTTTTATGAGCTACAATCACTCTTCCCGGATGGCTCTGTTCTCTGAACAGATACACTTTGGATGTCTCTAATTCACAGATTTTGATTCCGAATGCATCAACCAATTCACCTTCCATGCAATAAGCACAATTCTGATCTTTCATACTTAGCTTCTCCTCGTTTATCTTTCTTTATGAGCTACTGCTCAGTTTTATTATGATTACTGACACATTATTTGTCAAGAAACCATTCTGTTATTTACTGATTCGTACAAAATCTACCTTGTATTCATCACTGCCTTTTTCATCTACTGTGTAGTAAGCTGCCATCTGCGCCACACTCAGATAAATACGAATTGTTCCATTCAGACCTTTTTCCGCAGCATCTTTCTTTACTGCTTTTTTGATATCATCCATAGATATATCCAGTCCGGACACTTCCAGTGTAACAGAAGCGATTCTGTTTCCGGCATCTTTTGCAGCTTTCGTTACCGTCTTCACTGTATCCTCTGCCTTTTCTGCCACATCTTTTACCGTTTCCTTTGCCTTTTCTACAATCGGTGTATTCATAATTTCTTTTGCGTTATCTCTGACTTCCTGGGCAGCTGTTCTCGCTATTTTACTTACAGACTGTTTTTTTCTCATAACCGTTATCCTCCTTTTATTCTTTTCTTATAAAATAACACAGCTGGCCTTCTACGTCAAATCTCACTGTTTTCGGCAGATCTTTCTTGCAATATCCTGCAAGAAATGATACACTTTACATTAACAGAATAATCGTTACAGGGAGCTGGCGCAGGAAGCTGGCTGAGAGGAGAATGCAGTTCTCGACCTATAACCTGATTTGGATAATGCCAACGTAGGGATAAGCGAGTAGATGATAATACAGGAGTTGCCCCTTACGGGCATCTCCTGTTTTTTATACAAAAATCAAACTATTTGGAGGATCATAAGATGAGAGAATACACAACACAGATGGACGCAGCCAGAAAAGGCATTGTGACACCGGAGATCCGGGTCGTTGCAGAAAAAGAACATATGACGGTCGAGGCACTGATGAAGCTTGTGGCAGAAGGAAAGGTAGCTATTTGTGCAAACAAAAATCACACCTGCTTAAATCCGGAAGGCGTCGGCAGTATGCTGCGTACTAAGATCAATGTAAATCTGGGCGTATCAAGAGACTGCAAAGATTATAACATCGAAATGCAGAAAGTCATGAGTGCAGTCAATATGGGGGCGGAAGCTATCATGGATTTATCCAGTCACGGAGACACTCAGCCGTTTCGAAGAAAACTGACTCATGAATGTCCGGCAATGATCGGTACCGTACCGGTTTATGACAGTGTCATTCACTATCAGAGAGATCTGGCAACTCTTACAGCCAGAGATTTCGTAGAAGTTATCAGAATGCATGCCGAGGACGGTGTTGATTTTGTGACATTACACTGCGGAATTACGAGAAAGACGATCGAACAGATTCGGAAGCATAAACGTAAAATGAATATTGTAAGCCGTGGCGGAAGCCTTGTATTCGCATGGATGAGTATGACCGGTGAAGAAAATCCTTTTTATGAATATTACGATGAAATCCTGGATATCTGTGAAGAATATGATGTTACCATTTCCCTGGGAGATGCCTGCAGACCGGGATGTCTCGCTGATGCAACCGATGTTTGTCAGATTGAAGAACTGGTTCGACTTGGAGAACTGACAAAACGTGCATGGGATCACAATGTGCAGGTTATGGTTGAAGGACCGGGACATGTACCGCTTGATCAGGTAGCAGCTAATATGAAAGTACAGCAGAGCATCTGTATGGGTGCCCCATTCTATGTATTGGGACCGATTGTAACCGATATTGCTCCTGGATATGATCATATTACCAGTGCGATTGGCGGAGCCGTTGCTGCTATGAATGGTGCTTCCTTCCTGTGCTATGTTACACCTGCTGAACATCTGGCACTGCCAAATGTAGATGATGTAAAACAGGGAATCATCGCTTCCAAGATTGCAGCTCATGCAGCAGATATCGCCAAGGGAATCCCAGGTGCACGCGATATCGATGACAAAATGGCTGAAGCCAGACAGAAGCTTGACTGGGATGCCCAGTATGCCTGTGCATTAGATCCTGAAACTGCAAAAGCCATTCGTGACAGCAGAAGTCCGGAAGAAGACCACAGTGATACCTGCAGTATGTGTGGAAAATTCTGTGCCGTACGAAGCATGAACAAAGCACTGGCAGGCGAATACATCGACATTCTTTAATCATATCAAAAACAGGCAGACCATTACTGATCTGCCTGTTGCTGTATATTTTTACATCAGTGGCGCAAAAAGACGCAGCAGACTTCCCGCCAGCTTCTGCCAAAGCGGCATACTGCGATACACATCTTTCGTTATCTTTTCACATTCTTTCAGTGTATTTTGGAAATCTTCCTCAATGGCACAGATTTCTTTATTTTTATACATCAGCGCTGCACATTCAAAGCTGAGATACATACTGCGGAAATCCATATTAATACTTCCCACCACTGCTTTTTCATTGTCCGATACAAATACTTTGGAATGCACAAAGCCCGGAAGGAATTCGTAAATCTCCACCCCCGCTTCCAGAAGTTCATTGTAAAAAGTGCGGGCAAGAATAAACGCATATTTTTTATCCGGAATATGCGGCATGATAATCTTGACATCTACTCCACGCTTTGCCGCATAAGTCAAAGCTACCACCATATTATGATCCAGCACCAAATATGGGGTCATAATATGTACATATTTTTCTGCCGTATTCAAAATGTCCAGATAAACCAGTTCTCCCACCTGCTCATTATCCAGCGGATTATCATCATATGGAATAACAAAGCCTTTTCCTTCTTCTTCGCACTTTGGAATTGGCATCTTTATATAGCGGCGATATTCCTCCAGCAAATGTGCCTCTGTCTTTTTTCTTTCCATTTTGGATAGCTTCACATATTCCACTACATTCCACATCTGAAGAAACATCAGCGTAAAATCCCGTACCGCATCTCCTTGAAGCATCAGGCAGGCATCTTTCCAGTAACCAAAACGCTCTTTCTGATTAATATACTCATCTGCCAGATTGATTCCTCCGGTAAATGCCGTATGACCATCCACTACCATGATTTTTCGATGATCCCGATTGTTCTGTACCGTAGAGAGCAGCGGCACAATCGGCGAAAATACCTGGCATTTGATTCCCTCTGCATTCAGATCTCTGGCATAATGAATCGGGAGCCGGAAATAATCACTCATGCCATCATACATAATCCTCACTTCCACGCCTTCCTTTACTTTTGCGCGCAGAATCTCCAGGATCGTCTCCCACATATATCCCTGATCCACAATAAAAAACTCAATAAAAATATAATGCTTTGCTGCGGACAATTCCCGTAAGATAACATCAAACGCACTTTCTCCGCTGGGATAATAGTGCGCTGTGGTATTGGTATGCACCGCACTGTTACTCGCTTTGCGCAGATAGGATACCAGATTTGCCGCCTGTGGTGATTCTTCCTCCAGCGCCTTCCGATCCTCTTCTTTTTGCTCAGAAAGCTCTGCTGTTCTGGCTACTTCCTTTACAACCTGCTGATTCAGTAAATGTCGCTCCATCTGCAGATGAAAATACAGATAAAACAGTGCTCCAAATACCGGAACTGTCAAAATCGGTACCATCCATGCGATCTTAAATGACGGATTTCCCTTCTGATTAATCAGATATACTGACAATACAAATCCCAAGAAAATAGAACCTCCGTAAATAGCAAACACATAATTGCTCAGAAATCGAAATCCTACCAGGAGAATACTGATCTGTAACAAAATCAGTATCAGCAAAATACCCGTCCGGCCAAAGATCACACTTAAAACTCCACGTTTACCGCGATTCAGATTCTCCTTCTGTTTCATCAAAAACTGTTTTTTCTTTTCCACGCACATTCCTCGATTCTTTTCTTCGCTTCCTTATGCCAGTTCTTCGTGTTTCTCTCCAATCATCTTCAGGAACTCTTCTTCGCTAATCACCGGTATCCCCAGCTGCTGTGCCTTCGTCAGTTTACTTCCTGCATTCTCTCCGGCAAGTACATAATCTGTCTTTTTCGATACAGAACCGGCCGCTTTCCCGCCATACTGAAGAATCATGTCTGCCGCTTCTTTTCTTCCCATATTTGGAAGCGTTCCAGTCACTACAAATGTTTTTCCGGTCAGGATACCATCTCCTGCCTGTACTTCTGTTTTCATCTTCACGCCTTCTGCTGCCATTTTTTCCAGTAGTCTGCGATTTTCTTCGTCTGCAAAGAAATCATAGATGGAACATGCGCTGATCTGCCCGATATCCGGTACTTCCAGCAATTCTTCCACCGATGCCTGCTCCAGTTTTTCCATGGAACCAAAATGCTGCATCAATTCCCTTGCTGTCGCTTTTCCCACATTTGGAATCCCCAGTCCTGCCAGCAGATGCTGAGGATCTTTTTTCTTGGATTCTTCAATTGCTGTCAGAAGCTTATCGGTATTCTTTTCCTTTCCGATCAGTCCCTTTTCGATCAGTTCGTCGCGATGATCTTTCAGCGTAAAAATATCTGCCACATTTTCCAGATATCCCTGTCGCACCAGTTCTACAATATAGTTCTCTCCGAATCCTTTTATGTCCATGGCATCCCTGCCTGCAAAATTGATGATATGTCGTTCCTTCTGAGCCGGACAGCTGATTCCGGTACATTTGATATCTGCGGTTTCTTTTTCCCGCACAGCCGGTGCTCCGCAGACCGGACAACGATCCGGGATCTGAAATCTGACTGTACCGGCAGGTCTTTTTTCCTTCACCACTGCTTTGATCTTCGGAATGATTTCACCGGATTTATATACCACAATCGTATCTCCGATGCCAATATCCAGTTCATCAATAAAATCCTGATTATGAAGTGTTGCTCTGGATACACTGGTGCCGCACAGACGAATCGGATCAAATACAGCCGTTGGTGTAATTCTTCCTGTTCTCCCTACCGACAGCTCAATATCACGAAGTACGGTTTCTTTTTCTTCCGGTGGGTACTTATAAGCCACTGCCCATCTCGGTACCTTGGAGGTCTCTCCCACTGTTACACGATCCTGCAGACTGTTCAGCTTCACGACTGCGCCGTCAATATCATACCCCAGACTGCCACGCTGCTCACCGATTTTCTGAATCGCCTCCCACACTTCTTCACCTGTGGTACAGACCTGATAATTTTCAATCACCTTTACCCCATTGCTCTTTAAATATTCATATCCTTCCGTATGTGTGGCAAAGGTTCTGCCCTGCGTCTCCTGAATATTAAAGATAAACATGGACAGATTCCGTTCTTTTGTAATCTTACTGTCCAACTGACGAAGCGTGCCTGCTGCACAGTTTCTCGGATTGGCAAATAATTTTTTACCCAGAAGTTCCTGCTTTGCATTCACTGCATCAAAGGCATCGTTTGTCATATAGACCTCTCCACGGATCTCAATATAAGGAATCGGATGCTTCAGTTTCTTTTTTACATCTTTAATCACTCTGGCATTTTCCGTTACATCTTCTCCCTGAATGATCCCGTCTCCTCTGGTAATGGCGGTAGTCATCACTCCGTCTGTATAACGAATCGCCATAGATAAGCCATCAATCTTAGTCTCTACTACAAATTCCGGATGATCCAGCTGCTGCTGCATACTCTCTACAAACTGCATTACTTCCTCTTTGGAAAATACATCCTGCAGACTGAGCATCGGGACTCTGTGACGAACCAGAACGCCTGCTTCTCTCTTTGCATTTCCGCCCACATGCTGTGTCGGGGAGTCCAAAGTAATGCGCTCCGGATGCTCTACTTCCAGTTTTTTCAGTTCCTGCATCAGCATATCATATTCGTAATCCGTGATCTCCGGATCGTCCTGATTATAGTAACGGTCAATATGATAATTTATCTTTTCTCTTAATTCGTCAATTCTGTCTTTCATGATCTGGATTCCTTTATGCTTTCATATAATTCTTCCATCTCTCTGTCTGACACTTCCCGGTATTCTCCCGTCTTCAGTGTTCCCAGAGAGATGTTCATGATCCGCACACGTTTCAGTCTCAGCACCTTACATCCGCAAGCCTGACACATACGGCGGATCTGACGGTTCAGCCCCTGTGTTAAAATAATAGAAAACTTTTTCTCATCAATTTTTTTCACCCTGCATGGTCTGGTCTTTACCTCAAGCTCTTTCAGCCACACTCCCTGCTGCATCTTCTGTATAAATTTTTCTGTCACAGGACGGTCAATCTCAACCTCGTACTCTTTTTCATGATAATTTCCCGCCCGCATGATTTTATTCAGAATATCTCCGTGATTTGTCATCAGCAGAAGACCTTCAGAATCCTTATCCAGTCTTCCGATCGGAAATACCCGCTTGGGATAATTCAGAAATGCATCAATCGTCGTATCACCCCAACGGTCATCTGTGCTGCACAGCACACCTCTCGGCTTATAAACTGCCAGCAAAATCATCTCTTTTTCCCGCTTTGCCTGTCTGCCTTCTACGATCACTTTCTGAGTTGGAAGTACCTTCTGCCCTGTGGCAGCCACTTGTCCATCCACCAGTACCTTTCCCATCTCAATAAGCCGGTCTGCTTCTCTTCTGGAACAGATCCCGGCTTCGCTTAAATATTTATTCAGCCTGACTGGCTTGTTTTCATCTTTTTGTGCAAACTCTGACTGCATTCGGTTGTTATGCATAAGTATTCTTCCACGCTCCTCAATAATTTATTTAGTATAACATTTCATTGCAATAATTTCAACACTCGCCTATACTGGTTTTATATGAAAAATTGGCATCGAGATGGATCCTCCGATCATTTCTCGATGCCACTATTGTTTTTTTAGATTCTTTATACTAATTTTTTCAGTTCCCTAATATAGTCCGGTGTGGTACCGCAGCAGCCTCCTACGATCTTTGCGCCTTTTTCCAGCAGCACTTTCATACCTGTTCCAAAGCTCTCCGGTGTCATATCATAGCTTGCCTCTCCGGTATCAGAAATCTTTGGCATACCCGCATTGGGTTTTACAATCATTGGAATATGAAGTCTCTGATTCAGACCTTCCACAATGGATACCAGCTGCTCCGGACCTACGGAACAGTTGATCCCCACCGCATCTGCTCCCATTTCCTGCAGGGTCTCAGCCGCTTCAAAAATATGTCCGCCTGCATAAATGCTGCCATCTGCATCGATTGTCATACTACAGAGCACCGGAAGATCACACACCTGCTGTGCCGCTTCCAGTGCAGCCATTGCTTCGTCCATACTGGTCATAGTCTCCATCAGGATCACATCCACACCGGCATCCACCAGATAGCGCATCTGTTCTTTATACCGCTCCATCGCCTTTTCGTAAGTGGCATCCGGAGACATTCCGATCATTTTTACAATGGCCGTCACATCTCCTGCCACATAAGCTTTTCCGTCCACTGCGTTTTTACTGATCTTTACCAGCTCATGATTCATCTCTTCTACCTGTGCGCCAAGTCCATAACTGCTCAGGTTAAAACGGTTGGCTCCAAAAGTAGGAGCACAGAGAATCTGGCTTCCTGCTTCTACATATCTCTTCTGAAGCTCTGTTATGATCTCCGGATGATCCAGAATCCATTCTTCTGAGCAGATGCCTCTCGGCATTCCCATGCAAAACAGATTGGATCCGGTTGCGCCATCCAGGAACGTTATCTTTTCTGTCAGTTTCTGAAATTCTTCTTTTGTCATACTTTCTCCTGTATCTGTCCTTTATGCAGCTTTTTTCTCATCTTCAAAGAATACCTGATACCACACCAGGAAGGAATAGATCGTCCAGATCTTACGGCTGTTATCCTTCACACCATTTTTGTGATCATCCAGCAGACGCATGATCGGCTCCGTATGGAAATACTGCTTTGCCGCCGGACTCTGGAATGCCTCTTTTACTTTTCCATATCCGGTATCCTCCTTTAACCATACACGGATCGGTACCGGAAATCCCAGTTTCTTTTTATTGGTAGTAAACTCCGGCAGACATTTTTCTGCAACACGACGGAATGCAAACTTGGTCGTCTTATCCTTCAGCTTCATACCAGTACGCATCTGTCTCGCTACCTTAAATACTTCTTTATCCAGGAACGGTACACGCAGCTCCAGCGAGTGCGCCATGCTCATCTTATCTGCTTTTAACAGAATATCTCCCGGCAGCCAGTTGGTCAGATCAATATACTGCATCTTGGTAGTATCATCATACTTGCTCATCTTCTTATATTTTTCTGCCAGAAGTGCTTCCGGTGACGGTGCACCTGTTTTTACCTTCAGCAGCTTCTTCCGCTCATCTTCTGTGAAAATATTGGCATTTCCAATAAAACGTTCTTCCACAGACTTGCTGGCACGGATAATATAACTGCGTCCTTTCACACCTTCCGGCAATTTTTCTGCCAAATGTGCCATGCTCTTTCTCCAGCTCTTTGGCAGCCAGCTGATCCAGCGCAGAGATAATGGTTCTCTGTAAATCGTATATCCGCCGAAGAATTCATCTGCGCCCTCTCCTGATGTGACAACTTTTACCTGCTTTGCAGCCTCCCTGGCTACAAAATACAGGGCTATGGCAGCCGGGTCAGCCAAAGGTTCATCCATATGATACATAATCTTCGGCATCTCTCCCCAGTACTCTTCTTCCGTGATCTGATGACTGTAATTCTCCAGTCCCAGGTATTTTGCACATTCTTCGGCATACTGAGTTTCACTGTATTGATTGTTTTTATCAAAAAATCCGACTGTGAATGTCTTCTTTCCAGAATATTTTGCCGCAATGTAGCTGGAATCTACTCCACTGGAAAGAAAGGCACCTACTTCTACATCAGCCAGCATATGCTTGTCTACGGAATCTTCCAATACATCCGTCAGCTTCTTTACCAGTTCCTCCTGACTGTCCTTCGATACCGGTTCCAGTGTCGGATCAAAATACTGCGTCACATTCAGTTCTCCATTTTGCCATGTCAGATAATGGCCAGGCAGAAGACGGTACACGCCCTTGAAAAATGTCTCTGGCAGATTCGAATACTGGAAAGATAAATATTCTTCCAGTGCTTCGTTATTCACTTCTTTTTCAAATCCCGGAAATTCCAGAATACTCTTGATCTCCGATGCAAATACCAGATTATCCTGAATCATGGCATAATAGACCGGCTTGATTCCAAAAAAGTCTCTTGCCATGAACAGTCTTTTTTTCCGGTTATCCCAGATAGCAAATCCAAACATTCCTCTCAGCTCATGTACCAGCTTTTCCCCATACTCTTCGTAACCATGAATCAATGTCTCAGTGTCAGAGCTGTTCTTGAAAATATGACCCTTGGCCTTAAACCGCTCTCTTAATTCCGGGCTGTTATAAATCTCTCCGTTGAAAACGATTCCTACTTCTCCGTCTTCATTAAACATCGGCTGCGACCCGTTTTCCAGGTCAATAATACTTAATCGCCGAAATCCCAGCGCTACCTGATCATTCACATATTTTCCTGCTGAATCCGGACCACGGTGAACAATGACTCTCATCATGTCATCCAGAATCTGCTCTTTATTTCCCTGTTTTCCGACAAATCCAACTATACCGCACATATTCTTTTATTCCTCTTTTATCTGTCACTTATCAGAGATATTTTGCATTATCCACTGATATGATTCTATTTTTTCCAAAATTTCAAACTTTAGTATAACAAAGATCCCTTTGTTTGGCAATTTTTTTGTTATGATGAATTCTGATTGTTATGCTTTCTTTTTTGCATCAACTTTTAATCCGTTGCCTGCTCACATCAAAAAAGAGGCTCCGGATTATTCCGAAACCTCCTCTTCTGTCACTGATATTCTATACAATACCCTGTGCTGTCATAGCATTTACTACTTTTTCAAAACCGGCAATGTTGGCACCAGCCACATAGTTGCCTTCCATACCATATCGTTTTGCAGCATCTACCATGTTGTGTGTAATGCTGATCATGATCTGCTGAAGCTTCTGATCTACTTCTTCAAATGTCCAGCTCAGTCTCTCACTGTTCTGAGACATTTCCAGAGCAGATGTAGCTACACCACCTGCATTTGCAGCTTTACCAGGTGCAAAGATCACACCATTCTTCTGCAGATATTCCGTAGCTTCCAGTGTGGTAGGCATATTCGCACCTTCACATACAGCAGTTACACCATTTGCTACCAGCTGCTGTGCATCTTCCAGATGCAGTTCGTTCTGTGTAGCACATGGAAGAGCCAGATCCACTTTTACGCTCCATACGCCGCGTCCTTCATGATATTCTGAATTTGGACGATATTTCTTGTATTCTGTCAGACGTGCACGGTTCACTTCTTTGATCTCTTTTAATGCAGCCACATCGATTCCTTCCGGATCATATACCCATCCGTTGGAATCTGAACAGGTCACGACCTTAGCTCCCAGCTGCTGTGCTTTCTGAATTGCATAAGTTGCTACATTTCCTGAACCGGAAACAGCAACCGTCATACCCTTGAGTTCTTTTCCGTTCAGCTTTAACAGTTCCTGTGTCAGATATAACAGACCATATCCGGTAGCCTCTGTTCTTGCCAGAGAACCACCATAAGAAAGACCCTTACCAGTCAGAACACCCTCATACAGACCTGTCAGTCTCTTGTACTGTCCATACATATAACCGATTTCTCTTGCACCTGTTCCGATATCACCTGCCGGAACGTCTTCGTTTGCTCCGATGTACTTGCTCAGCTCTGTCATAAAGCTCTGGCAGAATGCCATCACTTCTCTGTCTGATTTTCCTTTCGGATCAAAGTCTGATCCACCTTTACCACCGCCGATTGGCAGACCTGTCAGAGAATTTTTGAAAATCTGCTCAAATCCAAGGAATTTGATGATACCTAAGTTTACAGATGGATGAAGTCTTAATCCTCCCTTGTACGGTCCGATTGCACTGTTAAACTGTACACGATATCCGGTATTTACCTGAACCTGTCCCTTATCATCTACCCATGGTACACGGAACTTAATCTGTCTTTCTGGCTCTACCAGTCTTTCCAGCAATGCATCTTTTCTGAATTTTTCTTCGTTTGCTTCAATCACAACTCTCAGAGACTCCAGTACTTCTTTTACTGCCTGATGAAATTCAGGTTCTGCTGGATTTTTTTTCACTACCAGTTCAATTACTTCATCAACATATGACATTTTTCATATCCTCCTTAAATCTGGGCAAAAAAACAGATGAACCAGGGTTCATCTTGTTTTATCTCTGACGCCCTTGTCTGCCCCTATTATATACGTTTCGTTTTTTTGTGACAAGCATTTTTCTGTTTTCGACATGCAGATTATTATGATTAGTATAATCGATTTTTCGAATTAAAACTTTATCTGAATGACTGTTCTTTCGCAATCTGCGCATCCATAGCCTGATCATATTCCTGCGGATCCGGCGGCAGACAGATCTCTTTTCCGGTCCAGCCAGAAAGCTGAGCTGACGCTGCTATCTGATTTTCCAGCAGTCCGTCTCTGTAATCACTGTATAAAGGTTCTCCGCTTAAAATGTGTTCGGCAAAGTTACGCAATGCTTCACTGTGATCATTTCCATACGTGGTCTCCACTTCCCGTATTTCCACATCATATAATGCGCTTTCGTTGTCTCGCTTCCTGTTCTGGAAGGTATAGTGGTCATACGTCTGATTCCACTCTGATTCATCCTGACGGAACCTGTAAACCGTCAGCTTCTTTCCGTTTTCCAGAATGATTTTGCCACCGGAAAAATCCAGTTCCAGACGGTTGGTTCCCAGCGGATCATGGGTGCAGGATACCATGGTGCCTGTTACGCCATTTTCATATTCTGCCACAATGGTGATATCATTTTCCACCGGAATATTACGATAAGCTCCCTGAATACATTTTGCAAATATCTTTTTCGGTGCACCGCAGATCCATGCCCACAAATCCAGATTATGCGGCAGCTGATTGACCAGAATCCCGCCTCCCTCTTTGCTGTAAGATCCACGCCATGCCCCGCTGGTATAATACTGATCCGGTCTCCACCAGTCATTGATCATCCAGTTGGAACGGCGAAGATTTCCCAGCTCTTTCTTTTCTACGATCTCTTTTATGGATCGGTATAACGGATTGGCCCGCTGATTAAACATCATAGCCATGGTAAGTTCCGGGTGATTTTCTTTGACCTGAACCAGTTTTTCTGCATCAGAGAGGCGAATACACATCGGTTTCTCACAAAGCACATGCTTGCCATGCTCCAATGCATACATAGCCGGTTCGTGATGAAGAAGATGTGGCAGTGTGATGATTACCGCATCACAGCAATCGCTTTCAATCAGTTCCTTCCAGTGAGCAAAAACAGTGATCCCAAAAGTCTCCTGAAAGACCTTCGCAGTCTCTGGATTCGAAGTCGCTGCTGCTGTCACCATACAGTTTCCAGGTGAATGCTTAATCCCATATGTTTCAAGATGAATTCCATCAATAATGTCCCGATAGAACTTTCCCTGAATTCCACAGCCTATAATACCAATTCGTAATTTGTCCATTTCCACTCTCCTTGTTCTATATATTACGCGCCTCTGCAATCCTGCCGGAGGCACTGTCTGATGGGAACGATCTTCCCTCTGACAGAAAAAGACCTGCGATCTCTCGCAGGCCTCTGTCGTCTCTTTTTTATGCTGCTGCCTCTGTCTCAGGAGTCGCATCTGCATTGTAATCCGGTGAGAAGTAATCTGCTTCATCACTCTGTTCAGAATCGGATGATTCTGCACTGTCTGTATCGTCTGTGGAAGAAAGGAACTCACTCTTTACATAAGCATTCTGTCCATAGAAATCGATCTCAGTCCATCCATCATCAGTCTCACCGATCTTTGTCACACTGTCACCAATTGTCAGACCACCAATAACATTGTCATCAGACTCTGTACTCGGCTCTGAACGTACATTACAGGAATCATTGGCAACCATCTCTGTCGGTTCTTCTGACTGAGCTTCTGTCTCTGACTCAGCTTCTTCATCCTGTGAATTACCGTACTTACTCATAAATTCTTTCAGTACCGGATCCGAATTCTTTGCATCTTCACACTGCTTATTCACAGTATCAATCAGTTCCTGTACTTCTGTGCTCTTTCTGGTCTCTTCAATAAAGCTCTCCGCTGCCTGATCACCTGTCGGATCTGTAATCACATAACTGCCTTCTGCATCCTTCTTCAGATAAAACTGTGTCAGACTCGGCACCAGGGTATCAATATTCTGTACCTTTCCATCATAGCATACATATACCACACAGCTGTCATCTGTAGGTCCTTTTCTGGAATAGGTCTTGATATTACTGTAGCTTTCCACATAACTGCTGTCCAGATTTGCTTTTTCTTCTGTCTCATCCAGTGATGGATCCAGCTTCTTTAATGTCTCAAGATCTTTATTGGTCTTAGCTGTATAGTAGGAAGTCATCACTGTCAGTACATCTGCATCATTCTGCACCAATGTACCTGTCGAAGCAGCTCCGTCTACAATCGTATCGGTACCAGCAGCCGTCTCGCTCTCCGTCTCTGTCTTTGTGGTACCACTTCCCTTGCCCAGATGACTGATTGCTCTGATACCTGTCACGGCCAGAATGATCACTAAAATCAAGGCAACTCCCAGCAATATGTATCTCAGGTTATCTGAGATCCACTCTCTGATATCGTCCATAATAATTCTGCCTCCTGTTCATTTAATTTAGCGCACCTGGAGGGATTCGAACCCCCGACACGTGGTACCGGAAACCACTGCTCTATCCCCTGAGCTACAGGTGCAATATGGACAGTCCACAACAATCATTATAGTACAATAGAATCACGTAAAAGTCAAGACTTATGATTCGCCTTCACCGCAGCTGCACACTTCCACACCTGCCAGTCTGTGCATGGTTACCTGATAATAATAGATCTGATCTGACAGATATTCTTCTGCCGATACTTCTTTCTGATTCACTTCTTTTACCAGGTCTGTCATCTCATCCGGCGACATGGCACATCCTGCCGGAACGATAATACACTCATGTATACTGCTTGGCAAAATCCAGAAATCATCTTTTAACATTTTTCCGATCCGCTCCAGTACACTGTCAAACATCATAGATGCTGCTCCAAAACAGGTTTCTTCATTCGTCAGTATATACATCGGTATGGTAGTTTCCTGGTGATAGCCATATGTCTCCAGCATCGCTCCGATCCCCATAAATCTCACCGGCAGAATCTTCAGCGTGTTTTCTCTGGCGCACTGAATGACTTCATCTTCTTCCACGCCCCAGCTTTGGCAGTGACTTTTTCTTACCAGAATAGTGGCCTTACCAATCATCTCATCATCCACCTTATAATAAGCCACCACAGCCAGATTTAGGAATTTCTGATACGGTACCTCCTTCAACAGCTTTTCATTCTTCTTCAGATTAATCAGCTTGCACGCCAGATGCTCTTTTACCTTTTCAAAGTCCAGATAATTCTCTGCCTGAAACTTTTCTGTAGTGACTGCACTCTGAAAGAGACTGATGATCTTATCCACAATCTCCGGCATTGTCTTACCGTTTTCGTATTCTGTATAGAGTTCATTCAGATAAATCGTCGGTGCCATTCGATTATCTTTACTGTAAAAAGAAAGTCCATCCAGTTCTACGGAATTGTTCTTTATCACCCGGTGAAGTTCGATCCGCACCTCCTCCCCCAGTCTTTCTCTGATTTTTGTCTGCACATAGCCGACAAATTCTTCATACTTCATAGTTCGGTCCTCTTTTCTTCTATTTTCTTTTTCATAAAACTGCTTGGAAAATTGTGCGAATGCACGAGAATTATTCAGAAGTTTTATATCACTTATATTATCATACTATCATCACATATGCAAGAAGTATATTTTGTTATTATTTGTAAGTTTTTGTCGAATAGAAGAACCATATTCACTGACTGATTCGTTTCCTGTAAAAAAAAAGAGAACCCAAACCGGATTCTCTTTTCATCATTTCATAAGCATTATACTCTGGAGAGATATTCTCCTGTACGTGTATCAATCTTGATCACATCGCCCTGTTCTACGAACAGTGGTACGTATACAACCGCACCTGTTTCAACGGTAGCAGGCTTTGTTGCGCCTGTAGCTGTATCACCCTTGAATCCTGGCTCTGTCTCTGTAATAGCCAGTTCTACAAACAGAGGTGGTTCTACTGCAAACACGTTTCCGTTGTGTGAACAGATTTTTACCATTTCATTTTCTTTTACGAATTTCAGTGCATCACCGATATCATCGCTGCTCAGTGCGATCTGATCGTATGTCTCAACGTTCATGAAGTGGAACAGATCTCCATCTGAGTATAAGTACTGCATATCTACACGGTCAATACGTGCTGCCGGGAACTTTTCAGTTGGTCTGAAAGTTTTTTCTACTACACCACCATTGATGATGTTTTTTAATTTAGTTCTAACGAAAGCAGCTCCTTTTCCAGGTTTTACATGCTGGAATTCCAGAATCTGGTAAATATTTCCCTCGATCTCCAGTGTTACGCCATTTCTAAAATCTCCTGCTGATATCATTCAATATTCCTCCTTAGATTACGAATACGGGTAGCGTTCTCTTCCCATACATATTATTGATTGTATAATATAATATCACTCATTTCAAGTTTTTTTTCTATAATTCAATCAATTCTTTCGGAGAATGTGCCAGATTCCGATATCCGTCTTCTGTCACAACTACCATATCTTCAATTCTGACACCGCCAAATCCAGGTACATAAATACCAGGTTCGACTGTCTGAATCATATTTGGTAAAATAAGTTCTTCACAAAGCTTGGACAGGCGAGGTTCTTCATGAATAAATAATCCTACGCTATGTCCCAGACCGTGTCCGAAATATGCTCCATAACCGGCTTTTGCAATAATATCTCTTGCCACTTTATCTACATCACATCCACGCACGCCGCCTTTTAAAGCATCCAGTGCCGACAGCTGAGCCTCCAGCACAACGCTGTAGATTTCTTTCTGTTTGTCACTTGCTTTTCCCATTACAACCGTTCTGGTCATATCAGAGCAGTATCCCTGATACAGACATCCGAAATCCATTGTCACAAAATCACCTTTTTCCAGCTTACGGTTGGACGGCATGGCATGCGGCATAGCAGAATTCGGACCTGACGCTACGATCGTTTCAAAGCTTAAATTCTCAGCTCCGTGCGTCTTCATGAAATATTCCAGCTCTGCTGCCACCTCAAGCTCTGTCATACCAGGCTTCAGCACATCCAGCATATGCATAAAGGCCTGATCTCCGACAGCCTCTGCCTTTGCCAGATACTCCAGCTCCCAGTCTGCTTTCACGGAACGAAGCAGATCAAGAGACTCTCCCAGTGGAATATCGATTTTTCCTTTGCAGTCTTCCTGCAGCTCCTGATAAGTTCTGACAAGCATATAGGCATCTTCATACGCCACATGCTGTGCTCCTTCTTCTGCAATCAGTGCCTGTACCATCTGTCCATAAGTCTGTCCGGTAACCAGCTCCTGTACTTCAAAATCCGGTGCTTCTTCTTTCGCCATAGTCGTATAACGGGAGTCCGTCATCAGCACCTGTTTTTTCTTTGAAATATACAGATATCCGGTAGCTCCGCGGAATCCGCTCAAATACCGCATATTGTAACCGTCAGATACCAGAACGGCATCTGCTTTTTTTTCTTCCAGCACGGCATACGCCTTTGTAAAATACCCTTTCATTGTTCCTTAAATCCCTTTCTTCACTTTTCTCTGGTAAAAGAAAAGCACTATTTTTTCCAGATAACGCTTTAATACGATCTGAATTTCCTCTTTTGGATGAATCGGCTTCACCAGAATACTGGTAATCCCACATCTTCTGGCCCCAAATACATCGGTAAACAGCTGATCTCCCACAAACAGCGTATTCTCTGTCGTCGTTCCCAGCTTCTTCATGGCCAGCTGATATCCCTTTCGGGATGGCTTATGTGCATCCTCCAGGAACATTGCTCCCACTTCGTCAGCAAAAGGCTTTACCCGGGGCAGCTGATTGTTGGAAATCAGACAGCACTGAAATCCGATTGTCCTCAGCTTTTCAAACAATGCCTTTGCCCGTTTATCTGCCGGCGCCCCGTGGGGCACCAGCGTATTATCGATATCAAACAGGACCCCTCTGTATCCTTTCTGATACCAGCTTTCAAAATCAATCCCGTAGGTGGAATCCAGATATGCATCCGGATAAAACATCTCTAACATCTGCCGCCCGCCTATTTCTGTCTATATTTGGAAAGGAAAAGCTCCAGCTTATTCATGGTCTCTTCCAGCACTTCTTTTCTTGGAAGATATACTACACGGAAATGATCCGGCTCCGGCCAGTTAAATGCTTTTCCATGTGTAACCAGCACCTTCTGCTCTCTCAGGAAATCAAAGGCAAACTGTTCATCATCTGTAATGTTGAACCGTGCCACATCCAGCTTCGGGAAAATATAAAAGGCTGCCTTTGGTTTTACTGCTGATACACCCGGTATATTGTTCAGCGCTTTATAAATAAACTCTCTCTGCTCGTACACACGTCCTCCCGGTACCAGAAGCTCCTGAGAACTCTGATATCCGCCAAGAGCCGTCTGTACTACAGACTGAGCCGGCACGTTAGAGCAAAGACGCATATTAGACAGCATATTAATTCCTTCCAGGTATCCTTTTACATGGGATTTATCGCCACTCAGGCACATCCATCCCACACGATATCCTGCAATCCGATGAGACTTGGACAGTCCGTTCATCGTCACACAGAACAGATCCGGACACAAAGACGCAATCGAAATATGCTCCACCCCATCCATCACCAGACGGTCGTAGATCTCATCCGCAAAAATAATCAGCTGATGTTCCCTTGCCACCTGTACGATTTCTTCCAGAATCTCTCTGCTGTATACTGCACCGGTCGGGTTATTTGGATTAATGATTACAATACCCTTGGTACGGTCTGTAATCTTTTTCTTAATATCATCAATATCCGGATTCCAGTCTGCCTGTTCATCACACATATAGTGAACCGGAGTACCACCACCCAGGGATACCGATGCCGTCCAGAGTGGATAATCCGGTGCAGGAACCAGAATCTCATCTCCGTTATTCAGGAGTGCCTGCATCGACATGGTAATCATCTCACTGACACCATTTCCGGTATAGATATCATTCATTCCCACATTCGGGATGCCCTTGATCTGACAATACTGCATGATCGCTTTTCTCGCTGCAAACAGTCCGCGTGAATCAGAATATCCCTGTGTACTGGTCAGATTCATCATCATATCTTTCACCACTTCATCCGGTGCACGAAATCCAAACGGTGCCGGATTACCGATATTCAGCTTCAGAATCGTCTCCCCGTTCTCTTCCATACGGTTCGCTTCATCCAGAACCGGACCTCTGATATCATAACAAACGTGGTCGAGTTTCGTTGATTTATTAAATGTTCTCATAATGTTCTCCACTCCTTGTCAGATTTGCCGACAAATATCTGCGTCAACAACACTTTCTTAACAGTATAGCACCATGTATACTAAAAATCAAACAAAGATAACTGATTTGACTCTGGCAGATCTCCCAGAATTCCCAGGTCATCCATTACATCTATCACGCTCTTGCTGACCTTGGTTCTCTGCCAGAAATCATCCTTTGAAAGAAATGGTCCGTCCTTGACAGCAGCCACTACCGCTTCTGCTGCCTTCTCTCCCATACCGTCTATGGTAGATAGCGACGGCATCAGCTTACCATCCATGATCTGAAAGCGTCCGGCCTGTGCCTTTTCCAGCTCAATCGGAAGAAATTCAAACCCTCTTGCATAGAATTCCTGTACACTTCGCATATCTTTGTAGGTATCCTGTTCTTTTTTCGACAGCGTATCACTGCGTTTTTTATAATCCTTCATATGCATTTTCAGACGATCTTCTCCCTGACACATCAGTTCATAATTAAAATCATCTGCACGGATACTGAAATAAGCCGCATAATAAGCCAGAGGATAATACACCTTACAGTAAGCAATGCGCCACGCCATCATAACATAGGCTGCTGCATGAGCCTTCGGGAACATATACTTGATCTTTTTACAGGACCAGATATACCAGTCCGGCACATCATGCTTTTTCATTTCCTCTTCCCATTCCGGCTTCAGCCCTTTTCCTTTTCGCACGCTCTCCATGATCGTAAAGGACTGTTCACTGTCCAGTCCCTTCTGAATCAGATAAATCATGATATCATCTCGTGTACAGATCGCAGTGGAAATCGTCGCCTTTCCTTCCTGGATCAGTACCTGCGCATTTCCCAGCCATACGTCTGTACCATGTGCCAGCCCGGCAATACGCACCAGATCGGAAAATTCTTTTGGCTGCGTATCTATTAACATCTGCATGGCAAAATCTGTACCAAACTCCGGTATTCCCAGTGAACCAAGCGGACACTCCACCAGCTGATCCGGTGTAATGCCAAGTGCCTCCGTACTGCTGAACAGAGACATGACCGCTTTATCATCCAGCGGAATATTTCGCGCATTTAATCCGGTCAGATCTTCCAGCATTCGAATCATAGTCGGATCATCATGTCCCAGAATATCCAGTTTCAACAGATTGTGGTCAATCGAATGATAGTCAAAATGGGTGGTAATGATATCCGTTTCCGTATCATTGGCCGGATGCTGTACCGGTGTAAATGAATAGATCTCTTCACCGTGAGGCAGTACAACAATACCGCCCGGATGCTGTCCGGTAGTACGGCGCACCCCCACGCAGCCTTCTACAATACGGTTAATTTCACAGACACGTTTTCGCTGTCCCCGCTCCTCGTAATAATTCTTTACATAGCCAAATGCTGTCTTATCTGCCAGTGTACCGATGGTTCCTGCTTTGAAGGTATGCCCGGTTCCGAAAATAACCTCCGTATAGCGATGTGCATTTCCCTGATATTCTCCGGAGAAGTTCAGGTCAATATCCGGTTCTTTATTTCCCTTGAATCCCAGGAAGGTTTCAAATGGAATATCAAATCCCTCTTTTCGAAGAGCCGCACCGCATACCGGACATTTTTTATCCGGCATATCACACCCGGCACGTCCGGAATATGCTTTTACCTCTTCGGAATCAAAATCATAATAATGACATACCTCGCAGTAATAGTGAGGACTCAGCGGATTTACCTCTGTAATTCCCGCCATGGTTGCAACAAAAGAGGATCCTACTGATCCACGCGATCCTACCAGATATCCATCATCGTTAGACTTCCATACCAGCTTCTGAGCGATGATATACATAACAGCAAATCCATTGGAAATAATGGAATTTAATTCTCGCTCCAGACGTTCCGATACAATCGGCGGCAGATCCTCTCCATAAATTTCATGTGCTTTATTATAGCAGATTTCTCTCAACGTCTTATCGGAATTCTCAATGACCGGCGGACATTTATCCGGCCGTACCGGAGCAATGTGTTCACACATATCTGCGATCTTATTGGGATTGGTAATGACTACCTCTTCCGCCTTTTCCTGTCCCAGATAGGCGAATTCCTTCATCATCTCTTCTGTGGTGTGCAAAAACAACGGCGCCTGCTGATCTGCATCCTTAAATCCTTTTCCTGCCATGATTATCCGGCGGTAGATTTCGTCCTCCGGATTCAGGAAATGGACATCACAGGTAGCCAGCACCGGCTTACGCAACTGTTCTCCCAGCTTTACAATCTTCCTGTTCAGATCCTGCAGATCCTTTTCCGTCCGGATATCCTCGCGGTCTTCTTCCCGAAGCATGAAGGCATTATTTCCAATCGGCTGAATCTCCAGATAATCGTAAAAGTTCGCAATACGGATGACCTCCTGTTCTGTTTTTCCCTCCAGAATCGCCTGAAACAATTCTCCCGCTTCACAGGCTGATCCCAGTATCAGTCCCTCACGGTACTGATTGATGGCACTCTTTGGAATACGGGGTCTTCGATTGTAATACTGCAAGTGTGACCAGGAAACCAGACGATACAGATTGATCCGCCCGATCTCATTTTTTGCCAGTATAATTGCATGGTACGTTGGCAGCTTCTTAATCTGTTCCAGCGAGGTGCTGCCCAGTTCATTAATACCATCCAGATCATACACATCCTGTTTTTCCAGCATTTCCACAAATTTCAGAAAAATCTCCGCGGTACATTCTGCGTCATCCACCGCCCGGTGGTGATGATGCAGATTAATGTGCAGAGCCTTTGCCACCGTATCCAGCTTGAAACGGTTCAGCTGCGGCAATAAAATACGGGCAAGTGCCACAGTATCCAGATAGGTAAAATCCTGTTCCCGTCCTAGCCTGCGGCAGTTTTCTTCGATAAAACTCACATCAAATCCGGCATTATGCGCTACCAGGACCGCGTCCCCCACAAATGTAAGAAACTGTGGCAAAATTTCTTCTATCACCGGTGCATCCATCACCATGTTATCGCTGATGCTGGTCAACTCCTCAATCCGAAAAGGAATCGGAACCTGAGGATTGACAAAGGTGGAAAAACGGTCTGTTATTTCTCCATTTTCTACTTTTACAGCACCGATCTCTATAATCCTGTTATTTACCGGACTGAATCCTGTAGTCTCCAGGTCAAATACTACAAACGTCCCCTGCAGCTTCTGTCCTTTGGAATGCATGACGATATCCTTGGAATCATCTACCAGATAAGCTTCCACTCCATAAATCACCTTAAAAGGATCATGTACCAGCTTCAGTTCTTCCTTCGTTGCCTCCGGATGAGCTTCCTGATATTTTGCCCGGTAGGACCGGTCAATATCCTCTATAAAATGATTGGCATCCGGGAAAGACTGCAAAGCTCCGTGATCCGTAATGGCAATCGCAGAATGTCCCCATTTATAAGCCTGCTTTACGATATCCTTGACTTCCGATACCCCATCCATATCACTCATTTTTGTATGACAGTGCAGCTCTACCCTTTTCTCTGGCCAGGTATCCATTCGTCCGGCGCGAAAATCACTGATTTTCTTAATCCCCACTACTGAACCGATCGTCAGCTGACTGTCAAAACGGTCAATCGTTGTCACACCTTTCAGCTTAATAAATACTCCCTTTTTCAGATCCTGTGTCAGCTCCGGAACCTGTTCTGTTGCCAGAAATATTTTGACGGTAATGGTATCTGTAAAATCGGTAATATCCATCATAATAATCGTCTTTTCATTTCGGATATCTCTGGTTTCCAGAGAACGGACACAGCCACGAATCGTTACCTCGCCCATCTCTCCTTCAATCGTACGTATTTCAATGGCATCCTCTTCGATATCTCTTCCATAAATCACATCCGGATCGTCCGAACGCTTCAGGCTGCGTCGATAATCTCCGCCACCTTTTCTGGAAAATCCATTTCCACCAAAAGATTTTTTTTCTGCCGCAGGTGCCGGCTTTGTCTGCACCTGTGTCTTTTTCTGCTCTTCTTTTTTGTCTGCGGCATCTGCTTTTTTGGCATCCTTTTTTTTTGCTTCATCGCCGGTTGGAATCATCAGTTCCTCTGCACCGGCTGTTTCCTCTCCCACACCGGCTTCCCGGTTTTTGCGGAGACGCTCTGCGATCGCAGCCACCTCCTGTTCAATAAGCAGGTCGCTGTTTTTCCGTGCCTTACTCATCTGAGCCTGCTTCTGCTTCAACGTGATCTTCAGGTGCAGTCCGCAGCGCTCACAGAATATCTTTTCCAGAATCCGAATCAGTTCTTCTGCCTTTCCTTCCAGAACCACAGATTCCTCTATCGTCAGAACCATCTCATCTGGAGCAGTAAAGTCATATTCTGCCTGTCTCAGCAGATTGTATTCAAAGATACTGTAGTCTCTCAGCTCCAGTAAAATACTGTCCCGATAATCCGGGAAAAAATTCTCTGCCGTATACTGTCCGGACAGGCGGAACTTTTCGATAATCCTGACATCGATCTCTGCATCTGAAAAACACTGATCTTTAATCGCTTTTTCTGCCATACGGATATATTTTTTATGAATCCATGTCTCACTGATGATATAAATGCGCAGAAGCTCTCTGGAAGAAGTCACGGCAACCTTCGTCACCGCAACCTTTTCAAAGAGCTTTTTCACTGAATCACTGATCTGCAATTCCGGAAATACTTCCAGAAAACGTTTTTCCATATTTATTTCTCCCAGTTAAGCAATTCTTCCCGAAGTACTTCAAGGAGCTGATCTTCCGGAATTTTTCTGATAATTTCGCCTTTTTTAATCAAAAGGCCTTCTCCCTTACCCCCTGCAATTCCGATATCGGCTTCTTTGGCTTCTCCCGGGCCGTTCACCACACAGCCCATAACAGCTACCTTGATATCCAATGGAATATCCTGCACCATATTTTCCACTGCATTGGCCAGCCCAATCAGATCAATACTGGTGCGTCCGCAGGTCGGACAGGATACCACTTCGATACCGCCCTTTCGAAGTCCCAGCGTTCTTAAGATCAGTTTGGCCGACTTTATCTCTTCTACCGGATCTCCGGTCAGGGAAACACGAATGGTATCTCCGATTCCCTGATTCAGGATCAGTCCCAGACCAATGGCAGACTTAATATTTCCGGAAATAATTGTTCCTGCTTCTGTAATTCCCACATGCAGCGGATAATTGATTTCTCTTGCAATCAGTTCGTGAGCTTTTACGCACATCATCACATCTGAAGATTTGATACTGACTACCAGATTGTCATATCCCAGTTCTTCTATACTGTGCACCTTATCCAGCGCGCTTTCCACAATCCCTTCTGCTGTCACACCATGATATTTCTTTACCAGTTCCTTTTCCAGGGAACCGCTGTTCACTCCAATACGAATAGGAATATTCCGCTCCTTTGCCGCATCAGTCACTGCCTTTACCCGGTCTGTAGCTCCGATATTACCAGGATTGATACGTATCTTGTCTGCACCGTTTTCAATAGCTGCCAGTGCCATGCGGTAATCAAAATGTATATCCGCCACCAGCGGAATGCTGATTTCTTTTTTTATTTCTTTTATTGCCTTTGCTGCCTCCAGAGTCGGTACGGTACAACGAATGATCTCACATCCTGCTGCCTCCAGACGATGAATCTGTTCCACCGTCGCCTTCACATCCTCGGTTCTGGTATTGGTCATAGACTGGATCAGAATCGGATTGCCACCGCCTATGACTTTCTTTCCGATCTGTACTGTTTTCGTATGATCTCGATACATCCTCTTCACCTTCTTTACTTATGTTTTTTCTTATACATCAAAAACTGATATTCCAGGTCGAAATATGTCTGCTCCTCACTGTCTGCTGCGATATACCAGTCATCCATCTCATCCAGATTCGGGAAATAGGCATCCGCCTCATATGCATGGTCAATTTTTGTAACATGCGCTGTATCACAGTATGGCAGCATCTGACGATACACACTGTCACCGCCGATCACATAGATCTGCTCACTGTCATATTTCTTCAGTTCCTCCAGCAGTTCTTCCATGGAATGTACCACAACCGCTCCTTTTACCTGATAATTTTTATTGCCTGTCAGAACAATATTGGTCCGATTCTTCAACGGCATACCGTTCGGAAAACTTTCCAGTGTCTTTCTTCCCATTACTACCACATTTCCGGTAGTTGTTTCTCTGAAAAACTTCATATCGGATGGAATGCTGACAAGCAGTTTATTGTTGCATCCGATTGCCCAGTTTTTATCTACTGCTACGATAATATTCATCTTTTTTCCTCCTCTTATTATACCGCTACCGGAATATTTCTGATCTGCTCTCCGGTCACATAATCCTCCACGATCAGATCCTGTGTGGTAAACTGATAAAAATCTTTTACTTCCGGATTCAGGCTTACTTTTGGTGCCGGATGTTCCTCTCTTGTGAGCAGTTCCTGAATCATCGGCACATGCCGGTCATAAATATGTGCATCCGCAATAATGTGTACCAGTTCCCCAGGCACCATATCATTTACCTGCGCCACCATCATCAGCAGAATCGCATACTGAGATACATTCCATCCATTCGCCGCCAGCATATCCTGACTTCGCTGATTCAGCACCGCATTCAGCACCAGTCTCTGATCTGTATCACCCGGACGTGGTGCAGTCACATTATAAGTCATGCTATAACAGCATGGATCCAGCCCGCCGGAATGAAGATACTCAAACTGATACATATTCGTCATAATTCTGCGGCTGAACGGATTTTCCTTCAGCTGACGAAGCACATAATCCATCTGATCTGTCTCTTCTCCTTTATAAAGAAACTTTCTGCGAATCACATCTCCATAACAGGTACCGATGCTTCCTGTCTCATCCGCCCAGCTGTCCCATATATGACTGTTCAGATCATGTATATTATTGGACTTTTTCTGATAAATCCATAAAATCTCATCCATGGCACTTTTCAGAGCCACTTTTCTCAGTGTAATGGCCGGAAATTCTTTTCTAAGGTCATATCGATTGACCACACCGAACTTTTTGATCGTATAAGCCGGGGTCCCGTCTTCCCAGTGCGGCCGCACCAGTTCCCCTTTCGTATCTGTCCCATGCTCCAAAATCTCTCTGCAGGTCTCCTTAAATAATGTATCTGCGTAACTCATAGTCCCTCCTGTTCTGATGCAAGCGCCAGCTTCGCCACACTGACGTCCTCTGCAAATCCCGATGCATTATATAATACCAGAATATCTGTATAATCTTTCTCTTTCATATAGTCTCCCAGATTCTCATTGAAATATCGCAGATCCACAATATCAATCTGTGAAAAATCCTGCATGGCAAAACTCAGGAAACAGTTTGCATAAGAATCTTTTATAACCAGAAGCCTGCGATCTGACGCAGCCTCACTTTTTGCCTCGATCAAAGGCTGATTTCCTCCAAAAAAGACCGCGTATTTATCTCGGCCGGCCAGATAAGACTCATCATAGATGCTAGTCCGTTCTTCCGTATGATTGTAAGTCAGTGTATATGGAATCTCGGTCAGCGGCTGATAGCTTTCTATGGTATCTCCGGGCAGATCAATATTCACCTTGGCATCAATGGTGCCATGAAAATCATCCGTCAGAGTCTTTTCCTGATATTGTGAAAGCGGCACAATCGGAAGATCAATACTCTGCGCCCATGCTTCATATACATAGCGGGACGCCAGGGTCTTCCAGTGATGATCTGTTTTATAATAAAGCGGTTCTTCTTTATGTGCCTGCAGAACCGGTTCTGCATCAAACAACAATTCTTCCGGAACCTCTGCCCGGATCATGCTCAAATAGGCGCCCTCTTCATCTGCCACAGCATATTTAGGTAATTTTTCTTTTAAGATTTCCACTGCATTCGGTATGATCATGGCCTTCACATGACCATCGCCATAACGCTGTGCCTGGGTTTTCAGAAAATTGCTTAAATAACGAATGTTATTCCTTGCCGTATCTGTATCAAAGGATCCGGAATGCTTCTCAATCAGATAGCCATCCTTTGCAAAATAGACATCATTGATCTCTGTTTTTCCCTCAGCACGTTCTGCCCGTGTCTTTACTCCGATCCATTTATCCCGCCAGAAAAACTGGTCTGACAGATATGTCTCATAATTTTTCTCAAATGTGCCGGTCAGAATATCCGACAGATTCACCCGGGGCATCTGCGCCAGAACACGATTCTCTTTTTCCGAAAATTCCATGTCCGGCTTTAGCATACTGGCACCTGTGCACCCAAATATCATTGCCAGAAATATACCGGCCAGCACTCTGTTCTGTGTCTTTGTCATCTGTTTTTCTCCTCTTAGAAACGGAAGTACAGGAATGGATTATAAGTAGCATCCACCAGATAGGCTACACCCAGGAAAAAGATCCCCACGTAAAATACCATCCGCACAATCGCCAGAATCCAGCTGTCTTCCCCCACTTTTCTGCACACTGCCGCTGCCAGTCTCTTTGGTAAATCGGTAGATGCCAGAATCAGGATCACCAGCAGCACCCCATAATTACACAGCAGATACATGGTGGTACTGTCTGCCGCTCCCACACCAGATCCACCAAACATAGCCGCAATATACCGCACACCGATACCGATCTTATCAAAAGCAAAAATCACCCAGCCGATCAGCACAAAAAATAATGCATATATATGACGCAATATACGCGGCAGCTTCTTCAGTATGTCTTTGAATACAAATTTTTCAATAATCAGCAAAGCTCCGTAATACATGCCCCATAACACAAAATTCCAGCTGGCTCCATGCCAGATACCAGTCAGCATCCAGACAATCGCAATGTTCCGGATCTGTCTGGCTACTCCATTCCGGTTTCCTCCCAGAGGAATGTATACATATTCACGGAACCAGGAGCTTAAAGAAATATGCCACCTTCTCCAGAACTCTGTAATACTGGTAGATATGTATGGATAGTTAAAGTTCTCAAGAAAATGAAATCCGAACATTTTTCCCAGACCGATTGCCATATCCGAGTAACCGGAAAAGTCAAAATAAATCTGAAATGCATAGGCCGCAGCACCCAGCCAGGCCGTAGCAGCCGGAAGATTTCCTGTCCCCATAGCAGAAATCGTATCCCATAAAATTCCGATATTATTTGCCAGCAGCACCTTCTTTCCAAACCCGATCATAAACCGGTGAATTCCTTCGGAAAAATCGGCCATATTCTCACGTCTCGTCTCCATCTGCTGCGCAATGGTCTTATACTGTACAATCGGCCCTGCAATCAGCTGAGGAAACATGGAAACATAGGTTCCGTATTTGATCCAGCTGGTCTGTACCTCTGTTGCACCGAGATACACATCGATCGTATAAGACATCGTCTGAAACGTAAAAAAAGAAATCCCGATCGGCAGCGGAATCCCGGTAAGCGGAATCGCCGTACCAAACAGGCCATTGACTGACCCTATCAGAAAATCCAGATATTTAAAAAAGCATAATACCGAAATATTGTAGATCAGAGACACTGTCAGCCATTCTCTGGCTGATGCCTGTCTGCCTCTCTTTTTACACCAGTCTACCTTTTTTCCCACAAAAAAATCTACGGTAATGGAACAGAGCATCAGCAATACATACTTTGGCTCTCCCCATGCATAGAAAAATAAGCTGAACAACAGCAAAATAACATTCCGTACCCTGCGCGGTGCTATATAATAAAGAAGCAACACTGCCGGAAGAAAACGGAACAAAAATAACAGACTGCTAAATACCATATAGAAACTCCTGTCTTTTGTATTGATTTTAAATTTTTAATTTTTTTGAAAAGCTATTTACAATAATTTAAATTATTATATAATAGAGTATGTCAAAAAACAATGTTTTTATGGTTTCCTGACCGGAGCATAATGACACTGTTTTTTCGTATGTATAAAGGGGAAACTGTTATTTTAAAAAACGAGGGGATTTCATGGCTCAGAAAAAAAAGCGGCCCAATGCCCGGGAACGGCGCAACGGGTTCATGATAAATATACTTACGCTAATCGTTCTGATCCTTCTGGTATTCGAAGGAAAGAGTCTGATTAGCTTATTTTCATCACAAACCATTCAGGATCGTATTAAACAGGAAGAATCGGAGGTATTTGCCGGTGCCAACCTGACAGAAGCTCAGACAGAGCCTCAGTCGGAAGCCACAGGCGAAAGCACTTCTTCTGGAAAAACAGAAACAGGCACGGACGAACAGAAAGAAGCTTCTTCAGAGACACAAAAGGCAGCCGACACTGATCTTTCCACCGGTCTTCCGGACGATGATGCTTCCTATCTGGATGTTGTCGTACCGGCACAGGATACCCCGGTGGATGACAGCTATTTCGAAGACGCTGTATTCATCGGAGACTCCCGTATGCAGGGCTTCCGCAATCTGTCCGGCATCACAAAGGGCAGCTTTGTCACGGCAGTCGGTATGGAACTGGAGAATTTCTATACAGACGCTCAGATCGCCACAGCGGCCGGCAATGTAAAGGTTCTGGATGCGTTAAAAAATCTGAACTACTCTAAGATCTATATGATGCTTGGCACCAATGAACTGGGTGCTTATGATATGAGTCAGGTAGGCGAATCCTACCGCCAGGTACTGAACGACATCAAACAGCTGTCTTCTTCCACAGAGCCTGTGGTCTACGTCTACTCTGTTATTTACGTAGATGAATCTCTGGTTACCACCGGCGATTACGTAAACAATGCCAATGTCGATGCTGTAAATAAAGAGATTCTGAAAATGTGCCAGGAAGAAGGATATCATTACATTAATCTGAATGAGGTGCTGTCAAACGGTTATCACAGTCTGATTTCCGGCGCAGCAGATGATGGTATTCACCTGAATACCGAATATTGTAAGGACTGGTTGAATTATACAAAAACACACTATATCCCAGGTGTTTAAGAAAAGGAGACTTTATTTATGAAAAACAAAAAGAAATCTTTACTTCTCGCAATTCTCTGTGCATTTGCCGCACTGATGCTGACTGCCTGCGGCGGAAAATCTTCCTCCGGCAGCGCCGATCCCGATGTGGATGTCAGCAAGCTCTGTCAGGATCTGGAAGGCACCATTGACAGTGAAGTCAGTGAAGTCACCAGTGATGTGATGGCATCTACTTACTTCTTTGATATGGAAAAAATCGAGGACTCAGCTGCTGCCCTGAATTCCGGAAGCAGTGCCTGCGAAGTGGTTGTTCTGAAATGTAAAGACAGTTCTTATGTTTCTGAAGCAGAAGATCTGCTGAAAAAGCGTGTAGAATCTCAGTCCACTCTGTTCGCAAGCTACAATGCACCGGAGGTGGCAAAGCTGGATGCAGCTATTTTGAAAACAAAAGGCAATTACGTTGTATTCTGTGTCACAGACAACAGCGACAAAGCAGAAGAAATCATAAAAGAAGCCGGATTTTAATCCGGCTTCTTTTATGATTTATCCACAGATTCTTACAATCGCATCTGCAAAAATCTTTGCACTCATCATCAGCATATCAATCACCATAAATTCATCATCACCATGCATATGATTGTCTACTTCCGGCACCATACAGCCAAATGCTACTCCGCGTTCCAGATCATGTACATAAGTACCGCCTCCTGTGGACTGTGGTTCTCCTTTGATTCCACTGTATGCTTCATAACTTGCCAGAAGCTTCTGCACCAGTTCAGAATCAGCCGGCACATAATGTGGCGCAATCATCTTGCCTTCTTCTATGGTAAATCCTTTTTCTGTGAAAGTCTGATCCAGCACTGCTGTCACAGTTTCATCTGAACCACATACCGGAATACGGCTGTCAAACACGCCGCATACTTCACTTCCATCATAATTCAGAATTCCAAGATTCATCGTCAGCTTACCGGAGATCTCGTCTTCCATGTTTACCTTCAGCGCTTCCCCATAGAAATCATCATTCGGGAACATTTCTGCAATGACTTTCCAGCACTCTGAGCCTGTATCCAGCGGCAGTGCTGCCAGAAGACTTGCCAGGCCACAGATCGCATTATGACCTGCTTCCGGTGTGGAAGCATGCGCTGCCAATCCTTTTGCTGTAATCTCTACGCCTTCTGCGCTCTCTTCCAGCAGATACGTAATATGACCTGACATCTCTGCGACATACTTTTCTGCCTCTGCTTTTTTCATGCCTCTCACGACTGCGACAGCGGTATCAGGAACCACATTCACCTTGGTACCTCCCTGTACCTTTACAACTGCCACGCCTTCGCTTCCGGCATCAAGCTTTACAGAAAATTCCTTCTGCAGACGTCCTTTTTCCAGATTGATCACCGGGAAATCCGCATCCGGTGTAAACGTCATTGGTGCTTCTTTTTCTTTTGCATAATAATATGCCAGATCACCGGAACCACATTCCTCATCAGAACCCAGGATCAGTCTGATACTGTTCTTCAGAGGCACTCCGCACTCTTTCACTGCTCTCATGGCATACAGAGCTGCAATGGCAGGCCCCTTATCATCTGCTGTTCCACGTCCGTAGATCTTTCCATCTTTGATCACCGGTTCAAACGGTTCTGTCTCTTTCCAGTTCTTTGTAACCGGTACAACATCCAGATGAGCCAGAATGTCTAACTTCTTTTCCTGATCACTGAAATCTGCTGTCACTACATAATGATCATAATTTTTTGTGGAAAATCCATACTTCTTCATCATCTCTTCTGCAGTATCCAATACTTTTGCAGGACCTTCTCCAAATGGTTTTCCAGGCTGTGCTTCTCCTCTCTGACTGTCGATGCGTACCAGTGTCTTCAGATCTTCCAACATCTCTTCTTTATGTGCATCGATATATGCATCCAGTTTTTCTTTGTACATGATATCTACTTCCTTTATTATTATTTGTGCTTCCATGACAGGTATCTTCTGATCTTCTTTCTGTACCGTGATCATGGCTGCCATTCGTCGATTATTATAGCATATTCCGCTTTTTTCCACAACACTGTTCCCCCGTAACAGGCAGTATATTTGACAGATATCCCCCGCCTATGCTATAAACGTTATGATGCTAGAATATAAGTCCAGACTGACCTGGCATCTGTGTATTTACTGTAAGGAGGAATTTGCTTGAAACTTCAAAAACTATTCAGCCTGACCAGACAGGCTATTGATGATTATCAGCTGATAGCAGAAGGTGATCGGATCGCTGTCGGCATCTCCGGCGGAAAGGACAGTCTGACGCTCCTCTATGCACTGCAGGGGCTGCAAAAGTTTTATCCTCAGCATTTTGAACTGATTGCTGTAACAGCAGATCTGGGATACCCGGGATTCGATCTGGCACCGATTCGTCAGCTGTGCCGGGAGCTTCAGGTTCCATATACCGTCATTCCTACTCAGATCGGCAAAATCATCTTCGAAAGCCGCCAGGAATCCAACCCCTGTGCATTATGTGCGAAACTGCGAAAAGGTGCTCTTTACAGCCATATCAAAGAACTGGGCTGCAACAAAGTAGCCTATGCACATCACAGAGACGATGTCATAGAAACGATGATGCTCTCTCTGATGTACGAAGGCCGTTTTCATTCCTTTTCTCCCAAAACTCACCTCGACCGCATGGATCTGACCGTCATTCGTCCGCTGATCTATGTCTCAGAAGCTGACGTCATCGGATTTCGCAACAAATATCATCTTCCTGTTGTGAAAAATCCCTGTCCGGCTGATGGGTCTACCAGACGCCAATATGTCAAAGAGCTGCTTCAGACACTCAACCGTGAAAATCCCGGTGTCAAAGAGAGAATGTTTTCCGCCATCATCAATGGGAACATGGAAGACTGGCCGTAAAAAAAAACAGGCTCCGAAGAACCTGTTTTTTTCTTATACTCTCTGTTTTGGAATCAGAAGTCTTAAGGTAACCGGATTCAGCATCACACCTTTGATCTGCTCTCCCAGCATACCTTTTACTTTACTGCTGTCTACTACGATTGCTTTAAACATCTTGTTTTTATTAAATCTCTGGAACTCTGATGCATCTGCACATACCGGCTGGTAAATATCACCATTATTCAGCTTGATGAACGGAATCTTCATCTCCTTGGCATCTACCTTTTCTGCTCCTTCCGGAACCTGAACAGGTACAAGCACCTTGCCCCTGTGAAAGTTCACAATCATCTCTTCTTCCAGATCGCGAAGCGCCTCTTTATCTCGCTCCTCTTCCGGCATCTGTCTTTCCTGTGCAAAATAGCATCCTGTCAGCAGAAGCTGTGGATTCTGCAGAGGACGTTTTTCTGGCGGAATAGCCTCAAAATCAGGCTTCTTGACCAGCTGTTCCAGTTCTATCTCGACTGCATTTACCCCTTTATCCAGCACAAATGCATTGACTCCCATTGCGAAAAGACCTGTCAAAAATGTGAGGAACTGTTTATTTTCCATCTTTACTACAACCAGCTCTACATGCTTCTGACGCTGTACCATCGCCTGCTTCTGTGCAAAACGTTCTTCGGTAAACAGCCAGATCTGATCGTTGCAGCTGTCCGGATCACAATATACATAAGGCAGATTCGTTGCCTTGGAAAATACGCAGAACAATGTCTCCATCTTCTGCATACGTCTCAAAATCATATGTAAGAAAAAGGATTCTCGCTTCTCAAAGAACACACCCACTTTTTCCTGTTCCGGGTTCTTTGTCTTCATGATGGCTGCAGAGTTCTTCAAAATGATCAATTCCTGTATCGGAAGATTTCCGTAACTTTCCTCCTTGAAATCTGCAGATACCAGTAATTTTTTCAATTCTTCCTCGTTGATGTTTGCCATACCTATATTCCTTTCTGACTCGTATCAAATTTCCGATGGGACAGTCTGAACCTCACTGTCTTCATCAGAGAATACTCATTTATTATCATACAACTTTGACATGTAATAATCAAGCAAATATAGACACTTTGACGAAGCATTTTTTGCATTTTCTAAACTGTTTTTTTCATTACAAGAAATATCAAAACTATTTTTTTCAAAAAAATCAAAATTTATATTGACAAAAGTTGCTGTTACGAATATAATATTATTTGTTCGTCAGAACAGTGTGTGCGTTTAGCTCAGCTGGATAGAGCGTTTGGCTACGGACCAAAAGGTCGGGAGTTCGAATCTTCTAACGCACGTAATTATGATAAAAGTGTGTGAGTTATATATTCACACACTTTTATTTTTACACAATTCGTAACTGTTCAGCACCTTCACAGTTACGAGTCATATAACAAATGCTCGACTTGAAAATAAAAAGAATGAGGTATCGCAAATGCCATACCTCATTCTTTTTATTTTCTCGTTTTATTTTCCGGTCCTTTTTTCAGAATTCCGTTAAATCTTCTCAAGAATACACTCGTGGTCACGGTCGCTGCCAGGATATCACTGACCGGCTCTGCCAGAAAGACCGCAAATACCTTCTGATCCGCAAAAAATGGGAGATGCGGAAGAATGAAAATCAGTGGGATCAGCAGAATGATTTTCCGCAAAACAGCCAGAAAGAGACTGACTTTTGCCTGTCCGAGAGCCATAAAGCTCTGCTGACAGCTTACCTGAAAGCCAATAGAAAATATCCCTGCCATATAGATCCTCAGTGCCCATGCTGTGTACGATACCAGTTTCTGGTCACTCGAAAACATTCCAGCGAACATCTGCGGAAACAGCAGTATGATCAGCCAGCAGCATATTGTAAAGGTCACACATACTTTAAACTGGGTGAAAAACGCTTCTTTTACCCGCTCATTATTTCTCGCTCCAAAATTGTAGCTGATGATCGGCTGTCCACCCTGACAGATTCCCTGAAGCGGAAGCGTAACCAGCTGGCTTACACTGGTGATAATGGTCATAGCACCGACTGCAATATCTCCTCCATATCTGGACAGACTGGTGGTAAAGCTCACAGCAAGAATACTTTCCGTAGAGAGCATTACAAAGGTGGATATGCCCAGTGCAAGGCAAGGTCGAATCACTGCACCTTCCAGACGGATGTTTTCTTTTTTCAGACGTAATATTGTCTTTTTACCACATAAAAACCGCAGAATCCAGATTGCTCCCACTGCCTGACTGATGACCGTCGCCAGTGCCGCTCCCCGTACCTGCATGCCCAGCACAAAAATAAAGATCGGATCCAGCAGAATGTTGATGATCGCACCGATCACTGTTGTCAGCATACTGATTCTGGCAAATCCCTGTGTGGTGATGAACGGATTCATACCAAGCACAATCAGCACAAACACACTTCCAAGAATATAAATTCTCGCATATTCCACGGCGTAAGGCAATGTCACCTCACTGGCGCCAAAAGCTTTCAGAAGCTGAGGTGCCGAAAGATAAAATCCGGCGGTCAGTACTACCGCAAAAATCAACAGCAGGGCAAAGCTTCCGCCCATGATCTTTTCTGCACTCTCTTTTTGTTTTTGCCCCATGGCAATCGCCGCTCTCGGTGCACCGCCAGAGCCTGCCAGCATGGCAAATGCATTGATCAGCATCAGAATCGGTGCAAACAGACCCACACCGGTCAGTGCCGATGCCCCAATCCCACTTATATGACCGATATAGATTCGGTCCACAACGTTGTACAACAGATTTACGACCTGCGCCACTACCGCAGGAATGGCCAGCTGTGCCAGCAGTCTGGGGATTTTTTCCGTACCCATCGCCTGCGCATTTGTATTTCCCTTCATCTTTTCCTCCTTAAAAATTCAACTAAAAAAATCCGGAACTCTCTGTTGAGAATCCCGGATCAAATACGTGCGTTAGAAGATTCGAACTCCCGACCTTTTGGTCCGTAGCCAAACGCTCTATCCAGCTGAGCTAAACGCACATCATGTTCTGTCGAACATAATTATTATATGCCAGCCCAGTTGAATTGTCAACTACTTTTTTCCTGTACACAGAAGTTTTTATCTCAGTCGAGAAGACTCCCACCTCTTTCAGGTGGTGAGTAACAGCAAGTTCGTCTCAGTGGAAGTCCAATCTCCGACTGAGATAAACGCTCCGCGAGGATGCGCAGTGATTCTGTAAAGAATATGTCAGCTTACGCTG
>CAKRRF010000008.1 GCA_934394985.1 uncultured Marvinbryantia sp.
GAAACCTATAATGAAAACGATATGAAAGAAGCTGGCCTTGACATGGTATTTGTACAGGATAATCAGTCCTGCTCTACGAAAGGTGTACTGCGCGGACTGCATTTCCAGAAGGAATTCCCACAGGGCAAGCTGGTTCGCGTGATCAAGGGTTCTGTATATGATGTGGCCGTAGACCTGAGAAGTGATTCTGAAACTTATGGAAAATATTATGGGATTGAACTGACAGAGGAAAACAAGAAGCAGTTCTATATTCCGCAGGGATTCGCACACGGATTCTTGGTATTATCTGATGTGGCAGAATTCTGCTACAAGTGTACAGATTTCTATCATCCAGGGGATGAAGGCGGTATGGCATGGAACGATCCGGAGATCGGCATCCAGTGGCCACAGGTAAAGGGTTGCTATCAGGGAAGCGCATCCGCTGAAGGATACGTGATGGAAGATGGAACCGCACTGAACCTCAGTGATAAAGACCAGAAATGGCTGGGAATCAAGGATACATTTAAATTCTAAATGACAGAAAATAAGACTTTCTCATTTAGAAGAGATGAATAATTCTTCCATCTTTTTTTAGAATACCTTCGTTTTCAAGATTTTTCAGTTCCCGTGTCATAGCACTGCGATCTGCGCTGAGATATTGAGCCAGAGCAGTGTATGACATGGGAACATATATTTTCCGGCTGTGTTGTTCTGTGGAAAGACTACTCAGGTATGCCAAAAGCTTTTCTCTTGTGGAGGATCTGGACAGCATATAAATACGATTCATTTGTTGTCTGGACTGCAGCGCTGTCATCTGAAAAAGGTTGCTGACCATCTGACTGTGATGATGGCAGGATTTTTCACATCGTTTGATGACGTGCTCATAATCAATAAACATCACTTTGGTTTCCTCTGCGGCACTGACATAATAATGCTGGGAATCGGCAGGGAGAAGAAAAGGTTCTCCAAAAACGGCATCTTTTTTTAATTCATCGATCATAAACTGATTGCCGGCTTCGTCACAGCAATACAGCAGCGCACGTCCATAAAGAATCAGTCCGATTTTATGCATGGAACAGGAATATTCCATGATAGTTTCTCCATTTTGAAAAATAAGTTCTCTTGCCTGAAAACAGACACGCATTTTTTCCTGTTCTTCTGGAAGAATATCTGTAAAAAGTGTGATGTGTGACATGAGTGAACCTCCTTCTTTTTTTTCAGTATATCATACTTTTTATGTGAAAAAGCGTTATTTGTGACATTTGCAACAAAAAGATAGGATGAATTATGTTATTATATTAACAAACATAAGAAAACAACATAGCTAACTAAAAAAATGAAAAATGAGAAACGGAGGAACCGTCTATGAAGATTACAGATACCATTCAATATGCAGGTGTAAATGACCATATGGTCGATTTGTTTGAAGGGCAGTATAAAGTGCCAAATGGAATGTCTTATAATTCCTATGTGATACTGGATGAAAAGATTGCTGTTATGGATACGGTAGATGCGAATTTCACTCATCAGTGGCTGGATCATATTCAGCAGATTCTGGACGGGCGCAAACCGGATTATCTCATTGTGCAGCATATGGAACCGGATCATGCAGCAAATATCGCAAACTTTTTAAAGGTTTATCCGGATACGACAGTAGCAGCGACTGGAAAAGCGTTGAATATGATTCGTAATTTCTTTGAGCTTGACCTGGATGGACAGAAACTGGAGATAGAGAATGGAAGCACATTATCTCTTGGATATCATCAGCTCACGTTTGTGTTTGCACCGATGGTACACTGGCCGGAGGTTATGGTGACTTATGACAGTACAGAGAAAGTGCTCTTTTCAGCAGATGGGTTTGGAAAGTTTGGTGCACTGGATGTTGAAGAACCATGGGATGATGAGGCAAGAAGATATTTTATCGGAATCGTAGGAAAGTATGGAGCGCAGGTACAAAAGCTGCTGAAAGTGGCATCCACACTTGATATTCAGAAGATCTGTCCGCTTCATGGACCGGTTCTTTCAGAAAATCTGGGACATTATATCGGACTGTATGATACATGGTCATCTTATGAACCGGAAGAGGACGGTATTGTAATTGCTTATACTTCGGTATATGGACATACAAAAACGGCGGTTTCCCTTCTGGCAGAAAAACTGAAAGAACGGGGATGTCCGGAGGTCGTGATTTATGATCTGGCAAGAGATGATATGTCACAGGCTTTAAGTGATGCATTCCGTTATTCTAAGCTGATTCTGGCAACGACAACGTATAATGCAAGTATTTATCCGTTTATGAATGATTTTATTACCCGACTGGTGGAACACAATTATCAGAATCGTACAGTAGGTCTAATTGAAAACGGCTCATGGGCACCACTGGCTGCAAAGATTATGAAAGAGATGTTGTCGGAATGCAAAAAAATTGACTGGCTGAAAAATTCTGTACACATCTGGTCTGCAGTAAAAGAAGAAAATCGCAGACAGATAGAGGCAATGACAGATGAACTCTGTAAAGAATATATTGCAAAAGATGAATCTCTGGCGAATAAAAATGATATGACAGCTCTTTTTCGAATTGGTTACGGACTTTATGTGGTAACATCCAATGATGGGAAGAAAGATAACGGACTGATCGTAAATACCGTTACTCAGCTGACGGATCATCCTTATCGTGTGGCAGTGAACATCAATAAAGCGAATTATTCGCATCATATCATTCAGCAGACCGGAATTCTGAATGTGAACTGCCTGTCTGTAGATGCTCCATTTTCAGTTTTTCAGCAGTTTGGTTTCCAGTCAGGAAGAAATACAGACAAATTTGCAGGTGACAAGATCAATCGTTCTGATAATGGTCTGGTATTTCTTGATAAATATATCAATGCATTTATGTCTTTAAAGGTTGAGCAATATGTAGATCTGGACACGCATGGAATGTTTATCTGCAGCGTTACAGAAGCTCGTGTTATGAATGATCAGGATACAATGACTTATACTTATTATCAGCAGAATGTAAAACCGAAACCAGAAACAGAGGGGAAAAAAGGATTTGTATGTAAAGTCTGTGGATATATTTACGAAGGCGAAGAGCTTCCGGAAGACTTTATTTGTCCGTTGTGCAAGCATGGTGCAGCAGACTTTGAACCGATACAGTAAAATATGGGGCTGTTCACGATTCTGGTGAACAGCCCCACATAACTTATCGTATCAGTAAATAAGCAGTATAGAGGATATAGAGTGTAATACAGATGCCGCCTTCCAGGCGTGACATCTGTTTTTTGCTTCTGGCAAACAGATACAGAAGAACGGCGCTTCCGGTCAGCAGACAACAGTCAATCACAGATTCGCCCAGTACATGCAGAGGGGAAATGGCTGCGGACATTCCAAGAATAAACAGGATGTTAAACAGATTGGAACCGATGGCATTGCCCAGTGCCAGTCCGCTGTCTCCCTTTCGTGTGGCAACAATGGAGGTAACCAGCTCAGGAAGAGAGGTTCCAATGGCAATAATGGTAAGGCCGATAAAATTCTGACTGACACCCCAGTTTGAAGCAATCGTACAGGCATTGTCCACAACCAGATCTCCTCCGAAGATTACAGCGGCGAGACCTCCGACCATCGAAAGAAGGCTGACAGGGAGTGACATGGTCTGTATGGAAGGAGCCTGTTCTCTGTTTTTCAGTGCGGAGTGTATCATGCAGCACAGATAAAGAATCATTCCGGCAAGCAGGAGTATACCCTCCAGACGGCTCAAACGTCCATCCAGAAACATCAGACAAAGGATGATACTGACCAGGATATTCAGCGGCATATCTCGCTTTAGAATGTCTGTATTGGTCTGAAACGAAGCAAGAACGGCACAGATGCCTACCACAACCAGACCGTTAAACAGATTGGATCCGACGACATTACTGATCGCAATGTCGTTGCTTCCGGCGAGAGCGGCATTGATGCTGACAGAAGTTTCCGGAGCACTGGTGCCCATGGCTACAATAGTCAGTCCGATGATCACGCTGGGGATTTTGAGAATGCGGGCAAGAGAAGAACTTCCGTCTACAAAGAAATCTGCCCCCTTGATTAAAAGAAGAAAACCGATGAGTAATAATAAATATTCCATATAAGCTCCTTTCCTGTGATAAAGGAACCGATAAAAAAAGAGACCTTTATCACATCAAAAAATGACTGATAAAAGTCTCGTTATTTCAATAACAACCGGCCGGCTGGCGTGATGACGATTGTTATTCCATCCATACAATTAACTGGAGGTCAACTACTCCCTTTTATTGGTTTTATTGTATGCAGAGTGCGTGGAAATGTCAACCCGGATATTGATATTTTTTATAAAAAAGGTTTATAAAAAAATACAGTAGTTTATGTATATCTGGAAGCAGGAATATGTTAAGATATAGACAGGACGATGTTTCAGAAGTTACGGAACATATAAAAAGAATAAGATAGATTTGAGGACGTGAGCTTTGGAAGGAAATTTAACAAAAGGGCCGATTTTGAAGACCCTTACAAAACTGGCGTTGCCGATTATGGCATCGTCATTTCTGGGAACTTTGTATAATATTACGGATATGGCATGGATCGGACTGCTGGGCGCAAAAGCAGTAGCAGGTGTCGGTGTGGGCGGCATGTTTACCTGGCTTTCACAGGGACTGTCTTCTATAGCCAGAATGGGTGGACAGGTGCAGGTCGCACAGTGTATTGGACGGGAGGATAAGGAAAACGCGCATAGGTATGCGCAGGCTGCAGTGCAGATGGCACTGATCATGGGAATGATTTTTGCAGTTGTATCACTGTTATTTACCAGACAAATGGTAGACTTTTTTCACCTTACGGATATAGAGGCGTATGAAGCAGCAATGGCATATACCAGAATTGCCTGCGGATTGATTGTTTTTTCTTTTATTACGGTAACGCTGACCGGAATCTATACTGCACAGGGAGACTCCAGAACCCCGTTTCTGGCGAATCTGGTAGGACTGATGACAAATATGATTCTGGATCCGGTGCTGATTCTGGGACCGGGACCACTGCCGAAGCTTGGGGTGACCGGAGCGGCAATCGCAACGGTGACGGCGCAGGGTATTGTTATGAGTATTCTGATTCTGGGAATCGTTCGACAGAAGAAGGAAAACGTATTAAAGGGAATTCGGCTGGCAGCAGCTATTCCAGGGAAATATCTGACGGGTATCTGTAAAATCGGAATCCCAACAGGAATACAGGGAATGGCATATTGCATGATTTCCATGGTTCTGACCAGAATGGTGTCGGTATATGGTGCAGATGCTATTGCAACCCAGAGAGTGGGAGGACAGATCGAATCCGTATCCTGGAATACTGCAGATGGATTTGCAGCAGCATTAAATGCATTTGTTGCACAGAACTATGGAGCCGGAGAAATGGAACGGGTAAAAAAAGGGTATCGCGCGTCTCTGCTGACGGTTGGAGTCTGGGGACTGCTGATTACTGCGGTATTTGTGTTTGTACCGAAACCGATTGCGGCAATCTTTTTCCATGAACCACAGGCTATCGCAACTGCTGTGGGCTATCTGGTAATTATTGGATTCAGTGAAGCTTTTATGTGTGTGGAGCTTACTACAATAGGGGCAATTTCAGGCTTGGGAAAAACCCATCTCTGTAGTGTGATCAGTACGATATTTACAGGTGCGAGAATTCCGCTGGCATTAATCCTTGGCAATACCGCATTAGGTCTGAACGGAATCTGGTGGGCGCTGTCTTCCACGTCAATTGCAAAAGGAATTATATTTACAGGAACTTTTTTTGGGATTACAAGAAAGAAGCAGAATGAAAAACAGCCGGAAAGCGCTTGATTGCTTTCCGGCTGTACTTGTTTTATCGGAGAGTGATGTTAGACAAAAAAATAGTGCAGGAGATGGGACTTGAACCCACACGATCTTAACGACCACAGGCACCTGAAGCCTGCGCGTCTGCCAATTCCGCCACTCCTGCACGTATCTTACGGTTACTGTCGCAACCAAGATCTAATTATACAGATAAGAAGGGGAGTTGTCAACAGTTTTTTAAAATTATTTTGGATGGGTATTTTCTGTATGGAAGTTGTGCTATACTGGAAACCATACGGAATCATACAAACAGGAGAAGAAGTATGGCTAAAGAGACAGAGGAGAAAAAAGAGACAGAATGGGATAAGCTGCTGCATATTCATACTACCGGCAGAGATGATTCTCATTCAGATCAATATCGATACCCATATGAACCCACGCCGTATTCCGTGCTGGAACGGCTTGCCAATGCAGGATATATCAAAAAGAAAAACACAGTGTTGGATTATGGATGTGGGAAAGGAAGAGTAGACTTTTTTCTGGCCTGGCAGACCAGGTGTCAGGCAGTTGGTATAGAATACGACCAGCGCATTTATGAAAAGGCAGAAGAAAATAAAGAAAAAGCAGTTTCCGGAGGAAGAGTTTCTTTTGTAAAGGCAGATGCAACAGAGTACCAGATACCGGACGAGGTGGATAAGATATTCTTTTTTAATCCGTTTTCTATGGAAATACTGAAAAAAGTCATTGCCCGGATTCTGGAATCTTATTATGAACAGATGAGAAAAATGCAGTTGTTTTTTTACTATCCATCTGATGAGTATATATCTTATCTGATGACGGTGGAGGAACTGATTTTTTCAGATGAAATTGACTGTAAAGATTTGTTTCCGGGAGAAAATCAAAGAGAACGGATTGTTATATTTGAATTGGGATAATAAAATAAGAGAACAGGAAAGGAGAATCTATCACATGAGCAGTTATATTACAACTTATACCAGAAAACAGTTTGACCCGCTTGATCCGAAACCGGAAGATCTGAACATGGAAGATATTGCCCATGCATTGTCGCTATTATGTCGGGGAAACGGACATGTCACGACATTCTGGTCTGTGGGTCAGCACTGTATCTGCTGCGCAAAAGAAGCGGAAGAACGGGGACTTTCGGAGCGAATCATTCTGGCCTGTCTGCTGCATGATGCCAGTGAATGCTATATGTCGGATGTGCCGAGGCCTTTTAAGCAGACAATGACGGAATATATCCGACAGGAAGAAAAGCTTCTGAGTGTAATTTATACCAAATTTCTTGGATCAGACCTGACAGAAGAAGAACAAGAGCAGGTGAAGAAGATTGATGATGATTTGTTGTGGTATGATCTGGTTCATCTGCTGGATATGACACCGGAGAGAACGGCACCCAAACTGCATACTGCTATAAATTATACAGTACAGCCGTTTGAAAATGTGGAACAAGAGTATCTTGGATTATACAGAAAGCATCGTGAAATGTCAGGAAGGCAATAGTTTGCGGTGTCATCTTGCGAATACATGTCACTTCATGGTATGATGAAAAAGATTGTTAAAAATGAAAAGACAGGAGAAAATCATGAGTAACGAAAATAAGAAATGTAAAGTACATTATACAGGAACGTTTAACGATGGTACAAAGTTTGATTCTTCCTATGACCGTGGGGAGCCACTGGAATTTGTCTGTGGCGCCGGCATGATGATCAAAGGCTTTGATGAAGCTGTAAAAAGTATGGAAGTGGGACAGATCGTGGATATACATCTGATGCCAGAAGAGGCATATGGTATGCCGAATCCGGAAAATGTATTTACGTTGCAGATCAGTCAGCTTCCTGGATCAGAGGATCTGTCTGTGGGAGAAAGAGTTTATTTATCCAATGCATCAGGACAGCCATTTCCGGTTAGCGTAGCAGCAAAAGATGAGACAACAATCACCTTTGATGCCAACCATGAAATGGCAGGAAAAGAGCTGAATTTTAAAATTGAGCTGGTGGAAGTCGCAGAATAAAGACAGGAGTCTTATACTCTTGGGCAGGCTTTATATCCAAGCCCGCGAATCGTATGAATAGAAAAATCATTACTGTTCGCAAATCGCTTCCTCAAACGGTTGATATGTACACTGACGGTGGCATCTGTGGATTCGGATTCCGGTCCCCAGATGTCATCCATCAGCTGATCTCTGGTGAAGATCTGATTTGGATAGGACAGCAGTTTATATAACAGATAAAATTCTTTTTGCGGTAAAATAGTTTCTTCTCCGTGACTGGAAACTGTCAAAGTATCATAGTCCAGAGTAGTATCACCGATTTTCAACTCGTGTTCTGATACAATACCGGATCGACGCAGCAGTGCCCGGATCCGCAGCAGCATTTCATCCTCATCTATCGGACAGACCATATAATCGTCCACCCCCATTAAAAATCCCTTTTTCACATCTTTTGCCATATGTTTTGGCGCAATCATTATAACCGGCATGGTATTTCCACATTCCCGGAGCATTTTTGTCAGCATAAAGCCATCTGTACCCGGCATAAGTGCGGCAGTCAGAAGCAGATCAATCTTATGTGTTTCCATCATATGCAGTGCATTTGCGGCAGAATCAGCACAAAAGGGCTGATAACCGGAATGAGAAAGGACTGCGTGGAAATATCGTCTGAAATTTTTATCATCATCTACAATCAGTATGCGAAACATAGAATCCTCCAAAAACAGAAAATACCCGGTCGGATGAGTTTCTAGTAAAAAGCTCAGGAACGGTATCTTTTATGGAGAAGTATATCACCAAAATCTGAAAAAACAGTAAAGTTCACTGAATTTTCACAAGTTCACAGGATGTTCAAACTTTGACTCTTTTTTATTTAAATTTAGTTTAAATTCAGGAATTAAGATAGTGCCAGCAAATGGGGCAGGTAAGTGCCAAAGAATGGCATAGAAAAGCCCTGAATTTAAATAAAGGAGCATGCAGATCATGAGAAAGAGACAATTGTATTTTAACAATCAGCACAGTACCAATGAGAAAGGAAGAAGTAAGCGGTCCAGACTGAAAAGTATTGGTATGACAGCCGCACTCCTGAGTATGGTCAGTCTTGTGATGCCTGCAGCAGTTTATGCAGCACCTGAGACCTCCGCGGATACGGTGGATGTATCATCCGCCAGTGCATTTGAGATGAGTACCGCATATCCGGGTATTTCTGTAAAACCCGGTGAAACGACTACCTTTGATCTGGACTTTATCAACCAGACAGGCAGCGGCCAGGATGCAGCACTGAGCATCAAAGACCTGCCGGAGGGATGGGAAGGATATTTCCGTGGAAATGGCGGTCAGATCAATAAAGTACATATTCAGTCTTCCGGTGAAGTGTCAGAGGGACTCGCTACGTTAAGTCTGACAGTTCCGGAAGGCACAGAGGAAGGTGATTACAATGTCACACTGGAAGCAGTTACGGATGACGGAGAAAGCAGTGATGTGACACTGGCACTGCATGTATCAGAAGAGGAAAATGGTGCCAGTACGTTTACAGCAGAGTATGCAGAGCAGCAGGCAGCATCTGGTACGGCATTTAGTTTTGACACCACGCTGGTGAATAATAAAGGAACAGAGCAGTCATTCAGCCTCTCAGCAGAAGCACCGGAAGGATGGCAGGTAACATTTACACCATCAGGAGAAAGTAATGCAGTAGCCAGTCTGAATGTGGAAGCAGGTGCCAGCCAGGGTATTACGGTAGCGATCACACCGCCTGAGACACTGACACAGGGCGAATATACGATTCCGATTTCTGCGATTTCTTCTTCTGAAAAACTGAGTACGGAACTGAAGATGACCATCACAGGTTCTTACAGTGTAGAGGTATCTACACCAAGTGGCAATTTGAGTGTAGATGCATATGCCAATGCAAAAAAAGCAGTGACATTATCGATTACCAATACAGGTAATGTAGATCTGACAAATCTGAACCTGACTTCTTCAGCAGCCAGCAACTGGGACGTAAGCTTTGATGAATCTACGATTGATCTTCTGGAAGCAGGTGCAACCAAAGAAGTAACCGCTTATATTACCCCGGATTCTGATGCCATTACAGGAGACTATGTGACATCCATTACTGCCGCCAATGATATCGCCACTTCTACAGCCAGCCTGCGTGTATCGGTAAAGACTCGTACCAGCTGGGGACTGGTAGCAGTCGCTATCATTGTAGTATTGGCAGCAGGGCTTGGTTATGTATTTAAAAAATACGGGAGAAGATAAGCAATGGGCGAAGTAATTATTCAGACAAGTGGGCTGACAAAGCGTTATGGAGAAAAGACAGCGGTAAATCAGCTGAACCTGTCTATAAAAAAAGGTGAGATATTTGGTCTGCTGGGTCCCAATGGTGCCGGCAAGACCACAACGATCCTGATGCTTCTCGGTCTGACAGAACCAAGTGCAGGTACTGCTTCCATTTGTGGCATGGACTGTACCAGAAATGCTCTGGGGATCAAGAAGATCGTGGGATATCTGCCAGATAATCCTGGATTTTACCAGGATATGACCGGCAGAGAGAATCTGGCATTTACCGGCAGACTGAATGGTTTGTCAGAAGAAGAGATAAAGCGGCGCAGTGACGAAGCACTGAAGCGTGTAAGACTGGAAGAGGCTGCAGATAAAAAAGCAGGAACTTATTCCAAAGGTATGAAACAAAGACTGGGAATCGCAGATGTGCTGATGAAGGATCCGGAGATTATTATCATGGATGAGCCGACACTGGGACTGGACCCGGAAGGTATGAGAGAACTTTTGGAGCTGATGATGCAGATGTCCAAAGAGGATGGCAGAACGTTGCTGATTTCTTCTCATCAGCTGTACCAGGTACAGCAGATCTGTGATCGTGTAGGTATTTTTGTAAATGGCAATCTGGTTGCCTGCGGAGAGATCGAAGATCTGGGACATCAGGTACAGGACAATACAAAGTATTCTCTGGAGCTGCAGGTAGATCCGTGTGATGATAAGGTATTGGCAGAGATCAGCAGACAGCCTGGGGTATCCAGTATTCAGAAAGAAGGAAATATGTTCGTAGTAGAGTCAAAGTACGATATCCGAGCTCAGCTGACGACATTCCTTGGCAGTCATGAATATACGATTCAACATCTTCATCAGAGAGGTGGAGATCTGGATGCGATCTATCGGATGTATTTTGAGAAGGCGGAAGCAGAGGCAGAGAGACTTGCCATGAAAGCCACCCAGAAAGGAAAATTACATAATAAATTATTTGGGGGAGGTGGCACAAAATGACCGCAACCGTATTAAAGAAGGCGAAAGCTGTGCAGAACACAAAAAAGAAAACAGGCAGCCATACCGGTTTGATGGCGTTGTATCACAAAGAACTGGCGGATCATCTCTGCAGCAGGCGATTTCTGATTATTTTATTACTGATACTGGGAACCAGTATTGCCAGTCTGTATGGAGCATTGAATGGTCTGTCAGATGCCATAGCGCAGGACAGCAACTTTGTATTTCTGAAGATTTACACCACCAGTGGCAATTCGATTCCATCCTTTATGAGTATCATTGCGCTGATGGGACCGTTTGTGGGGCTAACGCTTGGATTTGATGCCATCAACAGTGAGCGAAATAACGGTACCCTGAATCGTCTGGTCGCACAGCCGATTTATCGAGATGCGATTATTATCGGAAAATTTCTGGCAGGAAATGCTGTGATCATGATTATGGTATTTACCATGGGTATTTTTGTGGGAGCGGTAGGTGTGATGTCTACCGGACTGATTCCGCAGACAGAAGAAGTGCTGCGTGTACTGGCATTTTTGATTTTTACCGTAGTATATATGGATTTCTGGCTGGGATTGTCGATTCTGTTTTCTGTAGTATGCAGACATTCTGCCACATCTGCCATGGCAGTAATTGCCCTGTGGATTTTCTTTACGATTTTTATGAGCATGATAGCCAATATCATTGCCAATGCAGTTTACCCGATTACGACGCAGTATCAGGCAATGCTGAATACGATGAATAACTACACACTGAACCTTGGCCTGAATCGGATTTCACCATATTATCTGTACAGTGAAGCAGTATCTACGATCATGAACCCAACCGTGCGTTCTGTAAATGTAGTCACTATGCAGCAGCTGGAGGGAGCAATTTCCGGATATCTGTCCTTTGGACAGAGTATGTTGCTGGTATGGCCGCATCTGACCGGTTTGGTTGCATTGATGATGGTAGCTTTTGGGGGTTCTTATATCGGATTTATGAGGCAGGAGATCCGAAATTAAATCTCATATTTTTTAGAAATAAAAAAAATTCTTGACAGTTGAGAGAAAAAAGAATAATGTGAGTTAGAAAAAAGTTCTGATTTGCTTTTGGCAGGTCAGAACTTTTTGCCGGAAGCAAAAAGGTATAACAGAATGAGGAAAACAGTTATGGAAAAAAATATGGTGACAGGCAGTCCGGGAAAGAATATTTTATTTTTTGCACTGCCGGTATTTGCAGGGAATCTGTTTCAGCAGATTTATAATGTGGTAGATACGGTAATAGTAGGAAAATTTGTCAGTACAGAGGCACTGGCAGCAGTGGGATCCACAGGAACCATCAATTTTATGATCCTGGGTTTTATGACCGGTCTAATGGCAGGAATTACGGTGCTGACCAGTCAGAGATTTGGTGCAGAGGATATGCGGGGAATGCGCAGAAGTGTGGCCTCTGCAGGAATGATCGCCATTGCGGCAACGATTTTGCTGACGGTGATCAGTCTTCTGGGAATGCATCGTCTGCTGGTTCTGATGAATACACCGGATGATATTTTTGATGATGCATATCGGTATATTATGATTATTTGTGCCGGTATTCTGGTGCAGGCGTTATATAATCTGTTTGCATGCATTTTAAGGGCATTGGGAAACAGCAAAGTGCCATTGTATTTTCTGCTGTTTTCTGCATCTGTGAATATCATACTGGATCTGGTATCGATTATTATATTGAAAATGGGAGTGGCGGGAGCCGCCTGGGCAACGGTGATTTCACAGGGAATCTCTGCGATACTCTGCCTGATCTACATGATTCGAAAGATGCCGATTCTGCATCTGACCAGAGAAGACTTTCAGCCGGACGGAACCCTGATTAAGAATCAGCTGGCAGTGGGATTGCCAATGGCATTTCAGTATTCCATTACCGCTATTGGAACCACGATGGTACAGATGGCATTAAATACGCTTGGTTCTACTTACGTGGCGGCATTTACCGCAGCCTCCAAGTGTGAGCAGATGGCTGGTCAGGCATACATAGCGCTCGGCTCTGCTATGGCGACCTTTGCAGCACAGAATGTAGGTGCAGGAAGATATGATCGTGTACGGAAAGGCTTTGCCAGAGCCACCATGTTTGGCTTTATCTTTTCGGTTGTAATTGGTCTGGTGATGTATTTCTTCGGATATATCGTGACGGGACTGTTTGTTACAGGCGATGCGTCGCAGATCGAAGGTATGGTAGATACTTATATGAAATACACAGCATTGTTCCTGATACCGCTTACTGTGGTGAATGTCTACCGAAATGGTATCCAGGGTATGGGATATGGCTTGCTGCCAATGACTGCCGGAATTGCAGAGCTAGTGGGACGTGGAAGTGTGGCACTGCTCGCGATTCATTACCACAGCTATGCCGGTGTGTGTCTCGCCAGTCCGATGGCATGGATCCTGGCATCTGCATTGCTGCTGACCATGTATTTTGCCATTATGAAAAAGCATCCGATGCCAAAGAAAAACTACTAATATTAGTATAGGAATGATCCTCTTTTCCCGATATAGTATATATACTCTAGAAAGTATGTGAATCAGGAAAGGGGGATTTTTTATGAACAGGAAAAAAGCAATTGAAAGAAATTGTAGATTATGGATGATCCTGGCAATGCTGGTTACTTTGCTGATGGCAGTGGCAGTTCCGAAGCATATTGTGCAGGCAGAGAGTGTTAAATATGTAACCTGTAGTAACAAAGATATACCAATGGACGCGACATTTGACGAGAACCTTAAGGGTAAAATCTGTACGGTAGTTTTTAGAAATGAAACGTCGCACAGATTGAGAATGGATATCGAAATGTTTGTTCAGCGTACGAGAGTAATAGAGGCGGATCCAAAACTGAAGCAGTTTTTATGGAACGATGCAATGGTAAGTAAAAGAATGGATGGCTATATTATCATGGATTCGAATACAACTGCGTACCTGAAATTTGAGTTTCGAGGCGATTATAACGGAAATACCTATATTACGGTAAAGCCTTCCCTGGCGACGGTGAGTGAAAACGGTGGCAGCTCCTTCCAGGCTGCGCAGTCAGTAGGGGTGAGTGCAGAAGAGACAGGAATTATCTGTTCTGATAATAATATATTCCAGAATGGAAGATATTTTACATTTTATACTCCAAACCGCAGACTGCAGAATCTGATGCTGACTGCTGAAAATGGAAAAAAGGTCATGGCGTATCTGTATAGCGGAAATGACAGTGGTATGAAGAATGCATTGCTGACAGTGGAATCTGGCGGACAGGAGAGATCCGGATCAGTCTGGCTGGAACCGGGTACTTATGTGCTGGCTATTGGTGCGAAAGGAAATGGACAGTATGCAAGCTATCACTATCGAATGACAGGAAGAGATTATATCCCAGCGACAGGCGTATCTCTGACCTGTGCAGAAAGTGATCTGACGATTGATGAAGGAACCCGTTACACACCAAGAACTTTTACATTTGTTGCATCTACGATACCTGCAAACAGTGACGATAAGCTTAATCAGATAGAGAGCAGTGGAAAGATCTCCTGTCAGACAGAAGGAAGCGTTTACGGAGAAAATACGAAAAGCTTTACAGTGACCTTTGATGCTTCTGGCTATAGGGGATATCAGTCAGGTTCTGCTACGATTAAGGTAACATCCACCAATGGGCTGACTTCTGCCGGATTATCTGTTTTTGCAAAAGCCGGTACGCCGTCTGTTCCTTACTACAAAGTTTATCCGACTCAGGTGGTATTTTCTGTTCTGGCAAATGGAAGCCATGGATCCAGTGATGTAGCTGTTTATCAGAAATCAGGTTCGAGCTGGAAACGTCTTGGCAAGAATCAGAAGGGTGATACGGTTGCGAACAAACTGAAAGCAAATACCAATTATCAGTTTAAATTTGTGGAATCTGCGCAAAAAGCAGATGGAACATGGGTAGAAGGAACCCCTCTTTACAAAACAATACGGACACAGCGGAAAGAAAAACCTGCAATTCGTTCCGTAAAAGTATCAAAGGTTAAAGTGGGATATAAATGGAAATATCTGACGTATGTGGGCTGGAGAAAATGGTGGTATACTGACTTCAGAGTAACGGTTACATTGAAGAAAAAACTGCCGGCCGGACAGAAGCTGTACATCAACGGAAGACAGGCCAGCGGAAAAGGTAAAAAATATAGTATGTATTTTTCACTGAATGGTAAAAAGAAAGGAAAATCTTATACACTGACCATTCAGCCATATGGACGAAAAGGTGATGCAGAGATGTTCGGAACATCTATGAAGAAAAAAATACGTATCAGATAAAGCAGCGAAAACCTGACGGGGACGGAATTTTCTGGCTTTTAAAGCCAGAAAATTCCGTCCCCAATAGTTTATATACCCAATGCTTCTATGATAGAAGAAACTGTCTGAGAAATATTCAGACCGCGTTCTTTTATGCTCAGCTGAGCATATTTTTGATAATATGGCAGGCGTTCTTCGTAAATATCACGGAAAGAATTACCATGGCGAAGAACAACGCCACGACGCTCAAAGTTGCCAACACGTTTTTTCAGAACCGGATAATCTACATCCAGATAAACAACCGTACCGATTTCCTGAAAATGTTTCATGGCGTTTTCTCCAAAGACAGCACTGCCGCCCGGGGCAATGACGCTTTTGGATACATTCACCTGGCTGTTAATCTGATCTTCAATACGGATGAATTCTTCCACACCTTTTTCCTCGATGATCTGCCATAAAAGCTTTCCTTCTTTTTGCTGTATGATCAGATCGGTATCTACAAACTGATAGCCAAGTACCTTGGCAAGTACCACGCCGACAGTGCTTTTTCCAGCGCCAGGCATACCGATTAAAATGATATTATCTTTATTCATATGTAAAACCTTTCTATAGATGATATTGCGGTTGAATAATAACCTTTCATAACTATAACCTAGCTTTCCCAGAATTGCAATAAAAAATCTTTGTTATGCGTACATATATCTGCGATATGCGTACACTATTTTATAGAAATTTAAGTGAAGATGTACGGTGAAATATGCTATGATAAAGGTAACTATGTAAAAAAGAAAGGCAGAAGCACAGTATGGAAAAATTTGTTTCGCTGAGAAATGTATCGAAAATTTATCAAATGGGTGAAGTGGAGATCCGTGCGGTGGATGGCATTGATTTTGATATTGAAAAAGGAGAATTTGTGGTGATTGTAGGTCCCAGTGGAGCCGGAAAGACTACCGTGCTGAATATTCTGGGAGGTATGGATACAGCGACTACAGGTCAGGTACTGGTAGATGGCAGAGATATTGCAAAATATAATCAGAAGCAGCTGACCGGATACCGGAGAGATGATATTGGCTTCGTTTTTCAGTTTTATAATCTGATTCCGAATCTGACTGCTCTGGAAAATGTAGAATTGGCGTTGCAGATCTGCAAGCATCCGCTGGATGCGGGACAGGTAATGGAAGAAGTGGGGCTGGGGCATCGTATGAAAAACTTTCCGGCGCAGCTGTCCGGCGGAGAGCAGCAAAGGGTATCGATTGCCCGTGCACTGGCCAAAAATCCCAAACTGCTGTTGTGTGATGAGCCGACCGGAGCACTGGATTATCAGACAGGAAAAGCAATTTTGAAGCTGCTGCAGGATATGTGCAGGGAAAAAGGGATGACGGTGATTGTCATTACTCATAATTCAGCTATTGCACCGATGGCTGACCGGGTGATTAAGATCAAGAACGGAAAAGTAGCAGACATGAGAGAGAATGAGTCTCCGATGTCTGTAGCAGATATTGAATGGTAAGTGGAGTATAAAGGAACTGGCTATGAAGAAAAAGGCACTGAGAAAAGATTTTTATATGGAAGTAAAAAAGAGTCTGAATCGATTTATTTCCATTTTTCTGATTGTGGCGCTGGGTGTGGCATTTTATTCCGGCATTCAGTCCGCAGCTCCGGATATGCGGTATTCCGGAGATGCTTATTTTGATCAGCATCAGTTGATGGATCTGAAGGTAATCAGTACCATGGGACTGACGGAAAAGGATGTAGAGGCCATCAGCCAGACGGATGGTGTGGAACTGGCCGAAGCCGGTTATATGACAGATGTGTTATGTGAGAAAGGAACAGACCGGTATGCGCTGCGGGTAGAGTCTGCCACTCCGACATTGAATCAGTTGACAGCCAAAGAGGGGCGGCTGCCCCAAACATCCGGAGAATGTTTTGTAGATATTGAGTTTCTGAATAAAACAGATTACAGAATCGGAGATACTATTACCTTTTTTCTGGAGGACGAGGATGATTATAAGCTGAAGAAAAAGGAGTTTACCATCGTCGGAGCAGGAAGCAGTCCACTGTATATTTCTTTTAACCGGGGAAATACCACGCTGGGAACCGGGGAATTGGCAGGAGCGGCCTATATACTGCCGGAAGACTTTGATTATGAGGTCTATACGAATGTGTATATTAAAGTTAAAGAAGCAGATACGCTGACGGCTTACACGGATGCCTATGATATGCTGATAGCAGAAGTACAGCAGAGACTGGAAGATATTTCCGGAGAGCGCTGTGAGATTCGTTATCAGGAAATACAGGATGAGGCGAATGAAAAGCTGGAGGATGCCAGAAAAGAGCTGGCAGATGGCGAAGCGGAGGCCGAGAGCGAACTGTCCGAAGCCTGGGATGAGATCTATGATGGAGATAATGAGATCTATGATGCAAAGCTGAAGCTGGCGAGGGCGAAGCGGGATCTGGAAGACGGGGAGAAAAAGATTCGGGATGGAGAGAAGGAGCTGGCAGACGGCAGAACACAGATTGCAGAGAATGAGCAGAAGCTGGCAGATGGACGTGCGCAGTTAAATGATGGATGGAATAAACTGAATCAGGGAAAAAAGACACTGAAAAGTAAACAAAAAAAATTCGATACCACTTATAAGGAGACTACCGAGAAGCTGGATAGTGCGCAGGAGCAGCTGGATCAGAAAAAAGCAGAGCTGGAAGACGGACGGACGCAGTATGAAGTCGGGAAGACAGAGTATGAGGAACAGCTTGCTCAGTATCAGGCCGGAGAAACTGCTTATGCAGAAGGAAAGTCACAGTATGATGCGGCAGTGGCGGCCTGGCCGGCACAGAAGGCAGAGCTGGAAGCACAGAAGGCAGCCTGTGAACAGGGGCTGGCAACGCTGCAGAGCAATGTATCAGGTCTGACGGATGCAGTATCTCAGGCACAGGCAGCAGTAGCACAGCTTCAAGATGCGGTAAATGCGGCTTCGGCGAATCTGACAACACTGCAGAATCGAAAGGCAGAACTGGAGCAAAAGAAAGCGCAGCTGGAAGCAGAGAGACAGGCTGCACAGGATGCTCTGGGAGAGGATGAGACGCTGGATGAAAATAAATATCGATTATCGCCGGAAGAACAGGCAGAACTGGATGCACTTCCTGGGCAGATTGCCAATGCACAGGCAGAGCTGGATGCACAAAATGCAGCTCTGGTTCAGGCACAGGAGCAACAGGCGCAGGCGCAGGGAGCGTTGGACGAGGTAAACGCACAGATTCAGCAGCTGCAAGGTAATATTGCAGAGATTGAGACGGGAATTGTCACTGCGGAAGCAGCATTTGCAGAAAATGAAGCACAGTTGACAGCTACCAGAGCACAGCTGGACGAAGGAAAGCTACAACTGGATGCAGTACCGGCACAGCTGGAAGCATCTTTGCAGCAAATCGAAGAGGGCGAGGCTGCGATTGCATCTGCACAGGCTGAGATTGATTCCGGACGGGCGCAGCTGGAGGATGGAAAAAAACAGCTGAAAGAGGCAAAAAAGAAGATCAGAAAAAATGAGCAAAAGCTGAATCATTCAGAAGCAGAATTACAAAGCGGAGCAGCTAGGCTGGCAGATGGAAAAGCAAAGCTGGCAGACTCGGAACAAAAACTTGCAGATGCGAAAAAGAGCGTGGAAGACGGCAAAAAAGAAATCGCAGATGGTGAAAAAGAGCTGGCTGAAAATGAGGATAAGCTGGCAGATGGAAAAATCGAGTATGAAAAAGGGAAAAAAGAGGCTGAGGATAAGATCGCAGATGGGAAAAAGAAGCTGGCGGATGCAGAAAAAGAAGTCGCAGATCTGAAGATGCCGGAATGGACCGTCAGCGACCGCAGTGATTTGCCGGAAAATATCGGATATGGAGAAAATGCAGACCGTATGAGAAATATCGGTCAGGTATTTCCGGTAATGTTTTTCCTGGTAGCAGCGCTGATCAGTCTGACCACTATGACACGAATGGTAGAAGAAGAACGGACACAGATCGGTACGCTGAAGGCGCTTGGATACGGAAAAGCAGCCATTGCATCCAAGTATCTTTGTTATGCTTTATTTGCTACATTGGGAGGTAGCCTGGCAGGTATCGCATTCGGAGAAAAATTCCTGCCGTTTGTCATAGTGACATCTTACCGGATTATGTACCATCACATGACCAATATCGAACTGCCTTATAACATGAAATTTGCAATAATTGCTACCGTTGCGGCTCTGGCAAGTACCATGTTGGCTACGCTGGCTGCCTGCTATAAAGAGCTTGCCACCACACCGGCGGTATTGATGCGGCCGCCTGCACCAAAAGAAGGAAAGCGGGTATTTCTCGAGCGTGTACCGTTTATCTGGAAGCATTTAAGCTTCAGCTGGAAATCCACAGTGCGAAATCTGCTTCGTTATAAAAAGCGATTTTTCATGACAGTATTTGGTATCGGTGGCTGTATGGCACTGATGCTGGTAGGATATGGTCTAAGGGATTCGATTTCCAATATCGGACATCTGCAGTTCAGCCAGCTGCAGCTTTATGATGCTCTGATAATCTTAGATACGGATGCTTCGCTGGAAGAAAAAGAGGCATTGAAGGAGCGTGTTGACAAAAATGATACGGTAGCAAATGCTACTGAGGCATTGATGCAGAAAGAAACCGTGAGACGTGATAAGAAGTCCTGGAATGTGTACCTGATGGTACTGGAAGATATGGAACAGGTCAGCGAGTTTCTGGTATTTCGTGACCGCGAAAGTGGTGAGCATTATCAGCTGACGGACGATGGCGCTGTGATTACAGAGAAGATTGCCGATCTGTGTGGCGTAAAAGCCGGAGATACGCTCATACTGGAGGACGAAAAACTGGGAGCTATCGAGGTGCCGATTGCAGCAGTGACAGAAAATTATCTGTCCCATTACATCTATATGACACCGGGATTATATGAAGCATGTACACAAAAAGTACCGGAATATAATGAAATCATGTTCCGGGCAGAAAGCGGTACGGATATGGCGGCACTGGAAACGCTCGGTCAGGGCTTTTTGAATGAACCGGCGGCACTGAGTATCAGCTATACCATATCAACAATGAGTCAGATTGACAGTATGCTGTCTACGCTGGATTCTGTAATTGTGGTATTGATTATATCTGCCGGACTGCTGGCCTTTGTGGTGTTGTATAATCTGAGCAATATCAATATCAATGAGCGAAAGCGGGAACTGGCGACGCTGAAGGTACTGGGATTTTATGACCGGGAGGTTGATGCCTATGTGTACCGGGAAAACATACTGATTACAGCGATTGGCATACTGGCCGGCATGGGAATGGGAAAAATACTGCATTACTTTGTTATCACCACAGTGGAAGTAGATGCAACCATGTTTGGACGGAATATTAATCCGCCAAGCTATCTGATTTCCGCAGTATTTACGGTTGTATTTTCCGTACTGGTCAATGCAGTCATGCACCAGAAGCTGAAAAAAATCGATATGGTGGAATCGCTGAAGAGTATTGAATAATATGGTGGAAACGAGGAAAGAAAATGGTATCATTACCAAGAGAATTTGAGATAAAAATGAAGAAGCTCCTGGGAGCAGAATATGAGGAGTTTCTGGCTTCTTATGACCGGCCGAGAAATTTTGGCCTGCGGGTAAATGTGGATAAGATTTCAACGGAGGAATTTGAAAAAAAGGCACCCTTTCATCTGACAAAAATTCCTTGGACGGAGAATGGATATTATTACGAAGAGCAGGATATGCCTGCCAGACATCCGTTTTATTATGCCGGGTTATATTATCTGCAGGAACCAAGTGCCATGACGCCGGCATCCAGACTGGTGTCTCAGCCGGGAGACCGGGTGCTGGATCTGTGCGCCGCTCCGGGCGGCAAGGCAACGGAACTGGGAGCCCGTCTTCACGGGAAAGGAGTGCTGGTGGCCAATGATATCAGTGCATCCAGGGCAAAAGCGCTGCTGAAGAATATTGAGGTATTTGGTATTTGCAATTCCTTTATTGTAAATGAAGTCCCGGCGAAGCTGGCAGAGAACTTCCCAGAATTTTTCGACAAAATTCTGGTGGATGCACCATGCTCTGGCGAAGGAATGTTTCGAAAGGATCCTGCTGTAGCCAAAGTATGGGATGGAAATAAACCGTTTGAATGTGCAAAACAGCAAAAAGAGATCATTACCAGAGCTGCACAGATGCTGGCACCGGGAGGAGATTTGCTGTATTCTACCTGCACTTTCTCACCGGAAGAAAACGAACAGGTGATACAATTCCTGCTGGATAGTAGAGAAGATATGGAGATTCGGGAAATAAAGCCATTTGAAGGATTTGCACCGGGACGTCCGGATGTAGCATATGAAGGTTGGGACAGTGAAGAGTCTGAAAACAGAAAAACAGGAAGCGCTGACTTGAAAAGGTGTGTTCGTATCTGGCCACATAAGATGGCAGGAGAAGGTCATTTCCTGGCGCTGGTTCATAAACGTACACCGGGTGAGGATGCAGGTCATCATGTTGCTGAAAATTCGGTGCAGGGAGATATTTCCGATATCAAAGGTATCGGAAAACCGGAAACAAAGGCATTGACGGAATTTTTTGCAGATGTTTCTATGGAAATAAACTGGAAACAGGTGGAAGTGCGAAAAGGTCAGGTCTATCTGGTGCCGGAAGCGCTGGGAACCAGAAAGGGTATGGTATTTTTACGAAATGGTCTGTATCTGGGAGAAATCCGCAAGGATCGTTTTGAACCAAGCCAGTCCTTTGCCATGGCGTTAAAGAAAAAAGAGTATATGGCAGTCATCGATCTGGATTACAGTGATATGCGTGTGGAAAAATATCTCAGGGGAGAGACATTGGATGTAGATGATATCGTAGCGAAGAATCTTCAGGCAGCGTCTGAGGCAGACCTGCCGAAAGCAGTCAGAAAGCGGCTGGAAAAGGGCTGGCAGCTGGTATGTGTCAACGGATATCCACTGGGATGGGGCAAGCTGGTGAACGGAACACTGAAAAATAAATATCATGCCGGATGGCGTATGAAATATTAAGCGGGAAGCGACTGCGTTCATGAGCAAGTAGCGAAGCGGATTGCGAATGTCCGCTTTACTGGAAAGAGGTGGGCAGATGCCGGAAGATACAGAAATAAAAAAAGGGGAAAAAAGCAGGTACCGGCTGGCAAGGTCTATGAAGGAATGTATGAAGCATGCATCTGTGGAATCCATTACGGTAAAGCAGATCACAGAGAACTGTGGACTGACCAGGCAGACCTTTTATCGGAATTTTCTGGATAAATACGATCTGATTAACTGGTATTTTGATAAACTGTTGATGAAATCCTTTGAACATATGGGACAGGGAAAAACGATATATGATGCACTGGTAAAGAAATTTACTTACATAAAGGAAGAGCAGAATTTTTTTGCGGCGGCCTTTCGCTATGACAGTCAGAATTCCCTGCGTGAGCATGATTTTGAACTGATTCTGGCGTTTTATGAGAATCTGATCAAAGAAAAAACAGGAAGAATGCCGGAAGAACAAGTGCATTTTCTGCTGGAAATGTATTGTCAGAGTTCGATCTATATGACAGTACAGTGGGTACTTGGGGAAGTGAAAACCACACCGGAAAAACTGGCACGTATTGTGGTAGATGCTATGCCGGGGAAGTTGATGAAATTATTTTTGGAATTTGAGATGTTGAAGTAATACAATATAAGGTATGGCATTAAATTATAAAAAGTGGGTGAAAGGTAGTAATAGTTGGCCTTTATCCACTTTTTATTTTATTGATATTACTATGTTTACACAATAGGACTATTAATATTTGAAAGATGCAAAATGGTAAAAATGCATCAATTTTATTGCTACATTATCATATTTATGGTAAAAAAGTATAATCTGAAAATAAAATAGTTTAGTTACAATGAATGAAAAGCACTATATAATAAAAGCACATAAAAACATATTGAACAAAAGGAGGATAAACAAGTGAAAAAAAGGACAAGTATTTTGGTGGCATTAATGGTAACTGCAATGTGCGCATGCCCAGTTATGGCAGAAGATAACAATCTCAAAGTTGGGTTCTCTGAACTTGATATTGATGGAGCATGGCGTATTTGCCAGACGGATTCTATGCAGCAAGAAGCAGATAGTCGCGGATATGATTATGTAATGACAAATGCAGAATATGACACAGAAAAACAGGTTGCAGACGTAGAAGACCTGATTTCACAAGGATGCAACTTCCTGTTTATTGCTCCGATTGATATGGATGCTATTGTTCCAGCATTAGATGCGGCAAAAACAGCGGAAATCCCAGTAATACTATTGGATAGAGAAGCTACTGGTACATGGGGCGAAGATTGGCTTACAACCATTATTGCAGATTATGTTCAGCAGGGAGAAATGTGTGGAGAATGGATTGTAGATAACAATAACATGGATGAACCATTAAAGATTGTAGAAATTACTGGAGTAGAAGGCGGTTCAGATGTTAGAGATAGAGCTCAAGGGTTAAGAAACATTACAGATGAACATGACAATATCGAAATTGTTGCTTCTCAGTCAGGTGAATGGTCGCGAACTACTGCACAGGAAGTAACAGCTAATATTATTCAGTCTACTGGTGGTGAATTTGATGTTGTTTATTGCCATAATGATGAAATGGCACTTGGTGTTGTTTTAGCATTAAAAGCAGCAGGCATGAAACCAGGAGAAGATGTTCAGATTGTTGCAATAGACGGACAGAAAGAAGCTATTGAAGGAATCATTGCTGGAGAAATAAATTGTATTGCAACTTGCAGTCCAAGATTTGGAAAGGCAGCTTTTGATGCAATGGAAACATATCTTTCAGGCGAAGAATTACCAGAAAAGATTATTAATGAAGAAACCCTTATTACCGCTGATAATGCGGAAGAACAGCTTGAATTTGGATTCTAATGCTTCTGATTCAATAATTAGTTAAGCAGTAAAGCCCGGTCATTCTAATCGGAATAACCGGGCTTTAAAAACAAAGGGGTGGGGTACAATTATTATGAAAGATATTCTTGAGATGAAAAACATTCAAAAGTCTTTTCCTGGAGTTCGTGCTCTTAAAGGGGTAGATTTTAAGGTAAAAGCTGGTGAAATCCATTCCTTAATGGGAGAAAACGGAGCAGGAAAATCAACATTAATAAAAATATTAACAGGTGTTTATCAAAAGGATGAGGGAACTATTTTTTTTGATGGAAAAGAAGTTACCATAAAAAATACAATTGATGCACAAAATATGGGGATTAGTACAGTATATCAGGAACTTAATATGATTCCATATTTAACTGTTGCGGAAAATATTTTTCTTGGTCGGTATCCAAGAAAAAATAATGTAATTGATTGGAAAAAAATGAATCAAAATGCACAAGATCTTTTAGATGAAATGAAATTAAACATAAGGGCTGATATTGAATTGAACAGATATGGTACAGCAGCGCAACAGATGGTATCCATTGTGAGAGCAATCAGCCTGAATTGCAAATTAATTGTGTTAGATGAGCCAACATCATCCTTAGATACTGATGAAGTAAGAATGCTTTTTCGTGTAATCCGTGATTTGCAGAAAAAAAATATTGCAATTATTTTTATCTCCCATCGTTTAGATGAGGTTTATGAAATTAGTGATCGAATTACTATATTGAAAGACGGCGCATACGAAGGAACATATCTGGTATCTGAACTGGGACAGGCGGAACTTATTACCAAAATGGTAGGACGCGAAGTTGAAAAGAAAGAACGAATTGAAAGACTGCATAGTAATAGTAGTGATGATTATGTGATAGAACTCAAAGATATTCTTTCAAAACCGAAGCTGAGGAATATTTCATTGCATGTAAAAAAAGGCGAAATTGTAGGATTAGCGGGGCTTTTGGGAGCTGGAAGAACAGAAACTGCTCAGGTTATTTTTGGATATAGGATGGCTGATTCAGGAACTATTAAAATGCATTCGGTTGATTTGTCTTTGAAAAGTCCGAGAGATGGTGTGAAACATAAAATGGCATTTTGTACAGAAAACAGACGAGAAGAAGGCATAATTCCCAATATGAGTGTTCGTGACAATATTTTGTTATCCAGTTTACGGAATATTAGTTCTCATGGATTTTTAAATCAGAAAAAAGGGGATGAAATTGTAAAACAATATCTGGAGCGTTTTCGTATTAAAACACCGAGTCCATATCAGAAAATAAAGAATCTCTCTGGAGGGAACCAGCAGAAAGTAATTTTAGCAAGATGGCTCGCAACACAACCAGATTTTATAATATTTGACGAACCAACAAGAGGAATTGATGTGGGAGCAAAAAGAGATGTGGAGAATTTGATAGCAGAAGTGGCTGATATGGGACTGGCTGTGCTATTTATTTCATCAGAAATGTCAGAAATTGCAAGAAATTGTGATAGAGTGTACGTTCTTAGAGATGGACAAGTTGTTGGGGAGTTATCAAATCAAGAAATTAAACAAGAGATAATTACAAATGCAATTGCAGAAGGAGAATAACGGACACAGATGGAGGAAATAGCATGAAACTAAAAAATAGAATACAGGAGAATATCGGAAATTGCGGTGTTTTTCTTGCCTTTATTCTTCTGTTTGCAGGAAATTCACTGTTGACCAGAAATTTTTTTAGTATTGTTACTGTGCAGAATATTATTTCGCAGTGCACAACGACAGTATTGCTTGGGGTTGGAATGACTATAGTAATTGCAACAGGCGGAATCAATATTTCTGTCGGTTCTGTGATGGCTATGTGTGCTATGGTTGCTGCAAAAATGATTAGTCAAGGATATATGCTTCAAGGAGTGTTAGCTGGGATGTTGCTGGCTATTTTCTGCGGAGCGATTACTGGATATATTATTATAAAATTTGATATTCAACCAATGATAGCTTCGCTCTCAATGATGTTTATGCTTCGGGGAATAGCAAAATTACTGAATGATGGAAAAAACATGAATCCAGGAAGCAGAGAATTAAATAGTTTTTTATATGAATTTGTAGGAAAAGTTCCAGTTCGAACAATTATTTGGTTTGTATGTATCGTAATCGTATTTATTATTGTAAGCAAAACGCGTTTTGGCATTTGTATTGAAAGTTATGGAGATAACAGCAAGGCATCACAAATAGCAGGTATAAATATTATGTTGTTAATACCAGTTTGTTATATTATCTGTAATATCTTAGCATGCATTGCTGGTTTTGTGGAGATGGGATATTCATCGATAGTTGATCCGGGAAATATGGGGTTGACAAAAGAAATGGATGCAATAGCAGCAACTGTGTTAGGTGGAACATCCATTGATGGTGGAAAACCGCATATATGGGGAACTGTATGTGGAGCAATGGTTCTACAATTAATTACAATTATGGTTAATATGAATAATGTCCCATCGTCTTATGCGAAAATTATCAAGGCAATTATCATTATTTTGGCGGTGTATGTCCAGAATATTAGGAACAAAAACTAAGAGAAGGAGGAAGCTGATATGAAAAAGATAAGGCATTTCTTGGGAAACAATGCTTCTATAATTGGTTTAGCATTTATGCTTTTAGTTGGGACCTTGATTAATTCAAACTTTCTTACACCCGGAAACCTTTCCAATATTTTGAGACAAAATAGTACGATTTCCATAGTTACACTAGGCATGGCAGTAGTAATTATTAGTGGCTCGATTGATTTGTGTGTTGGCTCATTGTTTTGCTTGTGCGCATATGTTAGTAGTTTCTTGAGTCAATACAATACTCTAATAGCAGTTCTGGGAACGATATTATTTGGTATTCTAATTGGATTTTTAAATGGTTTTCTGGTAACTAAAATGCGTATTCATCCATGGATCGCAACGCTGTCTATGATGCTTGGCCTTCGAGGACTTGTACTAGTTTTAACAGGCGAAAATACTTATAAGCCAGCGTTCGATAATATTTTATTTGAAAAGATTGCGAGGGGTGGAATAGGACCTTATTTAAACTTTCCACTATTGATTACTATTATTTTGGTAATACTATTTGCGATAATGATGAAATATTCACAGATGGGGCGAAATTTTTATATTTGTGGTGGAAATCGAGAAGCTGCACGAATGATGGGAATTCCTGTAGAAAGAACAATTATGATTTCGTTTATCATCAGTGGGATGATGTGTTCCATTTCGGGAATCATTCTGGCGGCGCGGTTGGGTTCAGTATCGCCACTTGCAGGGGATGGAAATGAAATGTATGCGATCGCATCCTGCGTAGTAGGAGGCATTTATCTAACAGGAGGAAGAGGCAAAATTCACGGGGCTTTCATAGGTTCTATTATTGTAGGGCTTTTGACTAACATATTCAATATGCAGTCTATATTAAGTACATTTTGGGAAAGCGTAATTACCGGATCGTTGGTTTTGATAGTGGTTCTTTTGCAGCAGATTTCTGCTAAAAGGGCAGAGCATAATCGAACAATCAATGAAATTCTTTAGAAATAAGGAGAACGAATGAAATGAGAAATTATCCATCAGAACAAGAAGCAAAAGAATTAATTTGTGCGATTGGGGAAAAAATGTATGATCATCAGTTTGTATCAGCAAATGATGGGAATATTACAATTCGTGTGGGAGAAAATGAAATTATTGCTACACCTACAGGAGTTTCTAAAGGGGATTTACGGCCGGATATGTTATTAAAAACAGATTTGAATGGAAATATTTTAGAAGGAACATGGAAACCAACATCTGAGTTGCCAATGCATTTAAGAATCTATAAAGAAAATGATGAAGTTATGTCAACAGCGCATGCACATCCGTGTTTCCTTAATGTATTTGCTAACATGGGATTAGAACTAGATCTTTCTATTACACCAGCAACGGCGGCGATATCTGGAAGAATTCCGGTTGCACCATATAGAAATCCAGGTTCTTCAGAATTAGCTGATTCGGTTGCACCGTATGTAAAAGATTATAATGTTGTGCTTTTGGCTAATCATGGTCCGATTGCATGGGGAAAAACACCTATTGAAGCATGGTTTACGTTAGAAGACGCTGAGGCTTATGCAAAGATGGCTTTGATACATAAATTTATTGTTGGGGGATATCGACCGATAACTCGGGGACAGATAGAATGCCTTGCGCAAACACATGACCTAGTTATTAATCCTAAAAGATTAGTGAATGCACCAGAAGAAAGTTCGAATGGGAATCCAGCAGAATCTCTTGATGCTTATGACGGAATTTCAATACGACTTTCGGATGATACTATTGACAAACTTGTAGATAAAATTACTGAGAAACTTTGCCGAGACAGTATGAGGTGAAATTGATGGGAAAACATCTTGCAGTGGATATAGGTTCTGAAAGTGGACGTATTTCAGTTGGATATTTAAAAAATGGAAAACTTATAATAGAAGAACTTCATCGATTTAAAACACAATTTATGCAAGCGCATAGAAAAAGTGTTCGAAATATTTATAGATATCATGAAGAGATTATAATCGGATTAAAAAAATATGTAGAAAAATATGGAGACACTTTAGACAGTATCGGCGTAGATAGCTGGGGCGGTGACTTCGTTTTACTTGATCGAAAAGGGAATATATGCAAATTACCGGAGTCTTATAGAGCAACTTCTGCGGCATCGGATGTTTCGGAAATTATCGAAAAAGAATATGGATTAAAAAAAATTTATGAGCATACAGGAAATCAGGCCATGCCAACGGATACTTTGAGTCAGATGCTTCGTATGATTAGGGATAACGATCCATCAATGGATGATCCACATGCAATTCTCTTTATGGGCGATGTATATCATTACCTTTTGGGGGCAGAGATTTGCTGTGAACATTCACTTGCAGGGTATTCCAGATTTTATAATAATAATATAGATTGTTGGGATGAGTCCATTATGAAAGGATTACAAATTCCACTTTCTATTTGCACTAAAGTTGTGTGTGCCGGAGATACAATCGGTCAAATTGATCCAGTAATTCAAAAAAATGTAGGATTAAAAAAAAGCGTGAACATCATTACACCATGCACACATGATACATCCTGTGCAGCTCTTGCGATACCCGATATGGGAACTGATTGGATGTTTATAAGTAGTGGAACCTGGTCTTTAATGGGAATGGAAACAGATTATCCGATTATAAATGAAATATCTTATAAATATAATTTCTCTAATTCATCAATGCCATTAAAAACAAATATGTTTAAGAAAAACATTCAGGGTATGTGGATTATACAACAATGCCGTGAAGCCTGGGGAAATCAAATTTCATATGAAGAAATAGTATCTGAGGCGGCTAAAGTGGAAGAAAATCATTTATACATAGATGTTGATAGAGAAGAATTTTATGCTCCTGGAAATATGCCAATGGCAATTGTTAATGCTGTAAAAAGAGATTTTCATGAGGAAATTGATTGGAAAAATGTTGGTGTCATTGCAAGAATTTGCTTTGAAAGCCTCGCATTGAAATATCGGTATTTTTATGATAAACTAATACAAGCAGCAGATAAAAAAATATCAAAAATTTATATCATTGGTGGGGGGAGTAACAATCAACTTGTAAACCAGTATACTGCTAATGTAATAGGACTTCAGGTATATACTGGAGTTACAGAGGGGAGTAATGTAGGAAATCTATTACTTCAGTTATATGGTTCTGGAGAACTTAGCAGTAAGCAAGAAATGCGTCAATGTGTGTGTGATACCTTCTCAAAGTATAATTATAGCCCTCAGAATGTACAGATGTGGAATGAAAAATATCGTTTTTTCGAGAATGAAATTTCTCATGAAGCACAATGGTAAAATAGACCCCTGTTAGTTGACCTCTCAGCTGACGGGGGTTTTTGTCATAAAAACAGAATAAAAGAAATGTGGGTGTGGAAATGAAATTATTGATTGCAGATGATGAAGAATTCAGTAGAACCTGTATATCGGAAATGTTGGACTGGAATTCATATGGAATTACAGTGGTTGCGACGGCAGAGAATGGTTTGGATGCGTGGGAAAAGGTGAAAAAGTATAAGCCAGATATTGTCATTACAGACATTAAAATGCCTCAAATAAGTGGTTTGGATCTTTTGACCAAAATCCAGGAAAATCATCTTGAAATAGATACAATCATGATAAGTGGATTTGATGAATTTGCTTTTGCACAAAAGGCATTAAATTTAGGGGCAAAAAATTATTTATTGAAGCCTGTTAACCCGGCTGAATTGCTCAATTCAGTAATAACACTTCAGGATCAGAAGAATCAAGAAAGAAGAAACAAATTCGATGGAGATAAAGAAGGAAATCTCCGAAATATGATTTATTTATTTTATACACCTGAAGAATTGGATGAAATTCATGATCAGATGTTAGAATGTTGGGATTATTTTCAAGCTGTTCTTTTACTTCAAATGGACAATATAAGTGATGCTTTATATATTGGGGAAACCAATATTTATAAAATATTACTACAAGAAATTGATCTTTTTTGTCATGATACAGGAAGCTATCTATTAGAAAAGAGCCCTCATAATATGCTTTTTTATGTTCTGGCTAAAAGTACTGAGGAAATAGAAGAAAAAATTTCATTTTTATTGGATACAATTCAAACAGTATTACAAAATGTTACATATGATGATTATACAGTTGGTGTAAGCAAAATAAATCATGGGATTGAAGAATCAGCAAAATCTTATTTGGAAGCAAGACGAGCTGCTAATATGAAATACGTGTGTGGAAATGGCAATATTTATTATGCAGCAGAGGAGAAAACAGACTCCAGAATAGAAGAATCTGATTGTATAGATTTGATAAGAGAAATTGTTGAAAATACAGTATATTTTAAAGAGGAAGAAGTTGATCTATTATTAGATCGGCTTATGAGCCAAAAACGATTCTCTGGTATAGAGGAATTAAGACAAAATGTATATATGATAGTTACGGGGATTATTCGTAGCGAAGCGTTGGTTAATATTGATATTAACTCTCTTTATCCGGACACAAGTCTCATTATTATCTCAATTTGTAATTGTGGTGATCCATTTGAAATGCATCGAAAAATGAAGGCGTTTTTACACACGATAGGGAGAAAACTAAATGAAATAAAAATAAAAAAGCCAAATCAAATTATTGAACGAATAAAAAGATACATTGAAGAAAATTATCAAATTCCGGAGATGCGGTTATCTTTAATTGCTGAAAAATTCAATTTTAGTCCTGCGTATCTTTCTGCGTTATTCAAAAACAGCTGTAATCAGAATATTACAGATTATATAAATGCTGTTAGAATTGAAGTGGCTTGTAGATATTTGATACAAAATGAGTATAAAATTTCTCATATTTCAGAACTTGTTGGTTATGCGAATGTGACATATTTTTACAAAGTGTTTAAGAACTTGAAAGGTTGTTCACCAAGAGATTATTTAGGTAAATACTGGGAAGGTGAAACATGAAAAAGTTATATGAAATAATCTTTAAAAAATTTGCCATGATTTCTATATTATTAGTGCTTTTAACAGATAGTATTTTTCTTTGCTATTTTATAAGTAGTACTATTCGAAATGCACAAACCACATTAGATGCAGCTGTAAACTATAGTAGAAATGTTTTGGAAAGGGTATTAGATGAAACGGAACAGCTGAATACCCTTGTGCAAAAGAGTTCTAATGTGCAGATTGCTATACGAGAAATTCCAAGCAGCAAAAATGCAATCTACTCTCAGAAATTGGAAATAAACGGGTATTTATATACACTCCAGGAGAATAATACGGTATATGTAGAGGCTTTTTATATTCTTCTTGATGATGGGAGACAATTCAAATCTACGAATTTCCCGTTGCGTTATGGTAGTGCTAGAGATATTCCAGAATATGATATGCTTCGATCATTTACAACAGAAACGTGGTTATCAACATATTCTCAATCGATGTTAGCTAATAATTATCGTGAAGGATATGTTGCTGCTATTTATCCATTATATAATGTTAAGACTGGAAAATCGTCAGGTGTAATTGTAGAAGAGATTAGAACAGAAAAGATTGCTGGTGAACTTTTAGCGGCGTGCTATTTGGAAGACGTTGATGTAATGCTTACAGATAAAAATGGTGAAATACTTCTTTCTGTTGGAGAAAGTAATAAAAATAAATCTTGGTTAGTTAAAAATAGTATGCAATTGGAAAATGGATGGACATTGACATTTTCGTGTGAAGTTTGGAATTTAGTTGGAAATATTTTGCTTACAGCCATTTTTATGGGGCTGATTTTATCAATTGTTATTATTGTTTTTTCATTAATGCTTAGTAGAAGAATCGCATCAGACATTTCGAAACCTATTAATCGATTGTTATATATTATGGAATGTCAAGATCCTCTAAATGTAAATGGAAAAAATGACTTAATAGTTCAAACAGATATCTATGAAGTGGATAGGCTGTTTAGGAAATTTAGTCAGATGATGGATAATTTAAAAGAGTTGTTTACAGAATTGGAAAAAAAACAGCAGGCTGTAAGAAAATCCGAGTATGCTGCATTGCAAGCACAGATTAATCCGCATTTTCTTTATAATACATTAGATAATATTACGTGGCGCATTTATGCGGGAGATAAGCAAGAAGCCATTGATGAAGTAATGAGTTTGAGTCGTTTCTTCCGTATTTCATTAAGTCGTGGAGCCGATATGATTTCTATAAAAGATGAATTGGAACATGTGCAATTATATTTGAAAATTCAAAAGAAACGATATGGAAAAAGATTTGATTTTGAAATAAAATCTTTCATGAGAAGTTCGGATATGGAACGTTTTTTTGTACCTAAATTAATACTGCAACCTTTGGCTGAAAATTGTATATATCATGGATTTGAAAAATTTAACGAAGGCGGTAAAATATACGTCACTGTTGATTGGAAGGAAAATATAATATTTTCTGTAATAGACAATGGATCAGGTATTGACAGAGACAGACTTATGGAAATTAATAATCAACTAGAGAAGCCAGAGATGACGGAGAAACAAGAGTCGAAAAAGGGATATGGTATTTTTAATATAAATTCTAGAATAAAAAATGTATTTGATGCCAGATATGGATTACATTTGGAAAGTGATAATTTAGCTCATTACACATTGGCTGAAATCATTCTTCCACCTACAACACATGAGGCGTAAGAGTTATGTAGTATTTAGGAAAAGAGTGACACTTTGTTATTTTTGTAACTTTCTTTTTTATCACTATTTTGTTAATATAATAACAAATAAAAGACATGAATATACGGAAAGGATGAGAAACGATTATGGCAAACAGAATCAATTTGAATGGAACATCTTATCATGGAGCGGGAGCAATCGCAGAAATCGCAAATGAAGCAAAGGCACGTGGATATAAAAAAGCATTTGTATGCTCTGATCCAGATCTGATCAAATTTCAGGTAACCAGCAAAGTAACCGATATCCTGGAACAGAATGGACTGGCATATGAGATTTACTCAGATATTAAAGCAAACCCGACTATTCAGAATGTACAGAATGGTGTAGCAGCATTTAAAAAGTCCGAAGCAGATTATATCATTGCAATCGGCGGTGGATCTTCCATGGATACTGCAAAGGCAATCGGTATCATCATCGCCAATCCGGAGTTTGAAGATGTGAGAAGTCTGGAAGGAACCGCTGCAACGAAAAACCCTTGTGTTCCAATTATTGCAGTACCGACCACAGCCGGAACAGCCGCTGAGGTAACAATCAACTATGTTATTACAGATGTAGAAAGAAAACGTAAATTCGTATGTGTAGACCCACATGATATGCCGATTATTGCCGTAGTAGATCCGGAAATGATGTCTTCTATGCCAAAGGGACTGACAGCTTCTACCGGTATGGATGCTCTGACACATGCCATTGAGGGATATACCACAAAAGCAGCATGGGAAATGACAGATATGTTCCATCTGAAAGCAATCGAGCTGATCTCAAAATCTCTTCGTGGTGCGGTGGATAATACAAAAGAAGGCCGTGAAGGAATGGCACTTGGCCAGTACATTGCCGGTATGGGATTCTCCAATGTAGGTCTTGGAATTGCACATTCCATGGCTCATACACTGGGGGCTGTATACGATACACCACATGGCGTTGCCTGCGCTATGATGCTTCCGATCGTAATGGAATACAATCAGGAATGCACCGGTGAAAAATATCGTGAAATCGCAAGAGCGATGGGTGTTAAAGATGTAGATTCCATGACACAGGAAGCATACAGAAAAGCAGCTATTGACGCAGTAAAGAAATTGTCAGAAGATGTAGGAATTCCTACCAAACTGGAAGCCATCAAAGAAGAAGATCTGCAGTTCCTGGCAGAATCAGCATATGCAGATGCCTGTGCACCAGGCAATCCAAAAGATGCCAGTGTTGAAGATCTGAAAGAACTGTTCAGAAAGATTATGTAAATAAATGATGTTATAAAAATCCGTTGGTACTTTAAAGTGCCAGCGGATTTTTGCTTAAGAAGTTTATTCATTGACAACTGCATTTTCAAAGCAGATATCGCGATCAACCCATTCTTGCATTTCTTCCTGTACGGTAACTTTTATATTTCGAACAGTTACATCTTTGGCATTTTTTACATAGATTCCGTGAATCTTACCTTCCTGGAAAGAAGGACCGCTGCATGGACGGAAATCGTAGCCTTTGATAGGATATTTTGAATTTTTTTCCAGTGTCAGACGAATGTTGTCCAGAGTAAGATCCTCGATCGGAGAGGAATCTTTTCCGGCAATATAAATACTGCCTTCTCCGGTGCAGCGTAAATTGGTAAGAGAGAGCCCGCGGATTTTACCAGATGGAATATCGTCTCTTCGGTTGATGGTGGTAATATTAACAGGCTCGGCACATCCCCACCAGCATTCTGACGAATTCCTGGTCTGGATCATACAATTCGAAATAAGAACATTTTCGATATTGCCCTGATCTCTCAGCTGGAAAGAAATTCCGCGATTGGTGTCATAAATACTGCATCCTGTGACTACAATATTACGAAAATCGTTGACACTTTCTGTTCCGATTTTGATGGCAGCACTGGTAGAAGCAAGTGTACAGTTGCTGATCAGAATATCTTCACAGTCACCATACTGGCTGTTTGCTTCCGTTGTTTTCAACACGATACAGTCATCAGCAGCTTCAATATGGCAGTTTGTAATACGAACATGTTTGCAGTGGTCAGGGTCAATTCCATCACAGTTTGCCATCATGCGATTGTTCAGAATACGAACACCATGGATGTCTACTTCTTCACAGCCCACCAGATGAGTTGTCCAGAAACCGCTTTTCCGGATCGTTACATTCTGGATGGTCAGATGGGTACAATGTTCCATCAGAATCAAAGGAATACGAGGATAGAATGCACCATCGATCTGATCTTCACGGATTTCGCCGTAATAGATTTCTTCTGAGCCGTCGATGATACCGCCACCGCTGATACGCACATCGTCACTGTCTTTGGAATAGATAAAGTATTGGCGCGGTTTTCCATCATATTCGCAATTGATAAAAGTCGGAACTTCTAGCATATGATTATGACCTTGTTTGGCGAGATCACTGATATAGTCATAATCCTGTAAATTTTCGCTTGCTTTTAAAATTGCACCGGTTTCTACGACCAGTTCTACATGGCTTTTTAAAACAATTGAGCCAGACAGATAAGTATGACCGCCGTCAAGTACGACCAGTCCCCCACCCTGTTCATGACACAGGTCAATTGCTTTTTGGATGATATGGGCATCGTTTGTTTTTCCGTCTCCGGCTGCACCCATTTCAATAATATGATAACTCATATCGGTAACCTCCCTTGTTTTTATAAAAATAAAAGATATCTTTATTTTCTATTTTAGGAGGCTTTTCGTCAATGTGAAAAACCGAGCAGATATGTCACTTTTCCGAGTATTCCAATATGTTGTTGAATAATCGTTAATGTCCGAGAGAACTGATGTAATCGGTTGGTGTAATACCGGTCTGTTTTTTGAACAGCTGCGAGAAGTATTGTGGATTGTTGCCACATCCCACCTGTTCGGCAATGTTCTTTACAGATTCTTCCGGATTTTGTGCAATAAGCTGTTTCGCTCTGGCAATACGCATGGCAGTAAGATACTGCGAAAATTTTTGCCCGGTTTCTTTATAAAATTTTTTACTTACATAATCTACATTCATGAACAGATGGGTTTCAGCAATCTGTTTTAGTGTTAAAGAAGAATCCTCCAGATGGCTGTCTACATAAGAATAAATCTGAGAAATCATCGGAGAGATGCTTGCTTCCGTTTCCTGAATGCTGGCAAGTTCTGTAAATTTACTTACCACCATCTCTTTTAAATTGTCCAGATCCTCTTCTTTTTCCATTTCGGTAAGCCATTCTGCCAGACCGACAGGAGAGAGCATTTGCGAATTAGAAGACATCTTAAGAAACAGACTGCTGGCTAGCTGTTTTAAAAAGTCAGTACTGTCTGTTCCTCGCAGAATTTCTGTGATCTGATCCGTGTGTTCGCTTTTCCCATCTCGGAGCTGCAGATATAATTGCTGAATCTGGTAAATAACACGGTCGTAGTTACATATAGTGGTAACGTGAAAATGGTTGATATAATAAATCATGGAAAAACGCATGATACGTTCGGTATTATCCTCCAGAAGACTTTTCAGGGACGGATAATTGACATCCTGCGTTTCCAGAGTAATATCCTGCCCGTTTAAACGGACAGTTTTGAGAAAATACTGTAAGCTGTCACAAAAACCGGAATGATTCTGAAGAAACAGCAGAAATGTATTTTTTACATAAATTCCGTAAAAGATGACCTGCGGCATTTCTTTTTCTACATAAATTTTCAGACGCTGCAGAAATTCCGGCAGACTTTCAAATTCCAGATAATATACAAAAAACAGATGATATCCGGTGGTATGAAAATCAACATATTGTTCATAACGGAGGATAATTTCATCCAGAGACTGTTTTTCATTAAGACAGTCATTGAGGACACTGGCAAAAACATTGTGTAGCATACCGTCATACAGGCTGAATTGTTTTTGCAGCATGGTACGTTCCCGCATCATTTGGTCATGATCTTTTTTACATTCCAGTACACATTCAAGAATCTGTGTTTCATTGCAGGGCTTCAGAAGGTATTGTTTTACTCCGTAATGCATCGCTTCTTTTGCATATTCAAATTCTCCATAACCGGACAGTATAATAAACTGGATTGGGGTATCGGTCTGATGAACCTTACGGATCAGATCCAGCCCGCTCATGCCTGGCATACGAATATCAGTAAGGACAATATCCGGAGACTCATCCAGTATCATGTCATATGCTTCGATACCATTTTTGCATAGTCCAATCACTTCAATGTCATATTTTTTCCAGTCAATAATAGTGGAGATGGTTTCTCTGATAATTCGTTCATCGTCAGCAATCAGTAGTTTTAACATGTTGTTCGTCTTCTTTCTTTCGATAAGGCAGGGTTATGGTTGCAACAGCAAAATTATTTTCATTAGATAAAGTCAGACCATAGGCTTCACCAAACAGGAGTTTGATTCGTTGATCAATATTCAAAAGTCCGATGCCAAATCCGTGAGGACTGCGGCTTTTATTTTTCAGTTTTTCCAAAAGATCTTTTTCAAAATGCGATCCTTCATTGCGAACCTGGATCATCATGATGCCATCTGTTACCTGAATTTGCAGATAAATATGGCAGACCTCCGTCATTTCCTCCATGCCATAGTGTATGGCATTTTCTACCAGAGGCTGAATAGTCAGAGGAGGAATCATGCCGTCACTTACGGACTCTTCTGTAATGACCTGAAAAGCAAGACGTTCTTCAAAACGGATTTTCTGGATAGTGACATAGGAGTTTACCAGCTCCAGTTCATAGGCAAGTGTTACCAGTGTGTCCTGATCAGACAGAGAAACACGCAGAAGGTTTCCCAGTGATTCGACCATCTGGGATATGACTTCATTTCCCATAGCTTTTGCCCGCCAGTTAATGGTTTCCAGAGTATTGTAGAGAAAATGCGGACTGATCTGTGAGCGTAAAGCTTTTAACTGAGCGTCTCTGGTCAGAATTTCATTTACATAATTCACTTTTACCAGATTTTGAATACGGGTTGCCATAAGTCGAAATTGCCTGTGGAGTGTTCCTACTTCAGCAGAATAGGAAATAAGGCTGTTTTCTTCCGGAAGTTCCAGTTCATTTTGTGTAAAGAGTTCCATGTTCCGGATCAAAGCATCAAATTCATGGATGATGGTATGAATCAGTCGGTTTGACATATAAAAAACCAGTAACATTCCAATGATGAGAAAAAGACTGATCAGGCGCATGGAATTTCCCAGTGCATTGGCAACGGAATCATAGGGTGCCAGTGTAACATAATAATAATCGTAATGTGGCAAAGTGCCTGCTACAGAAAAATATTTATGACCGCCATAAGAAACAATTTTATAAGAGTCCGAAAAATCCTGAATCAGTTCTCTGGCATCTGCATCAGAAAGATGGTCGGAGGCATAAAGCAGGCTGCCGGAAGTACTTGCGATGATAAATTGCTGATCTCTGTATTGAGAGATAAACTGTGTCGCATCAGATACTATACGTTCAAGATCGACACCGATCACCAGATTGCCGAGAGAGCGCAGAGACAGATTTTGAATTTCACGAACATTTCTGCCAAGCAGAATATAAGGCTGACGCTCTGCATAGGTCCAGGTGACAGCACCTTTGGCCTGGAATGCGTTTTCCAGAGCAGTATTTAATAAAAAGCCGGGAGTCTTATTTAAGGCTGCCCAGTTGCTGCTGTTGATATAGGTGTCACTGTAAAGAGCGGCATAGGAAATACCGTTGGTTCGAAACAGTGTAGAGTATTCGGTAAGGAGATTGTTAACCGTACGATTGTATTCAGCCACAGCAAGCGGGTCATCTCCGGAAGGCGGGTTGGCCAGCTTTTCCTGCACAACAGAAGAGGAGAGAATCAGAGAAGAGATGTACTCTGCATTTTCCAGCTTCTGTGAGATCTGTTTGGAGGTGGCAGACAGGCTGCCGGCCATAGATTCAAAAAGCAGTTTATTATAGGCTTTTGTATAGAGATGATACCCCAGAGCTGCGCACAGGAGAATCGTAATGCTGTTGAACATGGCAATGGCAAATATTTTGTATTTTAATGACCAGGATGTGAATTTTTTCATAATAACTTCCTTAATTTATGTCTGAAAATGCTGTTAAGCATATTATACCGATTTACAAAAAGAATGCAATTCTGATGGAAAAGGATGTCGGTTTTTTAAACACAAATATCCGTTTTCACTATTAATCTGATCAGAAAGGCGCGCTATAATAACAACATCTACAAAGAGCGATGATAAATTTCAGGAGGATATGAGTATGAACAAGAAATTAGCAGTTGCCTGTGCAACAGCAATGGCAGTGATGTCACTTACTGCATGCGGCAATCAGTCCGATAACACAGCGGGAACAGATTCCACTGAGAGCAGTACCTCTCAGGCAGTTCAGTCAAATGGAGGAAGCAGTGATTCTTCCAGTCTGGTAATGGCCTGGTGGGGAAATCAGACCAGAAATGAGCGTACACAAAGTATTCTGGATATGTACGCAGAAGAAAACTCCGGTGTAAGCATTGATGGACAGTTTTCTGAATTTAACGATTACTGGAATAAACTGGCAACGGCAGCAGCAGGACATTCCATGCCGGATATTGTTCAGATGGATTACAAATATTTGCAGCAGTATGTAAATAACGATCTGCTGGTAGATCTGACACCATATATTGAAGATGGAACCATTGATGTCAGCAACTGTAATCAGGATGTACTGAATTCTGCACAGGTAGATGGCGGATTATATGCACTGTGTAATGGTATTAATGCTCCGGCACTGCTTTATAACAAGACGCTTCTGGATGAGAATGGATTTACAGTAAAAGATAATATGACGATGGATGAGTTCATTGCATTGTCAAAAGAGATCCAGGAAAAAACAGGTTATAAGACAAATCTCTGCTATAACCAGAATGAACAGTTTATGGAATATGTTGTTCGTGCAGATGACGTTGTTCTGTATGAAGACGGAAAACTGGGAGGCGATTCGGCAGATCCATATATAGGATTTTTCAAGCTGTATGAGGATGGTATCAAAGATGGATGGGTAGTAGATCCGTCCGTATTTGCAGAACGTACCATCGGTTCTGTAGAACAGGATCCACTTGTATACGGATCAAGCCCTGAGACAATGTCATGGTGTTCGTTCTCTTATTCTAATCAGCTGACTGCAATCAAAAATGCAGCGCCGGAAGGAACAGAAATCGGTATTACTACCTGGCCATCCAGTGATCCGAAAAAATCAGATTACTTAAAGCCAAGTCAGTTCTTTGCAATTTCCACAGATTCTAAGAACCCGGAAGAGGCTGCAAAGATTTTGAATTATATTACAAATTCTGTGGAATGCAATAATGTACTTCTGGCCGAAAGAGGTATTCCTCTGTCAAGCGATGTGGCAGAAGCAATTTCTCCAAATCTGGATGAGAATACACAGGAAGTGATTGATTTTATCTATAATGTAGTGGAACCAAACTCATCTCAGGTAAATCCACCTAGTGCAGACGGCTCCAGTGAAGTAAACGATCTGATCAATAAACTGGAAGAACAGGTATGCTACGGTCAGATGACAGCAGAAGACGCAGGAAAACAGTTGTTTGAACAGGGCAACGAAATAATGGCATCTAAAGTTTCAGAGTAAGCAGAACAGGAGATTTTATATGAAAACCATTCGCAGATTGTTTAACAGGGAAGATACGGCAGGTATTATGTTTACACTTCCTTTTACAGTGGGATTCCTCTTTTTTATGCTGGTTCCCATGGCGATTTCATTATATTACTCATTTTGTAAATATGATATTTTGTCTGCACCTAAATTTACAGGACTTCAAAATTATATCAACATGTTCAGCGATCCGACTTTCTGGCAGACGATAAAAGTTACATTTTTCTTTGCCTTTGTATCGGTTCCGCTGAAACTGGTATTCGCATTACTGGTAGCGATGCTGTTGTTAAAAAATACCAAAATGTCTGGTTTTTACAGAGCAGTGTATTATTTACCTTCCATTATCGGAGGTTCTGTAGCAGTAGCAATTCTCTGGAAACGTATGTTTGCCATTGATGGTGTAATTAATAAGCTGCTGGCAGGTGTTGGGATTAACTGCAGTATTTCCTGGCTGGGTGATACCAAGACAGCCATCTGGGTATTGATTTTACTGGCTGTCTGGCAGTTTGGTTCTTCTATGCTGATTTTCCTGTCATCCTTAAAACAGATTCCGACAGCGCTGTATGAATCTGCGATGGTGGATGGTGCGAATGGTGTATATCGTTTTTTCAAGATTACGCTGCCACTGTTAACACCGACCATTTTCTTTAATCTGGTTATGCAGATGATTAATGGATTTCTGGCATTTACACAGTGTTATATCATTACACAGGGAAAACCGATGAATTCCACACTGCTTTATACGGTTTATATGTATCAGCAGTCTTTTGAGTTCTACAATACAGGCTATGGTGCAGCGCTGGCATGGGTAATGCTTCTGCTGATAGGATTGATTACACTGTTCCTGTTTGCAACGAAGAAGTTTTGGGTATATGAAGGAGGAGTATAGACGTGAAAATGGGAAACACAAAGAGAAAACATATAGTGGGAACCACACTCTATCATGCGTTGATCCTTCTGATCGGTCTGATGATGGTATATCCGCTCATATGGATGGTCATGAGTTCTTTTAAAGAAACAAATACGATTTTTACCACGGCAGGATCTCTGATACCAAAACAATTTACATTGGAAAACTACATCAATGGATGGAAAGGATTTGCAAAGATTACCTTTGTTACCTTTTTCAAAAATTCTCTCCTGATATCTATACTGGCAACTTTTGGAACGATCATTTCCTCGGCTGTAGTGGCCTACGGATTTGCCAGATTTAAGTTTCGCGGAAGAGGGCTTCTGTTTGCAGCAATGCTTTTGTCTATGATGCTTCCGGCACAGGTATTAATGATTCCGCAGTATCTGTGGTATCAGAAGCTGGGATGGGTTGGCTCTTATCTTCCATTGATCGTACCGTATTTCTTTGCTACACAGGGATTTTTCGTATATCTGATGTCAAATTTTATCAGTGGTATTCCGGTAGAACTGGATGAAGCCGCGAAAATAGATGGCTGCTCTTACTGGGGAATTTTTATAAAAGTAATAGCACCGTTGATAAAACCGGCGGTAGTAACAGGATGTATTTTTTCCTTTATGTGGAGATGGGATGATTTCCTTTCTGCATTGCTCTATATTAATAAAACATCTATGTATCCGGTGAGTCTCGCATTGAAACTCTTCTGTGATCCTGGATCTTCATCTGATTATGGTGCAATGTTTGCAATGGCAACTCTGTCAATTCTCCCATCTGTATTGATTTTTATTTTCTTCCAGAAATATCTGGTAGAAGGAATCAGTACATCAGGTTTAAAAGGATAGAAAAAGGCAGTGATTTCATGTAATCATGGAATCGCTGCTTTTTTCTTATAGTGACATCCAGGTTCCATTTTTCGCAAAAATGTACACACAATACTTTTTTGATCGTAAAGTGATTGACTCAGATAAAAGCAAAGAATACAATATGTATTACCACACGAAACAGGAAAGAGGAACTCAAATGGAATTACGACAGCTCCAATGCATGGTGATCTGTGCACAGACAAAATCATTCAGTAAAGCAGCATCGCTGATGTTTACCTCTCAGTCCAATATCAGCAAAATGATTGCCTCGCTGGAAAAAGAACTGGGAAGAAAAGTATTTGAACGAAAACAACATGGAATTGAACTGACGGATAAGGGAAAACAGATTTATCAGTATGCATTGAGTATGTTAGAATGCAGTGCAAAGATTCTGGATTGTGCCGAGGAAGATGCTACAGAAGAACTGCGGATATCCTTTCAGCCGAGTTCTTGGTTTGCAGACGCATTTTGCGAGTATTATTTGCAGCAGGCGGCAGGAGAAAAGTACAATATCATCAGTGCGCCGGCAGAAGAAATCATCAGAAGAATTATAGCCAGTCAGGATCAGCTTGGTTTTGCATATTTTGAAGAGTCACAGCTGGAAAAAGTAAAAAAGATGTTTCCGGAAAATCATATCGGTTATTATATTCTGAAAACAACGAAGACGGTATTGTACTGTAGAAATAAGGCAGAGCATGAGAACCAAAATGAGATCTTACTGATTCAGGGTGTGGAAGACTACTATTCCGGTATCTCTTTATGGAAAAATCAGACAGAAGGAGAAGAGGAAAAAAGAAAACTTCAGGTAAAAGTGACCACAAACAGCGACTATATTATGCAGACAATGCTGCAGAAAACAGAACTGGGTAATATCAGTCCCAATTGTCTGAGTCATACTGAGCATACCATATCGCACGATACGATGCAGCTGGAAAATCAGGAACAGTCTGTTCAGTTTGTCTGCCTTTTCCGCAATGACCAGAAAATGGAAAATTTGCCGAAAAGGTTTTTATCATTTATAAAAAAATATATGGAAGAATAAAATCCGGCGGTTCTGGTTCATATATCTAAAACAGATGAAGGTATTCCATTTATTCATAACAAAAACCAAAATATATCCCCCCGGGAGGCTTGTTACGACATAGAAAATGAGGTATATTAACAGCAGGTTAACTTAAATGTTTCCGATATAATACTCCAGCAAATACACATATTGGAAATAATGTCATTAGCATCCTTATCTAAAAGGGCAGTTTTGGTAGGACTGCTCTTTTTTGATGTATCAGATATTCTGTAATGGAATGCGAAACGGGAAGGAAATAAAATAGTAATAGTAAAATAATGGAGGAATTACAGATGACAAAGTGGGAAAAATGTGTTGCATTTCACGGACATGAGTGTGGAGGTCTTACAATAGGATATAAAGCTGCAATTTATGCAGAAAAACTGTTAAACATTACCTTCTCGGAAGATGAAGATGTGGTTTGCATTTCAGAAAATGATGCCTGTGGTGTAGATGCCATTCAGGTGCTTCTCGGATGCAGCGTTGGGAAAGGTAACTTGTTGTTTCATATGAGAGGAAAACAGGCGTTTTCATTTTATAACAGAAAAACAGGAAAATCGGTAAGACTTGTTCTGAAAGAAAAACCAGAAGGAATGTCGAGAGAAGAATCTTTTGCATATTATCAGAATACAGAACCGAAAGACATGTTTGAAGTGAAAGAGACTACTATCAAATTGCCGGAAGAAGCAAGAATCTTTGATTCTTATAAATGTGAATGCTGTGGAGAAATGACAGGAGCAAACTGGATCCGAATAGCCGGCGGAAAAAAGATCTGTCTGGACTGCTATAAAACCTATGATCGTTTTCAGGTGTAAAATGCTTTTTGCACTTTAACAGAGAACACCTTTCTTTGTTGGTATTAGCCTGGTCGCTAAATACGATATCATAAAGAGGTGTTCTTTTTTTGCGTCCGGCTGCATAAAACGTTACTCTGGAACCTGAGAGTGTTAGAGGTATAGTTTGAAACTATAATTGAGTATAAATTTTCCATAGATGGAAATAGCAGGTTTTTGATTGACGTTTTTTGCCATAAATAGTAAATTAGATACAACATACTATGCTAGTAGGAAAATAGAGAATACGATTAGAGAAAAAGAGGAGACAATTATGAACAAGAACTGGAAGAAGTATATAACAGGATTAGCGACCGCATCACTGGCGACAGGATTTTTTTCTGTGGGAGTAATGGCAGATGACAGTATTGACCTGAAGCTGAGCCTGACACCGTCTGAGAGCAGTGTATGGATGGTAGCTGTGGATTATTTTAAGGAACAGGTAGAAGAGAAGACAGATGGCAGATATACCATTTCTGTTTATCCAAGTGAACAGCTGGCAGGTGGAGATCTGGTAAAAGGTGTGGAGATGCTTCTCACAGGATCTACCGATATTGCACTGAATTCCGTTATGAATACTTCCAGCTTTGATCCGAGATTGACTGTAACCAGTATGCCATGGATTTTTGAAAACGGTTATGACAGCGTAGACGAATATGTATTTCATGGGGAAGGGGCAGATGCCATTAAAGATATCTTCACAGAATTGGGTGCAGTACCGCTGGCGCTGGGAGATAATGGATTCCGTCAGATTACCAACAATACCAGACCAATTACCACCCCGGAAGATCTGGACGGGCTGAAGATTCGTACTCCGGCCAACAGTATGTACATTGATCTGTTCACCTTATTTGGAGCAGACCCGACATCCATGAATTTTTCAGAAGTATATACGTCTCTTCAGAACGGAACCATTGACGGACAGGAAAATCCATACGATACCATCCGCAGCGCACAGATCCAGGAAGTATCTAAGTATCTGACAGAATGGAATTATTCTTATGATATATTTGTGCTCAGTCTGAGCCAGAAGCTGTGGGACAGCTTAAGTGATGAAGACAAAGAGATCTTCCAGACAGCAGCAGAAGAGGCGTGCCAGAAAGAGATCGAAACTTACCGTGAGAATGAGGCTTCTATTGCAGATGAATTTGAAGCAGCTGGTGTGGAAATTACCAAACTGACAGATGAGCAGATACAGACATTTAAAGACGCGGCTGCGCCGATTTATGAATCATATAAAGATCAGATTGGCGAAGATCTGTTCGCAAAATTTGGATATACATTTTAAGAAACGACAGAAAATGACAACATAGACAGTGATAAGTGAGGAACGATATGAGCATTACAAAAGAAAAAGCGTTACAGCTTTATGAAAAAATGTGTACCATACGGGAATTTGAAGAATTAGTAAAGAAAGAATACCTGGCAGGCAACCTGCCAGGATTCGTTCATTTATACATAGGAGAAGAAGCTGTGGCTTCCGGAATCTGTGGTGCCTTAGAAGCAAGTGATTATATAGAAAGCACTCATCGAGGACATGGTCACTGTATTGCAAAAGGCGCAGATCTGAATCGTATGATGGCAGAGATCTATGGCAGAAAAACCGGTCTTTGCAAAGGCAAAGGTGGTTCCATGCATATCGCAGACTTTGAAGTGGGTATGCTAGGAGCGAACGGAGTCGTTGGGGGTGGTTATAACCTGGCAGCAGGTGCAGCTCTTGCCAACAGCAAAATTTTGCATAATCAGAAAGTATCGGTCGTATTTTTTGGAGATGGGGCATCCAACAGAGGAACGTTCCATGAAGCTGCCAATGTATCCAGCGCATGGAAGCTTCCGATTATCTTTGTAAATGAAAATAACGGGTGGGCATCCACTACCCCATATCAGACCACTACCGCAGTGGAAAATATATCGGATTATGCAGCAGCTTATCATATGCCTGCCAGAATCGTATCCGGGAAAAATGTATTCGAAGTGTACAAGGCAGCCGTAGAAGCTGTGGAGCGGGCAAGAAAAGGCGAAGGTCCGACATTCATTGAAGCAAAAACATTTCGTGTGGAAGGACATTTTGTAAAGGATGCCGAAAAATACAGAACCAGAGAATATGTGGCAGAAGAGCAGAAGAAGAATGATCCTTTTGCAGAATTTGAACGGATCGTGTTACAGCCAAATGAGGAAGTAGAGAGTGTGATTACGAAAGAGGAACTGGATGCAATCCGACAGAAAAGTCATGAAAGAGTACTGGAAGCGCAAAAGTTTGCACTGGAAAGCTCTGTGCCGGATCCAGAAGAATATCTGGATGATGTATATGATGCGAGATAATACCTGTTTTGCATTGGACGGTATTTCCGGACATTAAGATAAAATTTGAGGAGAACGATATGAGAACGATAACATTTGGACAGGCGACTCTGGAAGCGATGAGTGAAGAAATGAAAAAAGATCCTACCGTGTTTGTCATGGGAGAGGATCTGGCTCGTCAGGGAGGAATCTTCGGACAGTTCACGGGACTGGCAGATGAATTTCCGGGAAGAGTCATAGATACGCCAATATCCGAGACATTTCTGGCAGGCGGAGGCGTAGGCGCGGCACTGGCAGGAGCAAGACCGGTTGTAGATCTTCATTATGCAGATTTTTGCAGTGTGTGTATGGATGAAATTTTCAATCAGATGGCAAAGGCAAGATATATGTCTGGCGGGCAGGCAAAGATTCCGCTGGTACTTCGTGCACCGGATGGGCTGATTACGCAGGGAGCAGCACAGCATTCTCAGTCTGTAGAATCCTGGTTTGTACATATTCCGGGACTGAAGGTGGTGGCACCATCCAATGCGGCAGATGCCAAGGCAGTATTAAAAGCAGCAATCGAAGATGACAATCCGGTCATTTATTTTGAGCATAAAAATCTGTTTAAGATGTCTTTTGAAGTACCGGAAATCGAAGAGGAAGAACCATATCAGATCGGAAAGGCAAAGATTCGTAAAAAAGGAAAGGATATCACGCTGGTGTCTTATTCCAAAACGATGTTGACGGTATTAGAAGCAGCAAAGCAACTGGAAGAAGCCGGAATATCAGCAGAAGTCATTGATCTGATTACGTTATCTCCGTGGGATAAAGAAACAGTTCTGGAATCTGTGAAGAAAACGGGACACCTGTGTATCTGTCATGAGGCGGTAAAACAGGGAGGATTTGGAGCAGAGATTGCGGCGACAGCAGCGGAAGAAGCCTTTGCAGACTTAAAAGGACCGGTATTGCGTCTGGCAGCACCATTTACCCCGGTGCCATTTGCACCATCTATGGAGGATAAAGTACGTGTTCATGTGGAAGATATCGTGAATGCAGTAAAAAATACACTGAGAGGATAAGAAGATGAAACAGATAGGAAAAATACTGGAAAAAATCATTGATTATCTGGAGGAAGGTCTGATTGTTGCAGGCCTTCTCTTTATGACAGTAATGAATTTTGCCAATGTTATCAGCAGATATTTTCTGCACAAATCCATTTCTTATACGGAAGAGGTGGTAGTGATTGTATTTGTGTGGGTAACTATGCTGGGAATATCAGCAGGATATAAAAGAAATGCACATCTGGGAATGAGTTTTATTACAGATAAGTTATCAGAAAAAGGAAAGAAAGCGGCACTGCTTATATCAGCCATCTGTTCTCTGATATTGATTTATTTTATGCTGAGATATGGAATTGAGATGGTTCAGAACCAGATCCGTTTTCACAGCAAAACAACAGCTCTTCGCTGGCCGACTTACATCCAGGGACTGGCATTGCCGGTGGGAGCAGTATTTATGGGAATCCGGACTCTGCAGGCTACTTATCAGCAGTTAAAGGGGGATAAACAGAAATGATGGCAGTTGTATTATTTGGATTATTTTTTCTGATGGTATTTTTCAATATTCCGGTGGCAGTCGCTCTGGGAGTATCCAGTCTGGCAGGGCTTTCCATGGGAGGCTTTACGCTTACTACACTGACAGATACCATGTATTCTGCAATCGGAAAATTTACCCTGCTTGCCATTCCGTTTTTCATTCTGGCAGGTGTGATTATGGAATATGCAGGTATTTCCAGAAGACTGGTGCAGTTTGCAAAAGTGTGCGTTGGACATCGTAAAGGCGGACTGATCTCCGTAGTGGTAATTGTTTCCTGCTTCTTTGCAGCCATTTCCGGTTCTGGTCCGGCAACTGTGGCAGCACTTGGATCCATTTTGATTCCGGCTATGGTAGAATCTGGATATGATGTGGGAATGTCTACTGCATTAATGAGTGCGTCCGGAGCCATCGGAATTGTGATTCCTCCAAGTATTGCATTTGTAATCTATGCATCCATCTCAGGAAGCTCGGTGGGAAAGCTGTTTGCAGGTGGTATTATTCCGGGTATTCTGATGGGAGTATCTTACGTAATAGCAGCTATGATCTGCTCCAGAAAAAGTGATATTAAGCCACAGCCAAAAGCCTCAAAGGCAGAAATATGGGCGGCGTTTAAGGATGCGGTCTGGGGACTGCTTACACCAGTCATCATTCTGGGCGGAATCTATGGAGGGATCTTTACTGCGACAGAATCAGCAGGTGTAGCGATTGTGTATGGACTATTTGTGGGGATTGTGATATACAGAGAAATCAAGATCCGAGATCTGTGGAGACTGTTTGTCGATGCAGCGGTTTCCTCTGGTACAGTATTGTATATCGTGGCCTGCGCCAGTGTTTTTGCATGGATTCTGACTACCAGCCATATTGCAACGGATATGTCTTCTGCGCTGATGGAGGTAAGTAACAATAAATATGTTTTACTTTTGATTATCAACCTGATTTTCCTGATAGCAGGATGTTTTTTAGATGCCAGCTCTGCATTTTACATTCTGGTACCGATTGTACTTCCAATTGCCAATGCCTTAAATGTAGATCCGATTCATCTGGGTGTGATGCTTACGACCAATATGGCGATTGGTCTGGTTACCCCACCTGTTGGTATCAATCTATACGTGGGATGCAGTATTTCGAAAATACCAGTGGCAGAAATCTGTAAAAAGATCATACCATTTGTAGTAGCGGGTATTGTAACCTTGTTGCTTATCGTATTTGTGGAACCAATCAGTATGTTTTTGCCGAACCTGATGCATTAAGGAGAAAAGAAACATGACAAGAAAAGAACTTTTGATCAAGGCGATAAATTTTGAAGAAGTACCGAGAGTTCCGGTAAGTACTTTATCAGGAGCTACCTGGGCAGTGAAGCAGGAAGGAATTTCACCGGAAGCGCTCCTTCGCCTGCCAGATGCAGGGGCGCAGATGATTTTGGATACCTGTGAAAAACTGAATGTAGATATTGTATACGGAGGAAGAGCCATTCCTCATATTATTCTTCGCGCCATGGGCGGTGAGATCAACAATTCCAGAGTGGGACTTCCTGGGGAAGTGATCAGACAGCCACTGCAGAAACTGGAAGACATTCATAACTGGACAGTAGAGCAGGTCATGGAAAATCTTCGTAAAGATGAAGAATATCAGCTTTTATTGAAACAGACCAGAATGATTGCAGAAAAGACAAAGGGAGAACGGTTTGTAGGAGTGGGAAGCTTTGGACCGTTTACTACAGCGGCCCAGCTGGCAGGCGTGAATGAATTCATGATGTATCTGGGAGATGAGGATGAAGAGAAACTGGTGAAAGAGGTCCTGGAATTCTCTGAAGAAGTGGTGTATCAGCTGACTGTGGATTTTCTGGAAGCAGGAGGAGATCTGGTCTATATTGCGGAACCGGTATCTTCCGGAGACCTGATCAGCGAAGAGAATTTTGAAACTTATGCGCTGCCTTATCTGAAAAAGTTAAATGACCGGTTGTCTGAAAAGTGTCCATATATGCTTCTGCATATATGTGGAAAAACGATGGAGCGCATTGATGCTTTAAAGGATAGTGGAATTGCCATTTTTTCAGTGGACAGTCTGGATCTGGAAGAAGCACTGAAGCGTGCGGAAGGGAAAATTACAATTATGGGTATGTTAAGTCCGGTGAGAGTACTGGAAAAGGAAAGTGCCGGGGAGATTTATCAGAAAGCATTGGATCTGGTCAGGACTGCAGGTTTGTCAGGAGGATTTATTCTTGCACCGGGATGTGATCTTACACCAGATACCCCATATGAACATATAGAAGCCATGGTACGAGCCGTATCAGGAAAGGAATAAACATATGCCGTCACTCAGTACAAGAACCGAACAGTTTACGGATTCTGTCATTCGTCGAATGACCAGAATCTCAGCAAAATATGGAGCAATTAATCTGTCTCAGGGATTTCCGGATTTTGATCCGCCAAAGGAACTCCTGGATCGACTGGCACAGGTCGCTTATGAAGGGCCTCATCAATATGCACTGACCTGGGGAGCGCAGAATTTCCGTGAAGCACTTGCCAGAAAACAGGAGCATTTTTCCGGCAGAGCAGTCGATCCTAATAAAGAAATTGTGGTGACCTGCGGAAGCACAGAGGCCATGATGGCAGCAGTAATGTCTGTGGTGAATCCGGGAGAGAAAGTGATTGTCTTTTCTCCTTTTTATGAGAATTATGGAGCAGATGCCATTCTTTCCGGAGCAGTGCCAATTTATGTGCCATTAAATCCACCTGCATTTGACTTTGACCCGGAAGTGCTGGAAGATGCATTCCGACAGGGCGCAAAGGCACTGATACTTTGTAATCCGTCCAATCCATGCGGAAAAGTATTTACTTATGAAGAAATGAAACAGATCGCAGATCTGGCAATCAAATATGATACATTTGTCATTACCGATGAGGTGTATGAACACATTTTGTACAAGCCCAATAAACATATTTATATGAATACCCTGCCTGGAATGTGGGAAAGAACGATTACCTGTAATTCTCTTTCCAAGACCTACTCCATTACCGGATGGCGTCTGGGCTATGTGATTGCTCCGGAAGAGGTGACCGAACGGGTAAAAAAGGTACATGATTTCCTGACGGTAGGAGCTGCAGCACCGCTGATGGAAGCGGCAGTAGTTGGTTTGACTATGCCTGATTCATATTATGAGGATCTGCAGAAGCATTATCAGCATATGAAAGATCTCTTTATCGGAGGCTTAAAAGATCTGGGCTTTACCTTTACTGATCCGCAGGGTGCATATTACGTCATGATGGATATCAGCAAGTGGAAAAAGAAAGAAGAAACAGATGTGGAGTTTTGCGAATGGCTGGCAGCAGAAGTCGGCGTAGGAGCAGTGCCGGGATCCAGCTTTTTCCGGGAAGATGTGAATCACCTGATCCGGTTCCATTTTGCGAAGCAGGATGAGACATTGAAGGGTGCACTGGACAGACTGGCAAAGCTGGAAGCAAAGGCGGCCGGAAGAAGATAAATACAAAATAAGGCATGGACTGTCGCACGGATTATTTCGTGTGACAGCTCATGCCTTTTAAATTGTTCCGTAAGAGCGCGGGAAATCGATTGTAACAGCCTAAATAGCGGAGAATCCTTTGGATAAGATACAGGATTCTGCCTCTTCCATATCTTCGGTATGGAGTACCAGAACCGGTTTGCCGGTGTCTCGGTTAAAGGATAGATATACATAGTCCACGTTGATATTGGAATCAAGAAATGCAGTCAGAAGCGCATTTAAATTTCCCACTTTATCTTCTACTTCCACACCAATTACATTGGTCATCCGGCAAAGATAAGCTGCTTCCTCCAGTGCTTTTAAAGCTTTATCCGGATCGGATACGATCATACGAATCATACCGAATTCGGAGCTTTCGTTGGTAACAGACCCCCAGATGTTGATATCATGACAGGCAAGAATACCGGTGATATCCTTCATGGTTCCTTTTTTATTTTCTGCGTAAACAGTAATCTGCTGTAACATTGCTATGTGCCTCCTTATATTTCATGCGCTTTAACGCTTTCAATCACAAAAGAATTGTCGCACATAATTGGAAATAAGTCAAACATATTAATCGGGGGAATGATGCTAAAATTTGTACTAATTTAGAAGCAATTTTATTTTGATATTTCATAGATAAATTCAGTTGCTTTTGTTAAAATTATTTCGTATCAGATTTTGTAAAGAATGTCTGATATATATGCGGATGATAAGAAATAATAAGGTATCGGGAGAGTCTATAGAAGCACAGGAGGAAAAAAAGTGCGAGGAGTAGAAACAAGAATACAGGAGATTCGTCATGCTATTTTTACGGAAGTGGCAAAAATGGCGTATGACACAAAGAGTCCTGCGGTAAAGACTGTGGAAGAGATACCCTATCACATTATACCGGGAGAGGTCGGCAGTTTTCGAAGCGATGTTTTTCTGGAACGGGCTATCGTAGGAGAACGGGTGCGGCTGGCCATGGGACTGCCCTGCAGAGATGCAACAGAGCATGCACCGATATCAGATAATATTGAACTGGCAGATAAGCCAGAGACGTATTATACGCCACCATTGATCAATGTGATCAAATTTGCCTGCAATGGCTGTCAGGAAAAAAGAGTACTGGTAACAGATGGATGTCAGGGCTGTCTGGCACATCCATGTGTGGAGATTTGTCCGAAAGGGGCGATTACTCTAGACCGGACAAACGGCCGCTCAGTGATCGATCAGAAAAAGTGCGTGAAATGTGGCAGATGTGCAGATGTGTGTTCGTATCATGCCATTATTGTGCAGGAACGACCATGTGCAGCAGCCTGTGGAATGGACGCAATCCGTTCTGATAAGAACGGAAAAGCAGAGATTGATTATGAAAAATGTGTATCCTGTGGACAGTGTCTGGTGAATTGTCCATTTGGAGCGATTTCGGATAAATCCCAGATTTTCCAGGTTATCCGTGCCATCCAGTCAGGTGAGCAGGTATATGCGGCACTGGCACCGGCATTTGTGGGACAGTTTGGGGCAAAGGTAACGCCAGGAAAACTTCGGGCAGCCATGAAAGAGCTTGGATTTGCTGATGTATTTGAAGTGGCAGTCGGAGCAGATCTCTGCGCCGAACAGGAAGCGGAAGATTTTATAAAAGAGGTTCCGGAAAAACTGCCATTTATGGCGACATCATGTTGTCCGGCATGGTCTGTTATGGCAAAAAAGCTGTTCCCGGATTATGCAAACTGTATTTCTATGGCGCTGACACCAATGACTTTGACAGCGCGACTGATTAAAAAGCATAATAAAAATGCGAAAGTTGTTTTTATTGGTCCATGTGCAGCAAAAAAGTTGGAAGCTATGCGTAAATCAGTAAAGAGTGAAGTGGACTTTGTGCTGACATTTGAAGAAATGACGGGAATCTTTGCAGCAAAAAATATAAAAGTGGAATTACTGGAAGAAGATCCGGAAGGTGTCAGTGATGCATCCGCTGATGGACGAAATTTTGCGGTATCTGGTGGTGTGGCAAAGGCAGTGGAAAATGTCATACATGAGAAATACCCGGATATGGAAGTGAAGATTGCCAATGCAGAAGGTCTGAAGGAATGCAGAAAGCTCCTGACTGTGGCAAAAGCAGGAAAGTATAACGGATATCTTTTGGAAGGGATGGCCTGTCCGGGAGGATGCGTAGCAGGAGCAGGAACGATGCAGTCTATAAAAAAATCGCAGGTTGCAGTGAATAAATATGCGTCTACAGCAACTCATAAGGTCGCCAGTGAAACGGAATATGTCAAAGAACTGGAAAAACTGGTGGATTAGAGGAGACGGCAAAATGAACAGAAAAAAGAGCATTGGAAGAGATGGGCTGCTGACAGCTGTGGCAGTGAGCAGTATGATAATCTGGAATGGGATGAGTGCCATGGCGGAAGATGCTGTGACGATCATGGCATTAAAAGGTCCGACTGCAATGGGGATGGTTTCATTTATGAAGCAGTCAGATCAGGGAGAGATCACCGATGAGGAGTACAAGTTTCAGATAGCGGCTTCTCCGGATGAGGTAACACCGGCAATTGTACAGGGAACAGCAGATATTGCAGCAGTTCCGGCAAATCTTGCCAGTGTGCTCTATCAGAAAACAGATGGTGGAGTACAGGTGCTTACGATCAATACGCTGGGTGTATTATATCTGGTGGAAAACGGAACGCAAATTCAGGATATTTCTGACCTGAAAGGAAAAACGATTTATGCCAGTGGAAAAGGCGCCACACCGGAATATGCCTTAAACTATATTTTAAAGGAAAATGGTCTGACACCCGGAGAAGATGTACAGATTGAGTGGAAAAGTGAGCATACGGAATGCGTGGCGGCACTGACAGAGCATAAAGATGCAATTGCTTTGCTTCCACAGCCATTTGTGACTACCGCACAGAGCAAACATGAATCTCTGCGTGTGGCGCTGGATCTGACGGAAGAATGGGACAGCATCCAGGAAAAGAATGGAGGAAACAGCAGTCTGGTGACAGGAGTGACAGTTGTGAGAACAGAGTTTGCCTTGGAATATCCGGAGATAGTGGAAGATTTTCTGGAACGCTATCAGGAGTCGGCTGATTATGTAAATGCCCATACCGAAGAAGCAGCAGAACTGATCGGTGATTACGACATTGTCCCGGAAGCAATTGCGAAAAAAGCACTTCCGGCATGTAATATCGTATATATAGACGGAAGTGAGATGAAAGAAAAGCTTTCCGGTTATCTGGAAGTTCTGGAGCAGGAAAATCCGCAGTCTGTAGGCGGAGCACTTCCGGAAGATGATTTCTATTATGATGCAGAATAAAAGAAAAAAACCAGGTAAAATGTGCTGGTGGGCAGTTGTGTTCTGGCTGCTGGCATGGCAGATATTGAGTATGTGGATTGGACAGGAGATACTGATGGTATCTCCTGTTACTACAGGAAAAAGACTGATCTGGCTGATTTGTGATGTCCGGTTCTGGAAAATTGTCCTACATTCAACGATACGAATCATGGGAGGATTTTTACTGGGAATTTTTGCCGGAAGTGGCGTAGCAGTGCTGGCGTTTCAATATAAAAGGATAGAAGAACTGTGTTATCCTATGATATGTGTGATGAAAACAACTCCGGTAGCATCTGTGATTATTTTGTTATTAATGTGGATATCTTCAGGAAATCTGTCTGTATGCATTGTGTTTCTGATGACATTTCCGATATTATACACGAATGTATTGGAAGGACTGCAGCATCTGAGCCCAAAATTGAATGAAATGGCGGAGGTGTTTGAGCTTCCTGTCTGGGTAAGGCTGAGATGGATCGAAATTCCTCAGCTGATGCCTTATATAAAAGCCGGCTGTGTGCTTGGAATCGGACTGGCGTGGAAGGCAGGAACGGCGGCAGAAGTAATCGGGATTGCAGATGGGACGATTGGGGAAATGCTGTATCAGGCTAAGATTTATCTGGAAACAGCAGATTTGCTGGCATGGACGGTTATGATTCTTGTGCTGAGTTACGTGTTTGAGAAAGTGTTTCTTGGAATGCTGGATCTGGCAGGAGAAAGAATGAAAAGAATGCAGATATCAGAATCCAGAAGAGCGAATAAGAGAAAAAACATATCGGAAGAAGAACAGGTAGCACAGCAGGATATTGTGTTGGATCACCTGCGTAAAAGCTATGGGGATCATCACGTAATTCAGGATCTGTCACAGATATTTCCGTGTGGACAGATAACCTGTATCATGGCTCCGTCCGGCTCTGGAAAGACCACATTGCTTCGACTGCTTATGGGACTGGAGACACCGGATAGCGGAAGCATAGGAGGTATGGATGGGCGAAAGAAAAGTGCTGTTTTTCAGGAACAGATTTTTGGTGAGGATCTGAGTGTCTATGCCAATATTCGGATTGTGCGAAAAAGAAAACTCTTTGAGCCGGAAAAGCAGGAATACGAAAAAATCAAAGAAGAATTGGAAAAAGTCGGTTTGTCTGAATGCATAGATCAGAAGATAAAAGAACTATCTTTTGGGATGCGGCAGAGAGTGGCACTGGTGAGAGCGTTCTATGCAGACTGGGATGTGCTCTTTCTGGATGAGCCATTTCACGGTCTGGATAAAAGTACCAGAGAACTGGTAATGGAATATACCAAAAGAAAGTGCAGTGGGAAACAAGTGCTGTTTGTCACACATGATGCAGAAGAAAAGAAACTGGTCATCGGAAAATGATGGCCAGTTTTTTTAAATCATAGATAAAGAATGTGGTGGCAGAACCGGAGGATGGTATCGAATAAAGATACGATTCTTTTTTGATGAATGATAAGTTCCGTTTTAGATAAATTCGTATCTGATTCATTCCGAAAAGGAGTAGCCAGTCATGAGAATAATTTGTATAATTAGTATAAATATCCGGTTGGGAGATGAAAAAAATGGAAAAATTGACGAATCTTCATGGGCAATTACTGGAAGGTTGTATCTGGGATGAGTGTTCCGAGAAGTTATATTTTGTAGATATTGAATGCCGAAAAATATACTGTCTCAGCCCGGATTGTGAAATCCTGAACCAGATGGAGCTGCCGGACTATGTCAGCGACCTTGTGCTGAAAAAGGATGGGACTTTAATCGCTGCATTGCCGGATGGCCTGTATCATGTGGATTTTGACAAACGGACAGCAGAAAAAGTCATGGAAAGCTGTCTGCCAGATGGCATCCGTTACAACGATGGCAAATGCGATCCGAAAGGACGCTTATGGCTTGGCAGTATGGCCATGGCGCAGGATGAATCGGCACCTCATGCAGGCGCATTATTTTGTATCGAAAAAGATCAGATCAAGACGATTTATTCTGGATTTACCATACCGAACGGTCTGGCATGGGATACGAAAAAAGCATTGTTTTATCATGTGGATACGGCAACGGATAAGGTGGATCGTTATCGGATGACAGAGGATGGACGGATTACGGAGAAGAGGACAGCCATTGATTTGAAGAAGGAAAAAGGCTCGCCGGATGGCATGTGCATGGACAGTGAAGGACATCTGTGGATTGCCATGTGGGGCGGATATCAGGTGATCTGCGCGGATCCGACCACCGGAGAAGTGTTAAAGAGAATTCCTGTGCCGGATGCCAATGTCAGCTGCTGCTGTTTTGGGGGAAAGAGCAAAACACAGCTCTATATTACAACTGCAAGAGATGACACTGGCAATGGCGGAGAGCTATATGTAGAAGAGATGCAGATAACAGGAGGCGAAGTGTACAGATATGGGGATTAGGAAGACAGCACTGGTAACAGGCGCAGCAAAAGGGATTGGAAGGCAGATTGCTTACTGTATGGCAGAGGCAGGCTATAATGTCATTGTGAATTATCACAGCAACAAAGCAGCAGCCGAAGAACTATGCAGGGAAATGGAAAAGTTTGGTGTGCAGACCATGACAGTATATGCTGATATGGGAAAGGTTTCTGATATTGAAGAAATGTACCGACAGGTATTTGAAGTCTTTCCGGTGGTAGATGTACTGGTGAACAATGCAGGAATCAGCAGTGAAGTGTATTTCCTGGATGCTACCGAAGAGATGTTTGATCAGATGACCGCGATTGACTGGAAGGGCGTCTACTTCAGCAGCCAGATCGCAGCAAAGAAGATGATTGAACAGAAGGTGAAGGGGACAATTATCAATCTTTCATCAAATCAGATCAACGGATGCTGGCCGAGAGCCACCATTTATGCACCGAATAAAGCGGCTATTTCCAAATTTACTAAGAATGCAGCTATGGAGTTATCACTGCACGGCATTCGTATGGTAGCAATTGCACCGGGTTATACCGATGTGGGATGGGAGCCGGGAGATATCCGTTTGAAAGCGGCAGAAAGACTGCCGTTTGGCAGATTTGCAACGACCACAGAGATTGCAAAAGGAGTCGTATATCTGGCATCGGAAGAAGCGGCCTATATTACAGGAACCACACTGGTGATGGATGGCGGCGCTACCCTTCCGGTAGTTGCAGCCAATGATTTCGTGGAGGATTAAGCAATGAGCGAATATTATAACAGTTTGCTGCAGGGAGATAAAGGCGCATTAAAAAGAGCACTGTACAAGGCGATGGGGTTTACGGATGAAGCTCTTGGCAAACCGTTGATCGCGATCGTGAATACCTACACCAATGCCACACCGGGACATTACAACATCAATGAACTGTGTGAGCAGGCTAAGAAAGGCATCGAGGCAGCGGGAGGAACGGCCATGACATTTGGAGATATTGCTCCATGTGATGGAATCGCAGAAGGACATGAGGGTATGCGTTACATTCTGCCATCCAGAGATCTGATTGCTTCAACCGTAGAATGTATGGTTCGTGCGCACCGTTTTGACGGACTTGTTTTGCTGGGATCCTGTGACAAAATTGTACCGGGACTTCTGATGGCAGCAGCCAGACTGGATATTCCGGCGGTATTTTGTAACAGTGGTCCGATGATGCCGGCCTGTTATAAAGGAAAACATTACGATGGAAATATTGTGACAGAAGCCGTTGGCTGGAAGCAGCGCGGCGAGATAGATGAAGAGGAATTCCGTAAGATTGAGAATCTGGCAGAGCCGTGTGCAGGCTCCTGTGCCATGCTTGGAACCGCAAACACTATGGGATGTCTGGCAGAGGCAATGGGCATGAGCCTTCCGGGAAGTGCGGTGATTCCTGCTGTTTATGCAAAACGACTTCAGATGGCATATGAGACAGGACGGGCAGTCATGGGACTGGTGAAAAAAGGCATTACAGCCAGACAGGTGATGACAAAAGAAGCAATTGAAAATGCGATTATGGTGCTGATGGCCATGGGTGGTTCTACCAATGGGATCATGCATCTGCAGGCAATTCATAAAGAAGTAGGTCTGGGCCATCTTCCACTGGAAGTCTTTGACCGTTTCAGCAAGCGGATTCCACAGATTGCTTCCGTTTATCCGGCATCTCCATATGATATGGTGGACTTTTATGAAGCAGGTGGAGTACCTGGGGTGATGAAAGAACTGGAACCGCTTCTTCACGGAGACTGTATCACAGCCAGTGGAAAGACGGTAAAAGAGAATCTTCAGCATACAGAGTATTCCACATTCCGGGAGGTAATCCGCACTGTGGCAGAACCATTCCATTCGGATGGAGGTGTAGCGATTCTGACCGGTAATCTGGCACCACTTGGAGCCGTGGTAAAGCCGGCAGCGATCCCGGAACATCTGATGACTGTGACTGGGAAAGCCAAAGTATATCAAAGCGAGCAGGAAGCCTGTGAGGCAATTCTGGCCGGAGAGGTACAGCCAAATACCATGGTAGTTCTTCGTTATGAAGGACCAAAGGGAGGACCGGGGATGCCGGAGATGTATCGTCCGATGAAGTGTCTGGAAGGAATGAATCTGTCGGACAGCTGTACGATTGTCACAGATGGAAGATTCTCCGGATCCAACCGGGGATGCTTTGTGGGACATATCTCACCGGAAGCATACGAAGGCGGCAATCTGGCACTGGTAGAAGATGGAGATGAAATCACCATTGATGTGCCGAATCGCAAGATCACCCTCCACGTAAGCGATGAGGAACTGGAAAAAAGAAGAACGTTATGGAAGCCGGTGGAAAAGCAACTTCCGGATGGTTACCTTAATATATATCGAAAAATCACAAAATCTGCGGCAGAAGGCGCCGTGATGGAAATGGAGTAAAACATGATTACATGGAAAGATGACAACGAATTATTTGCGATGATGAAAAAAGAATTATATTCTGCAGTCATTGGCGATATCCTGGATAAGATGAATTATCGTCATCAATTTCTTCCACAGCGGATTCAGCCAATGCGTGAAGAGATGATAGTGGCCGGAAGAGCCATGCCGGTACTGGAAGCAGATGCATTTGAAGAATTGTCTGATGGACAGAATCCGATCATGAAAAAGAACTTTGGCCTGATGCTGGAAGCACTGGATGATCTGAAGGAAAATGAAGTCTATATCTGTAGTGGTTCTTCACCGAGCTATGCGCTGGTAGGAGAACTGATGTGCACCAGAATGAAGATCTTAAAAGCAGCAGGTGCAGTGGTAAATGGCTTCCACAGAGATACCAGAGGCATTCTGGAACTGAACTTCCCATGCTTCTCCTATGGAAGATACGCACAAGATCAGGGACCAAGAGGAAAAGTCATTGATTATCGTGTGCCGATCGAGATGGATGGTGTCAGAATCAATCCTGGTGATATCATTTTCGGAGATCTGGATGGTGTTCTGGTGATTCCAAAAGAAGTGGAGACTGAAGTCATTCAGAAAGCTTACGAGAAAGCGACCGGAGAAAAGATGGTGGCGGAAGCGATCCGCGGTGGAATGAGTACGGTAGAGTCTTTTGCAAAACATGGAATCATGTAAGGGAAATGCGAAACAGATATGAATGAAATCATAAAAGATGTGCAACAGCTGCTAGAGATGCAGGAGAGCCGGATCGAGGTTCGCAAGTCCGGGACCTATCGCTTTTTGCCAAGTTACCGGTATGAATCTCACAGCCATATTGAATATGAGATCAATTATGTGCTTCATGGAAAATGTATGATGGTATTTGATAGGGAATATGTGCCGTTAAAGGCCGGAGAATGCATCTTGATCACTCCGTTTCAAAAACATGGATTTCTGGTGGATGCAAAAAGTGGATGCAAGATTCAGCAGACAGAGATGAGCATTCAAATCCCTCAGGAAATGGAGAATGTGTTTACTTTTTGCAAGCGTGACTGCAGTTATCAGGTATTAAGTGACTGCGAAGATCTGGTGCCGGTTATGGAACAGATCGCTCGATTCTATCGTGCAGACAGGGAAGAATATGGTCAAACGCTGCTGCATCTGGCAGTACTGCAACTGGTAGTGGCACTTGGGTATCACGGAAAGGAAACGGATACTTCTGCATCTGGTATTCGAAATGAAAAGATTCGGGAGATTCTGAAATTTATTCAGGAGCATTACCAGGAGCCATTGCAGATCGAGGATCTGGCTGCCAGACAGGGCATCAGTTCCCGTTTCCTGCGCCGGTATTTCACACAGGAAATCGGGATGTCCTGCCTGGACTACATACAGGCCCTTCGCCTGAACAAGGCAAAAGAATTGCTGTGGGAGACTTCTAAAAGCGTCACAGAGATCGCACTTGAGACAGGATATGGAACGCCACAGTATTTCAGCCGGATTTTCCGGCAGGAGATCGGAATGACACCATCAGAGTATCGTAGCAGCTGGAAAGAAAAAGTCAGTGGATCGTAAACTGATAGCGGATCTGACGTTTCCATGGAGTATTGGCTTTGGTGATATGGTATGGGAATCCATGGTCACCAGGAGCATCCGGATAATCCTGAAATTCAAAAGCCAGGGCACAGGACGGGACAGTAGGCTGCCCATTGATCAGCTGCTGACTGTCATCGATATAGCCACCGGAATACAGCACCATGCATGGCGCATCGGAAGCAACAGCCATCTGTACGGAACCATCCGGCAGGGTGCAGAGCAGATCCGGAGAGTCAGGCGTGTGATTCAGAAGGAAGCCATGATTGTATCCCTGATTGCGCCTGATCTGAATGTCTCCCGGATATTTCTGAAGCTGTGCAGACAGAGAGATCGGATGGCGGAAGTCAAATGGTGTATCGATTACATCAGAGATACTTTCCGGGATAAAGTCTGGAGCGTTGCAGATATAACGATCAGCGTTGATCTGAAGAAGATGATCAGTGGCCGGCCGTGAAAAATCTCCGGACAAATTAAAGTAACTGTGGTTGGAAATATTGAAATACGTATCCTGGTCGGAGATGGCGTCGTAATCCATGGTAAGCTGATGGGCTTCTGTCAGAGTATAAGTAACGGTGATACGACGATTGCCAGGAAAGCCATCCAGTCCATCGGGAAGCTCACAGGTAAAACTTACCTGTGCATCACCAGAAGGAGTGATGAATGCAGAATGTAATTCCCAGATGCGAAAAGAAGCGTTTTCAAAACCACCATGAAGGGAATGAACGCCATTCTCATTTCGGGAGAGCTTATATAGATGATTACCTATCGGGAGTGAGCCATGAGAGATACGGCCGGCGGTTGGCGCCAGTGTGGCTCCGGCGTACAAAGGGTTGGAAAAATAAGTGTTTTCCTGTGAAAAGGAAAGAGCAAGATTTTGCAAATTCATCTGTCTGGATGGAAAACCAATCTGCCGAACCGATGCACCGATACCGAGAAGGGATACAAAAAAGCCGTCTTCGCATATCAGACGCAACATATAGTTTTTGGGATGATTAGAAAAATGAGTGTCAGTCAAAACTGATTTAGAAATCTTCATAATAATAACCTGCTTCCATTTTAATTTGTTGCTATTTACTGTAACGCAGAATGGAAAACTATGCAAGAAGTATATAAAAATAACTAAAAAACGAACAAAAACAAAAGGAAGTGTATGCAGAACAGACAAAAATAGCAATTTTTTTAAACTCCATAGCAATTTCAAGTAATGAAATAAGCAGGAGACGCGAATATAATAACAAGTAGATAACATAAGGAGGGAAAGAATATGGGCAGTGTACTTGAGTTTAAGAATATCTCAAAGTATTTCCCTGGTGTAAAAGCACTGGATAATATATGCTTTAAAGCTTATGGTGGAGAAGTCCTGGCATTCCTTGGCGAGAATGGCGCCGGAAAGTCTACGTTGCTGAAGGTACTCAACGGAGACTATCAGCCAACCAGCGGCGAATATCTGCTGGACGGTGTACAGAAGCACTTTAACTCTCCACATGAAGCAATTCAGGAGGGAATCAGTATTATTTATCAGGAACGACAGATTCTGTTGGAACTGAGTGTAGCTGAGAACATATATCTTGGAAGAATGCCGGTTAATAAGTTTGGCATCATTGATATAGCGAAAGCCAATAGGATGGCGAAAGAGATTATCGATGATTTTGGACTTCCGATTTCACCATCTACGAAGGTAAAGGATCTGAGTATTGCTTATCAGCAGATGGTTGAGATCATGAAGGCCTACAGCCGTGAGAATCTGAAGGTCATCTGTTTTGATGAACCGACAGCCAGCTTAAGTGATGCAGAGATCGACAGTTTGTTCGAGATTATTGCCAAGCTGAAGGCACAGGGCAAGATCATCATTTATGTATCCCATCGTATGGCAGAGATCCAGGAGATCGCAGATAAGGTAGCCATTTTTAAAGATGGCCATTATGTAGATACGGTTGTTACAAAAGAAGTGCCGGAGCAGCAGCTGATCAAGATGATGGTTGGCCGTGATCTGGGTGACATCTTTAACAGCCTGGACAGAAATGATAAGATCGGAGAGGTCCTTCTGGAAGTAAAAGGTGTTTCTTCCGATTACGTAAAAGAGAATTCTTTCGTATTACATAAAGGAGAGGTACTTGGATTCTCCGGACTGGTCGGAGCAGGAAGAACTGAACTGATGCGTGCCATCATTGGCGCAGACAAGATGAAGAGCGGTGAGGTGATCCTGGAAGGCAAGAAGATTGTGAACCGTTCCCCGAAGGAAGCTATGGATAATGGTATCGTGCTGGTACCGGAAGATCGCAAGCTTCAGGGTATTTTGAGCAACTTAAGTGTAGCGGGAAATATCAACATTGCACTGATGGATAAGAATTCCAATAAGCTTGGTATCATAGATACAAAGAAGGAAGCGGAAGAGGCCGATAAAGGTATTCGGGAATTTAAAGTAAAGACACCATCCCCGGAAAAGAAGATCGTAGAACTCTCCGGAGGAAACCAGCAGAAGTGTATCGTAGCCCGTGGTATAGCAACGAATCCAAAGGTACTGATTCTGGACGAGCCGACCAAAGGTATTGATGTTGGAGCCAAGTCTGAATTCTACAACATGATCTGCCAGTTCGCAAAACAGGGACTGGGAGTCATCCTGATTTCATCTGAGATGCCGGAAGTTATGGGACTTTCTGACAGAATTCTGGTTATGAAGTCTCTGAAGATTGTAGGAGAAGTCAGCAGAGAAGAGGCAACAGAAGACAGATTGCTGAGTCTGGGAATGATGGGGGAAGAATCACATGAGTAATATAGAGACAAAAAAAGAAAAAAATGGAATTTTAAGTAAGATCGGCGGTGACAAGCTCATCCTGATCGGTGCAATTATCGTAGTATTCGCATTATTTACCGCATTAAACAAGAACTTCCTGACATGGACTAACATGATCAACCTGATGGTTGCAGCCTCACTGGTAGGTCTGGTAGCCGTTGGACATACTTACCTGATCATTGCAGGGCAGAACGACCTGTCACCTGGTTCACTGGCAGCTTTCTGTGGAACACTGGCAGCATTACTGCTTTCCAAAGATATGCCGATGATTGTGGCAATCATCGTTGTTTTACTGGCAGGTGTTCTGGTTGGACTTTTCAATGCATGGATGGTAAATAAGATCAAACTGGAAGCATTCATTGCCACACTGGTTACACAGAATATCATTCGTGGTTTTGCTTATATCATCTGCGATGGTAAACCGGTATCGATCAGCAACAAAGCATACCTGACTATTGGAAAAGCAAGATTTTTAACCATTCCGGTATCTGTATGGCTGATGATTCTTGCATTCGTAATCTTCGGATTTGTTCTTGCAAAGACAAAATTTGGCCGTAGCGTATATGCAATTGGTGGAAGTCAGGAAGCAGCCAGACTGGCTGGTCTGAATCCACAGCAGATTGTAACAAAATGTTTTGTTATCATTGGTGTACTGACAGCCCTTGGCGGAATCGTATTCTCATCTCGTATGAACTCCGGACAGCCGGCAGCAAACGTCAACCTGGAATTTGATGCCATCACAGCCGTTATCCTTGGTGGTGTATCTTTCGCAGGTGGTGTGGGTGATATGTTTGGTACTGTACTTGGTGTAATACTGATCCAGGCATTCAACACAGGTCTGATCATGGTAAATGTGTCCACATTCTGGCAGTATGTAGCCCGTGGTGCACTGCTTCTCTTCGCACTGACATCTGACTTCATCCGTAAGCAGAGACGTGAGAAAGAACTTCTCGAAGCAAGCATGAGAAACGTGAAGTAAAACGCCATACATGAGCAAAAGAAAAGCTTCGGAGAAGCGGTTTTGCGAATGGGCTCTGACGGGTAGATAAATGAAATCGAGCTTCACACACGCAAGTGTGCAAAATTATATCATTTTAAGGAGGATTTAAAAAATGAACAAGAAAGTGATGAGTGCGGTATTAGCAGCAGCAACAGTAGCGGGACTGGCAGCAGGATGCATGACAGCAAGCGCAGAAGATGATAAACTGGTAGTATATGGCATTTACAAAGCTGGTGACCAGACATGGTTCATTGATGAAGGTGCAGCAGCTCAGGAAGCAGTAGAAGCAGCAGGTGGAGAATTCATCTACGTTGATGCTAAGATGAACCCGGAAGAATACTTAAAGGCAATCGATAACGCAGTGGCAAACCATGCAAGCGGTATTGTAACCTGTATCCCAGACCAGACACTGTCTCAGGCAGCTATTGACAAAGCCGAAGAAGCTGGTATTCCAATCGTTGCAGCTGATGATGCTCTGCAGGATGATGACGGCAACAAGCTGGCTCCATGGGTAGGTATCAACGCATACGTAATCGGTGAAGCAAACGGCGAATGGCTTGCTAACTACGCAAAAGACAATGATCTGGTTGGAAAAGAGGATGTAGGACTTCTGATCATGACAATGGATACCGTATCCAGCTGTGTACCTCGTGCAGAGGGTGAATATGACAAGTTCACAGAACTTTGCCCTGACTTCAGTGAAGACAACATTTTCAAAGCTGACTATGATGGAACAACAGATAAAGGTAATACCGCCGCAGCAGCAGTTATCACAGCGAATCCACAGATCAAGACATGGCTGGTAACAGGTGCGAACGAAGAAGGTACTATCGGTGCATGCCGTGCCCTTGAAACAGCTGGTCTGGATGCTGACGCTTGTGTAGTAGGTCTTGGCGCTTACATGGCAAAAGACGAATGGAATGACAAAGGTGCTGATGGTACATGTATGAAAGCAGCAGCATACTTCTCATCTGACTCTGTTGGTAAAGGTTCTATTGATGTTCTTCTGAAACTGATCGATGGCGAAGACGTTGAAATGGAAACAGCAGTGGACGCAGTTGTAGTTACTCCAGAAACATACAAAGATGAAATGGGTAAAGCAGCAGAATAAGTAAAAGAGCGAACAATAACATCTGTATATGATAACAGGGAGCTGCAATGCAGCTCCCTGTTATCGTATTTGCTCCGGAAACGTCAGATTCCGGTATTCTCCCGGAGTCATATGCTCCCATTTTTTAAAGGTAGAACAAAAACTGCTTTCACTGTTGAAACCAGAGCTGAAGGCAATCTCTTTGATCGGAATGCCGGGCGTACGAAGCAGAAACTTGGCAGAATTGAGACGGGTGGCAATCAGATACTGATGTGGTGTAAAGCCGGTCTCGGCAGTAAATACTCTGGTAAAATGAAACGGGCTCATATTGGAGTTCTTTGCAAGAGCATCCAGAGAAAGCGGTTCACTAAAGTGTTCATTGATGTAGGCAAGAGAGTTCTCCACAATCTGAGAATGGGAAAAATTGCTGCCGGTGTCAGAACGAATATTCAGCAAACTTGTGAGCATTTGTGTAATATAAGAAGACACACGGGCTTCTTTGATAGGCTCCGAGTTACGGAACATACTTAAAATCTTATTCATATCATGGATGACCGGATAAAGATTGCCAGAGGAAAAGATATTTCCCTGAGAAGCTGTGATCAGGTCATAATAGTTGCGCGCCAGTGGACCGTCAAAATGCATCCAGCAGACCATGGAATCCTCGGAAAAACCGTATTCGTGAGGAGAATAACAATCCAACAGAACGAGCTGATCCTGTAAAACGGTGCCGATCTGATCCGGATGGTAAACCTGACAGCTTCCTTTTTCGATATACATCAGCAGAAAACTGTTATAACTGGATCGCTTCAGACGATAACCGGACTGGTAATGAAAGCGGCCAAGAGCAACGGGACAGAGATAGACCTTAGAAGCAATCGTGCTTGGCTGGTAGGGAAAGTAATCGGAATCATCTGGTAAAATACCATATTCAATCGGACGCATAAATAAGTTCCTTTCTATTAATATAAGTAGAGCAATTTTTTTAAACTCACAAGCAAAATCAAATAATGACTTTTATATAATACGTGAGATATAATCAAAACAGAACGTAAGACATATCGTGATAAAATCAATTCTGAAGGATCTAATCAAAGATTTTGAATTTGATTTTAACTATTCTGATATGACAGTAACATAAAAAGAAATGAAAAGCAATAAAAAGATATAAGGAGGTTCCTATGGAAGAAGTAAAAATCTGGGAAGAAGACGTGGTCATCCCTACCTATGAGATCGGAGCAGCAGAGAAAAATCCAATTTTTTCAGAGAAACGTGTATACCAGGGAAGTTCAGGAAGGGTATATCCATATCCGGTCATTGAAAAAATCGAAGATACAAAGCATGATAAAGTATGGAAAGCTCTGTATCTGGAAAATCAGTATCTGAAAGTTATGGTTCTGCCACAGCTGGGTGGAAGAATTCAGAGAGCTTATGATAAGACCAACGATTATGATTTTGTATACTATAATCATGTGATTAAACCGGCGCTGGTTGGCCTGACAGGTCCATGGATCTCTGGCGGTATTGAATTCAACTGGCCACAGCATCACCGTCCGACTACCTATCAGCCGGTGGATTATACCATAACCGAACATGAAGACGGCAGCAAGACCGTGATGGTCAATGATGTAGACCAGATGTATGGCACCAAGGGTATCGCTTCCTTTACCTTATATCCGGATAAGGCTTACATTGAGATCCGAGGACAGCTGTATAACCGTACTCCGATGGCACAGACATTCCTGTGGTGGGCAAACCCTGCAGTCGCAGTGAATGATAATACCCAGTCTGTATTCCCGCCAGATGTTCATGCGGTAATGGATCATGGTAAACGCGACGTATCCAAGTTCCCGATTGCGACAGGGGTATATTATAAACATGATTACAGTGCAGGTGTGGATATTTCCCGTTACAAAAATATTCCGGTACCGACCTCTTACATGGCTGAAAAGTCCGACTTTGATTTTGTGGGCGGATATGATTACGGAAAAGAAGCTGGTATCCTTCATGTCGCTGACCATCATATCTCTCCTGGTAAGAAGCAGTGGACCTGGGGCTGCGGTGATTTTGGAAAAGCATGGGACCGCAATCTGACAGACGAAGATGGTCCATATATTGAGTTGATGACTGGTGTATACACGGACAACCAGCCAGACTTTACCTGGTTAAAACCGTTTGAAGAGAAGACTTTCAAGCAGTACTTTATGCCATATAAGAAAGTGGGTTATGTAAAGAATGCTACCATTGATGCCATGGTCAACATGGAGATTCAGGATGGAAAAGCAGATCTGTGCGTATATACTACAGGCGAAGAAAAGAATGCGAAGATTGTACTGGAACAGAATGGAAATGTGGTATGGGAGACAACGGAAGACCTGTCTCCGGTAAAAGTATATGAGACAGAAGTGCCGATTCAGGCAGAGGATAAGACAAAAGTGACAATTCGTGTGCTGAATGCAGATGGAAGAGAACTGGTATCCTTCACACCTTTAAAAGAAGAAATTCCGAAGATTCCGGAACCGGCACAGGCGGCTAAGGATCCGAAGGAGATCCAGACCTGCGAGGAATTGTATCTGACTGGTTTACATATCGAACAGTATCGTCATGCTACCTATTTGCCAGATGATTATTATCTGGAGGGATTGAAGAGAGATGAGGGCGATATCCGCCTGAATACTGCATATGGTATGTTGCTTTTACGTCGAGGCCTTCTGACAGAGAGTGAGAAGTATTTCCGTAAAGCACTGGAGCGTATGACCTGGAAGAATCCAAATCCATACAACAGTGAAGCATATTATGATCTGGGTCTTACCCTGTTTTATCAGGGACGTTACGAGGAAGCATATGATGCGTTCTTCAAAGCAACCTGGTCCAATGAACAGCAGGAGATGTCCTTCTATTTCCTGGCAGCCATTGCAGCACGCAAAGGTGCTCTTCCAATGGCACTGGAACTGATAGAGAAAGGTCTGGTAAAGAACAGCCACAATATCAAAGCACGGGGACTGAAGGCAGCGATTTTAAGAAAGCTTGGAAAGAGAGAAGAGGCAAAGCAGTGGATTGCAGAGAACTTAAACGTCGATCCATTTGATTATGTATCAGGCTACGAAGCAGTTCTTTTGGCGGAAGTCACCGAAAAAATTGCAAAAGAGCAGGCCTTAAAGGCTCAGATGCGTAACTTTCCGCAGAACTTTATTCAGGCAGCAATCGATTATTGTGAGAGCGGATGCTTCGAAGAAGCACTTGGACTCCTGAATCTGTGTGATGCACAGTGGCCGATGCTTGATTACTATAGAGCTGCATGCCTGCATGATCTTGGAAGAGAAGAGGAAGCCAAAGCAGCTGTGAAGATTGCAGATGCGGTCGATCCATATTGCTGTTTCCCGAACCGTCTGGAAGATATCACCGTACTGCAGCTGGCAGCAAAACTGCAGCCTGAACTGCCGAAGGCATATTATTACATTGGTAACCTCTGGTATGACAAACGCCAGTATGAAAAGGCACAGGAAGCATGGGAGACTTCTGCGAAGCTGGATGATACCTATCCGACTGTACTGCGTAACCTGTCTCTGGTATATTACAATCAGAGTGATATGCCGGAAAAGGCAAAGGAAGTACTGGAAAAAGCATTTGCCCTGGATACTGCGGATGCCCGTATTTTCCTGGAACTGGATCAGTTATATAAGAAGCTTGGCTATTCCGTAGAAGAACGAATTGCATTTTATGAAAAGTATCCGGAGACTTTTGCAAAGCGTGATGATGTGTTTATTGAATATATTACCATGCAGAACTTTGTTGGAAACCATGAAAAAGCATATGAGCTTCTCATGAGCCGTAAGTTCCATCCATGGGAAGGCGGAGAAGGAAAGGCAACGACCCAGTACACTACTTCTCTGGTGGAGCAGGCAAAGAAAGCGATCGCTAAAGAAGATTTCACCGGTGCAAAAGAATTACTGGAAAAGGCACTGGTTTATCCGGAAAACCTGGGAGAAGGCAAACTGGAAGGAACCAAGGACAATCATATTCATTATTATCTTGGACTGGTGGAAAAAGCACTGGGTAATGAAGACAGAGCGAAAGAATTGTTTGCAACAGCCAGCACTGGTACAGACGAACCAGCCGGCATGATGTTCTACAATGACCAGCCAGCAGATATGATCATGTTCCAGGGTATGGCACTTCGGGAACTGGGAGCACTGGTAGCATCCAATTCCAGATTCTACAAGCTGATCAGCTACGGGGAAGCACATATTTACGATAAAGTAAAGATGGATTACTTTGCAGTATCCTACCCGGATCTGCTGATTTTCAAAGAAGACTTTACCAGAAAGAACCGTGCACATTGCTGCTTCCTGATGGGACTGGGTAACATGGGACTTGGTAATAACGAAAAAGCAATAGAATATCTGAAAGAAACACTGGAACTGGATCCGCATCACCTGATGGCAAGATTGTATTTGAGAAGTGTGGAGGAAACAAAATAATAGAGTCGCTGGATGTATTGTGATGTGCAATACATTGGGCAATGTATAAAGAGATCCCCGAAGCATTTTAAATGCTTCGGGGATCTCTGGTATGATGAGCGCTGTAGCTGATAATTCTGAAGCAGATGTCTGAATTTCTACATATGTAAGACTTCATCCCAGATTTCTTCCACAACAGGGATTCCAAGTTCTTTATTTTCTTTGATGCTGCGTAAGGCCAATTCTCCAGGATAGTATACTGCCCCTCCTTCTTTGACTGGCTCTGAAGATTTTACATCAGCAAGGATGGCATCTATGATCGCATCAGTTTCTTCTGCTGTGTTAAATCTGGAAGGATCAATGGCAATCATGATCTGCGTCAGGCCTACTTCGTCATCAAAAGTTCCGATTTTTGCGACGGAGTTCCCGTTGGAGAGCACAGTGGCAATCAGGTCAAGGACAATAGACAGACCGCTTCCTTTCCAGTAACCCATTGGTAGAACGCGCCAGGTTTTTTCGATTTCAGCCGGATCAGTAGAAAGATTTCCTTCAGAATCGTATCCGCCCGGTACCGGAAGCTGGGTGCCCTGAAGTTTACATTGTTCGATTTTTCCATAAGAGAACTGAGATACCGCACAGTCCAGTACCACATGTTCTCCATTGGATCTTGGGACAGACATGACCAGAGGATTATTGCCGATTTTCCGATCTTTGCCGCCCCAGGCTGGCATATTTGGCATAGTGTTAGACCAGCAGATGCCGATGCATCCGTGATCTGCGGCCAGCCATCCATAGGTACCACCGCGCATCCAGTGATTGTTATTACCAAGGGCTACGATGCCGGCGCCGTTTGCCTTGGCCAGTTCACAGGCACGATCCATGGCACGTTTGGCATTTAACGGTCCGAATCCCAGATGTCCGTCCCAGCGTTCCATAATCCCCATGCTCATTTCACAGGTTGCTTTTGCCAGTGGGTCAATGCTTCCTTTCTCCAGATAGCTGATGAATCGCGGAAAACGATTCAGACCGTGAGAATAGACGCCCGCCAGGCTGTTCTGAGCAAAGATCAATGCGGCATCCGCAGCGTCCTGTGGAGGAAATCCTTTCTTTTCAAGGACTCTGGTAAATTCTTTTATCATATCTTCATATCTGACTCTCATAATAGGTACACCTCCTGATAATTTGACTGAATCAAGTAAGTTCTTTGCTTCAAGAGTAAAGAATTGCCTGATTGAAAGCGTTTTCAATATTTTTCATTATATTACGAATTTCAGATATGTCAATTGTTTTTGAGAAGAAAATAAAATACTGTAAAAATACATAAAAATGTAAAATAATATTAGGAAGAATAGTATGAAAGCGTTTTCAATAAAAATCTTGAAACATGGAAGAAAATGTGATACACTGCAAGAACAAAGCAAAGTGTTGGAGGGAGCGGAGCGTATCCTGCCCCGGAATGGAAGAAAGTAAGTGGATGCGTGGTAAAACATATTTGGGTATGGAGTATAGCCAGGTATGGCGGAAAGGAATTGCATGAATATATATGATATTGCGAAAGAAGCGGGTGTTTCGATTACTACAGTTTCTCGTGTGATAAATCACAGAGAACAGGTGAATGCCGCAACAAGAGAACGTGTGGAAAAAGTGTTGAAAGCACATCATTACAAGCCTAATGCGACGGCGAGGAATCTGGTGACGAAGTCCTCCAGAACAGTAGCTGTGCTGACGATTGATATTCGCGAACCGCATTATGCGCGAACCGCATATACGATTGAGCGGGAACTGAGTCATCGTGGTTATGAAGCCATCATATGCAATACCGGAGGAGAATTGAAAGAGACGGAACGATATTTGCAGTCTTTGATGGAAAAGGATGTGGATGGAATTATTCTGGTGGGATCTGTATTTAATGAAATTGGAAAAGATGCCAGAATCCGGGATATGCTGAAGACGTTTCCGGTGGTATTGGCAAACGGAAGGCTGGATCTGGAGCGCTCGTATTCGGTATTGGTAGATGATCAGTATGGCATAGGACTATCAGTGGATCATCTGGTAGAAAATGGACACAAAGAAATCTGTTACTTTATGGATCTGGATACCGGAAGTGCCAGAGAGAAGAAAACGGGATTTATTCAGAGTATGAAAAAGCATGGCCTGGAATGTGGGCAGAAACAAGTGATCAAGGTGGCGCACTCTGTGGAAGGTGGACGGGGTGGCGTCCAGCAACTAATAGAAGAGAATCGACAGGTGACAGCCATTGTATGCGGCAATGATGAGATTGCGGTTGGGGCAGTAAAGGAGTTGACCAGTCGGGGAATCAAGGTGCCGGAACAGATTTCGGTGACAGGATATAATCATTCCGAATATGCCCGTATCTGCCAGCCAGAGCTGACCACCATCGACAACAAGCCAGAGCTGGTAGCCATGCTGTGTGTGCAGTTGATTATCAGCCTGATTGAAAAGACAGACAGCTATTCTTCCGGGGTGATTCGACCGGAACTGGTGCCGGGGAAAAGTGTTGCGCAGTTACAATAGATAGAAAAATACATTGGAATATAAACAGGAGGAAACTTTTTATGCAGATGACATTTCGCTGGTATGGAGAAGGAAATGATAACATTACTCAGGATATGATCCGCCAGATCCCGGGGGTGACGGGACTGGTATGGGCGCTTCATAACAAGCAGCCAGGCGAGGTCTGGGAAGTGGACGAGATTGAAGCGGTGAGAAAACAGATTGAAGGCCACGGATTCCATATGGATGTGGTAGAAAGTGTAAATGTACATGATGATATCAAAGTGGGACTTCCGACCCGAGACAAATATATTGAAAATTATAAGACAACACTGAGAAATCTGGCAAAGTTTGGCGTAAAGGTAGTGACCTATAATTTTATGCCGATTTTCGACTGGACCAGAACGGATCTGTTTCATCCTTTGCCGGATGGATCCAATGCCTTATATTATGAAAAAGACAAAATTCAGGATGATTATAAAGAAATGGCACAGTACATTCTGAAAAATCTTCATGGAATGACATTCCCCGGATGGGAACCGGAACGTATGGCGAAGCTGGATGAATTGTTTGCATTGTATCGTCCGGTGACGAAAGAAAAACTCTGGGAGAACCTGAAATATTTTCTGGAGCAACTGATGCCGGTGTGTCATGAGACAGGCATCAAGCTGGCAATTCATCAGGATGACCCGCCATGGGACATCTTTGGCATTCCGCGTCTCCTGGTAGATAAAGAATCCATAGGGCGTTTTTTGTCCATGGTAGACGATGAGTACAACTGTCTCTGCCTCTGCTCTGGTTCCCTGGGAGCCAATCCGAACAACGATGTTCCGGATATCATCCGCACCTATTGTGACCGAATTGCATTTGCGCATATCCGAAATGTGAAACATTATGACAATGGAGATTTTTCAGAAGTATCCCACAGAGACTGCGA
>CAKRRF010000009.1 GCA_934394985.1 uncultured Marvinbryantia sp.
TGTCGTAATCACCCATAACTGCAATTTTATACATACATTTCCCTTACCCTTTCCCGGATGGAATCTTCCGGCAGGTTATTGGCCTTTGCGGATAATATGATTCTTACCGTTTTGATTTCATTTTCCCTTGCCAGTACATAAGCAACCAGCGGTTCTACGGAAAATGGGTTGTATTTCTGAGGCTTGATAGTCTGAATAATTTTATTATCGCACCAGCGTTCAAATGCGGATGGTGATTCCGCCAGTGCTTCTGCGCCCCCTGCATAAGCAGTGCCTGACAGATATTCGCAAATGGCATCTACACTGTTCAGTGCAGCTCTTGCCAGCAGATCAATATTCAGGCTGTCGCATTCTACCATAGCCTTTTTCATAAATTCTAATGACTTTGCGGTCTTCTGTGAACGTACAGCAATCTTAATATCAGCAACTGCAACGGTATCTTCTGCATAGCTTTTCAGAATACCTGCTTTTGCTTTTTTTCCTGCTGCATAGATTGCTTCCAGTGTCGCTTTGTCAATAATGACATCACACAGTTGTCCGTCTCTGGTATGCATCAGGGTTTCATAAGCTTCCTGTGCCGCTGCTGCCATATATTCAGGCATTCTGGAAAAATCTTTTTCTCCGATAAGTTTTTCCAGTTCTTCGCCTGATGGCTCACAGTCTTCGTAATAAATTCCAGGATGTTTTCCCTTCCGGCAGGTTTCACGGATAGCTGCCTTCAGATTATGGAACTGATTCGGATAGGACAATACATCAAAAACGGACATATCAATTCCCATTTCTTTTATAGTGTTCCATGTCTTTTCAGTCTCCCGGTTCAGCATTGCATCTGCCTCTAAAGGTGTGTCACTGTCTCCCCAGCCTTTTTCTGCCAGAAGCTGCAGACAATTCTGCTCTGTCGGGCAGGCTATCAGCTGTTCAATCACAGTTGCATTCAGCAGTGATACTTCCAGTGCACGGATTCTCGCAACCGCAAAGGTAAAATCTATATCTGACATGTAAGTCCTCCTTTACTGGGTTACGATTCAGGAAAATAATATTTTCTGTACAAGATCCTGGCAGTCATCCTTCTTTGCATCAAACATTGCTTTGAAGGAGCAGTTTTCTTCGATTCCGCCATAAGATAAGATGAAACCTTTTTCCACTGCTGCCGGGGACTTGGAAAGAACCAGTGAACCGCCCTTTTTCTTTGCAATTTCATCCACTTCTTTTTCAAATCCTGCAGGTAATTTTGCAAGATCCTGTGCATTCAGTGAGATTTCCCCCTTCTGAGGTGCCGCAAATTTTTCTACCATCTTTTTCAGTGTCTCAAAATATTCTGCATCATCCTTAGCACAGAACACTTCGTACGCTTTCTGAATGGTCTCAGCAATCAGTTCCTGCTTTGCAGCTAACAGCGCTGTTCTGCGTCTCAGATCTGCAGAAGATTTTACTCTTTCCTGATATCCTGCAAGATCTGCTGCTGATTTCTGTGCAATTTCTGCAGCCTTTGCTTCAGCCTCTGCTTCAGCTGCTGCCCGGATACGGTCAGCTTCCGCTGCTGCTTCAGCTTTCTTACTGTTGGCGGAGGCATTTGCTTCTTCCAGAATCTGGTTCATCATTTTTTCTAATCCAGTCATTCCTAGTGCTCTCCTTTTCTCTAAATTATCTTTTTACGTTCGCTCCGAACGCGCACTCGAGAGCTTCGCTCTCTCGTTCCCGTTGCACTCACATGGGTCTGCCAATCTGAAAACAAACCTGACTGCAAGCAGCTCTTCAAACGTCTACGTTCGCTCCGAACGCGCACTCGAGAGCTTCGCTCTCTTTTGCCTGCAAGCAGCTCTTCAAACACCTACGTTCGCTCCGAACGCGCACTCGAGAGCTTCGCTCTCTCGTTCCCGTTGCACTCACATAGAGCTGTATGACAGAAAACTGTCCTGTCTGCAAGCAGCCGTCCAGTTTCTGCATCCATCTCTGCGTTCGTCGCTTATACTGGGATGTTTGTGACAGCTAAGATAGAGATCAGCAGTGCCAGGATTGCGTATGTTTCTACCATTGCAGGGAACAGCATTGCTTTACCGAACTGATCCGGTTTCTTTGCTACAATACCGATAGCTGCTACCGCTGTTTTACCCTGGTGTCTTCCGGATACCAGACCAACGATACCGATTGGTAAGCAGGCTGCCAGAATCATAAGACCGGTAGGGATATCTATTGCCGGGATAGATCCGCCGAGCAGACCAATCTGAGATAAAGTAATAAATGCTACCAGCAGACCGTAAATACCCTGTGTACCAGGAAGCAGCTGTAAGATCAGAACTTTTGCAAACTGTGAAGGATCTTCAGCAACTACACCGGAAGCAGCCTGACCAGCTACACCTACACCATAAGCAGAACCCATACCTGCGAGAATAACAGCCAATGCTGCTCCTAATAATGCAAAAACAACTCCTAAACTCATTCCTTTAATCCTCCTTGATTTCTACATATTTTGTATTTTCTTTAAATGGTTCAAAAGGTTTTCCTCCGCCTTCGTAGAACTTTCCAAAGAATTCTACAAACTGAAGACGGTTCGTGTGCACATAGGCACCTAAAAGGTTGATACCAAGATTTAATGTGTGTCCGACAATGAATACCAGGATAAACAGAATTGCTCCCAGCACCCCTCCGCCAAACATACTTCCCATCTGATTGACTACAGATGCGATAACACCGGTTGCCAGTCCCAGTGCCAGAAGTCTGGAGTAAGAAAGTACATCACTGAGCCAGCCGGTAATATTGTAGAGCTCATAAGCTCCAAGTGCCAGTCTCAGTCCAATATTTTTCTTGTCTCTCGCCGCAAAGAACAACAGTCCAAGCGCTCCGATAATGGCCAGTGCTTTTGCCAGCGTGTTCATAAACGGTGAAAATGTTACCTGTGTCTGTGCAATAGATGCAAACAGACTGGATGGTATCAGCATCAAAATCAGTCCGATCAAAAGCATATACCAGAATACCACATCACAGATAAATCCTGCCACATCTTTACTCTTCAGATAACTGTATCCTTTCAGACCAAGTCCAAAGAACAGATGTACCACACCAACTCCCAGTGAAAATACCAGAAGCTTCATTGGATTGTTCAGTGGAACAAACCACAGAGCAGGAATCACCGATGTAGTTGCGGTTCTTCCGAAGAATGTTCTGGCTGCCACATCGATAACATCTCCGAAGTATCCTCCAAAGAGTACACCCCAGACAAATGTGGAAATACCACAATAACCAAATAAATGTAATGACTTGTTCATACTGTCTGACATACGAGGAAATTTCTTCAGAACAATAAAGCATGCAACTGAAATCAATAATCCGTATGCCGCATCTGACAGCATCATTCCAAATAATACAATATAAAATACTGACATGACTGTCGTCGGATCAACTTCTCCTTTATGCGGAAGTCCGTAAGATTCCAGGACACCTTCCACAGAACGGGAAATCTTATTGTTCTTTAACAATACCGGTGGTTCTTCGTCCTCACCAATCTCCTCAAATTCCAGGGAACAGTCATATACTCTCGCAATCTTTTCCTCCAGAATTCTTGCAGATTCTTCCGGAACATAACCACTGATGACAAAAGTCTGCCTGGTCTGTGGAATCTGCCCGAGAATCTGATACTTATCTGCACGAAGACGATAATAATCAGAAACTTCTTTCAGTTCCTCTCTGTTTCCTTCGTAAGATTTGATCTTCTCCTCAGCCTCCACACTGTCGGCCTTTAATCTTTCAATCTCCTTCTCCAGTTCATTCTTCCACTGGGAAGGTACCTTTCCGGATACCTGTGACGGTCTTGCAAAACCTGCGGCCCGAAGCGCATCTTCCAGCGCAGGCACGTCTTTCTTCAGACACATTGCTGTCAGATAAGTCATATCCTTATCAGATGAAAGAACTTCCAGATCATAGGCTTCCAGATCTGGCTGACTTTTTGCCACTTCTGTACGAATCTCCTCTACCGTCATCGGCTTTGGCATAGTACCGAGTATCATAGCTGTCTCTGCCGTTCCACGATAATTCATCGGAACGTCCAGATTCATCCATGGAACAAGCGATTCAATCTGGTTCTCCAGCTTAGCCACATTGGCGCTGTTCTCTGAAATTCTTTTGCTCAGATCCATCAGGTCATCTGCAGTCGTCAGAAGTCTCTTCCGGTGTGCCCGGATCTGTTCGAAATCCGTTTTGTTTATCAACGGCTTTCCTTCCAGTGAACTGAACATGGAAGTTTTTTCCGGGACATACTTCTGCAGTACTGAAAGTGCATGTTCTGCCAGGACAGCATGCTTTTCATAAATCTGACGTCTGTCCGCCGTATTCATTTTTTCCATTTCAGAATTTTCGATTACTGAATTGTCAATCTCTGCAATACCCAGAATCTGAAGTTCTTCCAGAATAGCTTTACGGTCTTTTTTCAGTGCGCAGATACTGAATCTCTGCATCTGCATAACTGCCATATCCGCATCCCTCCTTTTCTCTAATTTTTTAACTATGAGAATCACACTCTGTGAGTTTCTCAAGTTATTGCGCAATCACCAAGGTCTCGTGCATGCACGGCTTTGGCTCGTTGCTCACATAAATAAAAAAATGAGCACTCAAAACAGAGCCGCAATGACAGCTTCCGTTGCCTGTGCTTCTTTTCCTGCTGCAAGTGTTTTTAATGCAGCAATCTCTTTCTGGATATCTGCTTCTACAGATTCCATAAATTTTTCTGCTTCTTTCTTTGAAGCTTCCATGGCTGCTCCGGCTTTATCCTTCGCTTCCTGAAGTCTGGCTTCCTTCAGTGTCAGGGCATCCTTTTTTGCCTGCTCTACCATGTCTGTGCATTGCTGTCGGCATTCTTTTGCAATTGTATCTGCCTTGCCTTCTGCTTCCTGCACTTTTTTGATTGTCTCAGCTACCATGTTCTCACCACCTTCTTCGCATAGATTGAGTCTATCACATGCTTTGTTAATTTTCAAACACTTTTATAACTAATCCACAATTATTTTTTCTAAAGTTTTTATAAATTATGCACTATTACTTCCTATTAAAATAGGGGGCTTAAATTTGTTTTCGTACTACCGCATATTCATCCCCGTTTCGATAGTAGGGACACTGGTAATGTGTATCTGAGAGAAACCGGACCAGTTCATCCTCGTCCAGATCCATATCACAGATATAGCACTCATACTCTTCATCATAACTGTAATAGGCACAGGTATCACATGCTGCCTGCATTATCATCCTCTTTTCTGTTTCCTTGAAAATCTGATCACTTAACATGTATCCTGTTTAGCACTGTCACACTGTAATCAGATATAGTATATCAGATTTTTGCCATCATGTGTTGACAAACATGTATTTCTGTCGTAAAAAATACATGTACCATTTTTAGCAACTTATAAACATGTAGTATACGATTTTATAAGGTTAGATATTTATGAAAAAACTTATCAGACACTTTAAACAGAGAAAAAAACTTTTCCACACCAAAAACCGTGACACCTCTGCCAGAGGCAAATTAACCGCACTGTTTTATAAATATCAGAATGAGTCTGTTTCAGACGGCTATCTTCTCTGCTATCTGGTGCTGCCTCTTGTTCTGGTCTTTCTGATCGAATGCATGGCATATCATTCCGTGATCGGTGGGTTTCAGTTTATTATTTTTCATCCATACTCCTATCTGATCAATGTCATGATTGTGTCAGCATCCTTTACCTTCGCCCTGGTTTTCCGGAAACGAATCGGTGTGATTATTCTGATCAGTCTGTTCTGGCTGATCGGAGGTATTGTGAACTTTGTGCTGCTGTTTTTCCGAGTAACACCTTTTACCAACAGTGACCTGCTTCTGGTAAAGGACGGACTGGATGTCGCTGCCAAATATCTGAACACTCTGCAGTATATTGCCATCGGTATTCTTATCGCTGCTGTGCTTATTTTGTTTATTCTGTTCTTTTTAAAAACTCCAAGGGCAGAAAAAAAGCCGAAATATATCCATTCTATTCCGATTATTCTCGCTTCACTGCTGTTGACCTGGGGTGCCATTTTAATCGGACAATCTGCCGGACTTCTGGAGACCGCTTTTCGTGAACTCTCGCAGTCCTATCTGAAAAATGGATTTATTTACTGCTTTGGCGCAAGCCTGATTGATACCGGAATCAGCAAGCCAAGCGATTATTCTGAAGAAGCTATGGAACAGCTGACGGAGAACTATGATTCTCTGCCATCTGATGAGATCGCCACCTATACTTCGCGCAAACCAAATGTGATCATTGTACAGCTGGAATCTTTTTTCAATGTAAATCGACTGAAGGATATCAAATTTTCCAGTAACCCGCTTCCAAACCTGACCAGAATTATGGAGGAATGGCCCTCCGGTGCGTTTAGTATGCCGGTAGTCGGTGCCGGCACGGTAAACTCCGAATTCGAAGTCCTTACCGGCATGAATATCGATGATTTCGGTATTGGGGAATATCCATATAAGACGATTGTAAAAGAAACTGCCTGTGAATCCCTGGCCTACAACCTGAAGCCTTACGGATATCACTCTTTTGCCATCCACAATAATACCGGCAGCTTCTATGACCGGAATCTTGTTTATCCAAATCTGGGATTTGATACTTTCACCTCCGTGGAGTATATGTGGCCAGACAGCTATACGCCTCTGGACTGGGTAAAGGACTCTGTTCTTACCGACGAAATCAAAACTGCTCTGGATTCCACCGAGGATCAGGACTTTGTCTTCACGGTGTCTGTTCAGGGACATGGAAGCTACCCTTCCGATTCCAGTGTCAGATATTCTCACCATGTTACCCTCTCCAGTGACACGATCACGGATGAAGGGTATCTGAATCAGTTAAGCTATTATGTAAATCAGCTTTATGAAATGGATCAGTTTATCGGGGATCTGGTTCATATGCTCAGCGAACGTAAAGAACCTACGATTCTGGTAATGTATGGCGATCACTGTCCAAGTCTGAGTCTGACGGATGATATGCTTGCCACAGGTACTATTTACGATACCGAATATTTTATCTGGAACAACGCTGGTCTGACGTTCGACAACCAGGATATGCAGGCTTATGAGATAGGTTCTACGCTTCTTAGTGCCCTGGAAGTTCCAGACGGTGCTATAAATGCCTACCATCAGAATTCCGGCCGTCAGCTGCGAAATGGTGAGATCACGGAAGAAGATTATCTGAATGGTCTGAAAGAACTGGAATACGATGTACTCTATGGTGACAGAATCACCTATAACGGAGAAAATCCATTCGTTCCTACACATCTGCAAATGGGATTTTTCCCGATTACCATCGAGGCTGTGAACTATACCAAGGATCATGTTCTGATTGTCCGTGGTAATAATTTTACCCGTTACAGTACCGTTCATGTCAATGGAACTTCCTGTGATACCCTGTATCTGGATCCCAATACACTGGTTGTGGCAAATGCTGATCTGTCAGGAAGAACGGAAATCACTGTATCACAGGCTTCTTTAAGTGAAACAGATAACTACGTATTCTATCCAAAAAAATGATGCATTCATAGAAAAAGGGCACACATGACAGCTTTTATCATGTGCGCCCTTTCTTCTTTCTTACAAATCGGCAGAGGTATCTCTTGGCACTATTTCGCCTTTTACCACCGTTTTCTGACTGACTATTTCTTTTTTCAGTATCTTCATCAACAAATCTACTGCCAGACTCCCTGCCTCGCGCATATGATTATCCATCGTACTGATCTCCGGTTCACTGCATATGCTGATCTTGGAATTGTTATATCCCAGAATCTGCATATCCTGCGGTACCTTCAGTCCCTGTACTTTTGCAAACTTGCATGCGCCTACCGCCAGTTCATCGTCTGATGCCATAATCACATCCCAGGTTTTCCCCTGCTCCCACCGCTCCTGCAAAAATCTTTTTGTATCTTCGATACTACTGTCCTTCATAAGCACAATCTGGTCTTTTCGCAGCTTTCGTCCACACTGCGTATACGCATCTTTTATTCCCTGTATTTTCTGTCTTCCGCTATAGGAAAGTGAACGGTACAAATATAAAATTTCCCGTTTCTGTGCAAGAAATTTTTCTGTTGCACACCGCATCATCTCCCGGTCATCACAGACTGCACAATATACATTTGATGCATCCAGATAAGCATTTACCAGCATGACCGGCACTTCTTTTGCCGCATCTATGATATACTGATTCTTTTCCATATTTTTCTCAATAAAACTGGAGCCTACTAAAATCAATGCATCCACTCGCTTGGAAAGGAGCAGGTTCATATATTTAGCCTTTTCCTTTGCCTCATATCCGGTACAGCACAATAAAACATCATACTGATATTTATGCAATTCCTGCTCAACATCATAAACTGCTGAAGCCAGTACAATATCCGAACTGTCCGCACACATCACACCAATCGTATTCATGGTATTCAGTCCCAGTCCTCTGGCAAATACATTTGGCTGGTATCCGGTTTCTTCCATCACCGCCAGTATCTTCTGTCTGGTCTTCTCGCTGACCTTACTGTTCCCGTTCAGCACTCGGGATACCGTTGCAATCGATACCCCGGCCTTTTCTGAAATGTCATAAATATTCATGTAATACCCCCTTTTTGTACCTCCGTTTACAGGCACCAAAATCAGGGGCAAATTCGTTGCCCCTGATTTTACATTTTTTCCGTCTTATAATACCACACCATCTTTAAAGATAGAAATGCCTCTGTATCCACGACGTTCTGCCTGGGTTTCTTTACCATTGGCAGTCTCGATTACCAGCTCCATAAGACGTTTTGCTGCATCGTCAATGGATTCTCCGTCTACAATAGAACCTGCATTAAAGTCGATCCAGCCCTGCTTTTTACCAGCCAGCTGACTGTTGGTTGCCAGCTTCAACGTAGGAGCCGGTGCACCAAATGGTGTTCCACGTCCTGTGGTAAACAGGATCATGTGTGCTCCTGCTGCTGTCATTGCGGTTGCAGATACCAGATCATTTCCCGGTCCGTACAGCATATTCAGTCCCTTGGTCACTACCGGGTCACCATAGCCGATTACGTCCATAATCGGTGCGCTTCCGCCCTTCTGTACGCATCCACAGGACTTGTCTTCCAGTGTAGTGATACCACCCTGACGATTTCCAGGGCTTGGATTGTCATATACTACTTCATGATGACTGATAAAGTAATTCTTAAATCCGTTGATCATGTCAACTGCTTTGTCAAAGATCTCTGTATTGATACAGCGATTCATCAGGAATCCTTCTGCACCAAACATTTCCGGTACTTCTGTGAGTACAGTTGATCCGCCTCTTGCTACCATCATATCACTGAAACGTCCTACGGTAGGGTTTGCAGTAATACCGGAAAGTCCATCGGACCCTCCACACTTCATACCGATTACCAGTTCGCTTACCGGAATCGCTTCTCTCTTGAACTGTCCGGCATATGCCGCACATTCTTCCAGAAGCTTTCTTCCGGCTTCGAATTCATCTTCTACTTCCTGACAGGTAAGGAATTTTACTCTGTCATGATCGTAATCGCCCAGTTCTTCCAGGAACTGTTCATGTGTCAGGTTCTCACATCCAAGGCTCAGTACCAGCACAGCTGCCGCATTTGGATGACGAACAAGCGCTGCCAGAAGCTTTCTGGTCTGTGCATGATCTGCACCGGTCTGGCTGCATCCAAATGGATGGTCGAACGTATACAGGCCATCGATGGTGCCCTGAACCAGATCCTGGTTCAGAGATACCATACGTTTTGCCACGTCATTTACGCATCCTACCGTCGGGATAATCCAGATCTCGTTACGGATCGCTGCTCTGCCGTCTTTTCTGCGGAAACCATTGAAAGTCTCCGGTTCTACCGGTGTTACCGGTGTAATCGCCGGCTGGTAAGTATATTCTACTTCACCCTCCAGATTCGTAGCCATATTGTGGCTGTGTACCCAGTTACCTACTTCGATCTCTTCTGTCGCATGTCCGATCGGGAAACCATATTTCACTACATTGGTATCTTTCGCGATCTTTTTCAGAGCGATCTTATGTCCCTGTGGAATATCTTCCGCTGCAATTACAGTATATTCACCTGCAGTAATACTTTCTCCCTTTGCAATCGGAGCCAGTGCTACTGCCACATTATCAAGTGGATTAATCTGAATTGTTTTCATACCTTTTCTTACAGGCAGCTTGCGTAAGCAGCCTTTGCTCCTTCCTCACGGATCTTCTTCAGGTCAGCTACTACAGTTGCTTCCAGGTCTTTGATCTGGGTCAGATCCTGATCCCACATCTTTTCGTTGGTCAGTACAGCGTGTACCAGCTCTTCTGCGCTGTCATTTCTGTGCTCATAGTAGAATTCCAGTGCCCAGCGGTCATCACTTACTGTGTATTCATTTCCAGCAGGACGTTTGCATACCAGACCTGCATCTGTCAGAGACTGAATGTCATTGCTGTAGAATGCAATGTATGCTGCCAGTGACATGGTCAGGCATACAGGCAGTTCCCCTTTTTCTTTGATGTATTCCAAGAAGGACGGCATATTTCTTGCTTTCCACTTAGAAGTAGAGTTCAGGGAAATGCTCATCAGTTCATGGTTTACAAACGGGTTGTTGAAACGGTCTGAAACTGCTGCTGCAAAGTTCAGCAGATCCTGCTTATCCAGTGGCAGAGTAGGGATAACTTCATCATACAGCATCTTGTTCATGAAACCTTTGATCGTCTCATCCTGCATACAGTCACGTACGATATTTTCTCCAGCCAGGTAAGCACCCAGAACAAATCCGGTATGTGCACCGTTCAGGATACGTACTTTTCTTTTCTTGTATGGGCTCATATCTGGTACTACAAATACTTTATCTTCCAGTCCTGCTTTCTTGAATGGAAGTACATCATTCAGCTTTGGATCTCCTTCGATTACCCATACACCGAATACTTCACCTACATCCAGCAGTGGGTCAGCATAACCATGTTTCTGTTCCAGTTCTGCTACTTCTTTTTCATCACGGATACGTCCTGGTACGATACGGTCAACCAGAGATCCGCAGAAAGTACATTCTTCATTTACGTATTTCTTGAATCCATCTTCCAGTCCCCACTGATCAATGTACTGATTTACACATTTCAGCAGTTCTTTTCCGTTGTTATCGATCAGCTCACAGGCAAGCATAATGATACCTTTTTTGCCTGCTTTATAACGATGATACAGTACCTGTGTCAGTTTTCCAGGGAAGCTGGATGCTGGCTGATCGTTCAGCTGGCAGGATGGATCGTACTGGATACCTGCTTCTGTTGTATTAGAAACAATGATTTCCAGATCATCACTTGCTGCTACTTCCATCATCGCATCAAAATCTGCTGCTTCGTATGGGTTCAGGCAGTTCTTTACGCTGGAGATGACACGCTTAGCGTCAACCTTCTGTCCGTTTTCGCTTCCGCGAAGGTACAGTGTGTACAGACCTTCCTGTTCGTTGATCATCTTTGCAAGACCTGGAGCAATTGGCTGTACCAGACAGCATTTACCATTCCAGTCTGCTTTTTCATTGGCAAGGTCAAACCAGTAATCTACGAATGCACGAAGGAAGTTACCTTCTCCGAACTGCATTACCTTTACCGGTGCATCTTTTAATACATATCCGTCATATCCAGACTTTTCCAGGACTTCATAATTTAACTTTTCCATTGTTCTCTTCTCCTTTTCCTTATAATACCCTTTGATCGAGTCAAGCGGATATTCGCAATCCGCTTCGCTACTTGCTCATAACCGAATAACTGCTCCGCAGTTTATCAGAAGGAGCTTGCACTCCTCCTGATACAAGCAAGTCCCCACCCACTGCTTATTGCTTTTCGCAATGGAAGCAGGGGACTTACTTGATTCGGTTACACTGTTTTCAGATCGAAACCAAAATAATTTACTGCATTGTTGAAGAAAATTCCTTTTACAATCTTCTCCAGTGCCTTGTAGTCATCCGGATATTCACCGTTTTCTACCCATCCACCGATCAGTTCGCAGAGAATGCGGCGGAAATATTCATGTCTGGTGTAAGACAGGAAACTTCTGGAGTCTGTCAGCATACCTACAAAGTTGCTGAGCAGTCCAAGATTTGCCAGAGAAATCATCTGGTTCATCATACCTACTTTGTGATCATTGAACCACCATGCGCTGCCCTGCTGAATCTTTCCGGCAACTTCCGGTCCCTGGAAACATCCAAGAATCGTTCCGATGGATTCGTTGTCATTCGGGTTCAGAGAATACAGAATGGTCTTTGGCAATTCATCTGTAGAGCTTAATGCGTTCAGGAAGTCTGCCATCTGTGCGCTTGGTGCGTAGTTGTTAATGCAGTCAAATCCTGTATCTGGTCCCAGCTGATTATAACGGAATACGTTGTTATCACGCTTGCATCCATAATGAAGCTGCATGATCCAGTTGCGTTTATGGTATTCTTTTCCAACTGCTGTCATGAATGCAGTCTTGAACTTCATCTCATCTTCTCTGGATACGCTGCCGCCATTCAGTCTGTCTGCGAAGATCTTTTCGATCTCTTCTTCAGAAGCAGGAGCATACATTACATATTCCAGTGCGTGGTCAGATACACAACATCCCATAGATGCGAAGAAATCCATACGAAGAGACAGTGCTTTCATCAGGTCTTTGAAGCTCTTTACTTCTACACCGCTGACTTCGCTTAAAGTCTTCAGGTAATCCAGATATTCTGGTTTTTCCAGATTCATGGCCTTGTCAGGTCTCCATGCCGGCAGTACCTGCACATCAAAAGTCTTATCATCTGCGATGACTTTATGCCATTCCAGAGAATCAACAGGATCGTCTGTGGTACAGATCAGTTTTACATTGGACTGCTTAATCAGATTACGTACTGTCATAGAATCTTCCTGAAGCTTCGCATTACACAGATTCCATACTTCTTCTGCTGTCTCACCGTTTAAATATCCTTCATAACCGAAATACTTTCTCAGTTCCAGATGACTCCAGTGATACAGTGGATTACCGATTGCTTTTTCCAGAGTTTCAGCCCATTTCTGGAACTTTTCACGGTCACTTGCACCACCGGTAATATAATATTCATCAATTCCGTTGGATCTCATCTGACGCCATTTGTAGTGATCGCCACCCAGCCATACCTGTGTGATGTTCTCAAACTTTCTGTCTTCTGCGATCTCCTTTGGATTAATATGGCAATGATAATCCAGAATCGGTGTATTTTCTGCGAAGTCATGATACAGCTTCTGTGCTGTCGGTGTGCTCAGCAGAAAATCCTTGTCCATAAATGCTTTCATGTTCTGTTCCTCCTGTGATCTTTGTAATATTTACATAGCATTTCTGCTTCATGTTCAGCATCTGTTCTATCTATGTAAGTGCTTACATTTAGTCTACTATTTCTCCCATCAAATGTCAAATAGAAAGAAAAAAAATAATTACCAAAAATGTGTAAGCGCTTTCATGAAAAATACACAAAAGCGTATTGAAAAAAAACTGCCGCAGGCAGTGGATATCAGATTACATCACGTATCTTTCTCCTCTGCTCTGCGGCAGTTCTCTATGATTCAGTTTTTTTATCTCTGTACTCTTGCGCCAGCTCCGCCCATAATAGCTTCTACTTCTTTCTTGCTTGCCATTGTGGTATCACCAGGTGTGGTCATAGCAAGTGCGCCATGTGCTGCACCATAGTTTACAGCCAGTTCAGCGTTCTCTGTAGTCATCAGTCCGTATACCAGACCTGATGCGAAAGAGTCTCCACCACCTACACGGTCCATGATTTCCAGTCCCTTGTAGTCTTTTGCTTTGTAGATTTCTCCATCTGCCCAGCAGATTGCGCTCCAGTCATTTACAGTAGCAGTCTTAACTGTACGAAGTGTAGTTGCAACTGCTTTGAAGTTCGGATATGTCTTTGCTGCTTCGTTGATCATCTTCTTGTAACCTTCCAGATTCAGTTCTTTCAGGTTTGCATCATTTCCTTCGATCTCAAATCCAAGGCATGCAGTAAAGTCTTCTTCGTTACCGATCATAACGTCAACGTATTTTGCAATTTCTTTATTTACTTCCTGAGCCTTAGCCTGTCCTCCGATAGCGCTCCACATGGATGGACGGTAGTTCAGGTCGTAAGATACGATGGTTCCGTATTTCTTTGCAGTCTTGATTGCAGCCAGAACGGTCTCACATGTCTGCTCAGAAATAGCAGCGTAGATTCCGCCTGTGTGCAGCCAGCGAACTCCCAGTTCACCGAAGATGTAATCGAAATCGAAATCTTCCGGTGTAGCTTTGGAGATAGCAGTGTTCGCACGGTCAGAGCATCCTACTGCTCCACGGATACCAAATCCTCTTTCTGTGAAGTTGATACCGTTTCTGCAGATTCTTCCGATACCGTCTGTAGGCATCCATTTGATCAGGGATGTATCTACACCACCCTGGCAGATGAAGTCTTCCATCAGCATACCTACTTCGTTGTTAGCAAATGCTGTGATCACTGCAGTATCCATCTTGAAACATTTTCTTAAACCACGGATTACGTTATATTCTCCGCCGCCTTCCCATGCACGGAAAGATCTTGCTGTACGGATTCTTCCTTCGCCCGGATCAAGACGAAGCATTACTTCTCCAAGAGAAACTGCGTCAAACTTACATTCGCTTTTTGGTCTTACATTTAAATTCATTCTTCTTTTCTCCTAATTAAAATTTATTTAAAAATGATTATCCTCTGATCTCTTTTGCCAGCTCAACAGCTTCTTTTGCCATCTGCGCAATCTTGTCAAACTCGCCTGCTTTTACCAGATCACCTTTTACCATCCAGCTTCCGCCACAGCAAAGGATCTTGTCACAGCTTAAGTAATCTTTCAGGTTCTTTAAGCTGACACCGCCTGTCGGCATGAATTTTAATGTAGTATATGGTGCTGCCATTGCTTTAATTGTAGCAACTCCACCGAACTGTTCTGCAGGGAAGAATTTTACAACCTTCAGTCCTCTCTTCACAGCCTGTGCTGCTTCGGAAGGAGTAATGATACCAGGGAAGATCGGGATCTGCTTTTCGATACAGTAATCTACTACTTCCGGATCAAATCCAGGGCTAACGATAAATTTTGCTCCTGCATTTACTGCTCTGTCAACCTGTTCAATGGTCAGAACTGTGCCTGCTCCAACTAACATATCCGGATATTTCTGTGCCATGATACGGATGGATTCTTCTGCTGCGTCTGTACGGAATGTTACCTCTGCACAAGGAAGTCCGCCTTTTACCAGTGCATCTGCCAGTGGCTCTGCATCCTTTACATCATTCAATACTACTACTGGTACGACACCCAGTGCTGCAAACTGTTCTGCAATACTCATTTTCTTTCTCTCCTTTTTATTTGCTGTCCCCAAAAAATCGAATTTCAGAGACGTGTCATATTTTCGTAACTGTTCTGTCCTCACTGTGAAAGTACGGAACAGATACGATGTCCTACAAATTTACTATACACTGAAACATGTGGTAAATCAAACCCTAAAATCCGGCAATTTCGTACTATTTTACATACATAATTATGCATTTAGGCTATGATTCATCAATATTGTAAGTGCTTACATTTATAAGTCTACACTGTCCATCCACAAATGTCAAATATATCTTCGTGAAAAGATTGCCAAATTTCATATTCTACTTTCATTTATATTATACAAAAACGGCAAAAAAGGCCACTCCACTTTTGTGAAATAGCCTTTCTTATATTTTCTCTTAACCTGCCATAACTGGCATGATCATATTTGTAATTGTCATGGTAAATGCCGGCCAGTAGGTAACGATTGCCAGAACAGCAAGCATTACTGCGAAGAATGGCAGCAAGGTCTTTCCAAGACGTTCAATCGGTACCTTTGAAATAGCAGAACCAATGAACAGGGTGGATCCTACAGGAGGAGTTACCAGACCAATACCAAGGTTCAGGATCATGATACATCCAAACTGAACCGGGTCTACGCCGATCTGCTGTGCGATTGGGAGCAAAATCGGTGTAAGAAGAAGGATATTACAGCTCATATCCATCATAGTACCAAAGATCAGCATGATGATATTCATCAGCAGAAGAATCAGATACTTGTTATCTGTGATACCAAGGATTGCATCTGAAATGATCTGAGGTACTTTTAAGTATGTCAGACACCAGGAGAACGCACTGGAAGTAGCAATCAGAATCAGAACAATTGCCAGTGTATTTAAAGCACGTTCCAGAACCTGCCAGAAACCTTTCAGAGTCAGTTTCTTATAGATAAATGCTCCACAGATGATAGCCCATACAACGGCGATCGCTGCAGATTCTGTTGCAGTAAAGATACCGGCAACTACGCCTACTACTACGATCAAGACAGTCATCAGACCCCAGATGGCACTGATAAAGCTCTTAATACAATGTTTCAGGTTAAATGCATCTCCCTTTGGATACTGTTTCTTTACAGAAATAACATAACTGTAAATCATCAGTGCAAGTCCAAGAAGAATACCAGGCATATAACCTGCAATGAACAGACGTCCTACAGATACACTTCCTGCAACGGTTGCATAAATAACCATATTGTGGCTAGGCGGGATCAGGATACCCTGTACGGAAGATGTCATCGTTACGTTTGCTGAAAAGTCATCATCATATCCCTGGTCGATCATCATAGGGATCAGGATCGTACCAAGAGATGCACAGTCTGCTGCGGAAGATCCGGAGATACCACCGAAGAACATGGAAGCCACGATATTAACCATTGCCAGACCACCACGCATCCATCCAACCAGTGCATTAGATAAATCGATCAGCTTATCCGATATACCGCCTTCCCCCATTAGCTCACCGGCCAGGATGAAGAATGGAACAGCCATCAGAGAGAAACTAAATACACCTTTTACCATCAGCTGAACGACCTGCTGAAGATTCAGCTGCATATAAATCATACCTACTACAGATGCAATACCGATTGCATATGCAATTGGAAAACTAAGTGCAATAAACAGGAAAAACAATACAATTAAAATGATAATAGCGGTTGTTTCATTCATTACTTTTCAACCTCCTGATCTAAAACTTCAGGTGGATTCACCTTATAATCATAGTATCCTTTTACCGGATACTTCATCATCTTCATAATAAACAGAAAAAACAGCTCACTCTGCATCAGAAGCATGCAGACGCCTGCAACAGGAACTGATGCGTACAGCCATGCTTTTGCAATCGGAATACCGGAAAGTAAACTTTTTGACATCAGCTGTGTAAACTGTGCACCATAAACGATCATAAATAAACTGAACAGGAAGATACAAATTTCACTAAGTCCGTGTAAAACACCCATAACCTTTTCGCGCATGTGGGATGGGAATACATACTGAATCATAACTACTCTCAGATGCTTATCTGTACGAATTGCAAGACTGGCACTGATCATTGCCATATAAACCATGCAAAGCAGGATAGACTGCTCACCCCAGCGAGGAGTCTTACTCATTACGAAACGCATAAATACAACGTAAGCTGTAATACAGATGGAAGCAATAAAGATCAGTTTACAAAATGTCATGAATATCCAGTAAATGGTATCATAAAATTTTCTCATAATCTTTTCCTTTCTACTTTAACCCATAAACAGGGGAAGAGAATCCTGTCTGAGGCTGTATCAGATTGGAGACTGACTCCCATCTGATGTCACTTCTCTTCCCCTTTATCACTGATTCAAATTTCAGATATCAAACAATATCAGAATTACTGCTGAAGATCCTGGATCTGCTGAAGTTCATCTTCCAGGCCTTCTGTGTACTGAGCCCATACAGGCTGGCAAGCTTCCTGAGCTGCTGCAAGGTCTTCTGCCGGTACGTCGATGATAGTAACGCCTTTTTCTTCCAGACCTTTTCTCAGTTCTGCTTCTTCCGCTTCGATCTGTTCTTTGTTCCATTCAGAAGCTTTCTTTCCAGCTTCTCTGAGGATTGCCTGATCTTCTTCACTTAACTGATTCCATTTTGCTTCTGCCATAAGGATGATTCCAGGGCTGAATGTATGTCCATCAAGCAGGTAGTAAGGAGCTACTTCATAGAATTTGTTGCTGTCATATCCTGGGTATCCGTTTTCTCCACCGTCAACGACGCCTGTCTGGATGGAGCTGTAAAGTTCGCTGTATGCGATAGGTGTAGGTTCTGCACCAAGAGCTGTCATGGTATCCATCATCAGAGTAGTCTCTGGTACACGGATCTTTTTGCCCTTCAGGTCAGCAATGCTGGAAATTTCCATAGAAGTAAATGTATTACGTGCGCCTTCATCTGTGTATGTAATACCAACCATACCGGCACCTACTTCAACACCTTCGTCCATGAATGCCTGTCCGATTTCTTCGGAATCAAGTACTTTCCACATATTGTCACGGCTTGTGAAGATATATGGAAGACCGAACATGTTCAGTTTTCTGAAACCATAGTCAGACAGAGAGTTTGTATTTCCTCTGTAGAAGTCAACTGTTCCGCCACCCATCTGAAGAGCATTCAGACATTCAACTTCCTGTCCCAGTGTAGCTGCTGTGTAAACTTCGATCTCAATACGTCCTTCTGATAATTCATTTACGTATTCTGCAAACTTATAACCAACTCTGGCGTTGATGTTGTCATCACTGTTAAGTTCCGCATACTTAAATGTCATCTCCGGTTCTGCTGCCATTGCACTGATTGCACCCATGGATAAAAGTGTTCCAAATGCCAGTGCTGTAACTACTGCCTTTTTCATTTCTCATACCTCACTTCTTCTTTTTTATTTTTTTATAATAAAACAATATTATTATATTGTTTTTTATCATATTTATTGATAAACTCCGCAGTTTTTTCTCTTTCTATTGTCTTTTTTGATAAAATATTTTTTCTTGTTTACCTTTTTTTTAACGTCTATTATAATAATGGAGATGTAAAAAAATACGTAAAGGAGAAAATTATGAACGATATCAAAGTCACATGTAACCTTACTGAAAAGCAATACCGTAACTATATGACCTTTCATGTACTTGGCAAGAAAAAGGATCTCTTACTCCATCTGTTCTGGTGCCTGTTGATCCTGGCATTCGGACTGGTCAATTTTCACATTAACGGTCCGATTCTTGGATGGGTATTTACGATTGCCTCTGTCTACCTTTTTGTCAGCCGCTACTTACGTTTCTTTATTAGCGTAAACCGCATCTCCGAACAGTACGGATTGTCCGACACACCAAAGTACTTTTACACGGTCGTATTTCAGCCGGCTTCTTTCCAGGTCAGAAGTCAGAAAGAAACTGCCCGTTATAACTGGGGCGACATTTTCCAGATCCACATTATGGAACAGAAAAACATGATCTACTTATATATGAATAAAGATACTGCATTTCTTCTTCCATATGAGGGTATTGAAAATGGTACGATTTCTTCTCTGAAGGATCTTTTTTCCGGAAAACTTCCGGCAGAGAAAATTACCATTCATTCCTGACTATCATCTGAATTTTTATCACAGGCGGGGCTTCATCAGCCCCTCCTTTTTTGTTCATGCTAATACTGTTATTTGTCTGCAACTTCCTTTGCAACCGTCTGGCACGCTTTCAGGAAATAACGAATCTGTTCATCCGCTACATTGGAATCCAGTCCTACGCAGGAAATAGATACCTGTCCTGCAGGGTTCATGCCGCCTGCGATCAGATCTCTGACTTCTGTCATTACTTCGTCTTCGCTTGCTTTACCCAGTCTTACCGGACTGTATCTTGCATTCAGGAACACATCCGGAAGTACTTCACGTACTCTGCGAATATCAGAAAATGCTCCCACTTCTGCAAACTTCAGATTTGGCACTTTACGGTAGCCTTCTACTACATGCTCCATGGTCTTTCCACAATGGTGGATACCAAAATTCGGGAATGCCTTTGCCAGCTGTGTATCATAATCCAGAAGGAATTCTTCATAGATCTGATTGGATACCATTTCTACGGAGCAGTTACTGGTCAGATAATTACCTGGAGCCACCTGCTGTACAATGGCTGTTACACCACCTGAGATATCCTTGGAAAGACTGTAAAAACGTTTTCCGATCTCGATGGACATATCTGTAATCTTCTGCATCAGCTCACGAACTTCGTCCGGTGCGCTGTAGTAAGCAACCATAACATCCTGTCCCATGATATCCATGGCGATATTCTGGATTCCCATCAGGTTGACATGAGATTCTACTCTTCCGTATTTCTCCAACAGATAATCAATCTGCTTCTGTGTTCTCTGCCATACCGGGTTCTTATCCAGATCCGGTTTCTGAATCTGTTCGATTTCATCTTCATCCAGATTCATGCAGACAACCTGTGGGGAATTATCTTCTTCGTATTTGATCTCACATCCCATCAGTTCGGAATACAGATAACCAGCTGCCAGGAAATTCGTTCCAAGAAGCGGTCTCTTTACCGGTTCTTTTTCTCCCAATCCGAACTCTCCGAAATGTTCGTATAATGCTTTCTTCATCTTCAGATCCGCTTCCATACGGTATTCAGGATCATCAAAAAATTCCTGTGTAAAATCCACCCCGGCATATTTGTGCCACCATGATGGATGAAAGGTAATATCATATTTTAAATTCATAATTCTTCTCCCTCTCAATCTTTCTCTGCCATCTCGTGAAGCATGTTGTAAAGTTTTTCCTGTTCTTCCGGTGTCTTGCAGTAAGTAACCGCGATCATCTTCTGGTTTGGTCTCCAGATCTTCTTCAGTGCTTCGAAGCTGTGTTCACAGTCTCCTACTGCACGGCAGTTCAGAATGATTCCGCTGCCTGCGAAGCCATCTCCGAAAAGTTCCGGACGGTTTGGTGAAGGGTCTGTCTCAATGGTAAATGCACCGTCTGCCATAAAGATGTTACGATAGCTCTTAACCATCTCAATCTTCTTTTCCCAGATTCCGCAGGAATGATATACCATTCCGCCAAATTCATCACCGATGCGTTCGTCAGCCGGCATAAACAGATCTTCGTAATCATCTGCCTGAATCATGATAGAAGCATCATCACTTAATCCTACCCCTTTGAATACACGGCTGCTTGCAAATCCATGTCCCGGACTTGCCAGCGCATCCCCAATGATATCTCTCTGCTTTTTCAGGAAATCAATCAGTAGGGTAGCTGTCAGTTCTGCTGCCTGCTTTGTCTCATCCGGAGAATCAAACACCTCCATAAACAGGTCATTCATCGGAAGCAGATAAGTCAGCATGTTCATTGGAGACTGTATATCACAGAAAGATACCGGCACTTTTCCCTTTGTCTGATCCATGAAATACTCTACCATCTCCAGAATCTGTTTTCCTTCTTTGGTCTGATCAATCGGAACAAAATCAGAATCCAGAATTTCCTGCATGCTGCTGAATTTTGCTTTTACATGAGGTGCCTGTTCCGGCGTCCATTCATACTCTGCCCCAAAGCAGGATGCGATGTAACCGATGCCATACCATGGCTCCAGGAAATTTGCCACATCTGCTTTATATTTCATACTCTCTTTCAGTGCTCCCAGCTGCAGTGCCAGAGATTCTTTGTAGTCTTTACATTTGTCATAGAATACGCCATTTGCACGTACCCGGCGGTATACCTGAAGTCCGCTGGACGCTTCTACAAACTTCTTATTGCCTTCCAGAAGTCCCGCTTCATATTCCTGATAAGCATCCAGATCAAAATCTTCTGGTTTCACAGGCGCCACTTCCGTTCCCTGGGAATCTCTCAGGGTGGTGTCAAACTTTACTTCTTCCATTTTCTCCTCCTCTGATCCATAACCGGATCTGCGGGATTTTCCCGCTCATTATATGTAAACGCTTACATTCTCATGAGTAGTTATCCTACTCTGTAAATCGTTTTTTATCACATGAACAAATTTATTGCACTGTCCCAGCTCTTTTCAAATATCGGGATACTGCTCTGGAATACAATTTCACTTCCCACATTGATCAGAGCTGACGCAGGTCTGGTTCCTTTTAACAGATATTCCACCAGAGCCTTCGCCGCCAGATAAGTCTGAGCGTATGGATTCTTTATAGCAAGATTGGTAAATACCCCTCGCTTCAGAAAGTCCATATTCTCCTGGAAAAGGTCACTGCCAACTGCCGCCAGCGTACCTGCCCTGCCGCTTTCTTCCAGTGCCTGTCCAAGTAATACACTGCCTCGTGCATAAACACTGAAACATCCTCCGATATCTTTTTCATTTTTCAGAAAACGAAGGAGTCGTTCATAGCGCTCCTCTGTCTCGTTCTCTCTGTTCTGTATTTTGTAAATGTGTCTTACAGATCCTTTTTCTCTTAAATAACTTTCAAAACCTTCCACAATCCGATAATGGGATGGCCACATGCTGTCTCCGGCCATAATCAAAAAGGCCTGATCTTCTCCAACTCTGGGCATCAGAAGTTCTGCAAGCGTCCTGCCAATTACTTCATAATTAGGCTGTACACAGCAAAGTCTTCCGGTATCCGGTCTGTCATCGCCAATCAATGCTACCGGAATTCCCTTATCTGTAAAATGCTTTACCGAAATTCTTTTTTTCAGATCCATATATCCGGACGTAAGTAGTCCATCCGCTTCATAGCTGTCAATCAGGCCGGTCAGTTCCTCTGTTGACTCCTCATCATATGGAAGCTCCTGCAGTTCGATCTTAAAATCCCGCATGGCATCCATACACTCCCTGACACCTTTCCAGACACTGTTATAATAATACTGGTTTCCATTCACAGGTTCCGGAAATGCAGCTATCACACGATAGGTCTTTCTGTTCAAAGATGCTGCGACTTTATTAGGTTCATATCCCATCCGCTTTGCAGTATCTAAGATCTGCTGCCGTGCCGCATCTCCCACTCCCGGTTTCCCATTCAGCGCACAGTGTATGGTCGCTATGGAGTAACCAGACTCTCTTGCCACATCCTTTATCGTCACTCTTTTTTCACTATTCATAAACACCTCAGTAACATGTTACCAAAACGTTTTGGTAATTTTAGTTTACGTCTTTTCCTATTTTTTGTCAATTACATTCGTATAAACTGACTAATTTTTGTGTATTTTACACATTTTTATTATCTATTTTTTATGCACTTGTAATATGAATCCCGAAACGTTTTGGTTGTTTCCTTTTTACATAACATTTTCATTTCAGAAAACATATCCGTCTATTATACAAAAAACAGGATTATACCCGAAGGTACAATCCTGCTTTTTGTTACCTGTATAGAATTCTATGCATTCTATCGTGTCTCTTCACTCTTCAGCTGATCGATCTCTTTCATTACATTGGCATCACATTTTTCAAAAAAGTTATATACTGCGTCCTTTTCTTCTTCCGTAATACCTTTCAGAATCTTTGCCAGACAACTCTCATACAACTGCCACAGTTCTCCTGCGATCGGTCTGGATTTTTCTGTCAGCGCCAGACGATGAATCTTTTTGTTCTTTTCATCCATCCGGATACTGACATATCCTTTTCTCTCAAGCATGCGAATTCCATTTGATACATTAGATTTTGCAATTCCTCGCATCTTACAGATATCCCGTGCTGTATTGTACACGCTGTCATCTCTCAAGAAAAGTAAGATCTGTATCTCTGTTTCTGTCAGATGATGCATTTCCCCATACCGTGCATAGACCAGATGAAATAACTCTTTGAAATGCATACTCCAGAAAACACTTTTCCCAGGCATATCTGTCCCCCCTTTTCAATTGTCAATCGTACATTTTTTAACAAATAAAATTATAACAAACCCTGTCTGTCTGTGTCAAATATAATCTACGATATCAGGTATATTCTTTCCAGGCTGTATAAACGTTTTCCTCACTGCCGTTTTCTTCTTCCGGAAGTGCGGCATCCTCGCTTCTACGCAATGCACGAAGCACAATCGCAGAGTTTGGCGGTAACGTCAGTGTCACGTCATATCGCTGCATCTGATACACAACCGCATCCGTATGATATCCGTCCCGATCCGTCATCATCAGCTGAATCAGATTATCATCTGTGGTAATCCCCATATCGCGCACCCGAATCGTGCGTTCCATGGTATCTCTTCCCGCATTAAATACTACCAGCACCTGATCCTGTTCGGTAAATCGCCCATACGCAAGGAAATTATAATCCGCCTGAAGTATCATCACAGAGCCTCTCATAATAGCCGGACAGGCTTTATGAATCCTGATCATCTGTTTATGGAAATTGATCAGGTCATGATCCTCATGTCCCCATGGATAAGTTCTCCGATTATCCGGATCGGTAAATCCACAGACTCCTGCTTCATCACCATAATAAATCGTCGGTGCTCCCGGCCAGGTAAACTGCATCACTACCGCACTTCGCAGCACAGATTTGTCCACGTTCTGAGATGCCGCATCATAGCCCAGTTGAGCCACACGTCCTACTTTGTGATTCGTTCTGGTCAGGAATCTGGAATGATCATGATTGGACAATTCATTCATCGCCGTCTCCAGCGATGGTGCCTGAAAGCTGTTCATATAATGATTCATTGCCCAGCGAAAATGCAGTCCATTCCCCAGCATATCTTCCCGGTACTGATCACTGTGTTTTTCCATACCGGTAAAAAACCAGGTCAGTGGCTCCATAAATGCATCATAATTCATAACCGTATCCCACTGATCTCCCTGCAGCCAGGATTTCGGATCTCCATAATGTTCTGCCAGGATCAGTGCATCTGGATTCGCTTCTTTCACTACATCCCGGAATTCTTTCCAGAACTGATGATTGTATTCATTGGAAAAGCCAAGGTCGGCAGCCACATCCAGTCTCCATCCATCCACATTATATGGTGGGGAAACCCATTTTCTTGCTACATGCAGAATGTAGTCATGTAATTCCCGGGAATTTTCATAAGCAAGCTTTGGTAGCGTATCATGCCCCCACCATCCATCATAATTCGGATTGTACGGCCATGCATCCTGATTATTAAACTTAAAGAAATTCCGGTATGGGCTGTCTGCAGAAATATATGCTCCTTTTTCATATCCCGGCGCATGTTCATAAATACGTTCCCGATCCAGCCACTTATTGAAAGAACCGCAGTGATTGAACACACCGTCCAAAATAATCCTCATTCCTCTGCGATGAACTTCCTCCACAAATTCTGCAAAGAACTGATTGCTGGCTTCCAGATTTTCCTTATCCGTCACACGACAGATGTACTTACTCGCATGTGCATTTTCCTGATCGCCCGGTGCCAGCACTTCTCCGCCGTCTTTTACAATTTTCCCATAATGTGGATCCACGTAATCATAATCCTGGATATCATACTTGTGATTCGACGGTGAAACAAAAATCGGATTGAAATATATAACATCCACTCCCAGATCCTGCAGATAGTCCAGTTTGTCCCAGACTCCCTGGATATCGCCACCATAAAACTCACGAATTCCCATATATGCAGGACATTTGTTCCAGTCTGTCACTTTCACCGTAGTATCTCCTATATAGAAATACTCCCGATCTTCCACATCATTGGTCGGATCTCCATTGTAAAATCGATCCACAAAAATCTGGTACATGACAGCTCCCCTGGCCCATTCCGGCACTTTAAAGCCAGGCGTAATGGTAAAACAGCAGTCCTGGCGGATCTCTTTGCTGATTCCGCACTTGTCATAATAGCAGGTCAGCCTGCCTGCTCTGACCTGAAACCAATAGTGCAGCGGACGAATCCCCAGCGGAATCTCTGCGCGATAGTAATCAAAATTCTTATCATCATAGTCATATTCCATGACCACCATTTCCCTGTCATAACACAGGTAAACCGCATCCACATTATCCTTTTTGGTGCGAAAACGAATCGTTACGGTATCTCCCGCTTCCGGCTGAGACGGAGTCACATAATTTTCTGTCTCATCACTGAATAATGCACCAGGCCGGAAAATCGGCCGCATGCCCAGAATATAATATTGCATCTTAATCAGTAATTCAATTTTTTCCCATTCCAATGTTTTTACCTCTATCACTTTACAGTCATACTATTTTTATGATACCACATATCTCTCGCCACTTACAAGAATATATTTCTGTAACGTAAAAAGGACAGCCGACGCTGTCCTTTTTAGAGAAGGTATTTCTTCTTATGGGTGTTGCAAAAACTATATAATGTATTGGGGGGTTTTTACGATATTTAATATAGCATACCTTTTCAAATCTGTGTGCACAAACTTCACAAAAAATCAATTTTGTTTTTATGCATTTTCACCAAAAAGAGCTTCGAACTCTTGCTGTCCGATCTTTTCTTTTTCTATCAACAATGCTGCACAGCGATGTAATACATCTATATGCTCTCTGATCAGTTCGGTTCCTTTTTCATGTGCGTCATCAATAAGGCGTTTCACTTCCTCATCAATGACAGCTGCCATGGACTCGCTGAATCCTCTGGAATGTGCCAAATCTCTGCCGATAAAGACTTCCCCTTCATCGTTCCCATAATCAATCAGTCCTACCCGTTCTGACATACCATACTGAGTTACCATGGCCTTTGCCAGCTGAGTAGCCTGCTTAATGTCCTGTGATGCTCCTGTCGTGATATCCCCGATAATCAGTTCTTCTGCAATACGTCCGCCCAGATCTACCATTAAAGTATCCAGCATCTTTCCCTTTGTCATAAACATCTCATCTTTTTCAGGAAGAGGCATCGTATAGCCTGCTGCCCCCATGCCGGTCGGTATAATCGATACTGTATGCACCGGTCCCACATTTGGAAGCAGATGGAATAACAATGCATGCCCTGCTTCATGATAAGCAGTAATCCGTTTTTCTTTATCAGAAATCAGGCGACTCTTCTTCTCTGCTCCGATGCCTACTTTTATAAACGCCTGCTGAATATCCTGCTGCTGAATATACGTACGTCCTGACTTTGCCGCCCAGATCGCAGCCTCATTCATCAGATTCTCCAGATCTGCCCCGGTAAATCCGGCTGTAGTTCTGGCAATATTCTCCAGGTTCACATCATCCCCCAGTGGTTTTTCCTTGGCGTGAACTCTCAGAATCTCTTCTCGCCCTTTTACATCAGGCTTTCCTACCCCAATCTTACGATCGAAACGTCCCGGTCTTAAAATTGCCGGATCCAGAATATCCACACGGTTTGTTGCTGCCATAACAATGATGCCCTCATTCACGCCAAAGCCATCCATCTCTACCAGCAGCTGATTTAAAGTCTGCTCGCGTTCATCATGACCGCCTCCCATACCGGTTCCACGCCGTCTGGCCACTGCATCAATCTCATCAATAAACACAATGCATGGTGCATTCTTTTTTGCATCTTCAAACAGATCCCGGACACGGGAAGCACCCACACCTACAAACATTTCCACAAAATCTGAACCGGAAATACTGAAAAACGGCACTCCCGCCTCTCCTGCCACTGCTTTTGCCAGCAATGTCTTACCGGTACCAGGAGGTCCCACAAGAAGTACTCCTTTCGGGATACGTGCTCCCATTTTTGTGTACTTCTGCGGCTCTTTTAAGAAATCTACCAGTTCCTCCAGGTCTTCCTTTTCTTCCTGAAGACCTGCCACATCCTTAAATGTCTTTCTTCTGGCATCCGGCATAATCATCATGGCACGGCTTTTTCCAAAATTCATCATCTTGTTATTTCCGCCGCCTGCCTGGCGATTCATCATGGTAAACAGGGAAATCATTACCACTGCCATGATCAGAGTCGGCAAAATACTGGTCATAAATACACTGGTCTGTTCCACATCATGAAGACAGGTGTCAACATCTGACTGACTTAATTCTTTCTGTGCTGCTGTCACATCACTGACATTCAATGTCTGCCGGCTGCCGTCTGTCAGTGTCAGGGTCAGTCGTCCCGTCGGTACCTGACTGTTCTGATAAATATCCACGCGACTGATCTTTCCACTCTCCAGTTCTTCGCTGTATTCCTGATAGGTGATCGTCTGGTTATCTGACCAGCCGCCCCGAAAAGCATACAGCAGAAGCAGTACAATGGCAATCGTCATAAAATAGATGCCAATTCCTTTTGAATTCCTACTCAAAAATATATTCTCCTTTCTTGCTTACTCCGTAAAGGAAAGTACGCCAATATAAGGCAGGTTACGATATCTCTGATCATAATCCAGGCCGTATCCCACTACAAATTCATCCGGAATCTCAAATCCCGTATAATCCACATTCACCTGCTTCACTCTTCTGTCTGGTTTATCCAGAAGTGTACAGAGTTTTAAGCTGGCAGGCTTTCTGGCGCTTAAGATCTCCAGAAGATAGCTTAATGTTCTTCCGGAATCAATGATATCTTCTATCACGATCACATTTTTCCCTTCCAGCGGTTCATCCAGGTCTTTTACCAGCTTTACCACCCCGCTGGACTTGGTGTCCGCTCCGTAACTGCTGCAAGACATAAAATCAATCGTTACCGGTACAGTAATTCTCTTTGCCAGTTCGCAGGTAAAGAAAATGCTTCCTTTTAAGATACAGATCAGATGTACTTCCTGCCCCGCATACTCTTCACTGATCTGCTTTCCCAGTTCCTCAATCCTCTTATCAACCTTTTCTTCTTCTATCAGGACACTGATATTTTCTGCCATGATACTGCCTCCTTATACGTAATTTCCAGTATTTCTTTTGTATCTTTTTCTACTTTGTATCCTTCGCTGATCCGGTAACCTGGCACCCAGAGTACCTCCTGCCCCATTGTCAGAAGCGGGATATATGCTCTCTCTTCTGCCGGAATTTTTTCTTCGGTAAAATAGGATTTTAGCTTTTTTCTGCCGCCCTGCCGGTTCACTGTCAGGAAATCACCAGCCTGTCGCGTGCGAAGGTAAATACTCTTGGTTATTTTATCATAACTCAGCCATTTCGTATACTTATTTTGTGGAATTGACTGATTTTCATAAAAAATAATTCTGGTCGTAAATATGCCCCAGGGCGTCCTGGTGTCACCCGGAATCTTCAGCTTAATCGGTTCCGGCACCGTCTTCTCTTGTTTTTCTGCTGAAGCTTCTTCTATAATAATCTGATCAAATGCACGTCTGGCAGTCCATCCCCCCGGCAGCTGAATCTGTCTGCCTGACTGTTTTTCCTGTAATTCGCAAATTGCCTGTATGTGCCCTCGCTGAATATCCTTCAGACCACACCCGGCCTCTTTCAGGCAATTACGCAGGATTCTTTCCTGAAAAAACTTTTTTTCTTCACACAGTTTCTTCAAATCCACAACAGCCCGTCCCGGATGAATCTGTGTCATGTTCTCACAGGCATCACAAACCAGTCCCTGCAGGAACTCCCGTGTCTGCTGCATTTCCGTTCCAAATTCTGCCAGGTGCTCCACAATCCCGGCATTTAACGTTTCCTGCATCTGTGGAAACAGCAGATTTCGTATCACATTCCGGGTATAATCCAGTTCCTGATTGGTACGGTCTTCTCTCCATGAAATATTTCTCTTCTTCAGCCAGGCTTCAATCTCTCTGCGACTGCACTCCAGCAGCGGACGGATAATCGTTTCCCGCACCGGCCGGATTCCTGTTGCTCCGTCCAGACCGCTTCCCCTTGCCAGATTCCACAGAATCGTCTCTGCCTGGTCATTCTGATTGTGGGCTACTGCAATTTTCCCTGCATGCCAGACTTTTTGAACCTGACTAAAAATCTGGTATCTGGCTATCCTCCCGGCTTCCTCTTCCGATATTTTTTGTTCTGCTGCCATTGTAGGAATATCCACAGAAACACATTCATATTCTACTCCCAGTGTTTCGCAGAGTCCCTTCACATATTCCGCATCCTGCAGACTTTCTTCCCCACGAATCCCATGCTCCACATGTACTGCTTTCATGGCAAAATCCATCTGCTTCTGATATTCCAGAAGTACCAGAAGCAGGCAGACAGAATCTGCTCCTCCTGATACACCCACCAGTATCCGGTCTCCCGGCTGAATCATATGATATTTTTCAATTAACTGAAATGCTTTTTGCATTGCGCTCTCCTGCTACTTTGCTGTGGAACGCATCTTTTTATCCGATTCGATACCGCAGCGTTTTTCTTCTCTCCTCACTATAATGAATTTATCTGCAAAAAGCAACTCTTTCATTTTCTCCAGAAGCCACCGGCCAGGATCGTCATGTCATCCAAAATGCCATCCTGGCAAAATTCCAGCACCTGATCCAGTAAAAGCTGAGCCGATTCTGCCGGATTGTCATTTGTCAGGCTATTGATAAAATACTTCATCATATGTTCCCCTTCACCGGGCGGCAGTGCATCCAGTACTCCATCCGATACCAGAAATACCATATCTCCGTTTTCCAGACGTACTTCCTTCGTTTCAACATCAGCTTCCCGAAACACACCCATTGGAAGACTGGTGGAACGAATTACTTCCACGTTCTCCTCTTTTCGGATAAATGTAGCTGCGGCCCCCACTTTCATCAGCCTGCCTTTTCCCTGATACAGATTAATTTCCAGCAAATCCAGTGTCGAATATCTGCACACGCCCCGCTGCAGCACCATAGAGGAGTGAATCATCTTCACTGCCGTCTCTGCGGTAAATCCTGCTTCCAGAAATTGCTCCACCAGTTCAATAATGGTCTGGCTCTCCTGACTGGCCTCCACGCCTTTTCCCATTCCATCTGAGACAGCCATCACTACCTGTCCATGATTGCTGTTGAGAATTGCATAATTATCACCAGATGAAACCTGACCGCTGCATTTTGCCGCTGCATACCCGGTCAGCATATAATATCGGGTTTCTTCTACAAAATGAATACTGCACCAGTCTTTTCCGATCATAAGTCGGCTGTCTCGTTCCGGTACCATAGATCTTCCATAACTCTCTGTCAGAATATCCGCCACCTGACCAACCGGCACGGTCCCTCTGCGGCAGCATAATGTCAGGATCATTTCCGGATGACCGGTCACACCACGCAGAATTCCCATGTCCTTTACCAGGATACGATGCATTCTCAGCATTACTTTCAGCTTCTGTTCCAGATTTCCCTGCAAGGGTTCTGCGCGATAAGCTGTACAGGCAATTTCTTTAATAATCGCTGCTGTCTGTTGCAGTTGTCCGGCTACAGCCGCCCGGTTTTCCATCATCCGATTTGTCCACAGCATGTTCAGCCTTGCCCGAAGAAATCCGCGCTCCAATTCTTCCCGAAAGCTTCTCCCTTTTACGCAAAACTGATACCATTCTTTCTCTGCATCCGATATCGGTTCCTGCCCTTCTTCAATCATCTGAAGCAAACGATAAGCCAGTTTCCAGGTTTTCTCCTGTTCCCTGATCCAGCAGATCTGTTTTTTCCCACAGGAAACACATACCTTTTCTCTCACTGTTTCAAATATTTCCTGAATGTCTTCCTCATTCAGCCGTTCTTTCTTCTCCGGCATCTCTCTGAATATTTCCGCTAACTGGCGAAAGGATTCCGCATATCTTTCGATTCTGTCTCTTTCGATCAAACCTGTCCACTCATCCATAGGGATCCCCTCTCATATAAGGTGCGTCCTGAGGTCCTTCTTCTCTCTGTGAAGTCACAGACAGCATCAGGCCTTTTGACACTATAATCCCAGTATATAAAAAATCCTGCGCAGTTTTTGTCAAAACTCTGCGCAGGATCAGAACTATCTCAATTCTTCCAGTTTCGGATTTCTAAAAGCCCCGGGATCAGTACTTTTGCACTGGTGCGAAGAATGATCTCACCTTTTTCTGCCGTAGCACCTGATGGATCTCCTCCTATCCCAATCGGTCTGCCGTCTTCTGTTTTCCAGTCTTCCGATACCCATCCAATGGATACCGCTCCATAGGGCAGCAACGTCTGATTATTCATAAACGCCTCTGGCTGTCCGGCTTCTGAAGTATCCAGTTTCACCAGACTTTCATCTACAGCCATCACCATAGAGGTCTCCATCTCACCGCCATGAAAATCCCATTTATTACCTTCTGAAATGGTAGCCTTCACATCTGGATGTCCAAAGGCTCCGGATGATAAGATAAACGGGGATATTCCCAGTTCGCTTCTCAGTTCCCGACTGAGAATCTGTACTATCGGTGCATTCCCCCCATGGCATACCAGAAACGCAATTTTCTGAAATCCATGATGTGCCAGACTGACACAGATATCATATAACATATGGTAATATGTATCCGGTTTAAAGGTAATGGATCCACAAAAATTCCTGTGTTCGGTACTTAAGCCCACCGGAATCACCGGAAATGCCAGAATCGGGCAATCCTTTTCCCCGGCAGCCTCCAATTCTTCTCCCAGATATTTTACCATTGCCTCTGCTATGATATCATCTGTCCCAAGAGGCGCCTGATTGCCATGCTGCTCCAAAGCCCCAAGGGGAATCAATATAATTGTCTCTTTTTTATCTACCTGTTCCATCTCCAGACGGGTCAGTTCTCTATAATTACGGATCATGCTTCCACTGCTTTCTTTACAAAGCTGACTTTATGAATTCGCTCATACAGCAGATATCCTGCAACGCAGTTCAGTCCGATCTTGATTACGTTAAACGGAATCGTTGCGAGAACAATAAAGGATGTCAGATTTGTGATTGATGGATTTACTGCAGCCACCATCTGAATTACCTGATCCAGCGGAAGTTCCATTGCTTTTGCATACAGCGGCAGTGTAATGCAGGCATTACAGAAGCAGGCAAATACCGTACGAATCACCACGCTGGATACCATGGAAACCACTGCTGCTTTTCTGTTCTTTCCCATTTTCTTATACACCAGCCACATTGGAATCACAAACAATGCAATACCAATCAGATTGGCAAATTCACCTACATACATGGTGTTTGTTCCCACTGTTACCAGCTTAATCAGGATCTTGATCACTTCCACTGCAGCAGCAGATGCCGGTCCCATAAGAAACAGTGCAATGATTGATGGAATATCACTAAAGTCCAGCTTGTAGAATGGCGGCATCATCGGTACCGAAATCTCCAGAGACATCAGTGCCCCTGCCAGTGCTGCCAGCATTGCTGTGTAAATCAATTTTTGTGTGCTCCATTTTTTCTTTTCCATTTCTTTTTCCTCCAGTTTTCTATTATGAGCAGAATTTGATTACAGCGATTGCTTCGTGCTGCGCACAGGTAGGCTCAGCCCCTTTGACACTGTAATTCATATAAATCCCGGAAAGATATGTGGTTCTGTCAGATATCGAAAACAAAAAATCTCAGGTTCCGGGGAACCTGAGATCTTATTTTTCAATTCTGATATTACATGACCAATCCGCCATGTATCCATACTTGAATCATCTTCTCTCATCCAGACTATACTGTCGGTACCGGAATCTCACCGGTTCAGCTGCTCTCACACAGTTCGCGGACTATACCGCCGGTAGGGAATTACACCCTGCCCCGAAGAATTTATTCTATTCTGTTCTGCACTTAAGATAGCACAATGAAGTAGATCTGTCAACTGACTTTTGGCAATTACACGAAACAGAATGCACCATCTCAGGCATGTGAAATGGCGCATTCGCACGTTCATCTACTTTATATGTATCTCTATATTTTTTATGCAAACAATGGCTTTAATGCCTCTGCCAGCTTGTCTTTCTGTGCCTGTGCCTCTGACAGATCTTTACCAAGTGTAGTGAAATAGGTCTTGATCTTTGGTTCGGTTCCGGATGGACGAACCACTACAGTCGCACCACCTTCCAGCGCATAGATCAGTACATTGGCTGCCGGAAGTCCGGTCTCTTCCGGCTTCTTATAATCGGTAACCTTCGTTACTGCGTATCCTGCGAATTCTGTCGGTGGGTTGTCACGAAGCTGCTGCATGATACCAGCCATTTTGTCCATTCCGGTCAGACCCGGGAATTCGTAGCTGTCTACCTTGTTCAGGTAACGGCCATACTGTGCGTAGATCTCTTCCAGACGCTGTTTCAGGGAGCTTCCGATGCTGCGGTAGTAAGCTGCCATTTCGCAGATCAGCATAGAACCGATAACGGCATCTTTATCACGTACATATGGGCCGGCCAGATATCCGTAGCTCTCTTCAAATCCGAAGATAAAACGGTCTACTTCGCCTGCTGCCTCCAGCTGTGCGATCTGATCACCGATCCACTTAAATCCGGTCAGTACGTTTCTCATCTCTACACCGTAATGAGCTGCTACAGCATCTGCCAGTGGTGTGGATACGATGGATTTTACTGCTACTGCTCTTTCCGGCAATGTACCTTTTTCAATTCTTCCTGCACAGATATAATCCAAAAGAAGAACACCTACTTCGTTTCCGCTTACCAGTTCATAAGAGCCATCCGGGCACTTCATGGCGATACCTACACGGTCTGCGTCTGGATCCGTAGCCAGCATCAGATCTGCACCGGTTTCTTTTGCCAGTTCCAGACCTTTTTCCAGTGCTGCAAAAATCTCCGGATTCGGATAACTGCATGTCGTAAAATATCCGTTCGGATATTCCTGTTCCGGTACAATGGTAATATCAGTAATACCGATATCCTTTAAGACCTGTGTTACCGGTACCAGACCCGATCCGTTCAGCGGGCTGTATACCAGCTTCAGTCCTGCGGTCTTGCAAAGTCCCGGACGAACCTGGCGGGATTCAATGGCTTCGTAAAGTGCCTTCTTGCAGTCATCTCCTACGAAACGAATCAGTCCCTGTTCCACACCTTCTGCAAAGGATACATATTTTGCACCATTCAGTACATCTGTCTTCTGAATCTCGTCATATACAATGGCAGCTGCATCGTCCGTCATCTGGCAGCCATCTGGTCCATAAGCCTTATAACCATTATACTGCGCCGGGTTATGGGATGCAGTCACCATAATACCTGCATTACACTGATAGTAACGTGTCGCAAAAGACAGTGCCGGTACCGGCATCAGTGCATCATAGATTCTTACCTTAATACCATTGGCAGCCAGCACACCTGCTGCTGTCTTCGCAAATACATCACTCTTCAGACGGCTGTCATAGCTGATCGCTACTGTCTGAGTACCTCCTTGTGTCTTTACCCAGTTTGCCAGGCCCTGTGTGGCCTGACGCACTACATAAATATTCATCCGGTTCGTTCCTGCGCCAAGTACTCCACGCAATCCGGCCGTACCAAACTTTAAGGCAACGGCAAACCGCTCTTTGATTTCATTTTCATTATCCCTGATTTTTGTAAGTTCCGGCTTTAAGTCAGCATCTTCCAGGTCCGCAGCAAGCCAACGTTCGTATTCATTTCGATACATTTTTACCACTCCTACCTTTGTTTTTTCTACAAAATTTGTTCAATTTGACAAATTTCCAATTTAACTATACCCCTTTTCCACCTTCCTGTCAATTAGTTACAACTACTGTTTTTAAATTCCCATACCAAAAAAAGGATACCCTGCATTTACGCAGAATATCCTTTTTATCAGTTCCTGTCATCTTTTTACAGTTCTGCCTGATATGTCTCAATAGCCTGAACAGTCCGGTCATAGGATTCCAGTACCTTCTGATATAGTACCTCATCTGCTGGCTCTGTACATGGACGAAGCTGCTCTGTCAGTTCTGACGTACGCTCCATCAACTCTGTAAAAGCCAGATTTGCGGCCACACCCTTCAACGTATGAGCTCCACGGAAAGATTCCTGTATGTTGCCTTCTGTCACTGCGGTTTTCAGGCTGTCCATGGTAGGATCTCCCGGGAACTTCAATACGAACTTCTCAATCAGTGTATCCATGGCCAGTCTGGATCTGACATCGTCATAATCCCCATGTAACTTCTCATAGCATTCCTGCAGGGTCATTATTTTGTTCCTCACTTTCTATTTCAGCAGATTTTCATTTTCAAAATAGTCAATCTTCATTGCATGACGCACTTCCTGAAGTGTAACTGCCGCAGTTGCTTCTGCTTTTTTACTTCCTTCTCTTAAGATCTCATATACTTCCGGAAGCTTCTGTTCCCACATCTTACGTCTTTCCCGAATTGGTCCTAACTCTGCCTGCAGTACTGCATTAAGGAACTTCTTCACCTTCACATCGCCCAAACCACCTCTCTGATAGTGGTCTTTCAGTTCCTGCAGATTCTGATAATCCGGAAGAAATTCCTGGAAGTATTCATCTTTACAGAATGCATCCAGATAAATAAATACAGGGTTCCCCTCTACCTTACCAGGATCTTCTACTCTTAAATGATTCGGATCGGTAAACATGGACATAACCTTCTTCTTAATATCTTCTGCCTCTTCGGAAAGATAAATACAGTTACCCAGAGACTTACTCATCTTCGCCTTTCCATCAATGCCAGGCAGACGCAGGCATGCACGGTTCTGTGGAAGAATGATATTCGGATCTGTCAAAGTTTCTCCATATATTGCATTGAACTTATGCACAATCTCCTTACACTGTTCGATCATCGGCAGCTGATCTTCTCCAACCGGAACAGCTGTGGCATGGAATGCGGTAATATCTGCCGCCTGGCTGATTGGATAACAGAAGAAACCGGTTGGAATACTGGCTTCAAAATCTCTCATCTTAATCTCTGCCTTAACAGTTGGATTTCTCTGCAGTCTGGAAACAGTGACAAGATTCATATAGTAGAATGTCAGCTCTGTCAGCTGTGGTACCATAGACTGAATAAAAATTGTGGCCTTTTCCGGATCCAAACCACATGCCAGATAATCCAGTGCAACCTGCATAATATTCTGGCGCACTTTTTCCGGATGCTCTGCATTGTCTGTCAGCGCCTGTGCATCTGCAATCATGATGTAAATCTCATCATATTCCCCACTGTTCTGCAGTCTGACTCTCTCCTTTAAGGATCCTACGTAATGTCCTACATGAAGCCGTCCTGTCGGACGGTCACCTGTTAAAATAATCTTCTTCACAAGTTACCCCCACTTTCTCTGTGATAGTATAAATTCTTTTTGTATGAATTATGACGTTTTATAGCCTGTCATTCCAAAAAAAATACCCCGATAAACCGGTTCATTCAAGTTTATCGAGGCCATTTACATAGCGGAAGGGAGATTTGAACTCTCGACACCACGGGTATGAACCGTGTGCTCTAGCCAACTGAGCTATTCCGCCGCAACAATCAATATTATAACGGATGATGTGAATGTTGTCAACTATTTTTTGAATTTTTTTCAAAATCAACCCCGCTAATTTTGTGCACGAAACAATATCTCATCCTCGCCTACCATTCCGAGCTTTTCTTTTGCAATCTCGCCTGCATACTCTTCTGTCTTAACTTTTTCTTGCAGCTGTGCGATACTCTCTGTACGTTCACTCTCATCTTCCAGCTGAGCATTCAGGTCCTCAATCTGCTGCACATATCCGGCATTCTTATCTTTCAACTGACTGCTCTGCACCAGCATGACACACAGTAAAATAAATACAACCGCCGAAATACAGATAATTTCTCTGCGGTTACTGCCTTTATATCTTTTTCTTGCCATCCTATACTCCCAAAAAGTCATAAACCTGTTATCTTATGTCATTCTACCTCTATTTTTGAACTTTTTCAACAGCTTTGTACAAATCCACCGCAAAAAATACAGCACTCTCCATTGAAACCATGCTCCCAGAATCACCGCCGCTGCGGAGTAAATTCTAATCACTCCGTTGTTTTCCCGAAAAACTGCTATAAAAATCGTCAGTGCCACACTGCACCAATAAAAGAAATCTTCCAGATTTACCGCCAGCCTTCCGTGTCGGATCATTTTCCGTAAACCTTCCAATAACAGATACTCCCAGATCAGCATCATTCCAACCAGAAAACTTACTGCAAAAAAAGCTGCTTCTTGCCTGATTTCCTGACTCATTCTCAACTCATCATCCTTTGCAGCAAACTTCCTTCTTTTTTCTTTTTATGTCCTTTGGCTGAATAAGTCAGACTATCCACCTGGCCTTCCAGATCTGCTTCGCCTTTTTCCAGATTCAGTTTACTGATATGCAATCCTTTTCCCTTAATACTCAGCATTCCAAGCTCTGTATCCATAAGGATCTCTGTTTCATCAAACGCGAGCACATCAGTAATGCCTGTCACGGTTCCGTTTTTTCGACCGGAAATCCAGATCTTATGACCTCCGGAAAGCTGCTTTTCTTCCATTCTCTCACCCTCTTAGCCGGTCTGTTATGGTCTTTCTTTATCTTATGCCCGGCTGCTGATCTCAGAACAGAAAAAACTCGCAAATGATGCCCCTTGTCGATCAGATGCGAGTTTCTTTTCAGATATATCTGTACAATTCCTGTGCTTCGTCTTTTTTTACTGTCTCCTGCACATTCAATACTTCCACTTTTACACTTCTTGTTCCAAACTGAATCTCAATGATATCCCCGGCTTTTACATTCACCGATGCTTTTGCCACTTTATCATTCACCAGAACACGTCCTGCGTCACACGCCTCATTGGCAACTGTACGTCTCTTAATCAGTCTGGATACTTTTAAAAATTTATCCAGTCTCATAAGCACTCCTGTAATGTCAGGCGGATATTCGCCATTTCCTTCACTGCCTTCTCATAACCTGATTCGGTTAAAAAAGGGAGCTTTCCAGCTCCCGATTCTCTGTCTCTGATTAGTTGATAGCATCCTTTAATGCTTTTCCAGCTTTGAACTTTGGAGACTTGGATGCTGCGATCTGCATGGTCTCACCTGTCTGAGGATTTCTTCCTTCTCTTGCTGCTCTTTCGGATACTTCAAATGTTCCAAATCCTACTAACTGGATTTTTTCACCTTTTTTTAATTCTTCTTCCACAACTTCTGTAAAAGCCTTTAATGCTTTTTCTGCATCTTTTCTGGATAATTCTGTTTTTTCAGCAATTGCTGCGATTAATTCTGTTTTGTTCATGAAAATAATTCCTCCTCTTATCTCTTCCTCTTTTCCGAAACGGAAAAGATCCTATGCACTGAAACTTTCTCTTTTCATATGCCTGTTATATTTATATAACGAGTACCCCATTTTGTCAAGCATTTAGCGTATCTGTCGCAGAAATACGCGTCTTTTTTCCTCCTGAAAAGCCAGTTTTTTCAGTTTTTCTCCATTCTTACAGGAAATACAGGATTTTCTGCAATTGTAATACTGATTGGCCAGTTTCCAGAATTTTTCCGGATAGCAGAGGCGAATCTTCAGATAATGCCATTCCCGGTCTGATAATGGCTTTGTTCTTTCGTAGGCGTTTACCATCTTCCCGGCTATTCCTGTCTGCCATTCCTGTTTCTCCATAATTTTTCTGATAAACTGATACAAATCATTGACAGGAATATCATACCCGCATTTTTCAAAATTAGTCGTAAAAATCTGTTTTTTCCCCAGAAAATAAATGTTGTGCTGATTATAATTACCATGACACATTTTTCCGGCATCTATACTGTCCTGATACAGAGCCTCATATTCAGAAGCTTCCAGCATGGCCAGTGCTTCCTGTGCCTGTCCGGCAAACCCGGGATACAGCTTCAGAAACAGACTTTCAAATTCTGTCTTCTGTTTTCTTTTCCGAATGAATGTATTTACTTTTTTCAATTCACGGTTATGGCGTCTCCAGATTTCTGTCATCCGTTCGCCAACATACTGCCTATCTTCTTCCGTCTGCGGCCACACCATGATGCTGTGAAGCTGCGCCAGATGTGCCGCAGCAGCCTCCACGTCAGCCGGATTGGAGGCATCACATTCTCTTCCCTCCTGCCAGTCCTTTAACACACAGGTATTTTCATCCCTGTCACGGCATAAATAATTTCCCTCTCTTGCAGCCATTATTTTATCCGTATATAGAAGCCCTCTTTGTTCCATTCGTTCCAGAAGCTGATTGGTAAACAGGATCTTTTTTTCTGATCCCTTATAGTCCGTCAGCAGCTTTTTTCCAAGAGAGGTCTCACAAATATAAGAGCCTCTTCCCCTTCTTGTACTGATCAGTTCTATCTCATACTGCTCCAATAATTTCAGGCTTTTTTCGTTCACTCATACCCCTCCCCCCTGCTCTTTCTATCCTATGCAGGGGCGAATCTGTTTATGAGTCAGCTTTTTTACCAGGGCCGTAAGCTGTGAGCAGATATTCCGGAACGTTGTGCTCCGGATGTTCCAGAACATCTTCCAGCATTCGATTCAGTGTCTCACCAATTTCTTTTCCCGGTCTCATTCCTGCCGCAATCAGATCCCTTCCCGTCACCTGAAGAGTCTTCAGAGATATGCAGTCCTTTCGCTTCAGAATTTCATCATATGCCTGATGAACCCGTTCCAGATTAACCAGTTTCTCCATCTTCTGATATTCACTCTGAGCCAGTATATCTGCCCCCATTACCTGAAACAGCCCAGGAAATATATCTTCTCCGGCGCGATGAAGCAGTTGTCGAATCTGACAGTCCTCTGGCTGTGGCCTGGCATCATGATACAGAACCATACGCTTTACCTGATCTAATGAAGCATTGTCAAACTTTAATCTTCGCATAATTCTGACTGTTTCTTCTGCGCTTACCTTCGCATGCCCATGAAAATGATCCACACCATTTTCGGTTGTCCTGGTCTGTGGCTTTCCAAAATCATGGAACAATACTGCCAGACGAAGTACCTTTTCCGGATCCGTAAATTCCAGTGCCTTCAAGGTATGTTCTCCCACAGAATACATATGATGTGAATGATGCTGAGGTGTCTCCATAATACGGTCAAACTCCGGCAGCACTTCTCTGGTAATTCCCAGTTCATACGCTGTACGAAGCATCTCCGGATGTGGAGAAACCAGCAGCTTGACCAGTTCGGTCTGAATCCGTTCTGCGCTGATTGCCTGCAGATTTCCAGCCAATTTTCGGGCTGCAAGCGCAGTCTTTTCTTCAATTACAAATCCCAGCTGAGCTGCAAAGCGCACTGCCCGTAAGATACGCAGTGCGTCCTCTTCAAATCGTTCTTCCGCTATACCTACGCAACGGATCACACCATTTTCCAGATCCTGTATTCCGCCAAACGCATCTACCAGCCCACAGCTGTCATTATATGCCATTGCATTGATGGTAAAATCTCTTCTTCTGAGATCTTCCTTTAATTCCCCGGTAAAATTGACCTGTTCCGGATGACGGTGATCACGGTATTCTCCATCAATCCGATAGGTGGTTACTTCAAACCCTTCCTTTTCTATCATCACGGTTACTGTTCCGTGTTCAATACCGGTGTCAATTGTCCGGTGAAACTGTTCTTTTACCTGTTCAGGCAACGCCGAAGTGGTAATATCCCAGTCCGCCGGAACCCTTCCAAGTACACTGTCACGAACGCAGCCGCCTACTGCATACGCTTCGTAGCCGGCTGCCTCCAGTGTCTGTATAATACTTTTTACCTTTTCCGGTAATACTATTCTCATCTTTGCTCCTTTTTTCGACTTAGCCCTGTGTCCAGAAGAATGCCAATACCGCAATACCAAGAGCGATACGATACCATCCAAATACAGTAAAGCTGTGCTTACGGATATACCCAAGCAGAAGCTTGATCACCACGATCGATACTACAAAAGCCACTGCCATACCGATCAAAAGCAGCACAATTTCATCTGTAGAAAATACCAGACCAAACTTCAGGATCTTTAGCAGGCTGGCTCCCAGCATAACCGGTACCGCAAGGAAAAAGGTAAACTCCGCTGCCACTGTTCTGGAAATACCAATCATGATTGCCCCCAGAATGGTAGCGCCGGATCTGGAGGTTCCCGGAAATACTGCTGCGATCAGCTGAAATGCACCGATGCAAAATGCCATCGGATACGTAATGTCAGCAATGCTGTTCACTTTCGGTACCATATCTTTATTTTGATGTTCAATAATAATAAATAATACACCAAATACAATCAGTGCAAACGCTACCGTCCAGTAATTGTAAAACAGACGATCCAGTTCATCCTCAAAGAGGATTCCCACTACCGCAGCCGGTACACAGGCCACCAGAATCTTAAACCACATAGAAAATGTGTCTTTTTTTATAAAGAACTTTTCTTTTTTGGAAAATGGCCATAGCTTCGGAAAATACAATACTACCACCGCCAGTATGGCACCAAGCTGTATTACCACCAGAAACATGGACATAAATGCTTCTGTCACATCCAGTCTGACCAGCTCATCCAGAAGAATCATATGCCCGGTACTGCTGATTGGGAGCCATTCTGTGATTCCCTCTACGATACCGAATAAAATTGCTTTTAAAATTTCAATAATTTCCATTTTCTATCCTTTCTGTTCTCGTTTACTCTTTATACTTTTCCAGGAAGCCAATAAACTGATTACCCGATTTTTCAAACAGTTCCAGGGAATCCTCATCACTAAGCAGATAGGTTTCTTCCGCTCCCGGTTCATAAAAACTGATATTTCCCCACTGGTCATATCCATTTAAAATCCGGATACCATCTGTGGTATCGGCAATAATCGGATTGCCTTCACTGATAAAGTAAAGAATCTCATCCATATTGCATCCGGCCAGATTCAATACCATCTTATCCGGAAGCTGCTGAGCAAGTGCAGCTTCATCCATCGTACCACTCAAAATACACGGATCGATGGATGACAGTGGTATGGTACTTTCTGTCGCCTTATTTCCTCTTTCCCAGATATACTGATGGCTCTGATTCACCACTACTCCCAGCAATTCATCTGCTTTGACAATTGCTGTATTGGCATGTTCATAAATACCGGAAAGTGTTCCTTTTGCATATACGTAATAAGCCTCTTCGCTGTCTTCTCTGTATGGAACAGATACGGTATGATTGCCGGTCTCTGCCACCATACTGCTGCGAATCACCTTCGGTGTCTGAGATATCATACCAGCTCCGATCAAGAGTACCACTTCCGTCTTTTTCCGGTCTGTTATCTGCGTAGTCAGACCAATACCGGTATCATCTGCCACATTATCAATAATATGATCTTCCGCTGTCTCCACCCAGTCATTTCCAGATCGCTGTACTCTGGTCATAGTCAGCAGACGGTCAGAAATCTCTCCTCCGGTCACATAATATCCGGTCTGTGCATACTGCTTCAGCGGTTCCCCGTTTTCATCCACGATCGTCACCTGTTTCATAGGGAAAAGCTCTGTTCCCTCCTGACTGCTGTCAATATCAGCCTCATCTGCCACACCATATACCAGAGAATCTCCCAGATACCCCAGCATGCGGATCCGTTCTCCACCTGCACAACTGATTTCTTTCACTGCACCGGTATCCAGATTCATCATGGCAATCGTAGTAGAATTGTACGGTTCATTTTCTTTCAGATAGGCAAAATGCTGTCCGGTAGCAGATCCTTCCACACATCCCAGCTTCAGACCTTCCATCAGAGTGCTCATCTCCATCGTCGCCAGATTTACCTGATAAATACATCCATCCAGAAGCATATAAAAGGTGCTCTGGTCTTCTGTGATATAAGCCAGTTCTTCCACATCTCTCCTCAGTAAATCATAGGAACGATTTGTATCCACAAACAGTTTTTCCTCTACCGTGCCGGAGGATGCATCATAATGATACAATCCCACACCGGATTCGCCTTCATGGCGCCCCCGGTTCATGTAACCGGCTACGATAAAATATACGTTTCCACCAGGACTGACATTCAGTACTTTTATATCATGTTCTCCGTAAATATCCCGGTAATCACTGTCTCCCTTCTGGCGGAATGTAAAGATCTGTGCCATTTTTCCGCTCTGTACATCATAACTCCATAATTCTCCGCTCTGTTCAAAGGCAAAATAATTATGATTGGAGTCACTGGCAAAAGAAATATCATTCTGAGTAATTCCAAGATCAATTCCGCTGTCTGTGATCACTCCGTTGTCCGGATCAAAAACTTCATCTGTTGTCCGTTCAAAATCCAGCAGCATCACCACTTCATCCGCGTAACGCAAACGGAAATATTCATTCACGGTATAAAGTTCTACATTACCATCTTCATCTGTTGCACTGATCAGATACTGCTGCGTAATCGTAGCTGTCGTCTCATTCAGCTCCTTAATTGCCGGAATCGACTTATAATAAATCTGTGGATTCAGATTGCCCCACTCCAGCTGCTCTGTTGTTGTGTGAATATCCATATAAGACAGATTCGTCTGTTCCGCATCATGTTCCGGTTCCAGATAAACAGCCAGAGAATCCGCATTTTTGTTCAGGCATTTTTCCGAGAACATATTCACAAAATCCAGATATTCCCTGGTATGAAGGCTGTCCTGCTGAACCAGCCTGGTGTAATAATACACATCCCTTCCGTCTGACTTTAACTGTATCTTCAATACATATTCCTGATTCATGCGAATCTTGCTCGCCAGTGTAAAATTCGCCGTAATATCATCTCCGTCATTCTGGATATCCGTCACCTTGGTATTTTCCAGCGATTTGGATCCATCTATCGTCAGGACCTCAAAATAAATATCCTGCACATTTGCATCATAGGTCTGAATATGCAGTGACACATCACGGTCTGTGGAAATCGGTGTCAGAGTATCCCGTATTGTCAAAGCCGCCATGGGTTCCACATAACCATGCAGAGGATTCATATCTGTATCCTTATACCGCATATAGACCAGTGGTAAGGTTGCTTTTTTCATGTCTTCTGTCTGAATGGTGGTCTCATCGTCCATAATATAGGCAAAACCAGCCACCGAACCAATAAAGATCAGAAAAAGCACCAGACATCTAATCAGTATCTTTTTCATTTTCTCCTCCTAACCGAAGTCTGTAAAATAATGGGTTCACATGCCAGCTATCCATACATCCCTGCAGAGATTCCCGTAGCTTTGCTCTTTTTTCTGGTGAACATGGTTTTCCCTGCTTCACTGCGCGTATCAGAATATTTTTCGGTGTATGTTCCATATCAATAAACTCCAGCACCTGCACCTGATATCCTTCCAGTTCCAGTACATCTGCACGAAATGCATCGGTCATCAGCGCTGCCATCCGTTCCTGGATCAGACCATATTTCAATATCGGCTGCATTTCTTCACTTTGTATCTGTCGATTTACCTCGTGGTGGCAGCACGGCACTGCAAAAATCACTTTTGCTTTCCACTGCAATGCTTTTTCCAGTGCATAGTCTGTCGCTGTATCACAGGCATGAAGAGATACCACCATATCCACCTGATCCACCCCATCGTAATCGGCGATATCTCCTGTCAGGAATGTCAGTCTGTCATATCCATAGCGATCTGCCAGCTCCTGACAATGTTCCATCACATCTTCCTTCAGATCCAGCCCGATCATTCGTATCCGGTACTGTTTCTTTACGGTCAGATAATAATACAGTGCAAAAGTCAGATAAGATTTTCCACATCCGAAATCAATCAGGGTCAGCTCCCGGTCTTTATCCAGTTCCGGAAGAATATCTTCTACAAACTCCAGATATCGGTTAATCTGACGGAATTTATCATATCTGGACCGGACAACAGCTCCTTCCGGTGTCATGACCCCCAGATCTACCAGAAACGGAACCGGAATCCCTTCTTCCAGCAGATAACGTTTTTTTCGATTATGTTCCAGCAATCTCGCACTGCGCTTCTGTATGGCAATCTTTTGTTTTATCGTTGCTTTTCCTTTTTTACTTACCAGTGCCTGTACGGACTGTCCGGTAGTATCCATCTGCAGCTGTTTATAATCTTTTCTCATCCAGCTATCCAGCTGTTCCAGTAATTCTTCTTTCCGATAGTTTTTATGAAATTCTTTTTTCCCATCCGAAATACTGGTCTGAAAATACAGCTGATCTTTCAGCTTCACCGGCCGGATCTTTACAGTATCTGACAGATCCCCATGGCGTTTTCCGCTGACCGTCATACGCAGCATCTCTTCATTCAATGTTGTTCTCAGTAAATTTAATAATTGTTCCATATCACCATTCTTTTCCACAACTGTCACAATGCCATGTGACAGCGTAACGTTCAAATCTTCGTAAGCCAAAAGAGGACGACAGTGTCTTTTTCATATTACTCCATACTGAAATATGAGAAACATGAACACTTCCGCATCTTGGACAACGCACCTCCATTTTCTTTTTCCCGGCTTCCATTACTTTGTCTACATCATTCTGGTCCTCCAGTTTTTTAAACTGTTCCTGCCAGAATTTTCGCTTCTGGACCTTACCAAATGCATATTCATAATAATTTGCCACTTTTTTATCCTTTGGATCCGCAGTCTTGCAGAGGTAAAAATAGGCTGAGGCTCTGATATAATCTTTTTTATTATGATAATAATACAGGCCAATATTTTTCATGGCACTGTTCCAGATCGGGCCTTTATCTTTTTCGACTTTTCCAAAATAAGAAACCGCTTTTTCCTGATCATCCGGAAATGGTGCATTGATTTTTGGCATGTATAGATTTCCCAGGAAAAAATAGGATGCACTGTTCAGCCTTGCAGATGCCTGAAAAGCTTCTTCTGTCTTTTTCATATATTCTTTTCGTTCCGGTCTCTCTTGCTGCGCCAGATTGAAATAAGCTGAACCAAGATTATTGTAAATAGCGGCATCCTTTGTAATCGAAAGTGCCTTTTCAAACATATCGATCGCCTTTTGCTGATCTGCCGCAATTTCTTTATAATAGTTTCCCAGTTCATTAAAAACCTGCGCAGATTCATTTTTCTCTGCAAGAGCCAGCAATGCCCGTTCTCTTTCTTCACCCTTCAGATTTCTTGTCTCTTTCAACTGTGCCCTTAATCTATCATCCATGTATTTTTTGTCTCCTTCTAAACAGTATAACCTTATACCAGCAGATCCTTTTTCCGTTGCCCAGACACCATAGGCCGACCGATACCGGCATACAATACCACAGTAATCATACAATAAAAAGGCACGGACTTCAACAAAAAAGTCCGTGCCTGTAAATTCACATTTATGAAATTATCTCGCAATCTTACACTGCGTATCCAACCAGACGTGGCAGGAACAGTGATACTGCCGGAACAAAGCTGAGTAACAGCAATGTAATAATCATAGCAAGATAGAATGGCAGAGTTGCCTTTACGATCTTTTCAATCTTTACACCCGATACTGCAGAACCGATAAACAATACGGTACCTACCGGAGGTGTCAGCAGACCAATACCACAGTTCAAGATCATCATGATACCAAACTGGATCGGGCTAATACCGATAGAGGTTGCCAGTGGCAGAAGAATCGGAGTTGCAATCAGAACGATTGGTGCCATATCCATGATACATCCCAGAACCAGCAGAATCAGGTTGATCAGCAGAGTCAGCAGAATCTTGTTCGTTGTAACAGATGTAATTGCACTTGCAGCAAGATCTGGCACATGCAGATAAGTCAGACAGTAACCGAAGATACTGGATGTACCACAAAGGATCAGTACCATAGCCAGCGTATCGATACATTCACCAAATACTGCCCAGAGGCTCTTCCAGTTCAGTTCTCTGTAGATTGCCATACTTACCAGTAAGCTGTACAGAACTGCAATAGCAGCGGACTCTGTAGCGGTAAATACACCACATACTACACCAACTACTACGATCAGGATCGCCAGCAGTGCCCAGATAGAAATTCTTAACTGATGGAAGAAATTCTTAATGGAGAATGCTTTTCCCTTTGGATAGTTTCTCTTCATAGAAATAATGTAAGAGAATACCATCAGGGATACTGCCAGAAGTGCTCCAGGAAGATATCCTGCCATAAACAGCGCACCAACGGAAATACCACCGGCTGCTGTACAGTAAATAACCATGTTATGAGATGGTGGAACCAGAAGTCCTTCTACAGAAGAAGTAATGGTAACTGCTGTAGAGAAGTCAGCATCATAACCGGCTTCCACCATCATTGGGATCATCAGCTTACCTACAGAAGCAGTATCTGCTGCTGCAGATCCGGAGATACCACCAAAGAAATAGGATGTTACGATGTTTACCATGGCAAGACCACCATGCATCCATCCAACCAGAGACTCAGCCAGTGCAACCAGCTTGTCTGAGATACCACCTGCACCCATGATACTTCCCATTGTGATGAAGAATGGTACCGCCATCAGGGAAAAGGAATACACACCTTTTACCATCTGTGTAACAACTGTTGTATACGGAAGCTTTAAGTAAGTCAGGCAGAGGCAGGATGCAATCGCTACGGCAAATGCAATCTGCACACGTAATGCGACAAGTACTAAAAAGCCCACAATCAGAATTAAAATAGCGATTCCGTTTGAACTCATATTATTTGTCCTCCTTTCCTGACAGTTTTTTCACGTCTTTTAACAATACTTCAAGAATAAATATACAAATGATAATACCTGCAATCGGAACACCTGCATACATCCAGAACTTGGACAATGCCGGAAGTGTTGCATATTTTACACGGCTTCCTACGGTAGTTGCAGTATTAAATCCTTCATAAATCATAATGATGGAGAATGCCAGAATCAGAAGATCAGCAAAAATATCCAGAACCTGACACAGTTTTTTTGGCAGGAACTCATCCAGAGAGGTCATACGGATATGGGTTCCTTTTCTGACTGCAAGTGCTGCTGCCAGAAATGCCATATAAGTCATCAGAGTCAATACTACTTCTTCACTCCATGCCGGATCTTTAAAAAGCGGAATAAATTTACCAACATAACGTCCTGCTACTGCATAAGATGTAATCAGAATATCAGCAATCAGTGCAAGCTTACAGATCAGCATAACCAGAGCATAGAGTTTATCTAATACACGTTCTATTGCTTTCATTTACGAAAACCCTTTCTTTCAAAACTCAAGACAGCATTCAAAAAGTCATTCCCATCTGAGAAGACACAGATGGGAATCAAACTTCTTATGCTGTGATCAACATTTCAACCTTATTCAGCAAGATCTACGATTGCCTGATAGAAATCTTCGATACCCTTTGTGTTTTCTGCAACTACATCTGCAACTGCTTCTTTGTAAGGTGTCTTGTCTTCTACTGTTGTAAATACAACGCCCTTTTCTTCCAGAGCTTTCATACAATCTTCGTCTGTCTGAGCTGCCTGTTCTTTGTTGAATTCCTGAGCTTTCAGAGCTGCTTCCTGAACTGCTGCGAACTGTTCGTCTGTCAGTTTGGATTTTGCAAGGTCAGAAATAATATAAACTGCATTACCAAGTGTATGCTCGTCAAGAATTACGTTAGGAGCTACTTCATTGAATGCGTTCATCTGGTATGGGGAAAGTGGCTGTTCTGCACCGTCAACTACACCAGACTGAAGGGAAGTATAAAGTTCACCGGAAGAGATAACTGTCGGTGATGCACCAAGTCCTTCTACGATACCACGCATGATTGGGTCATCAGCAACACGGATCTTCTTGCCTGCGATATCAGCGATATCTGTTACAGCATCTTTGAAGAAGAAGCTTCTGAATCCTTCTTCGTAGAAGCTCAGTCCTGTTACACCAAGTGTGGAGATTTCATCAAAAATCTGGCCCTTCAGATCTTCTGATTCAGCTACTGCCCAGAAGTGGTCACGGCTGTCGAATAAGTAAGGAAGACCAAGAGCTGCTGTCTTAGGGCAGCTGTAGTTTGTCAGTCTGGAAGTAGTAACACGTTCGATATCTACTGTACCAGCCTGTGCCAGCATACCATCAAGAATTTCTGTTTCACTTCCAAGTACCTTAGAGCACTGTACATCGATTTCAACTGCACCGTCTGTCAGTTCTGCAACCTGCTCTTTGAAGTAGTTAGCAACTTTTCCGGACAGAGAATCTTCTGAGTTTTCTTCAGCGAAAACCAGAGTCACATCTGCTGCTGATACAGATGCACATGCGGAAACTGCTACAAGTCCTGCTACTGCTGCTGCGCTTAATAATTTTTTGTTCATTTCTTTCTCTCCTTGTTTGTATATTTTGTGCCTTCTGTCAAAAGACAGCTGCTGGTACCCGTGTATTATATATTTTTTTATCGTACAACCGGTATACCGCTTTAGTCAGTTTAACATTAAACACTATAAAAAGCAAGCGGTTTTTGATGATATGACCATTTGTTAATTTTTTCCCAGGAACTTTTCTTCTGTTATCAGAAATAGCGTTGTTTTTTCAAACATTCAGACCGATTTTACAGAAATTTTTCAACTATTCGCATCCTTATCTCAGCTGTTGCTTACCATCTTCTGCAATTGCGGCAGCGACATCTCCTGTGATACATTTCATCCTGCAGCAGCACCTGAATCAGATCTCCGAACCAGTTTATATTTCTTCTCGGACAAGGATACTTTGTTGGCTGTGAACATGGCGAAGGCGGTGTTGCCATACGATGATTCATCACATATATGTCTTCCTCCTGCTGCTGTGCCAGTTCTTCCTCCCATTGCTCCATTTTTTCCCTCATTTTCCCTTCAATTCCTTCTGCCAGTTCCTGAATCCGCTGTTTTTCAGGCATCTCATCAAACATAATGCTGCCCTCATACTCCATACTGTCACAGACACGTTCCACTTCTCCCAGAATCTGGCGGATTCTCGATGGATACAGATCTTTTAATCTGGCAAGATCTTCTTCATCCTGTCTGAGCAATTCCTTCCATACGACAGGTTCCTTATCCAGATATCCCAGATCCGGTTTTTCCGTTTGCAGCATTTCCATCTGCTCCCCTTCCGTCCGCTTCGGTTCCCAGTCTCCTGACATCATCTGGTCGCAATTGGGATAACATGGACAGTGCTGTACGCCACAGCATTCTCTTTTTTTCATTTCCATAAAGACTCCTGTTACAGGTTTTCTTTATAAGATATGTTCTTTTCACAGATCCTGTCATTCTTCCTGCCCGAATAACTCAAACGCTCCGCCTTCCGGTTCACAGGTAAACGTCATCTGTTTTCCGGTTGCCGGATGCAGCAGCTGCAGCCGATATGCACACAAAGCAATCTGTTCTCCTTTTTCTGCATTTGGATTATACTTCTGATCTCCTGCCAGTGGCATATGCGCCGCCGCCATCTGCACACGGATCTGATGATGTCGTCCGGTAAACAATTCAATTTCCAGCAGCGACTGTGCATCCTTTTCTTCCAGTACCCGATACTGAAGTGTTGCTTTTTTTGCACCAACTGTCTTTTCGCTGACTGCTTCCGAACAATTCGTCTTTCCATTTTTCTTCAGAAAATGCACCAGTGTTCCTTCTTTTTCTGTCAAAGAGCCACAAACAACCGCTTTATAATACTTCTTCATGCGTCCATCCTGCACCTGAGTACTTAATGCTGCCGCACTTTTCGCATTTTTTGCAAATACCACCAGCCCCTGCACCGGCTGATCCAGTCGATGAATCACTCCCAGATAAGGATTTGTTTTTCCCTCTTTTTCAAAAAGATATGTCTTCAGAATGCTTTCCAGATCTTTTTTTCCAAAAGATGCATTCTGAACTGCAAGACCTGATGGTTTCCGGCACACGATCATATGCCGGTCTTCATATATCATATATTCCATACGTTCTCCTTTTCTATTCTGAGCTTTCCAGAAAACTCTTCCCTGTAAACTGAAAAAAGGACTCCCGATCAAGGGAATCCTTTTCTACGCCTCATTAGATTAATCTCTATTATAATTTAACAACGTTAGCTGCCTGCATTCCGCGAGCACCTTCTGTTAAATCGTAAGAAACAGCCTGACCTTCTTCCAGAGACTTGAATCCTTCACCCTGGATAGCTGAGAAATGTACGAATACATCTGCTCCGTCTTCACCTGTGATAAATCCATAACCTTTTTCTGCGTTGAACCATTTAACTGTACCCTTATTCATCTTGGTACCTCCATAAAAATATTGAGCAAATGCCTTCTTGCCGGACACCTTGCCTGAATCATAACTACGCCCCCAATTATATGCGAAAATACCACAAATGTCAAGTTGATTTTATCCTCAAAACCCGCCACATTCAACAGTTTTCCGTCATTTTTCGCTCTTTGGTTTTTTCTGATTTTCCGGTGTCACGGCACCATAAATCTCCATCGGTACATAGGCTTTGACATAGATTCCATCTCCCTGATATTCTTCCGCCAGCAGCTGCCCGTACTTTCGGATCAGTTGAATCAATCCGGCGTCTTTATAATCATAAAAACGTTCAATCAGCACGTTTTTTTCATTGAGCAGATCCTCCAGAATCTGCTTTACCTCTTCCAGGCCTTCTCCCCATTTTGCCGAAATCTTTACTGTTTTTTCTGCCTTCAGATCTCTCGTTGTATCACCGTCTGTCATCTTATCCTGCTTGTTAAACAGTGTGACAATCTTCTTATCGGTTACCCCCAGATTTTTCAGCGTATCGTAGACCACATACATTTGCTGATCCATCTGTGGACTGGATGCATCTACCACATGTAAAATCATATCTGCGTATTTGGCCTCCTCCAGTGTGCTGCGAAAAGCATCAATCAAATGGTGCGGAAGCTTGCGGATAAATCCTACAGTATCCGTTAGCAAAATCTCCTGTCCGGAAGGCAATTCCAGTATTCTGGTGGTCGGATCCAGTGTAGCAAACAGTTTATCCTCTTCCAGCACCTGCGCTCCTGTCAATGTGTTCAGTAAAGTAGATTTCCCTGCATTGGTATATCCCACGATTGCAATCACTGCTGTGGACTTTCTGCTCCTCTTACTTCTGGCCACTTCCCGGTGACGCTTTACATCTTCCAGCTCACGATTCAACTGTGCAATTCTGCTCTTAATCAGCCGACGGTCCATTTCCAGCTTTTTCTCACCCGGTCCTCTGGTGCCAATCCCGCCACCCAGACGTGACAGGGAACTTCCAAGCCCCACCAGTCGTGCCTGACGATATTTCAACTGGGCCAGTTCCACCTGGATCTTTCCTTCACTGGTAGATGCCCTTGAGGCAAAAATATCCAGAATAATCAGTGTCCGGTCCATTACCTTCAAATCCAGTTCTTCTTCCAGATTTTTCAGCTGAGCCGGTGTCAGTTCATCATCGCAGATAATACCGGTCGCTTCTACCTCATATGCCAGCTGCTGCACTTCTGCAATCTTTCCGCTGCCAATATAGGTTCCCGGATGAATCTGCTCCCGGTTCTGGATCACGCGTCCCACCGTCACTGCTCCCGCAGTCTTTGCCAGTTCTTCCAGTTCATCCAGGGACTGAACCGTATCATCTCCCTCTCCGGTACTCACGCCAACTAAAATGACTCTTTCTTCCACTTCTTCTATAATATCAAATCCTGTCATACCCGCTCCCTACCTGGTACTCAAGAAATCATACTCTTTCTGTCCGGCCTCATCATCCGGATAAAGCTGCATGAATTCTTCCGCTTTTTGTCTGGCTGTCTGAAAATCCTGTTTCTTTTCATATATCACAATTTCGTTATACAGCAGATCTCTTTTTGAAGAATCTGATACATCCAGAGACAGCCCGGTCTGGATATCCTGCAGTGCTGTATCATAATCTCCGTCCGCCATATCACACAGCGCAATTCCATTGTAACTTTCTGCTGTCTCTCCAAAAGTCTCCTTATATTGCTGATATACAACCCATGCAGACTGCGTATCTCCCTGCGCCAGATAAACCTGTCCCATCAGACGCATAGCCTCTTCTTTTTTTGCCTCTACCGATGGTGCCAGAGCAGCTGCCGCTTTTTCATAATCTCCCAGATAATAGTAGATACTGCCTTTCTGGTAATCATCTTCCATATCCGTGGATTCCTGATTCAGTGCCTGCTGAAGATACTGATCTCCAACTGCCGACTGACTGATCTCTTCATACTGACGATAAATATTCAATGCCATGGCATAATTCTTCGGTTCCAGTGCAACTGCCCCGTCAAAATCTGCTTTGGCTGCATCTGACTCTCCCAGCTTCAAAAATGCCACGCCACGCATATAATATGCATCTGCATTTTCTCCCAGTGTCAGTATTCTGGTACAGGTATCTTTCAGGCTCTCATAGTCTTCCATCTTCATCTGACAGGCTGCTTCGTAAAGAGCGATATCCGTCTTTGTCTCCGGCATTTTTTCATCGCACAATGCATATGCCTCTTCAAACGAAGATACCGCCTGCTCGTACTGAGCCTGCCCCATAGCAGAAATACCCGCATCTCTGGCTGCTTCCAGATTTTCTCTGGTTTTATCCTGGCATCCTGTCAAAAGCAGCATCACTGCTGCCAGTGTCAAAAGGTTTCTCTTTTTCATATATGATTTGTTCCTCCGGAATATTCTCTCCCATACTCTGAATGTCCATGCCGTCTGACAGAGGCATTTTCATTCTGAAAGTGGTTTCTGTCCGCTTTCTTTTCTCGTCATAACGCAGGACAGGGGATCAGTTTCCTGATCCCCATCATCATAACATACTTTACTTTTCTTGCAAAGTGGCTATTTCCCGGATGCCGCTCTGTCAAATTCATCCAAAATAGACTGATCTGGTGCCGGTGTTGCCAGGCTGACTATTACGATTGCCACACATGCTACCATAAATGCCGGAAGCAATTCATAGATATTCCATACGCCCCCCAGCGGACGAACCAGGTATTTCCACACAAAGATCATCACGCCGCCAAAAAGCATTCCGGCCAGTGCCCCATACTTGTTTGTTCTTCTCCAGAACAATGAGAACAAAACAACCGGTCCAAATGCAGCGCCAAAGCCTGCCCAGGCAAAAGACACAATCTGAAATACCGAGCTGTTCGGATTTCTTGCAAGAATAATGGAAAATACCGCAATCAGCATAAGGGTTATTCTGGCTACAATAATACCACTCTTTCCATTTTGATTTAACATATCAGAGGATACTGCTGATGATGCTGCCAGCAGCTGTGAATCTGCCGTGGACATCGTAGATGCCAGAATCCCGGCCAGAATTACACCGGCCAGTAATGCAAATATCACTCCATGGCGACTGAGCAGATCTGCAATCTTCACGATAATTGTCTCTGAATTGGAACCTTCCAGTATATCAATTGCACCAACCTGGCTCATAGAATATCCGATCACACCGATAAAAACTGCAACAGCCATGGAAATAACCACCCATACGATAGCAATTCTTCTGGACATGCTCAGTTTTTCTTCATCCTCGATTGCCATGAAGCGCAGAAGAATATGTGGCATACCAAAATATCCAAGGCCCCAGGCAAGTGTTGAAACAATCGTCAGCAGACGATACGGCGATGCTGTTCCGGTTGCCACATCATAACTCTGGAACATAGACAGATAACCAGGCAGTGCTTTTGCATTATCAATGACTGCATCCATTCCCCCTGCCACATTGACACCAAAGATCAAGACAATGATCAATGCCACCGACATAATAATACTCTGAATAAAGTCTGTGGTAGATGCCGCCAGGAATCCACCCATCATGGTATACCCCACAATGACGATTGCGCTGATCACCATGGCTGTCATATAGCTGACACCAAACAGACTGGAAAACAGCTTACCACAGGCTGCAAATCCGGATGCTGTATATGGAATAAAAAAGATGACAATAATGATCGCAGAAATCAGAAGTAAGATCCTGCTGTCGTCATGATAACGATTTTTAAAAAACTGTGGCAATGTAATGGAATTGTTTGCCACATGAGAATAACGACGAAGTCTCTTCGCTACAATTAAAAAATTAACATAGGTTCCGATTGCAAGTCCGATCGCTGTCCATCCTGCATCAGAAATACCCGTCAGATAAGCTACTCCCGGCAGCCCCATTAAAAGCCAGCTGCTCATATCTGACGCCTCAGCACTCATAGCTGTCACCAACGGTCCCAGTTTTCTTCCCCCAAGATAAAAGTCATCGGTGCTTTCATTTTTCCTGGAACACAGATAACCTACGTAAAGCATTCCGCCAAGATACACAATAATGGCGATCATGATACATACCTTTGCTGTTGTCATAATTTTTCTCCTCCTATTTGTTTCTCTTTCGCCATTATACCCCTCTGTCAAAAGGATTTCAAATAGAACAAAGTATAGACTAAAGTCTATACTTTATTATTGGTTTTTATAATAAAGTCATTATTTATAGTGTTTTTATACTATACGAAAATTATAATTATAATTATACTCTATTGTACTTTTTCGCATACAATCATGGATGACATGAAAAAGCGCATGTACAATTCCAATTGCACATGCGCCAATATTATCTTATAACCGTTCTATGCGAAAGTCTGACAGGAATGCCGGCAGCATTCTCTGAGAATAGCTGCGAAGAGAATATTCTCCACCGGAAATACACCAGTCATACATAAGAGCCCGTTCGCAGATCGCATAAGCCTTTACAATTTCTCCCACTGAAATATCGTCACGCAATTCTCCCCTGTTCTGCCCCTCCAGTATAATCTTGCTCAGCAGGCGGTAATACAGGCGGCTGCGATCCAACAATGATTTTTCTCCTCTGGTTACCAGCTGTGTGGATAACAGTCGTGCCAACAGTTCGATCGATATGCTGTTCTCAATCATTGTGAACAATTCCTGGTTTAAAAACAACAGTTTTTCAAAGCTTCCCATAGATCCGTCCATAGTTTCTATCAATTCTTCATATTTTTCATCGAACAGATACGCCAATGTACCAAGCAGTGCATCTTTTCCATTAAAGTAATGGTAAAAAGAGCCCTTAGAAGTCTTTGCTGCTGCAATGATCTCGTCTACCGTCGTATTTTCATAGCCCTGTTCATAAAACAGCTGCCATGCTGCGGTAATAATATTTCCTCTGGTATTTCTTTTTTGCTTTTTTTCCATCTTGAAAGCTTATCCCTTCTTCCAGGTACTTCCTGACAGAAGAAGCAATATCGGGAAAATCTCCAGACGACCTGCCAGCATGTCAAAAATCAGCACCAGCTTTGACAATACACTGTAGGCCCCGAAATTGCAGGTTGGTCCCACTGCTTCCAGACCAGGCCCGATATTGTTAAAACAGGCCAGTACTGCTGAAAAGTTCGTCGTTGTAGAAAATCCGTCAAGAGATATGATTAAAAAGCTGACAATAATAATGATCACATATGCAGACAGATACGTGTTGATGTTACTGAGCACACTTTCATCCATCATCTGACCATTGTTGCATACTACTTCTACTCTTCTTGGGTGCAACGCTTTCTTCAGACTCCGGCGCATATTTTTAAACAGCAGTAATGCACGTCCACACTTAAATCCGCCTCCGGTACTTCCGGCACTGGCACCAATTACCATCAGACAGAGCAAAATTGCCTTGGAAAAACTAGGCCACAGATCAAAGTCTGTTGTCGCAAAACCGGTTGTCGTCACAATACTGGCAACCTGAAATGCTGCATGACGGACAGTCTCACCCAGACTGCCATACATCCCACGAACATTGGCTGTGATCAGCACGATACTTGCCAGAACCATACCCAGATACATTCTCAGTTCTTCATCTTTCCATACTGTCTTGAACTGCTTAATCAGGAGCAGATAATAGCAGCTGAAATTCACACCAAACAGTAACATAAACACGGTACATACATTCTGAATATATGGACTGTAACCTGCGATACTGTCATTTTTAATACCAAATCCACCGGTACCTGCTGTGCCGAAGGCTGTGCAGACGGCATCAAACAGAGGCATTCTGCCAATCAGCAGAAAAAGAATGTTTAAAATAGTAAGTAAAACATACAGTACATACAGAATCTCAGCTGTCTGTTTCATCTTTGGAACCAGCTTACCTACATTCGGTCCCGGGCTCTCTGCACGAAGCAGATGCATGGTATATCCACCCTTACTGCCTTTCATAGAAGTAATCGCCAGCAGAAATACCAGCACTCCCATACCGCCCAGCCAGTGGCTGAAGCTTCTCCAATATAAAATTCCTTTGGATAAGCTCTCCACTTCAGGAAGAATGGAGGAACCTGTCGTGGTAAATCCTGATACAATTTCGAAAAAACAGTCTATATATGCCGGAATCTCTCTGGAAATATAAAACGGCAGCGCCCCCATCAATCCCAGTACAATCCAGCTTAATCCTACGCACACCATGCCTTCTCTTGCGTAAAAACGCTTTTTACCCTTTCGGCATATGGCATATAACATCAGTGCCAGCAGTGAAATAATCACTATACTCCAGGCGAATCCTCGAATCGCCGCACTTTCACGGCAGTAAATACTGATACAAAGTGCCGGAATCATAAAGATCACTTCAATTCCGAGAATCTGTGCCACAAATCGCCCCATCATCTTGTAATTCATCTATCTTATCCCTCAATTATTCAAAAATATCATTCAGCTGATAAATTACCTTATCACTGCTGGTAACCACAATTACAGTATCGCCCTGTGTAAAACAGGAATCTCCATTCGGAATCTCAATCTGGCCGCCATGAATAATACTTGCAACCAGTACATTTTTTCGAATCTTCAGTGCCTTCAGCGGCTCATTGCAATGAATGGTCTTCTCATTTACACGGAATTCCATAGCCTCTGCCTGACCATCTGCGATCGTGTGCACAGTCACAGCTGCACCGGTCTGATTCTGCATGGCACGTACATATTGTACAATATTATTGCAACACAACTCCTTCGGGCAAATCACACTTCCAAGCTCCAGTTCGTCCAGCAGATTCCCGTTTCTGCGGCGTCCTACTTTCGTAATGATCTGAGAAACTCCACATTTTCTTCCGTACATGGCAATGATCATATTCATCTCATCCAGCCCTGTTAAAGTCACCAGTGCGTCCATATCTTCGATATCTTCGCTGTACAGCAGTGCCTGACTGCTGGCATCTCCCTGAATGATTGTCACCTGTGGCAAAAGACTGGCTAGCTGAATGCAACGCTCTTTTTTCTGCTCGATAATCTTTACTGTCATGCCGCTCTTCTGCAGTCTCTGTGCCAGATAAAAGCCGATCTTACTTCCGCCACAGATCATGACATTTTTTACTTTCTTTGTAATTACACCAATATTATTTAACAAAATGGCCAGATTATTAGTCGGTGCAGTAACAAATACTCTGTCTCCGGCCTTCAGGATAAAATTACCATCCGGCGTCACTACATTGCCATTTCTGAGAACAGCACAAACAAGCACTCTGCATTTTACAATGCTGTCCAGCTCATTCAGTGATACGTTGCACAGCTTATTGTTGGCATCCAGACGAATCTCTGCGATCTCCACGCGTCCGCCCACAAATGCTTCTCTGTGAAGGAATCCAGGGAATTTTAAAAGACGTTCTATCTCTACTGCCGCCTGCTTTTCTGGATTCACTGCAAGAGACAGGGCAAAGGTATCCCGCATCTTGTAGATCTGATTGGAATATTCCGGATTTCGAATTCTGGCAATCGTATGAATCCCAGGCTTCATACCATGCGCCGTCATACAGCAAAGAAGATTCACCTCATCTGCACTTGTCGCGGCAATCAACAGCTCTGTATCCTGAATACCTGCCTGACTCAGGACATCCATAGATGCACAGTTTCCCTGCACTGTCATTACATCATAACTCTCAATACTTGCTTCCAGTACCTCTGGGTTGGAATCTACCAGTGTAATATCGTGCCCTTCTGCCGATAACTGATTGGTCAGCATATTTCCGACCTTTCCATCCCCTGCAATAATAATCTTCACAGGTTTTTCCTCCATTAAGATCGTTCTGTTTTCAAAAGATATCTCTTTCCATCTGAACGTCTTTTCCGTTTTTTCATCATAAACTCATTTTATCACATATTTGCATTAATTCAACCTGTTCCTGCATCTGCCGGTATACCGTCAAAGGCCGAAACACTCCGATAGTAACACACTTTCTGAAATAAAACAAGGGAATTCTGCAACAACAGAACTCCCTTTTCTTCTTTCTTTTCTATCAAATCTGAAATATCTTTCCGCCATTCATTTTACAGCAGTTTTCGCATACTTCCCAGACTGAGCAGCAACGTAGATGTATTGTGCAGCAATGCAGATGTTGTTGGCTGAATGATCCCAAATACACCAAGTGCAATCAAAGTGGAATTGATGCCTACAATACTGCGGTAGTTCCGGCGAATTCGTTTCATAAGCTGGTCACTGATTTGTTTCAGAATCAGGATCTGATACAAATCATCTGAGCTGACCGTAATATCTGCGATTTCTCTTGCCAGTTCTGCTCCATCGCTGATCGCAATTCCGGCATCCGACGCTGACAATGCAGGGGAATCATTGATACCGTCACCAGTCATAATCACCTTGTGCCCTGCTGCTTTTTCTCTTTCCACAAACTTTGCCTTGTCCCCCGGCAACACTTCTGCATAGAACTCATCTACACCGACTTTTTCCGCTATAGCTCTTGCTGTATGCTCATTATCGCCTGTCATCATCACTATTTTGGAGATACCGTTCTTTTTTAATGCCCGGATCACATCTGCTGCCTCCGGTCTTAATGGATCTTCAATGCAGATGACTGCTGACAGTCTGCCTTCAATTGCCATATACAACTGTGAGTAGTTCAATGGCAGGCTCTCCAGCAGGTATTTTTTTTCTTCCGGAATTGCAGTCTTCTCATCTTCAAATACAAAATGATAACTTCCGATAATTACCTTTTTTCCTTCCACTGAAGAAGAAATGCCATGTGCCACCACATACTCGATCCTGGAATGCATCTCCTCATGCTCCAGTCCTCTCTCCTGTGCTGCATGTACCACAGCTTTGGCCATAGAATGTGGAAAATGTTCCTCCAGACATGCCGCAGTGCGCAAAAGCTCATCTTCACTTCTTCCATCAAACGAAACCACTTTCACAACTGTAGGCTTTGCTTTTGTCAGTGTCCCGGTCTTATCAAATACGATCGTATCCGCATCTGCTACTGCTTCCAGAAATTTTCCGCCCTTAACTGTAATATGATGCGTTCCCGCTTCATGAATTGCATATAAAACTGAAATTGGCATGGCCATCTTCAATGCGCAGGAAAAATCTACCATCAATACTGACAGGGCTTTGGTGATATTACGGGTCAGAAGATATGTTAAGACAGTACCACCCAATGTCCACGGAACCAGTCTGTCAGCCAAATGTTCTGCTTTACTTTCCAGTCCTGCTTTGAGCTTCTCGGACTCCTCAATCATCTTCACTACCTGCTCATAGCGGCTTCTGCCTCCAACAGCGGTAACCTGCAGGGTCAGTTCCCCTTCTTCCAGAACGGTTCCTGCAAAGACTCCTGCTCCGCAGCTCTTATGTACAGCTACCGATTCACCGGTCAGAGATGCCTGGTTAACCATACCATCGCCCTCTGTCACAGTTCCGTCAAACGGGATCACATTTCCCATATGTACAACAATTTTGTCGCCTTTCTGAATCTGACTGCTGTCCACCAGAACTTCTGTCTGTTCCTGTTTCATCCACACTTTTTCCACATGGAGTGACATACTTCTTGCCAGATCCCCTACCGATTTCTTATGAGTCCATTCTTCCAGTACTTCACCGATTCCCAGTAGAAACATCACGGATCCTGCAGTTGTATAATCGCCACGTAAAACAGATACTCCAATAGCCGTACCATCCAGTACCGGCACCTCGATCCTGCGATTCCACAGACATCGGATTCCTTTCATTATATATGGGATGGCCGCTGCCGCATTATAACAGGCTTGTAATGGTGCCGGAAGAAACCACTGCCTTGCATAATGAAAGGCCACCTTCCATACCAGCTTGTCCTGATATACTGCATTTAATTCCCTGCCTGAATTTTGAATATAATACTCTGGAACTTCCACATCTTCATAATGAAATTCCTGCAGTTTTTTCAATATATTCTGACGATCTGTCTTCTCACCACTATAATAAATTACCGCATCACAGGTCTGATCATTCACCTTGATCTGCTCTACACCAGAAAGACCTGACAGAAAATATTGAAGCGTATCTGCCTGCATGTAACTCATACGGTATACAGACATATGAATTCTCATCCGTCTTTTTGATTCATTCTTAATCTGAAACTTCACCGATGTCCGCCTCTATTCTGCTGTCTCTTCTGTAGTTTCTTTTACTTCTTTGAACTCTTCGTCTTCAAAAAGCTGTGCTTCAGCCTTTTGAGCACGTTCTTCGTTAATATCCTTCGCTCCTTCCAGAATATCTTCACAGTTTTCCTGAACAGTTTTCACTGTTTTCATTACACATTCTTTTGCACGAAGGACTGCTGCTGTACACTGTGTATATACTTTCTTTGCATCATCACTTGCCAGAACCTTTACACCTGCTGTGCCAAACACAAAACCACCTGCAAAAGTTCCTGCTTTTTTCCAGTCTACATTTTTGAATACGTTTTTCATGATTATTTCCTCCTCTGATTAATATAAGTCGGCGCAAACTTCTTATTTTTACATATTACTATCATTAGTGTGCGCTAACTTTTTCAGAGTTATTCTACTTCACTCAGAACGCTTTGTCAATTGCTGTATTTACTGTTTTTTATCATATGTCTCCAGGAAATTATGACGCACCCCGCCACTCTTATATTCCACCACTGTATCCAGATTTACATTTTCCACACTCTTAAAAATGTTACCCTCAACGAACGGATTCTTTTTCTTTAATGTAGCAATCAATTCTTTGATCTCTACACGTTTCGAACGGTTTTCTTCGTTGTTACATGTGGTACAGGTATCCGTAAACTTGCAGGCACACTGAATAAAATGCAAATCATTATAATCTCTCCAGGACTTGATATCATCTTCTCTGATCAGATACAGCGGACGAATCAACTCCATACCTTCAAAGTTGGTACTGTGAAGCTTTGGCATCATTGTCTGCACCTGTCCCCCATATAGCATTCCCATCAGAATTGTCTCAATCACATCATCATAATGATGTCCCAGTGCAATTTTATTGCATCCCAGTTCTTTTGCATAGGCATACAAATGACCTCTTCGCATCCTGGCACAGAGATAACATGGTGAATTTTCTATTTCATACACTGCATCGAAAATATCTGATTCAAAAAATGTAACCGGTATATTCAGCCTTCTGGTATTTTCTTCTATGATGTGTCGGTTGGCTTCATTATATCCCGGATCCATAACCAGATACTTTACTTCAAATTCAAACTTATTATGACGCTTCAGTTCCTGAAACAGCTTCGCCATTAGCATGGAATCTTTTCCACCGGAGATACAGACTGCAATCCTGTCCCCTGGCTTTACCAGCTCGTACGTATTAATCGCCCGGCAAAATTTAGACCAGATCCGCTTTTTATAAGTTTTTCTCAGACTCTGTTCCACGTTTTTCACAAAATCAGCATCTTCCTGATGTTTCATATAATCCATCAGCCATGCAACATACCCGCCCTCCAGGCTTTCCGCATCGAAGCCCTGTGTTGCCAGATCCGCAGCCAGATCTATACTGCTTCTTCCTCTGGAACAACAAATAATCAGCTTCTTGGTCTTATCTACCTTTTCACTTTCTGCAACTTCTTCGCCTGGAATGGCCGTTGCCCCGGGAATTGCACCATGGGCAATCTCACTTTCACTGCGAATATCTATCAGCTGATATACGGATGGATCCAGCTTTCTTAACTCTTCTATTGTAATGCTCATGTTTTCTCCTTTTATTACTTTGTTTCTTTTTTCTTCTTTACTTCTGTACCTTTGCTGCCAGATCTTTCACTACTTCCCCTGCAATAATCAGACCTGCCACCGATGGCACAAATGCCACACTTCCCGGAAGAGATCGTCGTTCTGTACCGTTTTGCCCTGCTTCCGCTGTACCGCCGGCATTTGTTTTATAGCTGATAATCTGATCTTCCATTGGTCTGATCGGCTGTTCCTCAGAATATACAACCTTCAGCTTTTTCACTCCACGTTTTTTCAGTTCATGACGCATCACTTTGGCCAGTGGACAGACCTTCGTTTTATAAATATCTGCCACCTGAAATTTACTGGCATCCAGTTTATTGCCGGCACCCATGCTGCTCATAATCGGAATATTCAGTTCCTGTGCCTTCATGATTAATGCAATCTTTGCTGTCACAGTATCCACTGCATCTACGATATAGTCATATTCCTCAAATGGAAATTCATCTGCATTCTCCGGAAGAAAAAAGCAATTATGAACACGCACATCTGCTTCCGGATTAATTTCCAACATGCGTTCTTTCATTACCTCTGTCTTATACTGCCCTACCGTCTTTCTGGTTGCAATAATCTGACGGTTCAGATTGGTCAGACATACCTTGTCATTATCAATCAGATCAAATGCACCAACCCCGGTGCGCACCAATGCTTCGCATACATAACCGCCCACTCCTCCAATACCAAACACGGCTACGCGGCTGTTTGCCAGCTTGTCAATTGCCTCTTTTCCCAACAGTAACTCTGTTCTTGAAAACTGTGTTAACATCTTATATCTCCTGTCCGAATACCGAAAAACAGCGGATGAAACTCATCCGCCTTTTAACTACCTACTTTATTAATAGGCTAATTGTACTATGAACCCTATTTTCTGTCAATGCACTTTCATTATAAAAGTATTATTCATTAAGATAGATCTCTTCCTTTGCCTTCATCAGCAAATACAGTGTCTCCGTCGCCGGGACAGAAATCTGCTTTTTCTCTGCCATTTCCAGAAGCGTTCCTGCCAGATATTCATTTTCCGTTCTTCGATGATGCAGCACGTCCTCCAGCATAGATGTCTTTTTGGCACCTTTGTAGCTGACATAATATTGAATAATGTCTTCGATATCCGCTTCGGAAAGCGGTATCTCCTTTGCCTTTGCCACTTCCACAAATTCCTTCATGCTCTTTCGGCAGATGGTCTGAAGCTCCTCATACGTCCTGAACTTACTGTAATCTGCTCCTGTCAGGGCTGTGACAGAATTGCCTGCCACATTCAGCATCCATTTTTTCCACACCATTTTATCAATATCCGATTCTACTACCACATCCAGTCCGGTGTCCTGCATGAGGCGATAGACATGCTGTACAATATCATCTCCGGAATAAGAGGATGCTCCGATATGGGTCACGCCTGCATTGGTAAATAACAGATTTTCTCCATCCATAATGGTATTAGGTCCCTGTATATAGCCTTTTAATACAATGTTATCCGGAAATGCCTCGCAGAATCTCTGAAATGCATATATTCCATTCTGAAGAGGCAGTAAAATCGTACCTGGTGCAACTACCGGTCGAAGATCTTCAATGGCAGATTCAATATCATAATTTTTTACACAGATAACAGCCAGAGCCGGTTTTTCCACCAGTTCTTCCATGGAAGATATGATCTTAGGCTCAAAAGCGCTTCCATTTACCCAGTAATGTTTTCTTTCCATCTTCTCTCTTCGCTGCCCTGTGGCGACCAGCGCAAAATGATCTCCGTAACACTGATTCATATGCCAGGCAATCGGAATCCCGATAGCCCCAAAACCAATGAGTATGATCTGTTCCATCTTTCTCTCCTCTTCTACGTCAAATAGTATGCTGCATTTTTTGCAACCCTTTTATGAAACCTCTTCTGAGGCAAAATAATTCTTTACCAGCTTCACCACTACACCGGACAGCATAAACAATGCGATTAAGTTTGGAATTGCCATTAACCCATTAAAGGTTTCCGCAATACTCCACATCAGTCCAAGGTTTGCTGTGGCACCCAGAATCGCTACCAGGGAATAGGCTACCATAAACGGTTTTATCACTTTTTCTGAAAATAAAAACTCAATACATCTTGCACCGTACAAGCCCCAGCCCAGAATGGTTGAAAATGCAAAACAACACATTGCTACTGCGGTGAAAATCGATACCCAGCCTCCATAGACCGAGGTAAATCCCTGTATGGTAAGCTCTGCACCTGCCGCTGCACCATAGTTTACCGGCACCTGGCTGCATAAAATCACAAGTGCGGTCAGTGTACAGATCACAATGGTATCTGCAAACACTTCAAATATACCAAACATTCCCTGTTTTACCGGTTTTCTGGTATCTGCGCAGGCATGTGCGATAGAACCGGTACCAAGACCCGCTTCATTGGAAAAAATACCGCGGGATACACCTTTTTTCATACTTATAAACATACTTCCTACCACACCACCAGTAACAGATGACGGCTGGAAGGCTCCTCGTATAATGGATACAAATACTGCCGGAAGCACTTTGATATTCATCAGCACCACTCCAATGGCCAGCACAATATATAACAGTGCCATAAACGGAACCAGTTTTTCAGTCACCTGGCCAATCCGCTTAATACCTCCAAGGAGAATCATTCCCACCAGCACTGTGATGATAATACCAATGATCAGATTGGACATAGATACTGCACTTTCTGAAATCACATGGTAATTCAACAATGCGGAATTAATCGCGGTAGTTATTGTATTAACCTGTGTCGCATTGCCGGTCCCGAACACGGTCAGCACACCAAACGCGGCGAACAGGTATGCCAGCCACATCCAGTTTTTACCAAGTCCGTTTTTTATATAATACATCGGTCCGCCTACCAGGTCACCGTTGGCATTTTTTTCACGAAAATGCACTGCCAACGTTACTTCAGCAAACTTGGTGCACATCCCAAGCAGTGCCGAAACCCACATCCAAAATACGGCTCCCGGTCCTCCGATTGCAATGGCTCCTGCCACACCGGCAATATTCCCGGTACCAACCGTTGCTGCCAATGCGGTACAGACTGCCTGAAACGGAGTCAACGCTCCATCCGATGCATTTTTTTTCCGAAACATTCTTCCTATAGTTGTGCGAATTGCATAGGGGAACTTCCGGATCTGTAAAAATCCGGTTCTGATGCTCAGATACAATCCGACACCAAAAATACACAGCATAGCCGGTACTCCCCAGATAAAATTATTGACTACACTGTTTATCTTTTCAATTATTTCTATCATACACTCTCTTCTCTTTTCTCTTATTCTTCATCACGAAATCCGCTATGAAAGATATCGGCTTCCGTTTTCTTTCAGCCATTTTCTCCTTAGCTGATAATCTGGCATTACCTTTTCTACCTCCATCCAGAACAGTCTGGAATGATTCATTTGTTTCCGGTGACATAATTCATGCACAATCACATAATCCAGAATCTCAGCCGGCATTTGCATCAAATGACAGTTAAAGTTCAGATTCCCGGCCTGGCTACAGCTCCCCCATCTGCTCTTCTGATTGCGTATGGTAATTCGTCCATACGTGACGCCCATCTGTTTCGCAAAATACGCTGTTCGTTTTGGAATCTCAGATCTGGCAATCTCCATCCATCCTTGAAGTTCTTCTTTTGTCATTTGCGATGTTCCCTGCAGTCGTCCTTCTTTTTCCTGGTTCAGGCGCAACTGTTCCATTTTCTCCAGATGCGCCTGAATCCATTCTTCTTTTTCTGTCAGAAATTCTATAATTCGATATTGCGCCATTCTTTGTGGTGCCCGCACCTTAATCTGCAGTTCCCTGTCGATTTCAATGGCAATACTCTTTCGGTTGCTACGGATCAGGTCTATATCATAATCTTTATAAATCAGCTTGTTACTGCTCATTCTTATTTCTCAAATGGGAACTTGTATGGAAGATGATACTTATCACGGATTGCGATAAATTCTTTCTGCACCGCTTCTCCCAGCGGCACACCTTTTTCCTTACGTTCCTGCCATACCAGCCATTCCTTTTCTCCCGCTGTGTAGATTCGCTCCTGTCCCGGTGCTTTTTTCGATGCACGTAATGCACGGCAGATATCTCCGGCAGTCTGTCGGAATGTATTCTCGCCCATGAAAAAGTCAGGATTGATCACAAAGAAGAAATGACCCAGATGATACATGGCTCTGCTTCCATCCGCATTCAGCCCGGTCAGTGCTTTCATAAATGGTCCTCCTGTCAATGCTGCAGAAAGGATCTCCACTACCGCTGCATAACCATAACCTTTAAATCCGCACATTTCATCTCCGATTCCCCCCAGCGGTGCCAAGGCTGCTGTTCCATCTACCAAAGCCTTCAGGATCTCCTTGGAATCTGTCATTGCTTCTCCGTTTTCCGATACTACCATTCCTGCCGGTGTATCTTTTCCCTCTCTTGCGTAGTATTCGATCTTTCCCCGCTGTACAATCGAAGTAGCGCAATCCAGACAAAATGGAAATTCCTCATCCGTTGGTAACGCAAATGTCAGTGGATTGGTTCCCATCATATTCTCCACACCAAACGTTGGTGCAATCGACGGTCTGGCGTTGGTCCCGGTAATTCCAATCAGACCTTCCCGGCTTGCCATGGTTGCCCAGTATCCTGCTATTCCATAATGCGTGGAATTGCAAACAGAACCACCGGCCATGCCATATTTCTTTGCCTTTTCAATCAGCATTTCCATCATTTTATGGCTGACCACCATGCCCATACCATCGTGAGCATCCATTACTACCGTAGTTGGTGTCTCTTTCAGAATCTCAATTTCTGTCACCGGTTTCAGCGTTCCGTTCAGAATACGATCCATATAAATCGGTTTGAACCGGTTGCATCCATGGCTTTCGATACCACGACGATCACTTTCCATTAAAACATCTGCACAGATCCTGGCATCTGCTTCCGGTACACCCACAGCCTGAAATGCATCCACCATAAAATGTTCTACCAGCTCCCAGCTGACATAAGGCCTTGTCTCCATAGTAAAGTCCTCCCTGCTTTTCTGTGTATAACGTAACTCTCCAGTACTTTCATAATAGTAGCTGAATCATTACCGTACAATAACCTTTTATACGACAATTATATCAGAATGCATTCTTATTGGAAAGTCTGTGTTATAAATTGATTTCTTCTGTACTAATAACGTATGGGAGAGATATAATAGAAGTCAAACAAGTCCTACTCACTGCTTATTGCTCTACACAATTGAAACAGGGGACTTGCTTGATTCGGTAAATATCAAACGAGGGAGGAACTATCATGAAATTTATGAAATGTATCAGTATCACAGCACTCAGTTGTATCCTTATTTTGGGAAACATCGGCAAATTATCCGCATCAGCAAATGATCTTGTAATGCCGGACACAGCCCAGATCTCACTGCTTTCAGAAACATCGAATACTGCCAGCCAGCAGTCACTGGCAAACTTATCCGTTTCTGGCATCCGTCACTACGATGCAGCCTACCAGGTACTGACACTTGTCAACCAGGAACGTGCAAAAGAAGGACTCGCTCCACTCACCATGGATCAAGATCTGCTTGAAACTGCTATGAAACGAGCCGCAGAATGCAGTGTGGACTTTTCCCACACACGTCCAGACCAAACGGAATGTTCTTCTTCATCACGAAAAATGTCTGGCGAAAATATTTCCGCCGGTGCCCCTTCCGCTGATTTGACCATGTATATGTGGATGAATTCTTCCGGACACCGTTCCAATATTCTAGACTCTTCTTTCCAATCCATTGGAGTCGGTTGTTTTGAACAGGGCGGTCTTTGGTTCTGGGTACAGGCATTTGGACGCAATAAAGCCACACCGATTTCTCAGCCACAAAATGGTAAGATAACAGAGTCCATCACTTATGCACCTGACGTATACCATTCTCAGTTTCTGCTTCTTTCTTATCGCAGGGACAACATTGTATACACCGGTAAAACATTACCACTACAGGCAATCATTTTCAACCGGGGCTGTGATGACGAACCCACATTGATCAATGCTGATTCTTTTACCTGGAGCAGCAGTGATTCTTCCATTGCTACTGTCAGTGAACAGGGAATCGCAACAGGGCTTCGCGCCGGCGATGCTGTCATTACAGCTTCCTCTTCCACGCTCTCTGTTTCCCTTACCATACATGTAAAGAATTATTCTGCACCAGCTGCTACTGAAAAAATAAATACTTCACCAATTAAATTACAGGTAAAACAAAAAGTCCCTGCTTATAAAGTTATCGACATTCCAAACGGTGATTCTGTAAAATCTTATCAGAGTAGCAATCCCAGAATCTTTACCGTCACAGCATCTGGTAAGATCATTGCCAAAAAATCCGGCTCTGCCAAAATAACCGTTACGCTTTCCAGCGGAAAAAAACGTATTGCCAAAGTCATTGTTCAAAAAGGTAAAGTAAAAACTACAAAACTAACTGTAAATACAAAAAAGCTTACCCTGAAACCCGGTCAGAAAAGTACTCTGAAAGTACAGCGCATTCCATATACTTCTCAGGAGAAAATCACTTATAAATCTTCTAAGTCTAAGATTGCAGCCGTAAATAAAAAGGGCAAAATCACAGCAAAGAAAAAAGGAACTGCAAAGATTACGATTACTTCAGGTAAAAAGAAAATCACCTGCACCGTCACGGTAAAATAAAAACCTGCAACCTGGAAACCCTTTTTCTATTCAATCTATGATTCTCACATAACAGAAAAACCCCGGAAACCTTGCGGTTCCGGGGCATCTTACGCTACCGTACGTCCACCTTCACGATATCAGACTGGTATATTGCCGTGTACAAATGATGATTCTTCTGACCAAGCATCATTTTCTTTAACAAATTTTTAGATCCAATCATATTTCAATATTAATGCCGTTTCGCCTGCAGTCTCGGATATAATGTGTTCGATACTTCCATCATCTTCAAATATTTCTTTGCCACCAAGATAGCAATTTCATTTATATACTGCATACGTAGACTTTTCACATTTATTGGTAAATCTTTTTTTGTCTCAAGTCAGTCTCATAATCTCATCTTAAAAATGAGACTGACTTGAGACTAGGTTTTTCCAATACGCTAAAAATCCCGATTTTATCACATTTTTAGGTTCTCTTCAGTCTCATCAAGTGTCAAATTATATAAGACTTTGTTGAGACTAACTTGAGACTGTCTCATTACAATGTCCATGTAGAAGTCTTTTTATCGTAAGCGGCACCTGTTACTTTCTTAATTTTCGCATAATCTCTAAACACCGTTGATCTTGATATATCCAATTCTGCCATTACCTGTTCAACTGATAAATGCAGATTCTCACAAATCATATTATAAATTTTCTGTTCTCTTTCAGATAATGTTTTCTGTTCTCTTTCCTCGTCAGAAGCCGCCTTGTCCAAAGGAATGGTTATTCTAAATACATCATCTTCAATCAGTTCTGGCTTACCACCATCTGAATACATCGGTGTATACTTGTAAAGATTTCTTACTCCCGAACCAATAGTATCTGTTCTACCAATATTAGCAAAAAATTGCTGAATTAAAGGATTCTTTGGATAAGGAGTAAACTCATCACTCATAATATTTCCATGGCGTCTAGGAATACACCAATTTTCCGTTCTCAGCCAATTCTTTTCAATAATCACCTTTGCTGGATATGCGCTTGAATAATCTCTATGCACAAGTATATTGCCAATAACCTCCCTTGAGATAATACCTCTAATACTCGTGCTAATATTGTTAATTAAGCAAAATTTATCTAATGTATGCTTCGCAACAAATTCCATTAAAAGATCATATGCTTCTATTAAATTAGTCGTCACCTGTAATCTATCATCATACCTATCTAAATTTTCAACCCTATATATTGCATCCGTAATATATCCAGGACAACATGACCTTATCACATCATCTTTGCCAAACAATAACACACCTGCCAGATTATATCCTTGAATACCTGATGAAAAATCCTTTTCCCATAATCCTGCGCTCTTCATGATTTCATCATCTGACATTGTAAGCCATTGATGGTCTGGATTTTTACTTTTAGCCAAATTTCTTACTTTATCCATTAAATCAATACGAAGATCATCCTTTGTAACATATGGAAAAATCCTATGCTCTGCATATGTGTTACTTTTTCTGTTGTACATATTCTGTAACTGGATAGGTGAATCTGTAATATCCATATCTCCGTCTTCATTTCTGTCATATATTCTATTAATACATTTTTCAACAGTAGATGTTGGTGGTACATACACCCATAATAATAATTTACCTTCATATTCAAATTCTTCTATGGAAAGATATAGTGTAGGTGACATTCTGTCGGGATTGTTAAGCTGATTAACAAAGTTTTTTCTCATATCTTTACTCATATTTCTATTAATTCCAATTGGTGTTCCATCATCCTCTACCCCCATGATTATATAGCCGCCATATCTATTAGAAAATGAGCACACAGTTTCATAAACATCTTCCTGTATTCCACGCTGACATGTCTTGTACTCAATTGTTATTTTCTCATCATTTGTGAGCAAATCTCTCATCAATTCGGTTGTCATTTAATCACCTCTACTTTATTAATTGACATAATATTCTGCCATAAATCGCATACCATTTCCTTCATTATCCTGAATGTACTGTAATAGTTTCTTATCAAACCTATCATTCATATATTCGACAATTATTGGACATACCCAATATTGACTTCCCTCCTGTGGCTTCATGCCCATTTCCAAAGCATCAAGATAATCTGATGAATGAAATTTAATACTATCTATAACTGACAACAAACTCAAAAATATATCTGTGATATTTTGAAGTATCTCTATAAGCTCTTTTTCTTTATTTTCCTTTTTGTCCTGATATATAATTATTTCCATATTTCCTTGCACTCCGTGATACGAAAGATTAGCTGATGACACCAGTGATTTCTTTACATCTGATACAATAAGTTTCGCATGCAATGCTGCCATCTTGTCATCTTCTTGCTTTTAATATTCATATATCTGTAAGGACTTGAGGAAGAAAATATCCTGTGTAAAATGATGGTTTTCTGTATTTCTGATGGCTCTAAAGGCGGATTTTGTGTGAGAAATCTGTGGTGTCTCAGAATTTTATAGCCAAAATGTAGCCAGTGGCACTCGTTTTGCAACGACCGAAGTGAGACGGAGAACTGTGACCCTCTGATTACATAGAAACCTGCAAAGGAATCCAGTGAAAGGAGGGCTGAGCCAATGAGTATTGCGGATTTCATCACAGTTGTGAGCTTCGGCATCACCTGCTTTTGTGCCGGATACACATTCGGCAAAGATAATAACAAGACACAAAAATAACCGCC
>CAKRRF010000010.1 GCA_934394985.1 uncultured Marvinbryantia sp.
GTTTTTTGTCTTCATGAGATATATACAAAAATATATGTTTTTGTGTTATTTATCTCTTGACATCACACCGCTGGACTTTTTCTGTTCAAAATCCTTTAGTGCCTGAAGCGCTTCTTTTGACAACGGATACAGTGCCATCAGATTAAATATGGTCATCAGACCGATTCCCACATCTCCCAGATCCCATACAATCGTATATGCCTGAAGTCCACCGATAAATAACATTACCAACGCCAGCACCTTATACCCGGTCTGCCAGCACCACTTATCGCCAAACAAATAAGCCACATTCGATCTGGCATAAAACAGAATTCCTATAAATGTGGAAAAACTAAATAAGGCAAGCGTAATCGCAATAAAAATCACTCCGAAGCTTCCAAGATGATAATTCATTGCACACTGCAGCAGATCCATTCCCTGAAGTCCTGTGGAAATATCTGCCGGTACCAACAGCATAATCATTGCAGTACAGCTGCATATCACAATGGTGTCAATAAATACGCCCAGTGCCTGAACCATTCCCACCTTTACCGGATCCGAAGCTTCTGCTGCTGCCGCTGCACACGGTGCAGAACCGGAACCTGCTTCATTAGAAAACAGACCACGTTTTACTCCATTCATCAAAACCGTACCAAATCCACCGGCGGCTATCTGACGTATCCCAAATGCTTCCTGAAAAATATTTTTGAACACACCCGGCAGTGCCGTAATGTTCATGCAGATAATCACAATCGTAATCACGAAATAACAGACTGCCATCACCGGAACCATCACATCCAGGATCTTTACCGTTGCATTTTTCCGAAGAACAATCAAGGCTGCCAGGATGACCAGAATCACAGTCGTAACAATCTTCGGAATCTGGAATGCATTATAAAATGCAGAACTGACGGAGTTGCTGATTACCTGACTGATGCCAAACCAGCAAACCAGACCGGACAGTGCAAACAATGTTGCAATCAGAGAATATCTCACCTTTTTCTTTCGCAGTCTTTCTGCCAGACTGTGTATATAATAGGCCGGACCGCCTCGGTATCCGCCGTACAGAGGATCTTCCTCTTTATACATCTGTGCCAGTGTAGCCTCCACAAATGCTGTCGACGCTCCCAGAATGGCCATCACCCACATCCAGAACACAGCACCTGCACCACCTGCTGAAATAGCAGCTACTACGCCAACCAAATTGCCCATGCCTACTCTTGTAGCAGTAGACACTACCAGAGTCTGCCAGGATGACAGGCTCCCCTTTGTTTTATTCTTTTCTCCCAATGCCTGGATCATATCCGGAAATAACCGAATCGGCAGACATCTGGTTCGAATTGTAAAATATATACCTGCCGGGATCAGTAAAATAACCAGCAGTGAAAGACCAATCGTGCCTCCGCTGATTGGTATTCTAAGCAGATCTCCCCATAAGAAAGAGTAGACCGTCTCAATCAATTTAACCATGTACTTCCTCCATGTTACATTTTTTCGTAATCTTCCGGAATAACGATACCGAGATTTTCACAGCGCTCCGGCACGTAACACTTTTTCACCTGCTCAGCCTGACGAACCGGCATCTGTGAAATATCCGTGCCATTTTCCAATACCTCTACCGCCATCTCTCCGGTAATCTGACCAAGTTCATAATAGTCAATCGTCAGTGTGGCTATTCCGCATCCCTCGCAGACACCTTTTTCCCCACAGATCACCGGTACTTCTGCCGGCTCACAGATATTATTGATCAGTTCTGTGTTACTTGCTGCTGTATTATCCGTCGGAATATAAATAACATCACAGTTTTCTGCTGCAGTAGTCGTTACCGCTGCAATATCATCTGTTCCGGTAAAGGTATAATCCTTCACCTTCGCCGTACATCCCAGTTCATCCAGGCTGGCCCGGATCATATCAGTCTGATATCTGGAATTCGGCTCTGCTGAACAATATAAAATACCAATTTCTTCGGCCTCCGGAACCAGTTCCATAATCATCTCTGCCTGCTGCTGAAGCGGTGCACAGTCAGATGTTCCAGATACATTCGTTCCTGTCACACCGTTCCAGTTGTCCAGATCCAGTGCAGCCGGATAGTCTGTTACCGATGTTCCAAGAACCGGAATACTATCCGTTGCTGATGCCGCAGCCTGCAGTACCGGTGTAGAATTCGCCAGTATCAGATCCACATCTTCGGAAACAAATGCATTGATTACCGTCACGCAATTCGACAATTCTCCGGATGCATTCTGCACATCAAAAGTCACCTGATCTCCCAGCTTCTCCGAAACATAGTCCTGAAAGCCTTTCGTTGCCTCTTCCAGTGCCTCATGCTGTGTCAGCTGACAAATCCCTATTTTATACGATTCTTCCGCGGAAACCGCAGAAGCTGTCATTCCTATTGTCGCCAGCCCCATCAGAGCCGTCATTTTCCACTTTTTATTCATATTACACTCTCCCCTCTTTGTATTATTTTAATTGTGCCACACATCGTACATCCTCAATGGCAATATCGATAAAAGTATACCACATTTTTTCTATCTGTGATAGAAATAGAAGTAAGTTTTCGTATTATTAAGTAAGAAGCGCTTCTGAAATAGTAAAACAAAGGTGACAGGTAACCATTATGGATGACAGACAATTAGCCGCCGGCATACGGCGCAAAGAGGAGGAAGCTCTGGACGAACTGATTAACCAGTACGGGCGTCTCATCAAATCCATCGTCACGTATCACTTAGGTGATTTTTACCGGGACGAATGTATCAATGATGTGCTGTTCTGTATCTGGAATCACATTGATCAGTATAATCCTGAGAAAAATTCTCTGAAAAACTGGATTGGTGCAATCTGCAAATACAAATGCATAGATTACAAGCGAAAATATTATAAAGAGAATTTTGTAGAACTGGATGAGACCATTCCTGTTGCAGACCAAACGGAAAAAATCATTCTGGAGCAGGAACTGGAGGTGGAAACAAATGAACTGCTTTCTTCTCTTTCTCCCAAAGATCGGGAATTGTTCCGCAGGCGTTATATCAATGAAGAATCCATCGAAGAAATCTCCAGAGATATGAATCTGGCACCATCTGTATTGTACAACCGTCTTTCCAGAGGAAAGAAAAAACTGCGAAATACTCTGAGGAGGAGTCACAATGAAACGTGAATTTGAATTTTTAAATGACGTGAACATGGATTTTTCAGAATATGAAGAAGTACCTTTCACAGAACAGGAGCGTCTTATTATGAAAAAGAATTTAAAACAATCCAATAAAACTTATCGTTCCCATAAACGTATGATGTGGGCAGCTGGTATGGCAGCCTGCCTGGCTGTCACATCCCAGACCGCTTTTGCCAAAGACCTGGCAGAAAAGATTTTTTCACTTGGCCACAGTTCCATTATCACCGAAACAGAAAGTGATTCTACAACACTTTCCACCGTTCCGGTTCCAGATGAACTGAAGGGACAGATTTTTGATGCAGACGGTAAGGAACTGAACGAACTCTCTTCTGCTGATCAGGGTTATTATGACAAAGATGGGGATCCTGTCAAGTTTCATTCCGTGGAAGGCAGCGATGGCAAGATTACTTATTCTATTTCAAAGTACTCCGCTGAGGATCCAACGGGTGATGTAGACTATGTGATCACCTTCACTTCCATAGATGATATGGATCTGTCCTTTGACCTGAAGGTTCCGGAAACACTGCCAGATGGATTCTCTCTGACCAGGATCTATGGTGTCGAGGATGAAAGCGGCAATGTTTCTCCTGATTATGCATCCCTTACTTACAGCAATGGAAAAGACTCCTTTACCATCCATGAGCGTCTGGATGCAGAAGATACACAGTTTGCCACAGCACTGCCAGATCCGCAGGAAATGGACTTCCACGGCAGTACAGCGGTTTACAATGATACTGAATTCTATGCGGAATGGGATGGAACCATCATCGCTATCTCAGGAAACGATGCATTGACTGGAGATACACTGCTGGAAGTGGCAGAGAGTCTGAAATGATTTTATAAATATTTCATTTTACTATCATCTTCTTCTGGTTTAAAATGGCTATATTGTGAAACAATAAAAAAGGCCAGTGGGGACGGAGAAAAGTGGCTTTTTTCCTGTCCCTTCTGGTTCAGAATATCGTTTTATCTGACAATATTTACAGGAGATGATGATTATGTGTACAGCAGCAACTTATCAAACCAGAGGCTTTTACATGGGGCGCACCCTGGATTATGAATTTTCTTACGGGGATGAGATTACCGTAACCCCAAGAAATTATAAGTTTCAATTCCGTCATATGGGCACCCACTCTTCCCACTATGCCATGATCGGTATGGCTCATGTAGCCGGAAACTATCCTCTTTATTATGATGCGATGAATGAAAAGGGACTGGGTATGACCGGACTGAACTTTGTAGGGAATGCCGCTTTTCAGAAAGTATCCGATTCCCTTGACAACGTGGCCCAGTTTGAATTCATTCCATGGATCTTGTGCCAGTGTGCTTCTCTTGGCGAAGTCAGAAAGCTTCTACAACGCATGAATCTGGTAGAAACACCTTTCAGTCCACAGTTTCCTACTGCTCAGCTTCACTGGCTGATTGCCGATAAAACAGGTTCTCTCACGGTAGAATGCATGACAGACGGCCTGCATATTTATGACAATCCGGTAGGCGTATTAACCAATAATCCACCTTTTGACAAACAGCTTTTCCACTTAAATGACTATATGCATTTGTCACCAAAGCAGCCGGAAAATACGTTTTCATCAGATCTGAACTTACAGACCTACAGCCGTGGTATGGGGGCTCTGGGACTTCCTGGAGATCTTTCCTCTGCATCCCGCTTCGTCCGTGTGGCATTTACCAAAATGAACTCCAGATCCGGCAATACCGAGAACGAAAGCGTCAGCCAGTTCTTCCACATTCTGGGATCCGTTGATCAGCAGCGTGGCTGCTGCGAAGTAGCCGAAGGTAAATATGAAATTACCCTCTATACTTCCTGCTGTAGCGCAGACACAGGAATCTACTATTACACCTCTTACGAAAATCATCAGATCTCCGGTGTGGACATGTATCGGGAAAACCTGGATGGGGATACACTGGCAAGGTATCCACTGATAAACGGGGAACAGATTCATATGCAGAACTAAACAGTGAGGCAGGCTATCCAATGTTATCGGACAGCCTGCCCACTCCTGCCTTCACACCAGGAAAACCCTGACCTTTTTACAGAAATATTTTTTTCAGTTCTTCCACCGTCTCTGCAATCTGTCCGGCTCCGGCTGCTTCCAGCTCTGCTCTGCTGCCATACCCATAGAGCACACCAATCGAATCCAGTCCGTTTTCTTTTGCTCCCAGAATATCATATTCCCTGTCACCGACCATCACAGCATTTGTCACATCTGTAATACCGGCCTTTTCCAGCGCATAGCGGATAACATCCGCTTTCTCAACCCGCTTCTCGTCCATACTGGCGCCGGCAATCAGATCAAAATATTGCTCCAACCGGAAATACTTCATAATCTCTCTGGTAAACGGTTCCGGCTTAGATGTCGCCAGAATGATGTTTCTTCCACTTTTTTTCAAATAGTTTAAAAGCTCCGGAATTCCCGGATATACTTCATTTTCAAAAAGTCCTTTGTCTTGATAATATTCTCTGTAATATATCACACCTTTTTCGCATTCCTCAGGCGTAAATCCATAATATCTGGAAAAGGAATCTTTCAGTGGCGGTCCTACAAAAACATTCAGTTCCGAATGATCCTCTATATGAATCCCAAACTTCTCCAATGCATAAGCCACTGCATTGGTAATTCCTATTCCTGAATCTGTCAGCGTTCCATCTAAATCAAACAGTACAATCTGGTACATTTTATTTTCCTCCGACTCATTTTTGGAGTCATTCTATCATATTTATTGATTTGTGTACATCTCGCATTTTTCAGGTATGTATGTGCAGATATTTTTCCCTGGTTGCCAGGCCTCCGCGTATGTGCCTTTCCGATTTGTTCACATCCAGAACCTTTCTTGCGCAAAGAGCCAACGCATGATTGACCTGCGGAAGGCGTTCTGTGATATCCTTGTGTACTGTTGACTTGCTCACTCCAAATTTCTTTGCGGTCTGGCGAACTGTCGCATTTGTTTCTACCATGTAAGTTCCAATCTCCACTGCCCGTTCCTCGATATACTCTTTCACGGATAAGCCTCCAGAGACATTGTTTTTACAGTGTATGCAAAAAGGACAGACAGGTATTCCTGAAAAATACGGTCAGAGCAAAGCCATTTTACTCCATCCCAAATGACTTTCCGGCAATCACAAACCAGGTAGCGGCATGTTCCTCATGCCCTTCCAGTAACTGATCTGTACATGTTACGTCGGAAAATCCGGCTCTCTTTAATTCTTCCATTATCCACTCTGACGAATAAATCCGTTCCTGAATTTTTTCCGTATTAACCAGCTGCTCTCCCTCATATAAATCCGTCTGAAGAGTTACAAAGCCTTCCTGTGGATGACGGATCTGAAACTGCAGTCTTTTTCCTTCCAGTTCTCCCAGCTCCACCGGTTCACATTCCTCTGCTTCTCCCTCACGAAGAAGATCAAAGAGAAAATAACCGCCCGGATTCACATAAGAGTATACATTTTGAAATACTGCTTTTACCTCTTCCGGCTCCAGGATGTGATTCAGGGCATCACAGGTACTTGTTACCAGATCATATGATTTTTCCGGTTTCCAGGTGACCATATTTCCCTGTTCAAAACGAATCTGGGGATATTTTTCTCTTGCCATGGCAATCATTCCATGAGAAAGATCCATCCCATGTGTCTCTATACCATGCTCCTGCATAATGCTGCAAAGTACACCGGTTCCACATCCCAGATCCAACATATTTTTAACAGTTATCCCCTTTTCTTCTATCCATTTCAACAGTAATTGTGCAAAACTTTCCGGATAATAATTCCATCCAAATGCATCATATACTTTACTGAATATCTCACTGTACATATCGGTTCCTCTCTCATTTTATATCATTTCTCGTGTCAGGTCTTTCACCCACTTATATTTTTTATAATGATAGATGACCCACGGAATCTTTCCCACTTCATCCAGACAGGTGCAGGCATACACCACCTCCACCGGCCAGTGAAATACAAAGGCTCCCAGTGCCGCCAGCGGAACCGCAATCATCCACATGGTCACTACCAGGCTGTACATATCAAACAGGGTGTCTCCTCCTGCCGCAAAAATCCCATTGATTACAATTGTATTCACTGTTCTTCCAATCATATAAACTGCCATAATACACATCATCCCAATCAGATGATATCTGGCCTGAACCGTCAGCTTTACTACATGAATCAGAAGTGGTGTCACCGCAAACATAATCGCAGTAGACAGCAGACCGCACACAAATGACAGCTTCATCAGGCGGTCTCCATATTCTCTTCCTGTGGAAAGGTTGCCTGCGCCCAGTTCATTTCCCACTAGAATCCCGCCGCCGCTTGCCAATCCATTACACATACAGCATACCAGGTCACGCACTACAGATGCTATCGAATTGGCTGCTGCCGCATCTGTTCCCATATGTCCCATAAAAGCCGTATAAGAAGTAAATCCCACGCCCCAGAGCAGAGCTGCGCCAATCATCGGTAACAGGCAGCGCACAAAATCTCCTGTAAGGACCGGATAGGCTTTCCATAATCCTGCCAGATTCAGACGAATATACCCTTTTCGGAACGACAGACAAACACAGCATGCCAGTTCTGTCACACGGGCAATCAACGTAGCCAATGCCGCCCCCTGAACTCCCATTGCAGTTATTCCGAAGCCTCCGAATATCAAAATCCAGTTCAGAATAATATTGAGCACCACAGCTGCGGAACTGATTTTTGCAGCATCTGCCGTATGGTCTGTCACTTTCAGTATCACAAGATAACACTGGGAAATTCCTGTCAGCAGATAAGACCAGCCTGCGATCCTGAGATAATCTGCTCCAATGGCAATCAGTTCCGGTTCATTCGTAAACAACACCATCAGACGTTCCGGTACACATATACAGCCCAGGAAAAATACAAACGATGACAAAAAACAGAACCTTACACTCAGGCAAAAAATTCTGCCAATGGTCTTTTTATCTTTTTTTCCCCAATACTGTGCTCCCAAAATTGAGACCGCTGCCGTAACAGATGAAATAATCATATTTTGAATAAACTGAATCTGAGATGCCAGCGACACTGCTGACATAGAATTCTGATCAACACCGCCCAGCATAAACGCATCTGCTGCAGCCACCGATGCCAGCATCAGGCTCTGAATCATAATCGGTACTGCCAGCTTCCACAACTGTCTGTTAAAAAATTTATCTGAAAAAATCTTACTTTTCATATGGTATTCCTTTTCTTCTTTTATTCTCTGCAGTGATCCATTGTCTGTCAAAGCTGCCGTTGCCTTCCATATGAGTATACACAAAAAAAACTGACTCTACAATCATTGTCTCTTTTTCTTTTCTCTGATGAGTGATAAAATAGTAAGAAAAAACGGGAGGAATTCTACTCATGGATATTTTTACAAGTAAGAAAAAACTGGGATTTGGCCTGATGCGTCTGCCGCTTCTGGATGCCAACGATGCAGCCAGTATTGATATAGAGCAGACCAAACAAATGGTAGATGCTTTTCTGGAAAATGGATTTACTTATTTTGATACTGCATGGATGTATTGCGGATTCAAAAGTGAAAATGCAACAAAAGAGGCTCTGGTAGACCGTCATCCTCGTGACAGCTACACTCTGGCTACCAAGCTCCATGCCGGATTTTTGAAGGAAAAGGAAGATCGTGACAAGATCTTTGAAGAGCAGATGAAGAAAACCGGTGTTACCTATTTTGACTATTATCTGCTTCACGATATGGGTGTAGATCACTATGAAATTTATGAAAAACTGGACTGTTTCCACTGGCTGGCCGAGAAAAAAGCACAGGGACTGGTTAAACATATGGGATTCTCCTTCCACGATAATGCAGAAGTTCTAGATAAAGTCCTCACCGCCCATCCGGAAATGGAATTCGTACAGCTTCAGTTAAATTATCTGGATTGGGACAGCGTGGGCATTCAGTCCCGTAAATGTTATGAAGTTGCTGCCAGACATGGCAAGCCAGTCATCGTTATGGAGCCGGTAAAGGGCGGTACTCTGGCAAAAGTTCCGGAAAATGCAGAAGCTGCTTTCAAAGCTTACCACCCGGATATGTCTGTGCCATCCTGGGCCATCCGTTTTGCTGCCAGCCAGCCAAATGTCAAAATGGTCTTAAGCGGCATGAGCAACATGGCACAGCTGATGGACAATATGAGCTACATGAAGGATTTCCAGCCAATGAACGAAGAAGAACTTCAGATCGTAAAAAATGCAGTAGACATGATCAATTCCAGCATCACGATTCCATGTACCGGATGCTCCTACTGCACCGATGGCTGTCCACAGAATATCGCTATTCCAAAATACTTCTCGCTGTACAACGCAGATAAACAGGAAACTGCCGAAAAAGGCTGGAAACCACAGGGCGAATATTATCAGCGTCTGACTCAGACTTTTGGAAAAGCCAGCGACTGTCTGGAATGTGGCCAGTGTGAAGGCGTCTGTCCACAGCATCTGCCGATTATCCAGTATCTGAAAGATGTAGCTGAATATTTTGAAAAATAAGTCATAAAACAGTAACACTCCTGCTGATTCGATTCTCTATGATCCAATCACACAGGAGTGTTTTTCTGTCTTTTATTCCAATCTTTTTTCAAAATGCTGATAATCTTTGGGATTCGTCCAGCTTCCGCCCCAGGTAAAGCCATGATCGGTAAATGCCTGCCAGCAGATATCACCTTCTTTAATCTCGTGTGCATCCTCCAGCGAGCGATCCATATATTCCAGTGCATTTTCATGATCACAGTCATAGGTTCCATCCTCTTGCAGTGTCAGATATGGATTCTGCTGTGGATTGATGTCGATGGCACAACCATAAGCATGTCTGGAAAGATTCTCTCCTCCTGTCACTACACGATAGCAAAAAGCTGAGGTATTATTGTGATCGATAGAATTCGTATCTGCCTGATCCGGATCCTCATTCACCCAGTAATCGTCAATCAGGTGCATAGATGCAATCTCATACTCCGCATCATACAGCTCCTGAAAAATCTCCAGAACTTCATCAGCCAGTTCTGCATTCACAATCAATTCCCCGGTCTGTATTTTGTGGTCAAAATCATAATGAGATATTTGCAGATAACGGAGATCCTTCAAAGAAATATTCTCGTTTTCCTGATATGACTTTCCACTAATGCGGTTATAGACTTCGCTCCCCTCTGTGATCTCAGATGCGGTAAATACCGGGGATTCTGAGTCCGTTGCCCGCACTGGTGAGAAGGATATTCCCAGAAATATACCGGTCAGTATCAATATGTAGATGGTAAACCTTTTTCCCATTGTACTATTACACATTCTTTCCGCAACACTTTTTATATTTTTCCGTTCTTCTCTTTCATTATTTTCTAGCAAAATGGAAGATCTTCTTCATTCCATAACAGTTCATCGTCATCATCCATATCCGCGTATAGGATCTCTTTTTCTTTCTTCCAGAACAAGCTCTTTCAATAACTCAAATCCATTCTGCCAGCAGGAATCATCTTCTTCCGCTCCGATCATATTCTCATAACATTTTTCTGTCAGTTTCTGAAATGATTTCCATTTTTTATTCATCATCGGTCTCCTTCCAGTTTTCATCATTCTTTGTTCTGTGTTCAATCAGTCATAACACTTTTTATTTCAAATTAATTACTTTTATCGTATCATTTGTGTCACGTAAATACAACGTATTTCTTTTTCATTTATCATTCTCTAAAACGCTGCAAATGAGACTTTCCTATAATGAAAAACGGAGATATCCATCCCCGTTTTCTTTGCTGTCTTTCTTTTGTCTGCGCTGTTTTCTGTCTCTAAATTTTACAGTTTTATTTTATTTTTCTGCTTCTAATCTGGCAAGTTTTTGACGCAGTTCTGCTAATTCTGTCTCTGCTTCATCCGCTCGTCGTTTCTCTGCATCTGCTCGTTCCTCTGCTGTATTCGCTCGTTCTTCTGCTGCATCTGCTCGTTCTTTTTCTCTTGCAGTATTCCTTCGTTCAGCCTGTATGTCCATCTTTTCTGCATGTTCAAATAAGATTCCCATACCACGCTTTGTTCAAAATTTCATTTCGGCCTGTCGGCATAATTCTTCTATCCATTCTTTTCTTTTTATCCCTGCAAGCCACTCCTGTGGAATTGTCTCATATCCATAATATAAACCAGCAAGTCCTCCTGCAATTGCCGCAACAGTATCTGTATCACCGCCAAGATTTACTGCCTTCAGCATACATTCTTCATAAGAATCTGTAGTGATCAGACACCATATCGCAGCCTCAAAAGAATCTATTACATATCCGGTAGTCTTGATTTTATCTTCTGAAATGCCCAAAAACTCAGATAAATGATACAACCTTTCGAGATGCGCCATCTCTGTCAGGTTTCTGATATCCTGTCTGTAATATTCCAGGCCAAGATCTATTCCCTCCTGAAGCAGCGTTTCAAGTGATGGTACTGTTGTCTTCCTGGTTCCCTCAATCATACTCTCCACACAAAAATAATAGATTCCACAGCACATCTTGCTTCTTAAATGATTATGAGTCAGTCCGCTGATACGATGGATCCCTTCAATTGCCTCATCTTCTGAAGTACATACCTGTTTCTGTTTCTTGTAATAATACAAACATACCGGAAGAATTCTCATTAAAGCTCCGTTCCCATTGGCATGCTCACCGATTGCTCCGCAAGTCCTAATATCCGGATTTTTTATAAACTGATATATTGCATGGCTACAGGTAATTCCCTGATCAAACGCTCTTCCAAATGGTGTATATTCTCCTTCCTGATCCCATTTCACAAACCGCTGCATGATGTCCAGGGGATCCGCTTCTTTCTTTTCCAGCAAACTAACCAACGTAGCAAGCGCCATACTGCTGTCATCTGACCAGGTTCCTTCCGGCATCTGATAAACTCCACCGGCTTCCATTCCTGTTACAGGTCCCTGCGCTCTGTTTCCTATTTCCGTTCTGTCCATAAACTGTACCGGAACTCCAAGGGCATCTCCTACAACAAGTCCCATCATTCCATTAAGCCAGATATTCGTCTTCATCCTCTTCGCCCCTCTTTGCATCTTTATGACGTTTTTCATAGTCTTCTCTAATTGGCGCACAACCGGAAAATAGTGCCTCATCCATTTCACTTTTACTTCTGGATTTGCGAAACGCTGATATGGTCGTGGAAAGTACCTGAAAATTCAGCTGTGTTCCTTCTCTGTCACACTGATAATTCATTGCTCTGTCTGCTCCAATCCCGAATCTGTCTGCTGTTTTAATCGCATCTATATTTGCCCCCAGAAATAAAAATTCCCAGCCATATTTTTCTTTTTCCTTTTCCACCATCTTCTTCACTTTATGACAGGTGTAGCTATGGCTGGCATTTTCCATCCCATCCGTGGTAATGATAAACAAGGTCTTCTCCGGTCTGTCTTCCTCTCTGGAATACTTATGTACATTTGCAATATGATGAATTGCGCCTCCAATCGCATCCAGAAGTGCCGTACAGCCTCTCACATAATACTGCTTTTCATTCATTGGCTCCACCTTTGCAACAGGTACTCTGTCATAAAGAATTTCGGTCTTATCATCAAACAGCACTGTGGAAATATACGCCTCTCCATCTTCCTTTCGCTGTTTCTCAATCATAGAATTAAAACCGCCAATGGTATCTTCTTCAAGTCCTCTCATAGAACCGCTTCTGTCTAAAATGAAAACTACTTCTGTTAATCCTTTACGCATAACTTTGTCCTCCTTCACACCAACTATTACATCGTGTTTTCTTTTGATGGACTCATTATACACAAAAATTTTTTCAAACCTGTCGCCTGCCAGACGACACTATGAAATGATGCATGGCAATCCATGTTCTTCCAATTGAATATCCAGTTCAATCATATCATATATCTCATTTTCGATAAAATACGAAAAAATAATATCTGTTTTGTCACAGGGTGACAGTGCATACCCTGCTCTGGCAAGCAGATCTCTGGTCTCGTCCATGTTTAGTTTTGCGCCTACGCATAAGCATAATGCTGTCAGTTTATTCGGATGATAACTGGCATTGTTCTTGATCTTTGAGAATATCTTCCGGTCAACAATTGCACGTTTCCAGACCTCTGCATTTTCCATGTTTCTTTCCTGAATCAAATACATCAGATACTCCGAAAATGTATCTGACATATGTCTCATTCGCTCTTCCAGTCTGCTTTCATGCTCCGTCTCAAAATCCGAAAGCCCGATGGACTCATATTCGCATACATCTTCTGATCCGATAGATTTCTTTGATGTTTTTTCTGTTTTCTGTGCTGATTCGAAAAATGGGAGACTGTTTAATCTTCGCTGTGTCTCACGATTTCTCCTATCGTCACCATACTCTTCTTTTCTGGCCTCTTCCACGTAATTGCAATCAATGTAGACTTCCAGATCCGGATAAATCTTTTCTCCCAGATGCGTTGCCTTTCCATCAAACACAACCAGATAGATCTCCATCTCATTTTCAAGCAGAAAGGCATGAATCTCATCTACTGCAATCCTGATTCCTTCTTCTTTGGGATAACCAAAACCACCGGTGGATATCAGTGGAAAAGATATGGATGCGATTCCTTTCTCTTTTGCCAGCTGCAGACTTTTCCGATAACAGGCACGAAGCTTTTTTGCTTCCCCCTGTGCCCCTCCTCTATAACGTGGACTCACTGCATGGATAATGTACTTTGCCTGAAGCTGAAAGCCCGGCGTAAGAAATACTTCTCCCTCTTCTGCATATCCGATATGCTCTCTGCGATAATTCAAAAGTTCCGTATAACCGGCCGCTTTGTAAATCGCACTGTCACAGCCAGTTCCAACAGTCGGATAATCATTCGCTGTATTAACAATTGCTTCTGTATTCATCTTCGTAATATCATTACGAACTATTTTAAATGGCATAGATGGTACCCTCTTTAGATTCTGTTTGTTCTGCAAAGAAAACGGAGATATCCATCCCCGTTTTCTTTGCTGTCTTTCTTTTGTCTGCGCTATTTTCTGTCTCTAAATTTTACAGTTTTATTTTATTTTTCTGCTTCTAATCTGGCAAGTTTTTTCCGCAATTCCACCAGTTCTGCTTCCGCAGCATTTGCACGTTCTTCTGCTGCATTTGCACGTTCTTCTGCTGCATCCGCACGTTCTTTTTCTCTCGCAGTATTCCTTCGTTCAGCCTGTATGTCCATCTTTTCTGCATGTTCAAATAAGATTCCCATACCACGCCCTCCTATCTCGCCCATCAGCTCCCGGGCTTCTTCATTTGGAACATTCATTTGCTTTAATAATGCCCACAGTACCTTTTCTATTATCGCTTTTATCTCTTCAGGTGCTTTTTCATATACCATATTCACAAATTCTTTTGCTTCTTCTGTGAATTTCTCCCAATCACCCGGATTCTGTATCTTATTAATCAGCATCACGAGAGCCATTTCGTCTCCCTTTTCGCTGAGTTCCTCATTTGTATATTGATGCACACTTACTACATGGTACCTGAAATCCGGTATGTACTCACTCATTTCCTCTGCAAACTCAATCCGATCTTTCAGATGTAAATCTGCTGTCCATTTGTCTTCTCCTTCATAATATACAAACGGAATGATCAATGGGTATCGAAATGATTTCCTTCGGTTCGCATCCTTCTTAATCGCATTCTGCTTCGTTTTGTAATCATGCCATATGACACTCATATAGCGCAGCAACTGCATGGCTACATCATAATCCACTGCGCTTTTATGCTCTATCAGAGAGATTACATAAATCTCACGATCTGGTGTACCGTCTGCCCTATGCAAATACACTTTCTTGATGGTATCCGATTCAAATTCAATTCCGAGAAATGCCTGATATCGTTTTGACACATCTTCAATATCTTCTGGTTTCACCCCGGAAAGCATCTGAATTCCAGTATAATTACTCAGGAACTGGCTGGTCAGGCGATTGCTTTTGAAGATCTCATGACCATTCACATCCCGCACATGAGATGTTGCATCGTAGTCCGTGTGCTTTTCTCTTTTGTTCTGTGACTGTGGTTCTTTCTTCATCATACCTCCGTATTCGAAAACAAGTCACAGACAAAAGATGTCTACAAAGTTACTGTAGCATAATCAATTCAGATTCACAAGATATATTTTTCATTTCACATTTTGTAGTTTTTCATTCTGGATATACAAAATTCCACATTACATCTTTCTATTCTTTTAATTTAATTTAACATAAAAAGCGTAATTTTGTGCTATGACATAAACTGCGTTTTTTTATACAATATTAGTATATCAACATATTTCATTTTCATATATTTCCAATTGAAATAGACTGCACACCGAGAGAAGCTTTTTCAGACAACTTCTGATTTACCACCAGGGACAACTAACAAAGCCAGCAACTCTGTCCCCACAGACTGCTATAAACAAAGCCAAAACCCGTCGAAATATCGGTCAATCATTAATCATTCATTCCGATCGGGGCAGTCAGTATGTTGCAAAGGAATATAAAAAAGCAATCGAAAACATGCAACGCAGTTATTCGAAGAAAGCATTTCCATGGGATAACGCATTCATTGAATCCTTTCATTCTATTATCAAACGTGAATGGCTCAATCGCTTTAAAATCCGCGACTACAAGCAATCATATCGTCTGATTTTCGAATATCTGGAAGCTTTTTATAACACAAAAGAATTCACAGCCATTGCAGCTTTATGTCACCAGATGAATTCGAACGAGTATATGAAAGATCACACACTAAGGCTGAGCTTCTGGCAGGTTAAAATGAGGAGAAATTTTTCATTTTAACTTGTACTAAATCTTAACATAGGACCACTTTTAATTTAGCATAAAAAACACAATTTTGTTCTACGGCCAAAACTGTGTTTTTTCATACTTTATTTACTCATTACTGATTCACCGGCGTTGCCTTACCTGACAATCAATCTATATACAGATTGTACTCTTGTTTTTTTATTCTGCACTACCAATGTTATCGTTCCATAATTTTTGCCTAGTTTTATTTTTTTTGATCTCATTATATTTTTGCCATTATAGCGAAGTGACACCAGTTTCCATCCATTTTTCATTTTAATGTCGATTTTGTGTGTTCCTTTTTTTACTCTTACATAACTTTCTTCCGGATGTACTCCATGCCGATATCTGTAATCATCAAATCCTTTCTTTGCAGAAGTTTTTCCCACTTTTAGTCTTGTAAAAGGATTTTCATACCGTCGAACTATAATATTAACCTTGTTAGAATATCTTCGTCCACCTTTCCAGTAACTTAATGTCACAGTTGCTTTTCCGGCATTTCTTGGCTGTAATATCAGCCCAACATATGTTTCTCCGTCTTCTCTGTACAAATATGCTTCCGGATATACTACTCTATAATTACTAGATGTCATCGTGACCTTCGTCCATTTGTCAGACTTGTGTCCTGTAACAATTGTATAATTCCAGTCTCCGCTATTTTTCATACTATACAGATTCCATGTGGCATTTTTTCCTGTAAACTTCAATGTCTGGCATATCTCCAGTTCATAATCATCCGCTGCCTTTGTTCCGTAAAAAGGGAACAGGCAAAATACCATGATCAACATGCAAACCATTGCCATATTCTTCATGATTTTTCTCATATTATTTTTCATCTCTATTTTTCTCCCTCTTTGCTTCATTTGAATAATTTATTTTATATACCTGTTACGATTGCCTCTCGTATTCTTTTTACATTTATATTTTATCATATTATTTTCTTTGAAATATCTCATTCTGTATTTCTGCGCTGTTTTCTGAGAACATCTTTTATGATTCACAGAACAACGAGACTTACCATAATTATTATCCCATAATATATAACACTTTGTTTTTAACTTTCCATTTGACATGGTATAGAAAAAATTTTCTATACTTCCAGCCCCAGACCAGAATCCACAAATTCCTTTTTGCTTTTTATTATATCGAATTGTTAATCCATAGAACTGATTTGTAAAATAGCCAGCATATTTTACTTTATTATTTTTTATTGAATAAACATTGTACCTGTAACATGTTACATCCTGTGCTACAATCAATTCTGGTGTTCCTTTTTTGTCAATATTTAAAACTGTAAAATATGGATAACTTCTTTCATTTCTTGCAAGAAAATTTCTGTATAAGCTTTTCCATTTTACAGATGCAGCCTGCGAGGTCATGCTACTGAACAATAATACCTGTAAATGGTTGATGTATTAACTTGTGTATATGCATTTCCTGTAATAAGGTCTGGCGTCCAATTGGACCATGATCCATAATTTGCTCTTGCTCCTACCGTTAAGTTTATACTTTGTGAATAAGTCTTTCCATTAACGCGCATTCGCATCTTTTTGTTTATTCACCGATGGTTTTGCCGCAATCATTCCGCAGTTTTACTTTTCAAATATTTTACACGAGTATAATGTTCTATTTCCCCTAGTCCTGGCTGCCTGTAATTTTCAGAATCAAGATAATATGTACCAAATTCCCCTCTGACTGGAGTTACATACTTATATAAACTCCTTATCTTTGTGCCATCATATCCATAAACATTAATCTTGTTTCTTGCGTTTGAAATAAATAATTCCTTTATTCCATCCTGATTAATGTCTTGTAATGCAAAACATTCTATCTGCATTCCCTCATATGAACCAGATCTCAACATCTTTTCATACGCCTGCAATGCATTTGTTGATTTACCTGCCGCAAAGACTGTCGTATCCGCCATAAGTAACATACATGCAAAAATAAACAAACATATTTTCTTTAGCATTTTCATATTCATCCTCCTAACAACAGGCGAGCCATCCGATGTTATCGGACAGCCTGCTCATTACTCCGTCTGTTAAGAACTTATTTTTATTGAATCTGCTACTCCGTTCTGGATCTCTATGATAAATCCAAGACCACTGTCTTTCGTTTCTTGTATAATCTGGAAAAATCCATCCTGCGTATATTCGACTGGTGCTCCGGTTCCGCCACATGTAAAATACTGTGTATTCTCATCGCATACAATGATTCTCTTACCATTCTTCAAATATCCTTCTTCTGAAGAATCGTATTGACTTTCGTTGTAATACTGGTTCAAGCTCCCATGAATAATAATTTCTCCATCCTGAATCTCATATTCACATAATGTTCCGAGAAAACTTTCTCCGGCTATCTGAGGATAGCCCCGCATTTCTGATTTCATACTTGCAAAATAGACACCGTCTGTGAGATTTCCAAAATCTGTTTCATCCAATATATAATCCATGAGATCGCATAAATATTCCGCATCTCCCATTTCACCTGTGATTGGATCCCTTGTTGCCATATAGACTTCCCCAGATGCTTTGTCTACATAATAATAGGAATAAGCTCCCGTGTACGACCGCAATGCAAATATATAGATATCTTCATTTTCTTCACTTAACATCAGCCAGCCTGAATTTCTATATAATGACGCCATATCTATCTCATTCTCATCAAGGTACAAATATAAGGCATCATACACCTGATCTGCCGTCAGTTCTCCTTCTTTTGTCTCTCTTTTTTGTTCCACTGCTGTAATATCATATCCTGGCTGATCCAATACGTATCCTTCTGAATTATTTTTCTTCTCTGCTGCCAGTAAGAATTTTCCATTCTGTTTTTCATAATCATTCAGTGAATTTTCATCAAACTCATCCGGAGAAATAATTCCCACATACCAGTCCTTTGTCTGAAAATATTCATTTAATTCGGCTGATCGAAAGCATCTTCCATGTCTTGCATAAATTTCATTTCTGGCATAATTTAGCTTCTGCAAAGAAAATCCTGCAATATCTACATCTGTTAAATAAACAGAATCACTTTGTGGCAACAAATATTCATTTGCCTTCACATTCAGAGACATGAAAGTCAGCAGCAGACCAAAACATAAGCTTAATAACAGCATTTTTTCTTTATTATGCCTTTCGGCATACATCTTTTTTGTAGTCATATCCTTTCCTCGCTTTTATACTCTTTCCGAACAATCACTTCAAATATCTTCTTCTATTTGACGATGTGTTTTTATAAAATTTATATTTAGTAAATCTTGTTTTTCCGACAACTTTTTTTAAGGCTCTGTCAAAGTAAGCTTTTGAAACAGATTTATTATTCCAAGTATATCCGGTAGTTGCCCATTTTCGTGTTCCATAATTATATCGAACTGACTTTCCGCCAAGCGTCCGTTTTGATATTCTTTCATAACTATACGATCCTAATCCTGTCCATGAATAATTATCCAGATATACATTCTTTTTCTTATAATATCCTAATGTTGAACGTAGATCGAGACCTAACTCAGAAACACGTACCACTCTTCCATTTCGATATGTATACATCACTCCATACCCTGCCATATGGTATGAATCTGGTGTATACAAAACCAATTCCGGCACGTCATTATTATCAATATATGCCACTGCAAAATAGCAGTTTTTCGCCCGACCAGTTCTCATATTCGGTCGATCTGTCCATTTCAGATACCTGTTTTTTGACAGAAAACTCGCATATGCTTTCATTGCTTTTGTTTTCTGTGATGCTGCCTGTGTAGTCGTACTGGTGAACATTAATACAAATACCAACATTAACAAACCTGCCATAATTCTTCCATTAACTTTTACAGATATTTTTCTCTCTCTCATTCTCTTCTCCTCCTTCTGGTATATAATTTTTCTCCATATGAATCATCATAGTACACAAAGTTTCTCCCACATTAATCTGCCATAAACAACCCATTGAAAATCTGAAATAACTCTCCATAGTCTATATCTTCTGTGCAAAACCATCCTCCTTCTGTTTCTGCATCATCTGGGATGTCATCTGCATATTCTATGTAGACCCATTCCTCTCCATCTGTATATGGAATGTGAACATTGCCTGGGGTCATCAAATATCCCTCGTCTCCATTAATCTCATCCGCAACCCAAATATCTTCCTCCAATCCGTAGGTGTCTGACAATACATCAATCAATTCATATACATCTTCCTCGATTTCTTCCAATTCTTCATACTCGTTCAATTTCCATTTTGCATACCGGTTCTGAGTTTGAATCACTCTGCATCGCACCTGACCATATAATATACCATCATCCACGTACAGATTTTTCACAAAGGAATCAATTTCTCCTATATTTTTCAGTTCTCCGTCTTCATATTGTAGAAATGTGCTTACAGGATCGTCGCTCGGTCCATTATCATATACAATCAGATCTATATGCTCCCCGTCTAAACTAACACCGTACAACGTGCCATATATAATATATCCTGTTCCAGTTGCTGCTTCTTCTCCGTCTATTTCTATCCAATATTCACGTCCGTATGCCATTCCATTATTTTCATATTCTTCATCCACAATAATGGAAATCTCTTCATCAACTCCGTCTGCATCCAGATCCATGGAAATATTTGATCCCAATTCTACAATATCTCCATTTAGCATATCTTCTATATCTTCGTCAGATATCGTTTCCGGTTCATCTTCCCACTCATCTGTCAACATCCCAGCAGATCCCTGATCCAACTGGTATCCACCCGGTTCCAGTTTTTCTTCTCTACTCAAAAGAAACTTTACATTTTCTTTTTCATATTGATTCAACATATTCGAATCAAATTCCTCTGGTGAATACACAGGCATATACCAGTCCTGAGATTCAAAATAATCCATCAGTTCTTCTGAATTAAATTCACGCCCGTATTTTGCAAAAATCTCGTTTCTGGCATAATTCAGTTCCTGTGCATCCATACCTTCTATATCTTGATCTGTCAGATAATACTCAGAACTTTCCGGCAAAATATAGTAATCTGCTGCAAATACCTGCCTCTGTTCCGTTTTCACTTCTACACTACTGATGCATCCTGCTGTCAACGCAGTGGAAATCATGAATCTTATCATTCTTTTTTGGTTCATCTCACTTCTCCCCTCTTCTGAATCACCTATTTAACTTCTTGAAATATATTTAAAAACCTCTTTTGGCGCAATACCTTTTTTTCCAATTCTGAAAGTTCATCTGGTATATCAAAATTAGCTACCCACATATCTTCGATGGTATTATGATCCTCATTCCAGTAAAATGTAATACAGTTATCATATATTTCATATTCCTTTGAATCTGGATGTCCTTCTACCTTCTCTGGTCTGTCAATTTCTGAATCAAACGTATATACAGAAACGTTTTCCTTCTTTTTTACCGGTTCACCATATACATCTTCAATTTCTTTCTTCATAGACTTCATGCTGATTCCTTTTTCTGTTACCAAATCTGCGGATGCATATTCGTATGAATTTTTTTCCAAATATGTAGATATCACAGTTACATAACAGTCCTTTGTTCTTTTCATTCGATCTGAATAATTTGTAAGTTCAATTGTTATATGTTTTCCATTATTTGTCTTGGTTCTGTCTTTACCAAGTTCTACGAAACGAGTTTGTTAAATCTACCCAACCTGTCACCCCATTAACAGTCGTGTACCCCCAGTTTCCTATTGTATATCTAACATAACAATCTACCGTATATAAAATTCTACAAAGAACTTCTGCATCCTGTGACGGTGCACTTCTTACTTTTATTTCAAGTTCTTCATTGACATTCCAAAAATACCATTCACCTTTTTCTTCCCCAATTTCCTCCCAGTTGTCATTATTTTCCCAATCATTCGCACTGACAGTATTTGACATTCCAAATAAGCATATCAACATTACGCCCAAAGCACATAATTTCCATTTCATTTTTTCCTGCTTTCCTCGTGTTGATCTGTCTTTCTATTCTTTTAATTTAGCATAAAAAAAACGCAATTTTGTTCTATGACATAAACTGCGTTTTTTCTTACATTATTTGTTCATTGCTAATTCCACCACATCAAAAAAACGGAGATCTCCATCCCCGTTTTTCCTGCTGTTATTCTTTCGTCTGTGTTGTTTTCACTTCATTTACCTTTTAACTTTGTTCTGAGTTATTTCTCTGCTTCTAATCTGGCAAGTTTTTTCCGCAATTCCACCAGTTCTGCTTCCGCAGCATTTGCACGTTCTTCTGCTGCATCCGCACGTTCTTTTTCTCTCGCAGTATTCCTTCGTTCAGCCTGTATGTCCATCTTTTCTGCATGTTCAAATAAGATTCCCATACCACGCCCTCCTATCTCGCCCATCAGCTCCCGGGCTTCTTCATTTGGAACATTCATCTGCTTTAATAATGCCCACAGTACCTTTTCTATTATCGCTTTTATCTCTTCCGGTGCTTTTTCATATATTTTATTCACAAATTCTTTTGCTTCTTCTGTGAATTTCTCCCAGTCACCCGGATTTTGTATCTTATTAATCAGCATCACGAGAGCCATTTCATCTCCCTTTTCGCTGAGTTCCTCATTCGTATATTGATGCACACTTACTACATGGTATCTGAAATCCGGTATGTACTCACTCATTTCTTCTGCAAACTCAATCCGATCCTTCAGATGTAAATCTGCCGTCCATTTATCTTCTCCTTCATAATATACAAACGGAATGATCAATGGATAACGAAATGATTTTCTCCGATTTGCATCCTTCTTAATCGCATTCTGCTTCGTTTTGTAATCATGCCATATGACACTCATATAGCGCAGCAACTGCATGGCTACATCATAATCCACTGCGCTTTTATGCTCTATCAGAGAGATTACATAAATCTCACGATCTGGTGTACCGTCTGCCCTATGCAAATACACTTTCTTGATGGTATCCGATTCAAATTCAATTCCGAGAAATGCCTGATATCGTTTTGACACATCTTCAATATCTTCTGGTTTCACCCCGGAAAGCATCTGAATTCCAGTATAATTACTCAGGAACTGGCTGGTCAGGCGATTGCTTTTGAAGATCTCATGACCATTCACATCCCGCACATGAGATGTTGCATCGTAGTCCGTGTGCTTTTCTCTTTTGTTCTGTGACTGTGGTTCTTTCTTCATCATACCTCCGTATTCGAAAACAAGTCACAGACAAAAGATGTCTACAAAGTTACTGTAGCATAAACACTCCATCTCTACAAGATATATTACAAATAATTCAACAAATATTCACTTCCATACGCTTTCACTTGCAAAACTGTTAATACGAAAAATAATCCCAAACATAAGCTTATAAAAGCTGTTTCTCTTTCTTGTTTTTTTCTCTACTTATTCTTTCCGTGCATGTACCTCCTGTTCTTATGTCTAAACTATTTACGCCTCTCCCTGTTCTGCAAGATACAGGACATACAATACTTCATCCAAATCCATATCTACCTGTTCTCTTTCAAAGACGATATCTGTATCTCGGCATTCTTCACTTATTTCCGACCAGATATCCCCATATTCGTCCTCTGTAATTTCATTGCCATCTCTATCATAATAAGTTCCTTCATCGCCTTCTGCCATACCTTCACAAAGAATCGTCTGATTCCAATCCTCATCATAAAGTCCAAGCCAGCTATGAAAATAATAATCCCCTTCGCTATTTCCTTCCATAATGACAAGACCTGTCTCATCAGTTTCCAGATCGTCGTATTGTCCAAGTTCGATACCCCAATCACTAAATACACATTCTACTTCTCCATCTTCAATATCAAGAATCGCCGCCTGCGCATTTGCAGATGCGCCTGGTCCTCTCAACCAGATCTCAACTCTGTCGTCTTGATCAAAATCAGCGATTGTTATTTTCTGAACCAGTATTTCATCCTCTGTATATTCATCCTGTATATTTTTAATGATATTATTTAGTCCCTGTTCCTGAACATATTGATAATACAACTTCATATCTTCGTGAAACGATTCCTCCGCAAAATACTCGCGATAAAGTTCCCATTCATCTGTCTCATCAATCTCGTCTTCCCATCCATCATCTTCCTCAAAGCTATATCCCGGCTGATCCAACTGGTATCCCCATGGCATTAATTTCTTTTCTTCCTTCAGCAAGAATGTCACATTTTCTTTTTCATATTCATTCAATACACTTGAATCAAATTCTTCTGGTGAGTAAATTGGAACATACCAGTCCTGAGACTCAAAATAATCCATCAGTTCTTCTGAATTAAATTCACGCCCATATCTGGCAAAAATCTCATTTCTGGCATAATTCAATTCCTGCGCATCCATACCAACAATATCATCTTCGTCCAGATAATAATATTCACTTCCTGGAAGTATATAATCATCATAGGCAGCCACATTTGCCTCGGCAATCATTCCAGATAATAACATTATCGCACTAAAAGTTGTGATCATCTTACTATTCATCATACCAGTCCTCACTTATCGCAATTTCTTTTTCCTGTTTGTCTTTGTATTTCCTACAAAATAAGCCTTCTTCACTTTAGAATTTGTAAAATATTTGCTTTCGTATTTTTTATATGTCTTGTATGAACAGTTGTACCATGCTCCATTCTTTACATAGCCACAGTTTCTGGTTGCATTGCTCCAACGATCATAAGATGTTGAAATGCTGATTTTGAATGTTTCTGTTAATTTATTCTTTTTCATACTCAGCAAACGATAGCCCCACATACCGGTTCCGCCATGTTCTGCTACAATCAATGCTTTCTTTGATTTGCTATATCTGACATAATTGCCTTTTCTGTCATTTTCCCACACAATTCCGGCCCATTCTTCAACACATCGTACTTTGCCATTTTTGTATGTAAATACATTAATGATACGGATGCCATTATCTGTTGTTATCAGTTCTGGGATTCCATTTTTATCAATATCTGCTATCGTAAATGAATCCAGCGAATAAAATCTCTGTCTTCCTGAATAATATCCCTTTTCCAGGAAACGGCTATACGCCTTCATTGCTTTTGTTCTCTGTGATGCTGCCTGCGTGGTCATACTGCTGCACACTAAAACAAGCAGTAGCATAAGTAATCCCCACCACTTCTGATTATGTTTTCTGTTCTTTTTTGATCTCATAATTCTTCCCTCCTGTTTATTTACTTCTACATTTTTAAATATTTTAATTTTTAAAATACTCATCAATTCCATTTGCAATCCCCTCTGCCATAATATTCCAATTGTCAGCATCTGCTAATCTTGCCTCATCAACACTGTCTGTAAGACATCCTAGCTTCATCAAGACTACTGGTATTTTGCTCCAATTTGTTCCTGGTTCATTATCCTTATACTGTATCCCAGCATTTTCAAAACCAGTTAATTTACAATAATTATATAAAATCTCATTACCAAGTGCATTACATTGTTCGTACATATATCCTACGTATGGATTGTCTGCTGTTGGAAGGTATACCATTCCACCACGATTTTCACTGTTTGTTGCTTTTCTACAATAGATCTGGATCAATATATCAGCTCCAGATTCATTCGCTTGTAACGTTCGTTCCTGTATTCCAGTTGGTGTATTGTTATCTTCCCGTAATAAAATCACATCATATCCTCGTTCCACTAGAATACTTTTCAAATCTTGTCCCACACCTAAATCTATATCACATTCCCTTATTCCGGTATTCTTTCCAACAGCACCCGTACCGTTTTTTGCATATTCTGAGGCAAACATATCGACTATTTCTGAAGATCCTGGTCCGATTGCAACTTTTTTTGTTATGTCCGGAACACATCCGGTATGTCCAGGATCTATTGCAACTGTATATCCATTTTTACTCTTTTCATACACGGCAGTTAGGCTTGTATCTTCTGATGGCATAATAAAATCATTGGTTTGTTGCTGCTCTGACAAACTTACTCCATTCTGATCTACCCATTTTATAAACGTCATTCCATCTACTTCATCCGCAGTTATTGAAACTCTCTCGCCTGCTGTATAGTTGCCGCTTCCCGATCCATTATTTACCGTCAACTGATACTTTGCTTCTGTAACTAGCGGTTCTGTTGCTTTCTGTGTCACTGGTTCTGTTGCCGCTACTTCCTCCACATCTTTTTCTGAGACAGATGCTGATGTCGCAGTCTCTACATTTTCCGTCACATCGCTCGTTGTTTCTATCTGCGCATTGTATACTATGGGTGTTGTTGGTTCCTTTTTCTGATTCATTCCAAATGCGATCCCAGTTAATACACATATACTAAGCGCTCCTGCGATTAACCACTTTCCTATTTTGAATCTTGGAGGTGGGTCTCCACCACCCGGGCCATCTCCTGTGTCTTCTCCACCATCGCCTGTCCATAACTTCTGCAAATCATTATGTAATTCGCTCATGGAAGCATATCTGTTTTCCGGCAGATACTCACAAGCTTTCAAAACGATTCGTTTCAGTTCTGCACTGCCATTTTGTGGTTCTGGAAAAGGTAGTCCCTGCATTCTCTTCATGAGAGCTTCTTCTCTAGAACTATAACTTATCTTCTCTGGTACAGGCGGATAAAATGGGAGTCTGTTATTGTTTAAAAAGCGATACAATACGATTCCAAGTGAATAAATATCTACCTGCTCATTGTATTTTTTCCCAAGGTAGACTTCCGGAGCCATATAACTCTCTGTTCCCTTTTTTGACAATCCACCTGTTGTTTTCTCAATAGTTCGTGCTATTCCAAAATCGCCTAATTTAAATCTTCCAAGTGAATCTACAAATATATTTTCTGGCTTAACATCTCTATGAATTAAGCCATGTTCTCTTGCATAAGCCAATGCGCTGCTGATCTCACATCCCAATCTCACAACGCTTTCTTCCGTCATAGTATGATTCAACTGCCATTCTGTAAGAGAGGTAAGAAGTTCCATTTTGATCAGTATATCCCAGCCAATTCCATCTTCATGGGGAATGACACAATGATCCTCATATGTGATGATGTTCGGATGTTCTTTCAATGAAACCATAACTTCTATTTCATGAAGAATCTCATCCACAAACTCCTGAAAATAGCCGGTTACTGACTCCTCATCCATGCCTTCGCTCATCACCGCCTGAATATCTGACTCTGTTTTCGGTATATGTATCACCTTCAGTGCTGATTTAATGGATGATCCAAATCCATTCTTCTCAATTTCATAAACCTTGCCGGTTGCTCCTTCTCCAAGCTCTTTTGTAATCACCCAGTCATTAAAAACGACGCTTCCTATTCTGTATTCCATGATATACCTCTTTTCGATATGCCTTATTTACTCTGTTTCTATCTCCCCTTTTATAATTATCTCATTGTTTTCTAAAAGGAAATCCATCACTTTATTGCATAATACACGTAGCGGAATTGCATCTGGATCATAATCCACAAACAATTCTCCAATTTCTCCATCACAATCCCCCATCAACACGTCATAGCATTCATCGAATATTTCATATTTGCTGACTGTAATATCTTCTTTGTCAGCAATAGCCAGAGCAATTAATTTTTCATAAATATCATCCTCATACCAGTCAAGCGCCAAATCCCAATATATTTCCTCTTCGTCCTCCTTAATTTCTTCATCCTTAATAACAGCATTATTTTCTATTTTTTTCAAAATTTCATCTTCGGCCTGAATTTCATTCTCGGCCTCGATTGTCAATCCTGTATACTCATTGATCTGAACATATTTTGATGCTTTAGTTGGGAATATATATATATCATCATCATTTAAATACTTATCATAAAAATCTGTCCCCAAATACTCATTCCCGTTAAAAAAATCATATTTATCATTCTCGGCATATACAACTACATTCCATCCGTATAAACATGTTATTATACAACTTCCAATCACAATCCATTTTTTTCTCATTTCTTCTTACTCCTTCCATCTGCTGGCTGTTAATGAAATTGCTCGTTTTTCCTCTTGTTTATCCCACAAATAAAGGACACTTCCGGCCGGATCTATCAGTTCCCCAGATCCCCCTTCTCCAAAAGCAAGATAGTCTCTTGCATTTTCGGAATCTTCCGGAGTTATTCCATACAGACAATATTCACTCTCTTCTCCAATGATTAATATTCTCTGAATAACTGCCTGTTGCAAATTCTCTCCTGTTTTTTTCGCTTCAAATTTGATTCCATCTTTTTCAGCTACTACAGTCTGATCATCTTTTTCATAAACGTTCAAATCTGGTATATCTGATACAACTTTATCTATACTGCATTTCATATACTGAAAAACTTCCGTTTTATATGGATGTAATGACTCTCTGAGTACTGAAGCATTTATTCTCAATGTCTCCAGTTCTTTCCAATCTCCCACACCTTCAGCATTTTCTTCATAAACAGAATCTTTCTCCAATGTTACAAATCTATCCACTCCATTATAAAAGACTCCTGTCTCCAATTTAGAAAATCCATTTTCAAGCAACTGACTTTCAGCTTCTTCTTCGCTCATCTGAATTCTTACACCGCATAGTTCATATTTTGTACTATTATTTCCTAACCATATACTTGAAATCATTTCTTCATTATTTTCAGAATGCATGCTTTCAAATCGATAATCGTCGTAAATAAAATAATTCACACACATAGACCAGTCTTCTCTTATCGGTTCTCCAAATACTTCTTTTATTTCATCAACTGTGCAATTCAAATATTGGGAGAGTTCTACCCTTTTCTCCTCTGTCTCATCACTTTCCGTTGCTTTCTCATATTCATCCGTACTATAAACCACACAATCAGTGTCTCCTCCATACACCGCTGCTATTTGTACATCTTCTTCTGGCATTACAATTTCCATTGTCTCTTTTCCTGCATCTGAATGCTCTATGTCATCTGCTATTTCCCATCCAAAAAAAGGTTCCACATGTTTATCTACATCTGCTGTTACTTCAATCTTTTCTCCAGCCTCATATTTTCCACTTCCTGTTCCACCCTCTACTGTTAATTCATACTGCTTGTTCTCATATTTTGCTGCTATCTGAACATCGTTCTTTGGCATCACAATTTTCATTGTTTCTTTTGTTTCATCCGAATGCTCTATACTATCTGGCACATCCCATTTTGAAAAAAACTGCCCCTCTTTTGTCCTTTCCGCTACAACTTCTACTTCTTCGCCTGCTTTATATTCTCCACTTCCATTTCCATCTTTTACGGTTACTTCATATCTCTTAGTTTTCACATGAAAAACTCCAATTACAGTCACAAATGCAACAACTAATATTAATGCTCCAAAAATCCCTATTTTCCACCTTTTTCTAGGTTTAAGTGTTTTCGATGGAAGCGGAGTAACTACAATCGTTCCCAGTGGATTGCCCACATTTTGCAGGGCATTATGTAATTCACTCATACTTGAATAGCGATTTTCCGGGAGATACTCACATGCCTTTAATACTACTGTCTTCAATTCCGTACTGCCATTTGCAGGTTCTGGAATCGGTAATCCCTGGATTCTTTTCACTAAGGCATTTTCTCTGTCGCTATATGTGAGCTTTTCTGTTATTGGAGGATAAAATGGCAGACGATTATTGTTCAGGAATCTGTACAATACCACTCCCAGCGAATAGATATCTACCTGCGCATCATATTTTTTTCCAAGATAAACCTCTGGTGCCATATAACTCTCGGTTCCTTTTTTCGATAATCCGCCGGTGGTTTTCTCTATTGTTCTTGCGATTCCGAAATCTCCCAATTTGAACTTTCCAAAAGAATCCACAAAGATATTTTCTGGCTTTACATCTCGGTGAATTAGATCATGATCTGCTGCATAGGAAAGCGCACTACTGATCTCACATCCCAGTCGCACAATTTCTTTTTCATTCATCGGATGATCCATCTGCCATTCCTGAAGTGGAGTAAGCAGTTCCATTTTTATCAGGATATCCCAGCCTATTCCCTCTTCATGAGTTGTTACACAGTGATCTTCATAAGTAACAATATTCGGATGTTCTTTTAACGAAACCATGATCTTGATTTCATGAAGAATCTCGTCCACAAATTCTTTAAAATAATCCGTTACATCATCCTCTGTCATTCCCTCACTCATAACTGCTTTTACATCAGACGGTGATTTCGGAATTCTGATTACTTTTAATGCAGACCGTATTTCTTCTCCATATCCATTCTTTTTGATTTCATAGACATGACCTGTCGCTCCCTGACCGATTTCCCTCGTTATAATCCAATCATTAAAAACTGCCATTCCTATTGTATATTCCATAACACATATCCACCCACTCATAGCAAAGTTTTATTTAAACCAAACTCTCATCTTTATTTATTCACTGAAAATAATATTTAATCTCGTGATGAAAGTTCACTCATCTAACATGGAATTTCCAGAACCTGCCATCTACTGTTAGCCCTGCACCATTCACTTTTGCTGCATTCACAGAAAACATTATTCCTAATGTCATAGCTACTATTGTACTTTTCTTATTCATAATCACTTTTCACAATTTCCTCATCCATTTTGTTCTGTCTATCACTAATTTTGTATTTTTTCATCTGTGATAATCTTTTATGATATTTTACATGTGATATATGTATTTCTGCTCAATTTGGCCACTATTTAATAGCATTCTCATTTTTACAAATATCATTGGACTAACAGCACCGTAAGACGTATTAGACTGACACTCTTCTATAGAATCATTGATAACTCTCATTGCTTCATTTTCCTCTCCTCTGATCCAATACCATCCATATTCATCCTTACTCCCAAGTCCTGTATCACATGCTCCAACACTGCCTCCCTCTGCAACATAGTTCGTATTCATATGTCTCCAAAATCCTATTATCTCTTTATCAATATCTTTTACTGACGGTATGGTTACTAATTCTCCGCTTTCTGTTCCAGATATCATATAGGCCTGTTGCTGTTCTGGAAATGCTGTTTGTAAAAAATCTGAGTTTAACCAATTTCTTAAATTGCTGTTCTCCCAACTAACATTCTCTTCCGTATCATACTGACGTACATCCAGATTCGAATTTGTAACCATTTGCGCATAGATATCTCCATCTATTTCTACATATTTCAGAATTCTCCATACTATTGGAAGTTTTATATTTCCTGTACTACTTGACTGCGGATAAACACCGAATTTAACAGTTTCATATTCATAATTTCCATTATTGTCATAATGAGGTTTTACATATTCAGATTCATAATTTGTGCCATCTCCCTTTGGCGTTGTTTTTATAACACTTCCATTTTCTGTTAATTTTAGAAAATTTTCATCTTTCACAAAGTTAACTAATATATGTACATCTCCTGCTGGCATATCAAAAGTAAATGGAAGCCGATAATCTGCTGGCTCCCCCTTCCTTGTTTCAGAACTTATAGTACAACTCTCAAATATATAACCTATTGGAGCATACCACGCTGTTATTGTTACTTTTTCTCCTTCTGTATATGCATACTGACCATTTTCTAACCCGCACGTCACTGTAGAATTTTCCTGTACTACTCCGTCAAGCGCCGTATCAACCGTGATATAATACTCTTTGCTTTGTTTTTCCCTTTCTGTCGTTTCTGCTTCAGTTGTATCCAACTGAGAATATCCACCATTATCGGCATTCCTCGGTAGTAAATATGATATTCCAAATAATACTGCATCTGCCACTAACCAAATAGATACCAGTTTTATTGCTGTAAGGAATACCTTCTTGATCGTTAATCTTGATCTTTTTTTCGATGTGTCTCTTTGTCCACAGGTCTTCTGTTTCTCTGTCCTTATGGGATCTTTTTTCTTTCTACTCTGTTCTTTGTAATTTACCCCTGTCGTCTCCTGAACTCTCGGCTTTTCTTCTTCTCCCTTCCTATACCCTGACCATTCTGAATCCGTTCTTTTCTTCTCACACTGTTGCAAGTCATTGAACAGTTCATTCATAGTCTGGTAACGGTCATCTGGCAGATATTGACATGCTTTTAATACAATTCTCTTTATTTCCGCACTACCATTTACAGGTTCTGGAACTGGAAAACCCTGGATTCTCTTCAGCAGGGCTGTTTCTCTGTCACTATATGTAATCTTTTCTGTTATCGGTGGATAAAACGGTAAGCGATTGTCATTTAAGAATCTGTACAGGACTATTCCAAGGGAATAAATATCTACCTGTGTGTTATATTGTTTTCCTAGATAAACTTCCGGTGCCATGTAACTTTCTGTTCCTTTTTTCGACAATCCACCAGTAGTTTTCTCTATAGTTCTGGCTATTCCGAAGTCTCCCAGCTTAAATCTTCCCATGGAATCTACAAAAATATTCTCTGGTTTGACATCACGATGAATCAGATGGTGATCTGCTGCATAAGCTAATGCACTGCTAATCTCACATCCCAGTCGTACAATCTCATTTTCATCCATTGAATGATCCATCTGCCATTCCTGAATCGGAATAAGCAATTCCATTTTAATCAGGATATCCCAGCCTATTTCATCTTCATGTGTTATGACACAATGATCCTCATAAGTCACAATATTGGGATGGTCTTTTAAAGAAACCATGATCTTGATTTCACGCAGAATCTCGTCCACAAATTCCTTAAAATAATCCGTCACATCATCCTCTGTCATACCCTCACTCATAACTGCTTTTACATCAGATGGCGATTTCGGAATTCTGATCACTTTTAATGCAGACCGTATTTCTTTCCCATGTCCATTCTTTTTAATTTCATAGACATGACCTGTCGCTCCTTGACCGATTTCCTGTACTATAATCCAATCATTAAAGACTGCAGCTCCTGTTATATATTCCATTGTCACTTATCATGTACTCCCTGAATATTTCTCTTATCTAATAATTAAAATGTTCTACCCAGTATTATCACTTTTTACTGTATAATTTTGCTTCGTTTATTCAACTAATCTTGCATATTTCAAAGAAAACCAGCACGGTTGTCCGTCTATTTCTGTGTATCCCCAGTTTCCACTTCTCTTTTTTGTCAGAACTGTTGCTCCACGATATAATGTTCCAATTCTCTCTGAATCTTCGGATGGTTCTTTTCTTAATGCAATTTCAGCTATTATAGAATACTCATGTTTCTCTTCCAGTTTACCTGTTTCCATCTTAGATAAATAATCCATGTTAACCCAACCAGATATACCATCGACCACTGTATATCCCCAATTATTACTATACTCTTCTATATATACCTGAGTTCCCCTTGTTAACCATGTCCGCGCTTCTGCATTTTCTGCCGGTTCTAACCTAATGGCTATGCGGATATCCTGATTATCAGCCTTTACATAATACCAATCGCCATTTTTTACATAATTCCCTATTTGTTTTTTTGCATGAAACATGTTGAAAACACTATCAAGACTCCCCGCCTCTCCCTGCATGTAAAACAATATGCCACATGATACTACCACTGCCAATATACAGGTTATCACCACCTTCCTCACCTTAAATTTTTCGTTTTTTTTCGATGTGTCTTTTTGCTTTTTTGTATGTAAGGCTTCTTGTTTATCTACTATTATAGGCTCTGTATATTCTTCCTGAATTCCGGAAAAGATAAATTCTACTTTTGTCATACAAAAATTTTCTCTAAATTCGAATGTGATTATAACCTCTCCATTTTCAAATTCACAATTAGATGTAACTGTAACATCATACTTATTTACCGTAACATTTTGCTCAAGTATTTGCTTATATGTACCATAATGCACCTTTATATTTCTTTTCCATGTATCAATGGCAGATTCTACTATTTCCCCCGATTGTCTCAATTCCGGAATGATATTTACAATTTCTTCCTTTTGATTACCAGCTGCCACCATTTCTATCACTTGCTTTGCACAATTCATCATTGTGTGTATAGCTGAATCGCTAATCTCATTGTTTCCAGATCGTTTTTTCTGAAAATATCTGCTATTTATTAACTTGTTTGACACAAAACACAGTATTATAAACGCTGCAACTGCCAATGCCATTTCTTTCACTGTCTCATTATCTAATTGTATGATACTGTGTAATAGAAACCCATAAGCTACAACTCCTGCCAATATACAGGTTATCAGCACCTTCTTTGCAGTAAATTTTCCGTGTTTTTTCGATATGCCTTTTTGCTTTTTTGTATGTAACGCTTCTTGTTTATCTTCTTTTATTGGCTCTGCATATTCTTCTTGAATTCTGGAAACAACTGCATCTCCGTTTTCTTCTTTTTGATTCTGTTTTGGTGGATTCTTTTCTTCCGTTTTCTGAATTTTCTGTTGCTGCTCTTCCGATTTCTGATATGCTGTCCATTTTGATTCGTTTCCTGTGCTATTACACTGTTGCAGGTCATTGAATAATTCGTTCATAGTGGCATAGCGTTTCTCTGGCAAATACTGACATGCTTTTTGAACAATTCGTTTTATCTCTGTACTGCCATTCTTGGGTTCCGGAAGTTCCATTCCACTCATTCGTTTTATTATGGCAGTTTCTCTGTCACTGTATTTGATCACTTGAGGTGCAGGTGGATAAAAAGGCAGTCTGTTTTCATTTAAAAAGCGATACAATACAATTCCCAGAGAATAGATATCTACCTGTCTGCTATATGGATTCCCATGGTAGACTTCCGGCGCCATGTAGCTTTCGGTTCCTTTTTTCGATAACCCACCTGTCGTTTTCTCTATAGTTCTGGCGATACCAAAATCTCCTAATTTGAACTTCCCAGCTTCGTTTACAAAAATATTTTCCGGCTTAACATCCCGGTGTATCAGATCATGCTCTGCTGCATAAGCCAGCGCACTGCTGATTTCTTTACCTAAACGAATCACTGTCTGCTCATCCATCTGATGAGTTCCCTGCCATTCAGACAATGGGGTGAGAAGTTCCATTTTTATCAGAACATCCCACCCAACTTCCGATTCATGTGGAACGACACAGTGATCTTCGTAAGACACTATATTAGGATGTTCCTTTAATGACACCATAATTCGAACTTCACGAAGAATTTCATCTACAAATTCCCGGAAATAATCCTCCACGGATTCCATCGTCATCCCTTCATTGCGCACCGCCTGGATATCTGACGGTGACTTTGGAATGCGAATCACTTTCAATGCAGATTTCACCGTAATCCCATATCCGCTCTTTTCAATTTCAAATACCTTTCCGGTTGCTCCCTGTCCTATCTCTCTGGTAATGATCCAGTCATTAAAAACCACACTTCCTGTTATATACTCCATCTTTCCACACCATATCACATTGTTTTGTTATTGTTTTTCCGCTTTTTCTTTCTGCTTTAATGTTTTCTCCATATCAGCTAATGCCTCATTCATCTCCTGATTGTTCACTTCATACATCTGAAGCCATTTTTTGCAATATTGTATGACCGGAATCATCCATGTCAACATTTCTTTATCTGGATTTTGATTTGTATCCAGATAAGTAGCCATTAGCAAATAATATGCCGCCTGAAAATAACTTCTTCTCTCTGAATGTCCTTCTTCTTTCTCGAGAATGTATTCTGCAATTTTTATCGTTTTTTTCAAACGCCCTTCTGTTAAAGACAATATCATCTCTGCTGTCAATGCATAAATGTCTTCAAATTCATTGATTAACTGTTTTATTACCGCTCTTGCCTCATCATATTGCTTACTCTCTGTTAGGCATACCATTTTGGTTCTCAATGTTTCCTGCGGTATCAGCTCCATATAAGCTGGATTATTTTCGATTAATTCAAGTACTTCTTTTTTCTTTCCCTGCTGGTACAGATACGTCTTTCTGTCATGCAAATAAACAGGATAGCGTCCAAACTTCTGCTCCAGTTTTTTCATGTAATTCTCACATTCCTGATACTGTTTCTGTTCTATCAGAATTCTGGTTTGCAGACGATGTCCCTGATAATTATCCGGATATTCTTTTATCATGGTTTTTGCAACTTTTTCTGCACGAAGGAATTTCTCATTTTCTAAATAAAATTTTCCAAGCATAGTCTGACAAGTCCATTTCCGCTCTTTGGTATCTGCCCTCTTCAATGCTTCTCTATATAATTTTTCCGATTCTTCCTGTTGACCCGTTTGCTTTTTTACGCCTGCAAGATTCAGATATGTCGTATATCTGTCATATCCATTGTCCAAAGCTTTTTGCAGATAAAAAATAGATGCTTCTATCTCCTGTAAATAAATACATATGACACCTGCATCAGCCGCTGCTCTGCCATTGTCTGGTTCATCCTGTAATATTTTTTTTAATAACTTCGATGCTTCTGGATAATTTTCTTCTTGTATTAACTTTTCTGCAACTTCTATCTCTTTCACATTGTTTTCCATTTTTCATTACTCCAGCCCGCAAAAATATATTGTATTCCCAAGTTCATTAAAAAAATCCTGTGCTTTATTAGCTACAGATGGATATTCCTCGGTAAATTCTGTTACTTTATCACTTACTGATATTACCTTACCAGCTTTCGTCTGATTTATTGCAGACTCTACCGTATTATTTTCTCTACTGTCGCCAAATACATCTTCCCCAAATCCTTCTGCTAATTCGTATGCACTTTTTATATTACTTATTTTTTTCCCTTCATTTTCCATTTGGCTGTATACTTCGTTGAATTTTTTCCAATCATTCATAGTTCCTTTATAACTCTTATGGTACTCTTCCCATGTCATTCCTTCTTTTTCGCCAAATTCAAATCCCAATAATTTTTTTGTCTCACTGGCATCTTTTACACTCTTAGGTTTACTGATATCAGTAACCCAATCTATTCCTGTATCGACAATTTTATAGCCTCCATTTGCAACATCAAAGCTCTTTGCGAAAATAGTAAGCCCTTTATATAATATACTATTTGGATCTTTTTCTGATTCTTTTTCAAAATAATCTGTCAATCCATCTAATTCCGAATTTTCTTTTGATACTTTATAAGCTTCATATCGTGCTTCTTCCCATCCAATAGCTCCCGCGCCTAGTCCTATTAATGCGAATCCCGTTGCAGTTGTCGATTCCATAACTGCAAATGAATGATTCAATATATCCCATGTTTGGGATCCCCATTCTGCCCATAATCCAACTGGTCCTCTGGCAAGAAGACTTGCTCCCAATACTCCTGGTAACACTGCTATATCAACTAAAACAGACAGACAATCACTAATCATTTCTTTTGCCTGCTCTTTTGCCAATGATGCTAATAATCTTGTTTCTTCTTTATTCTGAAACTCAGTCAACACACTATTCACATTTTTCAAATCTGCTTTCAATTCTTTTCCGATTTTTTGAATCGTCGCTGCATCAGCTGATACAAATCCGGTTCCAATACCATCAGCTACTTTTCGCATGTTTTTTGCAATAATCTGAAGCTTTTCGTTTACTTCTTTCAACTGTCCTTCAACATAATATTCTTCTCCATAGACACTTTCAAATATATTTTCAATCTCAATACTTTTCATATTATTCATATCTAAAACTGCCTTATGGTATTCTTCTACATTACTCATGTCTTCTTTCAGACTTAATAAACCTGCCCATTTTTGTATATTAAAACTTAAATCTCCAATCCAATCTGTGAACCAGCACCAGTCATTTGCTTCAATATCTGATATTTGAGAAATTAATTTTTCTTTTGCCTCATCTGTAAAATCTCTGACCATAACTCTATCCTCAACACTCTGCCTTCTGCTCGCTATCGCAACTCATTTTCATTTACCAGCAAGTCCTCTTGCCTGATTTTCATCTGATGCATCATACAAACCAGATATTTTTCCAAGATAATTACTTGTATTACTCAACAATGCCATCAGACTATCTGCTGCCTGCTGAATGGAATTACTTATTTCTTCTAATTCATCTACTACAGGACCTTTTCCTATAGAAGCATTTTCATTCTTTTTTGTTTTTATACTCTGACAGGCAGTTATCAATTTATCTATGTCACTCTTCTTATTCCTTATTTTTTCTGTATCTACCTTAAACTGTTCACCCATTTTTCACTCCTAACCATACAAATCCTTATCTATCTCATCTATTTTCTGCAGGTAACTGTCACAAAATACATTCATTTGTCTTGAAACATTTTCTAAGTCTCCTGTACTGTACAGATTTTCCAAATAAGTTGCAAATGCTTCCAGCGCCTCTGCTGTTTTTCCAAGTTCCACTCCACTTTGACATAATTCCGTTATAATATTTTTAAATCTATATATAATATTTCCCATTACATTAATCTGATTAGAAATACTTTTTTTCTTACTTTCTACGTATTCATCATGTATGATAAGATCCATCTCTCTCCCCCCTAGCTTTCCTGTTTTGCTGCTTCTGCCTGTTGTCTTTCATACTCGGCTTTCTGTGTTTGCAGGGTTGATATCGTATTGTAACAGTTGTTAATGGATGCCTGTTTTTCTTGTATTTCCCTCTGAAATTCTTCGATTTTCTGTACTATTTTATTCTGTGCACTGTCAAGGCTGCTGATAGCCCTGGAATATTCACTTCCCTGTACTACCTGTAATAAATCAGAAAAGAAGGTGTTCTTTACCACACTTCTGATCAAAGATCCCCATCCACCAATTCGATTGGCAGTACTTGATGCACTGCCGGATACCTTATTCTGAAATTCTGCAAACTGACCTGTAAGATTATCTAATTCTGTGATCTTCTCCTGCAGTTGTCCTATCTCATTTTCCAGATTTGCAATCATTGCTCTCTGCGATGAAATCATCCCATCAAAATCTGCCATACTGTTTTCCTCTTTTTCTTAAAATAACTTCGACATTCTTGCCGGAGGCACGCTCTATTAGTATCTAGACTTTTTCTTCCGCATGCCTCCGCAATTCTGTCAACTTTCATCAACTGCCTTTAACCTGCAATATTTCCTGCAGTACCAGCATCTTCTTCCTTGCGCTTATCCACATACGTTTTAAGGAAATCTGAAATACTCTGTAATGCTTCTCCGGCTTTTTCCAGAGCCCCTTTGTATTCAGATTCATAACGCTCAATAAATGCATTGGAAGTCTCATTTTTAAATCCCGCCTGCATTTCTGCATTTGTATTTGTCAGAGTCTGTACCACATTGGCTAATGCTTCTGCCTGTGAATGGTATGTGTTACTCGCCTTCATCACCACATCATAATCAATATAGTTTTCTGCCATCTTGTTCACCTCCTTTATTCTGTAGTATCTATCTCAAGTTTCATGAGATCTATATAATTTCCTCTTACTCATTAATCTCTCTAGTAGTACGTAGTGGTTCGGTAACACCCCAAATCTGTTCTTCATAATAGTCATTCAGGAAATCTGACATAGATCGTAATGCTTCTTCCGCTTTTTCTAGAGCAGGTCGGTGTTCTACCTCATACTTTTCTATGAATGCACATACTTTTTCATTTTGATCTTTCCAACGAATCCCTTCTAATAATTCTAAATTCATATGTGATATTGTCATTACTAAAGCTGCTAATGCCTCCGCCTGCAAATCATAAGTCCATTTCTCATGTAATATTTCTTCCAAATCAACATCTTTCATCTTTTTCTATTCACCAATTTCAGTTTCCTTATCTGACCACCTTGAATGAGGTATGCCTCCCCCTCTTCCAGTGGTTTCTTGAAGCTGTTCTGCTGTGTGAATGTCAGATCAGTAATCTTTACCCCACTTACGTCTTCAAATACCAGGAACTGTTTTTTCTCTTTTAACATTTTTAATGGTTCCGGTGCGGAGAATGAAATCTGTGCATTTTCCAAGTTGCTGTACAGAATCAGCAGTTTCATGCCTTTGTATTTGCTAAACAGTTCTTTGTATTTGCTAAGCAGTTCTTTGTCTTCCTGTATCTTTGCCGGAGCGTCATTGTTCTGTATCAGGAATACATATGGCATTGCATCTTCTATAGCATTCATTCCAGATTCTGTTACTTTCTGGTATCGTTCTTCCATCTTCTCATGGAGTTCTTCTAGCATTTCTCCCAGATTAGAAACATCTCTGCTATACAGTTCTGTCTGAAGATCCTCTCTGGTATATTCCAGATTTCCCATGGCATCATCCATAACGTATATCTCTGCTCCAATATGAGACAGCTGATGGAACAGCAGTTTGACAAAGGCAGATTTTCCGAATTCTTCTCTTCCGGCAATTCCCAATACTTCCTGGGATGTAAAAGAAAGTGTCGCAGCGGATATGGATGCATAATCCACACCTAGAACTGCCTGCGAACTGTTGCATTGTACATGGAACTGTTCTTTCAGGATCTTTCCTGTGACTACATCCGGCACTACCGGAATCGGTACTGCATAGCTGTCTGGACATTCTGCATTTCGTTTTTGTACAAATGCCTGAATCTGGTTGATTCGGTCGATCTCTTTTTCTCCGTCGAATGCCAGGTAAGTCTGTGCTTCATGAATAGTCTTTTCTTTTTCCATCAGGCAGCGTCCCGGAATACCCTGTGGCTGCATTCGGAATCCACCAAGTAGCGTATGATATTCCGTATTGTCATTGCAGTACAATGCAATTCTATTTCCAAAATTGGACAGATATTTGTATCCAATTCCGGCAGTCTGGTTATTGGCGATGACAAAAGAGATTCCTACTGCGAGCCCATCACGGCAAAGTGGAAGCAGACTGTCATTTTCCATGAGATAGAGTTCCTTCATAACTGTCAGGTTATCCACTAAGACAACAATCTGTGGCATACCCTGCAGTCCTGCTTCCAAATAAGAGGCATACGATCCTACACCTGCTTTTGCCAGCTGTTCTTTTCGTGTCTTCATTTCCTGATTTAACAGCTTGAAGAAGTTCTTCAGTTTCTCATCTTCCGATGCACAAATCACACCACCTACATGGTGCAGATCTTCGAAGTTCCGGAAAATCATAGAACCAAAGTCCAGAATATACATCTGCAGTTCTTCTGGTCGATATTGTTCTGCCAGTCCTTTTGCAATTACCTGCAGAAGATTGGTCTTTCCGAACTGAGCTGAACCTATGATCATTGTATTTTCCGTAGTGACATTCAGATAAAATTCTCCCTGATACTGTCTGCCTGGATCATCATAGATACCAAGTGGTACCGTCAGCCCTGTAGTACGGTCTGTATTTTCTTTTAAATCTCTTAATGCTATCTTTTCTGCCAGTGTTGGCAGGCAGATATACGGCAATTGCTTTAAATGACTCTTTTCACAAAAATCTGCAATATAATTCACTACGCTGGTAAGCTGATTTTCTGATCCTTGTTCTGACTTTTGTGGTGACTGCTTATAAACAACAGTTCTCTTTCCAGAAAGGCTGACTCTGGAAATCTGAAAACTGTTTGTTTTCCCAGACACATGTCCACCTGCAGGTGCTCCACTGTAAGCAGACTGGAATAATTCGAATATCTCATTATTTCCCACCTGCAGATATGCCCGTCCTGGTTCCCGGATCTCTGCCGCCAGTGGGGTTTTTAATACTTCATTACTGTCTGCCTGGGTCTGCACTTTCAGACACAGCTTAAATCTGGAATTGGACCAGATCTGCGGATCCACTACACCACTTGGCTTCTGTGTTGCCAGAATCAGATGTACCCCAAGGCTTCGTCCGATACGGGCTGCACTGACCAATTCTTTCATAAAATCTGGCTGCTCTCTTTTCAGTTCAGCGAACTCATCGACTATAATGATCAAATGTGGAAGCGGAACCTCTGTTTTTCCCTGACGACTTAACCGGATATAGGCATCAATATGATTAACATCATACTGTGCGAACAGTTCCTGTCTCTTTTTCAGTTCTGCCCGAATGGACTGCAGAGAACGTTCGATCTCTCTTCCGTCAATATTCGTAATAGATCCTATCAGATGAGGCAGGTTCTTAAACTGGTTCACCATACCGCCGCCCTTAAAGTCAATAATCACAAATGACACTTCATAAGGATGATAGGACAATGCCATGGATAAAATATAACTCTGCAAGATCTCACTTTTTCCAGATCCTGTGGTACCAGCCACCAGACCATGAGGGCCGTGTGCTTTTTCATTTAAGTCCAGATAAACCAGTTCATTTTTGGCATTTATACCCAGAGGTGCTGCCATCGTCCGGGCTACCTGCGCCCTGGTCCATCGTTCTCCAAGATTGATCTCTTCCGGACTGCCAATATTCAACATTTCAAAGAAAGTAATACTCTTTGTCAGGCTGCTCTCCAGACTGACTTCTTCACAGTAGATTGGTGCCATCTTGTGAATGGCTGTTCCGATTTCCTTATCTGCAATGGAATAGATGGAAAACTGCTCGGTGTTCATGCCATCTTCTGCATCAATTTTGATACCGCTGTATCCATCATCCAGCTTCACAATCTGTGTGCATCCTGCCGGAATCTGTTCTTCAAATTCAGAAAAGAAAATGAAATGGATTCCTTTTTCATCTGCAGTATCCACCAGCTGGAACAGCGGATGTCTCTGCATCTCTTCATCCTGATAAACAAATACGATCAATGCCGGTGTTTTACGTTCTTTCCCTCTGACAGATAATTCTTTATACAGATACTCGTACATGGCATTTCTACTTTCGGTGTCGCAGATGATATTTCTTCGATTTAATACCCGGTTCTGTATATGCGGAAGGAAACGAACCCAGCTAAACTTGTCTTTATCTTCTTCTGCGATGCAGTACAGCATCTTCACATCATCATAAGAATGTCGTACAGACAGATCCAGTGTCATGATCTTCAGCATGTTATACAACTGAAATCTCTTGCCCACGATACCTGTCATACCTTTCTTTTTCAGATCCAGTGTGATTGGAACTTTCTGAATATTTTCGTATTCTGCTGCCACTTCTCCCGGCAGTTGCATCAAACTGTCTGGCAGTTCCACCCGTTCCTGTTCTTTGAAATCTATTTGCTTCATGGACTTTTTCTCACCAATACCCAGATAAATTTCCAGGAAATCTTTATCTTCCGGTGTACGTTCAAACAGTTCCTTACGGAATTCTTTCACCATCTGCAGATCTTTTTCTACGGAATAGTACTGGTGTTCCAGATAATTCACTTCTTCTGCTCTTTTTTCTTCGATTTCTTTCTTCTTGTCTTCTATGTACCGCTGATAAACGTCAATGCGATTCTGTACTTTTTTCTTATATTCTTTCCGTTCAGATACAATATTCATAATGGAAGTCAGAATTCCTACGCCCATTGTTCCGGCACTCATAATCATCATCGTCATACCAGACGTACTGATGATGCTACGCAAAACAACAGTCACGCCCAACATTGCTACTGCCGGAAACAGCTGCATGACAATATTTCCTCTTGGCTCCTGTATGACCGCCGGCGGATCTAAGATCTTGATTTTTTCTTCATCTGCAACCATGCGAATTCTCGCACACCGGTTGAATTTCGGATATTCATTGTGATCCAGTCCCTCTGGTATATCTCGATAACTCACTCCTGAAATATGGACAAAATCTGTACTGTCTGTATAAAGAAATCCCTTATTATAACAGTACTCATACGTTCCAATTGTGATAAAATCCATATCTTGAAGCCGATGCACACTTTGTACACTATTTCCATTTAACAGAACATTATTATTCTGTGACAGTTCTACGGATACATAGCAGACACTTTGCTGTTGCGAAAGAAAAATCTGTGTTCTTTTTCCACAACCTTTTAATAACTGAATCTGGCACTCAGCAGTTCCGCCTATACGGAAGTTTCCGGTTTCCTGAATGGATATTCTTCTGTCAAACTGTTTCTGTTTTTCTATATTAGCCAACAGACACATGGTTAATATCTCGCGCCCATTCCCTTTGTATAACACTTTTCTTTCTATATTGGGAAATACAGGTCCTGTTTGTATTCTTCTTTTATCACTGTCTATGATGCAAATATTACTCTCACACTCTATATTCCATTCATCACCTGTTCTTTTCATACAGAACATGAATGGTTCTTCAAACGAACTTTCCTTTAACCGTACATCCGCAATGGATGACGTACCTACTGTAAACACCTGACACCCCTGTGAAATTCTTACTTCTCGATATATCTTGTGTGCCGTAATGATCAGTTTGAATTGCTGTTTATTGTCCATCACTTTCCCTCGCTGTTTTACTGATTCCAGATTCTTATTTCTGAACCTTCTCTGATTCCAAACTCTTTCAGCGTTTTCCCACCTCTGATCAGACATTTGGGTGAATCAGCCTTGAGATAGTATGTCTCTAACGTATTCTGACGCAACTCCAGTGAATAAATACTTGCGATTGCCTGTATCAGTTCATTTGCAGTAATATTTAGTGGAATTTCCAGATCTTCTCTTATATTGCGTTCCGGTATGTATACCATAACTACTGCTGTGTCCTTCATCCTTTTCTTTCCTCTTCCTGTTGTACCTCTACTAATATAACTGTGACATTATCTACTCCGCCATGCTCCAACGCCGTATTCAACAGTTCTTCTGCTGCTTCTTTTATCGGCTTTTCCTTCCTCAGAATCATCTCTATCTCTGCATCAGATACCATATCCGTCAGCCCGTCACTGCAAAGCAGATAACGATCTCCCTTTTCTATTTCCATATCTGTTTCCAGTTGCGGTTCAATCACCATGTCTTCTTCCTGAATTCCGAGATATTGCGTGATACAATGTTTCTGAGGATGATTGTGTGCTTCTTCTTTTGTGAGTAATCCCATCTTTATCATTCGCTGCACGATTGAATGGTCTTCTGACAATTGCTTCAATTTACATTCTCGTAATCGATACACTCTGCTGTCTCCAACATTTACTACCATCATTTTTTCATCCTCGATATAAATACCTGTAAAGGTTGTTCCCATAGAATGACCTTTGACTTTTATTTCTTCACAAATTTGGTCATTTGCACTCTGTATAATGGAAAAGAAATCTATCTTCTTTTCTTTCTCATAATATTGAGCAACCGTATTTACAGCTATTAGTGATGCTCTTTCACCTTTTTCAGAGCCGCCCATTCCATCACAGACGACAGCTGTTAAAGAATCTTTCTCCCAACCATTTTTTTCAAAATTCTCTTTTTCCAATCTGCGCCAATCGTTGTCTATGTAGCAATTATCTTCATTATTACCTCGTACTTTTCCTGGATCTGAATATACTGCATACTTCAAAATTGCCATGGTTCGTTCTCCACCTCTACCTCATCTCATTGTGGTTTATCTCTAAAAATTTTAGCATAAAAAAAACGCAATTTTGTTCTATGACATAAACTGCGCTTTTTTTTTACATTATTTGTACTCTATTATTTTATGTACCTGCTTCGATTACTTCTTGTATTCTTTTTACATCTATATTTTACTATATTTTTTTCTCTGAAATATTTTGTTCGGTATTTCATGGCTGTTTTCTGAGAACATTTTTTATGATTTACAGACCATCGAGTTTTTCCATGATTGTTGTCAGTCAATATATAACATTTTGTTCTCAGTTTTCCTTTTGACATTGTATAGAAAAACTCTTCCATACTGCCAGCTCCGGCCCAGAATCCACAGATTCCTTTTTGTGCCTTATTATACCGAATCGTTGAACCATAGATCTGATTTGAAAAATAACCGGCATATTTCACTTTATTGTTTTTAATTGTATAGACATTATACCAATAACATGTTGCATCCTGTGCTACAATCAATTCTGGTGTACCTTTTTTGTCAATATTTAAAACTGTAAAATAGGGATAACTTCTTTCATTCCTTGCAAGGAAATTATTGTACAGGCTTTTCCATTTCGCTGATGCCGCCTGAGTTGTCATACTGCTGAACAATAATACAAATACCATCAGTAACAAGCCTAATATGGTTTTTCTGCTTTTTCTCACAGAATCTTTCTTTATCATATATTTTCTTTTATCCATTATCTTTCTCTCCTACTTTTCAACTGAATACATTCTAACCCTGCTTAAATCTATATCAAGATCTTCCAATGGAATTAATAGACTTTCCCGTTCTCTCAATCCTGTCTATTGCAGACAGCTTGGATATCCTACATACGTATCTACTGTCAAACCAATATCTAATAATTCTCCATCTTTCTGTAACGGTATGCCATTCCAAAATACTCCATACAGATTCGGTCGTATACTGTCATATAAAACAACACTTATGGTATTTCTGTCATAATCATACTCATCACTTTCTGAATCATAATAATCATTTTTGTAAACTCTTGCCGCTGAGTCTTCATTAAAAAAACCACTCCATAAGGTATCATTATCACAAATATCCTGGTAACTATTGCGGAAATAATATGCTAATATCTCTTTACAGTTTTCATACACTGCTGCTCCTTCTTCTGCTGGGCAATCTAACGAAATTGTCACACTACAGCCATCACTATAATCTGTCTTTGATTTCTCATGCCACGCTGTATAAACGTTACCCTTCATATGCCAGTCCCCATTTTGTGATTCAAATCTTAAGATCTCACCATCTGCATAGCTGTTGCTATAATCAGTCCATCCGTAATTATCCAGCCAGGTTATCAAATCATCTTCATTATAAATTAGCTCATTATCCGATCTTGTATAATAATCATCTACATGTTCCGGAAAACAGCTCACAAAATCCCCTAGTGTATAATAATTTACAACGTTATCTGATGCCAATGCTCTGACCTCAGATACAGACTGGCTTACAAGTAATGCCATACTTACAGCTGTTCCCACTATTACTTTACATACTTTCATTACCTTGTACTTCATTCTCTTCTCCCTTCTGGTGTGTATCGTTTCTTCTTATGTTTTCATTCTAACATAAAAAAAGTGCACTTTTGTTCCCCAACAAAAACTGCACTTTTTTCTTCATTTTCTGCGAATTTCAATCAATATCACAGGAGTCGGAAATGCGGTAAAAAAGCCCACCTACGAGCCATATAAGATTTACAGTTCGTAAGCGGGCATGGATATTAGTCCTTCTCGTATTTTTCAATCAGGCATTGATGTTCTTTACTGTCCTTGTCATAATTGATTCCAACGAGCAGAATGTCACCTGTATAGCTCAGAATGGACTCCGGATACCGCTTGTTTTTTATCTGTTGCAGAGCTGTTGCCGCATCTTTATTCCACTTTAATTCGACAACCATCGCTGGATAAAACGAGCCGTATTCGGGTTTTGGTATGAATACAAAATCTGCAAAGCCATTTCCCGCAGGCATCTCACGAATTGGTTTAAAATAGTATTGCATTGCACTCAGGTAAGCGATTGAAAGAACGCTGCTTAACGAATTCTCATTGTTATATTGAATAGACGACGCATATTCCATATGGATTTTTTTTATTCTCTTTGCAACCGCATCTCCATCCATTGCCAGTGTACAATTGAGTAACTGTTCCGATTCCTGCTGAAACATAACAAGTTCATTCCACTTTTTTCTTTTAGTTGCTCGAGTGAGTTCTTGCCTGATTTCTTCATTCGGAACAAAAGCAGTCTTCCATTTTTGATCATACCCAAGATAACCCAAATGAATCAAATAAGTGATAACGTCATCCTTATTTGCAAAGCTGGTTGTGTCATTTTGAAAAGATGTCACGTCAACAGGAACCCGATCGCCAGAAAGCATCTCAATCATTGCACCCTTAAGCCCATCAAAGTCCATATTGATAAGTGGGACAATTGCCTCATAAGACGCTGTCCCTGACCAATAGCTCTGGAAGTCACCATCAAACATCAAGTTCACTACCGCATTCGGGTTGTAAACGTGATATTTTCCAAGCTGATAGCCGTCATACCAACGCTTTACCTCCTCAAAGTCTTGCTCGTACCTCTCACACAGAGTGTGAACTTCATCTTCTGTAAAGCCAACATATGAAGCCAGTGGTCCTGCTTTCAGCATCGAATAGTCCTTAAAATTATTCAGTGCTGACTGTGTTTTTTCTTTTTTTATGGGAAGGATGCACGTCAGATAGGCCAATTGAATATACTTTGTTGGCTCTGTTCCTTTGAATATTCCTCTTAAGAAGTTAATGTAATCCTCCTGCGCCTTCGTATTGGCAGCTTCATCGCGAATAAGAACATCCCATTCATCAATAATGACGATGAATTTTTTTCCTGTCATGGCATTAATTTGCGATAAAGCCTCTGGCAAGGATTTTGTTTCCTCTGGGAATGCATCAGGATAGTACTCTTTAAGCTCTGCAATAGTCCTTTCAGAAATATAAGGAACTACATGTTCTGCTCCACCAGCCGGTTCCATGCACCATTGAATGTCAAGATGAATTACGTCATACTGATTTAAATGATTCTTATAATCCGCACTCTTGCTGATTTCCAAATCAGCGAACATCGATTCTGAATCGCAGCCCCTGCTGTAATAAGCCGTAAGCATATTTGCTGTAACAGATTTTCCAAATCTTCTTGGCCGACTGTTGCAAATATAGCCCTGTAGCGTATTTAAAACCCTGTTTGTATATTTTATAAGTCCGCTTTTATCTACATAAATTTCAGAATTCAAAGCAACCTGGAACGCAGAATTGTCTGGATTAACAAACATTCCCATGTATATCACGCTCCTTTCTTGGGCGGCATGGTATACCATGTCTGTTTTCCTTTAATTTTACCATCTAACAGGACAAATAGCAAGTTGATACCCCGGTGCTACCGAAATCAATTTTGTTTTCTACAGTCTATGTTTAATGTTTTTAATTTCCGCTATCACACTATCTTTTCATAGGGGCAGACGCTCTCATCTGCCCACCATTTCTTACTTAGCCGATGTCCATCTTTATCAGTCCATTGCAATTGTAAAATGCATTCTTTCCTATTCTCGTCACTGAATCTGGTATCTCGACTTCTTCAACATTTACACAGTCATAAAAAGCATAATCTCCTATTGTCGTTACACCTTCTATTATAATTTTCTGTATGTCCTGACGCATACTATACCACGGAACTTCCTTTTCATTATTCCATTGTGGCATTTCTGTATAACCGGTTATTGTTAAAACACCTGCTTCATCCAGATTCCATGTTCCGCCTGCGATCTCCCCTTTCGTATACTTTGCTTCCTCATTCTCCTGATTTAATTCAGATTCTTCATCACAATTTCTGCTTTCTTCAGCTAATTCCTCATCAATTACCAGCTCTTCATATTCTGTTTCTACTTCACTTTCCACTAATTCTGTGTCCTCTTCCATTTCCTGAACAATATTTTGCTCCTCATCATTCAGTTCGATCACCGTATCCTCTTCTGCTGCCAGAATAGATACTTGTTGCAATCCCACCAGCAAAGCAAACGCAAAAACTATTCCATAAATAAGTTTCTTTTTCACTGTATCTTTCCTCCCTATTTCTTCATTACAACTCTCTTAGCTTTGCTCCAGGCTGAATAATACTTTACCCTTCCGGCCTTTTTATAAGTACGAATTCTGACATAATATGTTTTTCCTTTTGTTAAGCCTGCTACTGTCACTTTTGTTGTCTTGAATTTATTTACTGTTTTTGTTTTTACACCTGACGCAAACCCTTTGTCAGTCGAATACTGTATCTGATAGCCTGTTACAGATGTATTTTTCTTCCATGTCACAGTTATTTTTTTCTTTGCACCATTTTTAACTTTTGAAATACTTGTCCCTTTCGGTACAATTGTAACTGTAATTTTTCTTACTGAAGCAGTATAATTCGGCGTCTCCTCGGCAGATATCGTTATCTGGGCACTTCCCATATATTTTTTATCTACCGTAATTCTTCCATTTTGCGCTACCTTCACAGCCTTATTATTTGAAGAATAAACTAATTTTGCGCCTTCTCTCGCTTGTGCTCCTATCCAGAATTTCTGTGCTTTCACATTATAATTTCTGATAATATCCGTCGCCACAATTTCTCCAGGGGCTTTTCGTACAGTTAATGTGAATGTTGCTGTTGATGCCCGATAATTTTGACTCTCATTCACATAAGCGGTTATCGTCACCGTTCCCGCATTATGAATGTGAATTGTTCCACTGCTTTGATCAACTGTGGCAATATTTCCATTGGATGAACTGAAACTTTGCATTCCATCAGAATTCGTTATTACCGTGTTCTGGAATATCTGATCTTCGAATGTTTTTTCTACCATGTCAAATGCAAATCTTGTCTGCGATACTGCCTTTTGAATTATGAAACCACCAGATACCGTTCCCTCGTAATTTCCGATTCCAGTCACATTCCAGACTGCATTTCCGGCACTGATATTGTTTGATCCAGTCAGTTCGTAATCTTTTCCTTCCGTCAACTGATAAGCTCCGTCCTTGATAATAATAAACGGCAATTTTTCAGTTCCGTCATAAACTATTTCAGTTGTATTAGTAATAAAGAAACATCCTGAAATACTTCTTTTTCCTTTTTCACCAGTTTCTGGATTCCATGGAATCCAATTGAGTGTACCTCCATAATTTTTTAGCATATCTAACGTCCACGTACTATCCCCTGTTGGGTAATAAACTGTGGCTGTTACATTTTGAAATACATCATTTCCCATATCTGGCCTGTTTCCGTAAAAATATATTTCAGATAAGTTTTCGCAATCCGCAAATGCTCTATCTCCGATCCTGGTTATTGTGTCTTTGATATTCACATTATATAAATAGCTGCAATTGCGAAATGCCTCTGCTCCTATTTCTTTTTCCTGATCTGAAATTTCCTTTTTTATTTCGAAATCTACAGATACTGTACCTGTATAGTTTCCACCCCAAAGTGCTACAATCTGCACCGTTGCAGTTCCCGGATTTATATTATTTAGATAGTATACTGTATAGTCTTTTTCCGGTATAAGCGCTACTCCCTCATCTGTTACCGAAACATCTGGTCGTTTCTCTTTTCCATCATACGGAAATTCTGCTTCAGACAACTGTATATCACAGTTCTTAAGTTCTCTCATGGTATCTTGCTCTTGTTCAAGAACTGCCATTGATATTCTCAGCACTGCCTCTTTGTACAGGTTATTGCCAGATGCATGAATTTTAATATTAGCTGCTCCAGGCGCCACAGCTGTTACAAGACCGTTTGAAGTTACCGTCAGTACATTGGTATTTTCTGATGTGAAATCTACTTTTCCTGTCTGTGAAGTTACACTTAATTGTATACTTTGTCCCTCAAAGATCCTGGCTGTTGCATTGTTCACTTCAATCTTCTGCTCTGCTTTTTCAACTTTTATTTTGATAATTTTGTGTGTTTCTTTATACTCTTCCGTTGCTGAAGCAGTTACTACAATTTGAGCTTCTCCAGTACCGCAAATAGAAACATTTCCATTCTGGTCTACAGACACTATATTGGTATGATCCGATGCATAAGATAACTTGCCATCTCCTGTTTGAAGCCAGCTATCCAATGCGAACTCTGTATCTCCATATACCTTTTCATAGTATTCTGTGCCGCTGATTACTTGTGCCTGTTTCGGTGCAGTTGCAGAAATATCAGTTACTTTAAATCCCCATGCCACACCAGCCTTGTCTGATACCAGTTTAATCCTTAATGTATTTCCCTGTACCTCAATTACCTTGCCTGCCAATTCTTTTCCTGTATACTTTCCAACCTCCGTTCCATTTCCATCATAGATATAAATAAAATCAAAACCATCCTCTACTTCTGTTCTTTCATCAAAAGTAACTTTCATATTTTCATCTGTAGCAATGTCCTCACTTGTGTATACCCAACAGTCAGAACAATTCACCATATAATTATGACTGCTTTCCAATTCTTCTACAGATGTCACCACATAAGCTGTATTGCTAACGGTTACTTTACAGGTTTGGCTCTTATTGCTTCCATCTTTTGATTTAACCGTAATTGTCGCTGTTCCTTTTTTATGAGAAGCCACTTTTCCTGTCTGATCCACCGATGCTATATCACTATCTGATGAACTCCACTCTACATCACGATTTGAAGCATTATCAGGATATACTTCCACCGTTAACTGATATGTTTCCAGTGCTTCCATTGTTACATTGTTTTTATTCAGCCAAATATTTGTCACTGGCTGTTCAACTGTTACTTTACAACTTGTGCTTAAGGAGCCAACTATTACTTTAATAGTTGCCATACCTATACTTTTTGCAGTAATATTGCCATTATCATCTACTGTCACAATATTGGTGTCTGAGCTCTTCCATGTTACTTCATCCGTAAAATCAGAAGGTTCGATTGTCAGTAAAAGCTTTTTGCTCTGTCCATTTAACAATGTTACCTGTTCTTCACTTAGTTTCACATTTGCTGCGTTTACTTCATTTGAAACAAACGATATTCCATTTTCCTTTGCAAATGTTTCTGCATATGTTCCAGACACACCATAAATTGTCATTTTACCCGGATAACTAAACGCTGTAGCATCTATTTGGGTTGTGGCTCTTGGAATGATAATTTTCTTAAATACCACATCATTCTTAAATGCATTTTTTCCAATAGAGGCCACTCTGTATGGCAATACAAGTTCTTCCAACACATCACAATCTTCAAATGCCGATTCTGGTATTCCTGTTATTCCAGTTCCTAATGTTACGTTTTTCAATGCATCGCAATCATAAAAGATCTGAGAACCTAACGATGTAACAGAATCTGGTATATGAATGTCTGTTAATGCATCACAATTTTCAAATGCATTGTTCTCTATTACTTTAATAGACTTTCCCCATTCAATTTCTTTCAATGATGTGCATCCTTTAAATGCATGGTTTACAATATTAATTACACTATCTGGCAAAGAAATTTTTTCTAAAGATGTACAATTCTGAAACATATACGATGTGATATTCTGTCTCGTATCATTTAAAGTTACATTTGTTAATGCTGTACAGCCACTGAACAAGTATGTTCCCAGTGCTTCTATCGAATTTGGAAAAACAACCTCCTTTAGATTTTGGCAATTGCAAAAGACACCTTCGCTAAGTTCTTTCATCCCATCTGGTATCACTATATTCTCAATCCCAGTACCAGCAAAACAATAATTATATAGTTTCTCTATCGTAGATGGCAAAGTTACAGATTTTAGATTTGTAAAATTTCTAAAACACCTGGATCCAATCCATGTCACACCCTCAGGAATCACAATATTGACACCTTTTCCACTTCCTATCGCATCTCCAAACAGACAATCTGGTATAGCAGAAATACCTTTTTCAAATGTTACTTGTTCCAATGATATGCAATTATCAAATGGACACTGATAGTTTAATCCATATGTATCAACTGTAGTCAAAGTCTTTGGAATATGAATTGCTTTTAATGATACACAATTTCTAAAAGCATAATTTCCAATAAATATTAACTGTTTTGGCAAATCTATATTTTCTATAGCTTTACATTCTCTAAATGCCGATGCTCCAATCGAAACAACACTATCTGGCATATTAACATTTTTCAGTTTTGTGCATCCGGCAAATGCACGTTCTTTCACCTCAGTTACTGTATCCGGTATTTCAATCTGTTCCAGTTCTTCACATTCTCCAAATAATGCATATGGAACCTGCTTTATTCCTTCTGTCCATTTAATACTTGTAATTCCTGATCCGCTAAACGGATACTGCCAATTCCATCCATATGTATCTATATCCGTTAATGTTTTTGGCACATTAATTTCTTTTAACATAATAGAATTAAGAAAAGCATAATTTCCTAAGGACTGCAAATTTTCCGAAAGATGTACATATGACAATTTTTTACAGTTTGCGAAAGCTCGTTGACCAATATTGGTTACCGTATCTGGAATAATGACACTTTCCAATCCTGTATTAGCAAATATGCTTCCCGGTATAGCTGTAATGCCTTCTTCAAAATCTATTTCTCTTAATGCATCACATCCTGAAAATGGATATCTCCAGTTCCAGCCATATGTATCTACCGATTGCAATTTAGCAGGCATGTTAATTTTTCTAAGATTTGTACAATTTCTAAATGCCCAATTTCCAATAGCAGTAACTGTTAATGGAAATTCAACAGATTCCAGAACTTCATTATAGGCAAATGAACCTGCTCCAATTCCAACAACCGTATACCCATCTACAGTCTCCGGAATATGTAAATTGGCTGCTTTTCCCTTATATCCTGTAATTGTTGCGTTATTATCGTCATCAAGACTGTACGTATATAATGCTACTTTGTTTCCATTTGCATCATACCCATATTCTCCGATACCATCTGTCCATCCACTGCCCCAGTATCGAGAATCTGTATTAGTGTAATATTTGAAGTCATTTCCTCTGGAACATGTTGCTACTTCTTTTCCATCCTCGTAATGGTGATATGCTCGTATTGGGCTGTTCGTTTCCGTAAATATCTGATATTTTACCTCATAGGTTTTTGTAATGAATGACCATTTTGCATTTTCTTTTTCTATCTTTACTCCACCTTCTGCATATATCCAAGCTGCAAAAGTTCTACATTCCTCCGGTTTGCCGTCCGTATAGTATTGTGCTTTCATCATGGCCTTTCCACCTGCAGTTGCGTAAGCATATCCTTTCACTGGCATTAACTTTCCCGTTACTCCCAGTCTAACCTTTACTCCCACTTTTGCAGATGCCTCTGCCACCAGACTAAATTGCTTTGCATTAAAGTTAAGAATCGGTCTGACCCCACTAGCCTGCGAAACTGTAAATCCTACTACTGTATAAGACTCAGTATTTCCAGTGATGCTTCCACTAAGTTCAGCATCCAGGATTACATCCAAACCTCCAATTCCAGGAATTGTCGCCGGTACAATTGTGATTTCTTCGCCATGATTTAACTGCGTACCGGTAAGTTTACCCGTAACTTTATAACTTGATTTCACATCTCCTGAAAACTTTAATGTTACTTCCGATGCAGTTAATTTATACTGAATCTGCGCATTTGTAATTTCTGTTTTATGTGAAAGACTGGCACTTGATGTCAGTTTTATTTTATTTTCAACAGATATTTTCGTATTCTTTCCAACATTTATATTTCCACCCATTCTGGCATCATAAGGAACAGGTGCCTCTTCATATGTTGTTGTTATTCCATCCGCTGGTTCAATAATTAATGCAGATGCGTCTAATATTCCCTGTGCATCCAGCTTATCGAAGGCTTCATCGTTATCAACGGCTTCAGTCTGTATTGTTGTAATATTATCTGTTGTAACTACATCCCATGCTGTATAGACAACTGGTACACCATTCAACCAAACTGCAAATTTGTCTCCATTTTCTATTTTTTTATCAATATCGTAAATGGTTAATTTTCCCTGTGCATCCACAGAGGCATTTAAATCATCTGCTAAAACCGTCACATCCGAAGCAAACTCATATGTATTATCATAATCTTCTTCTACATCCGATGAATGCCAGACAGTATGCGCATCTTCCAGCATACTTTTTGCTTCATTCACTGATATATTTTCAGTTGGCATAAATTTCCCAGATATAAGCGAAAACCAGCCTCTGTTTATCGCCACTTGATCGTCTTCTGGATATATACAATCCTCTGCATCTGAAAATGTATATGTTTTATCTTCCAATTGAAATGCCAGACAGTGATTCAATGTCGAAGCAGCAAATTCTCTTGTAACAGGCATGGCCGGATATATCGGATCTCCTGCTTCTACATTCACTACTCCAAACTGAACTGCCACTAAAATATCATAATAATAATCGGATGTTACATCCAGATCCGAAAAATAATTATCTGGATAATTATCATCTTCTACTGTCATTTCAAATGTTTCTACAAGATCTTTTAACCATTCCGCTCTCGTAACTGTATTAGTACCCTGATCTGAGGCCATTATTATCTCAGGTACCGCAATCGTTAATATACAAGCTAGCAGAAATACATGAAAAAGAGATTTTATTTTTTTCTTCATTATTCCTGTTCTCCCTTATGCTTTTTATTTCATATTGAATCACTTTAAATAAATCACAGATTCAAAAAAGCACAACTCCCTCATTTTCACAGGAATTGTGCTTTTGTTTTTACATGTCAAATTTTCTACTCAAACCACACAATCTGCTGTCCTTTTGTTTTTGTATTCTGGAATATCAGATACAGGTAACATTCTGCCGGATTCGGAATATAGCCCGTTGTCTGAACAGATTTTATAATATTGGTTTTTGTTTCGTTTTCATAATCATCTTTTATTACAGATATCAGTTTCCAATTCTTATTGCATTCCACAGCGAACCGATATTGACTTGCTGCCGTCAGTGAATCTGTTACATTGTAAGAAATACTTTTCCTGATATTGACAGGGTTATCTCCCACTGTCATTGCTTTGATCGGCTGTTCATATTTATTGACTTTCAACTTGATCTTGTAAGTCTTATAAATCTTCCATTTTTTGCCTTTTTTCTTGTATGCCTTGAATGTTAACGTGGTCTTCCCTGGTCTTCTGGTCTGAACATGAAAAGCGTAGTTTTCATTTTTATCCCATAATACCTGCGCTACTTTCTTATTGCTGGACGTACAGGATAAACGCATTTTATTGAATTTCTTTGGATACGTTAACTCATAATAATAGCCATCCAACATCTGATATACATTGTATGTCTTATTTGCTACTGCCAGTTTTGCCGGGGAGGGTTCCATTCCCTCTGCTGAAATATCAGCTTTTCCATTTCCCAATAAGCAGAAACAGAATAGCAGCACCAGCGATGCAATCCCTCTTAACCACACTTTTGTTTTTTTCTCTTTCATTCCTCAATTCCTCCTTTTTCACTTATTGATAATCCCACGCATTGCACACATATCTGTAGTTTTCCATCTCATCTGTAATCGGACTCAGATCTTCTGAATAGGTTTCACCTGAATTTGCATCTACGTAGAAGAATACATAGGCTCCGGTATAGGATCTTAATACAAATGTATATTGCTCATCACTGGACTGTTCTTCTACATAAGTCAGATACCCATGATACTCCTCTACCGTATCCATGCCATAATTTTCATCAGCATATTGATATACCGCATCATAGGCCTGTTCCTCTGTCAGTCCCCCTTCCTGCTCTGCGCTCCCGTTTTCATCGTAGTCTTCATAATCTTCATACTCATCTTCTGAATAATCGTCCCATCCTTCTACCTCTGCTTCGTCCACAAAATCACTTTCATCATCCAGATAATCTTCTATGCCAGCTGCAATGCCTTCTGCCATGATCTCCCAGTTATCACTGTCAGCCAGCCTTGCTTCATCTTTACTGTCACTGATGCAGCCAAGCATCACCTGAGCAACCGGAATTCCACTCCAGTTAATACCTACGGTATCATCTGTATACTTAATACCGGAATTCTGAAAACCTGTATAATCACAGTAATATTCCAAAATTGAATTTCCCAGTAAATCACATTCTTCATACAGATCTCCGATATACGGATTACCTTCTGACGGAAGATATACCTTTGCACCTCTCTTAGAGGTTTTTTGCTCTTTACGACAATACAGGCGAACGTAAACAGCAGCCCCGGACTCTGTTGCTTCAATGGCACGTTCCTGAGAGCTTGTCTCTGTATCATTATCTTCACGCAATAAGACGACGTTGTACCCTTTTTCTTCCAGAATATCTCTCAGCTCCAGTCCAACCCCCAGATTTATATCTGATTCTTTTATTCCGGTCGTTTTTCCGATTGCTCCCACGCAACTATCCGGATACATTTTCACTTTTTTTGATGCACCAGGGCCAATCGGCACTTTCTCAGAACTTTTCACTTCACATCCTGTATATCCAGGATCAATTGCTATGGTATATTGTGCTTCAACCATACCGGCACTTCCAATCAGAGTTGTAGCACATACTGCCAGTCCTATGATCTGCTTTTTCATATTCTCATTTACCTCTTACACTTCTCATATTTTATTTAATCTTTACCCCTTTTACTGCACTCCAGGAACTGTAGACCTTTCTGCCGTTCGCATATTTATAAGCGCGCACACGTACATAATATCTTGCCTTACGTTTCAGACCACTTAATGTATAAGACTTATATTTCTTAGCAATTGTTCTTGACTTTATAATCTGCGTAAATGCTCTATTTCTGCTGCACTGTACCTGATAACCGGAATAGGAGCCTTTTTTCCAACTGATTCTCAGCTTTTTCTTGGCCGGTGAGGACGCTTTAACTCCTGCTACACGACTTACTCTGACTGTCGTCTGAGATGACTGGGATGGCCGTGTCGGTCGTATAGACTGGGATGGCTGTGCCGGCTGAGATGTCTGTACCACAGATGTCGCAATGGTGTACGGAATTCTTGGACCATTAAAAGATGTCATATCAAGATAATAGGTTCCCGCATTCAGTGTCCGACTTATCAGCCCAGATCTTTCCCCATTTTTATTACTCAGACTAAGTGAGGTAATCCTTTTTGCATTCGAATCCAGTAAATAGATCGCCATAGACCCGGTATTGTCACCAAAATCCGGTACAACATTAAAACGAACTGTCTGTGTTGCAGGTATACTGAATTTGTAGTAATGACAGGAATCCCAATCCCATCCGTTAAATGCACAGTAAGCAACGCTTTTCAATGTATTTCCCAATGTAAAATACTGTGCTGTACTTAAATAATTGCTTTTCTGTCCACCGATTACTACTGAACCACCTGCAGTGGCTGTAGTTGTCAGGTTCAGAGAATACTTTGCTCCACCTGTACTGTAAGTAATGATCTTTATAAAATAATTGCCAGCGTTTAATGCATATTGATCTGTTCCAGACTGAAATCCCCAGTTTGCATTATCATTGGTCCCAAAGGATGGTGCTGCGTTCATGGTGTTTCCAGATGAATTCAGTACAGAGATATTGACGTGTTGGTTATGTCCACCCGTTTTTGCATAAAGCTTCACACAGGCATCACGATTCAACGTAAATTTATAATAACTTGCCTGACTGTTCGCCAGTGTTTCAGAAATGGTACTTCCAATACCGATCGTTGTCGCTGTTGATAAATTGCTGGCCGCCAGTGATCTTATTTTTGTGATTGGCGCTAAAAACAGCAGTAACATTAACATCAGTTCAAGAGCTACTCTTATTTTTTTCTTTAACGATACCATATTCCTTTTTTCACACATTTTTCTTTCTCCCTTCATTTTAACTACCTCTCCTGCTACACACCATCCTAACATAAAAAAAACGCAATTTTGTTCACCGACAAAAACTGCGCTTTTTTCTGCATATTTTGCATTTTCTTTTGTTTTGTATAGCGCTATAATCGTCCTATTCCATTATATTATACCGCCATTACAGTGTCAATTAATTATGTATTATGTCCATAAAATCTATTTTTTTTCATTTATATTCTAGTTATATTGATTGTTTTTCAATTATGATCCCATAGTTTTGCAAAGTTTTCTCCATACGCATCACCAGCATCATCATACACTTCGACTCTCCACGCTTTTTCCGTTCCTCTTTTGGTTGCGACCACCTCTGGATACTGTTCTTTTTCTCCCACAAAAAATTTCACACAGGAATAATGATTTTCCTGCATCGCACCTTTTTCCCACAATTCTGTAATTCTCTGGTATGCCCGTTCGCTATAGTCTTCTTTCGTGTCCATGTGAAGCGTAATGCAGAGTTGTTCTGTTCCGTAATAGAAACCATAGTCTTCTTCCTCTATTTCCGCATAACTGTCAATCACTTCTGCTGTTTTTCTCAGCCTGTCCAGTTCTTCTGTATTCTTTTCCCATGCAGAATTTTTTTCTTTCATGACAGATACCGCCTCTCCTTCATCCGAATATTGCACTTGTTTCAGATAGAGCGGCACCTGCAAATCTTCATGGTTATTTATTTTCTGGAGCAGCTGTATGAATGGTCTCATCCCCTCTGTTATAGTGTGTTCTTCTCCAAAATCGGTCTCTTCAAAAATCCATTCATACCTGGCATCCTCTGTTTCACTGGTCAATTCTGTAAATTTTGCTTTCGCAATCCAATAATCTCCAAACATCAAATATACATAGCCGTCTGCTTCTTTTGCGTGATTTAAGAATTCCTGAACTTTTTCTGGTTTCCTTTCCGTAAATATTACTTTTACAAAACTTTTTCCAGCTCCGTTGCCATACTCTGCTTTTATCTCACTTTCTGTGATCAGATTCTCTCCCCAGTAGGTCTCCAGTGACCATCGGTTCTGTTCTCCCAGGATTTTCCCCGTGATCTTTGTCATATGTTTCTGTTGCAGCCGAATGACTATATCCTCACTATTTCTTTCCGACAGACCAATGGCATACGGTGCTTCCAGGGTTTCCAGACGCTCTGCCAGTCCTGTCAGGATTCTTAGGTAATCTCCTGTGTTTTCTTTCCACCCTTCCGGCAAATTAGTATATTCCATAGTTACACATGGTTCCGGAATATTCCCATTCCCAATCCAGTTTCCATATGCTTTGTCCACAGTCTCTTCCGGATCCAGCCATTCGACTTTTATCTCTGCTGAGACCTGAAATGAGGAATCAAATGTCTCTTCTTTTAATAAAGGCTCTGCTATCTGGAAATATTCATTTTTCATGATGCCGACTTTTTTCCAGTCCTCTGTAATTCCTGCTGTTTCAATTCTTTCCGAATACGTATTCTGTACTGCATCCAAACAGCCAAATATGCTTTTTCTGTCCGAAAACTTTTCTTTCAGCTTTTCTGATGCTTTATCTGTCAGATTCAGCAACAACATTTGCTCTATTGCCATACCTTTTTGCGAAATAGACTGTGATTCTTTTTCCAATTCTATATTCTCCACTGATTCTATATCTTCTGGTTCCAATACTACATACTGCGCCTCCCGTAACATGGAAAAGAAACTATAATCCATGGTTTGTATCACATATATCTTAAGTGGTGCAGATAAATACTGTTTCATCACTTCTTCCTCCCCAGATACATCGTCATACACTTCCCGGGGAATCTTTACACTTATCTTTCCATCCCTTGTCTTTACCAAATATTTTGATGTCAGACATTTCACTCTTTTTTTGATTACAGTTACCGCTTTCGTAAAATCTGCCTGTGTCATGTTCTCGTCCGGTATGAGCAATACCGTTTCCGTCTCAGCCCCAAGAAAAATCAGCTGCTCTCTATATCTGGCCCATATTCCCGCAAGCAAACCCAATATCAGAAATATTCCGCAAATACCGATTGCTGCTTTTTTCACTTTCCCAGATTTTTCTGTTTCTTTCTGTTTCTCCAGCCACTGGAATAACTGCCGTTCCAGATTACCAACTGTCATACCTATTTCGGTCTCCAGGCACAAGCCGTTCGTAATGATCTGAGAAATCGCTGGATCTATCTTGCTATCATATTTCTCTGGAGCTTCCAAATCATCAAATAAAATACGTACTTTCCATGCTGGTGGCTGTTGCGCGGTAAGGCATTCATACATTATTTCACAGATCTGATAACTCAGACTCATTCCATGAGGCACTGTTTTTCCAAAATCTGGGAGAACGCAAAGGCTGCCATCTTTTTTTCGATAAATATTATCCATGGAAATAGCCATATCTTCTATCCCGGCATTTTCTATATCTGACAACTCTTTCAAAAATGGAAGGATGTTACGGAGCAGTTCTTTCTCACCAATATTTCCATTTTTCTGTACATATTCTCTTAAAGTCTGCCCGACTGGATATTCCAATACGATATAACTTTTACCATCCTCTTCAAAATAGTCATTTACCTGAAACAGACTTTTTAACTCTGCAAAATCTCCCAGTTCACGGGCTCTTTCCAGGATCTTTTTTTGCTCGTTCTTTGTCTTTTTCCATTCCTGTATCAGAACCGTATTTCCAATGTTCTGATGAATTGCCTCATAAAATATCACATCCGTATTTTCACTGAGTACCTTCCGAATCTGATATCTTCCATCCAGAATTCTCGGTGATATAGTCTTTAAAGAATTCACTGTTTTTGATCCTCTCCCTCAATTCCTCTTCCAATGGATCTGTCGTATTGCCAAGCATCCGATAGTCCAGCCACCATTTTCCCTCTCGCCGGATAAATGTCAGTTTCTGCGTTTGTTCCACATTATCCAGATAAATATACACACTCTGATAACGCTCCAGTTCTTCCGTTGCCTCCTGAAATAGTTTTTCCACAATATCCGTTACTTTTCCCGCATAACTTCTGGATAAATCCAGCTTCAATGAAACCGTCAAAGTATAAAATGTTGGGTAAACCTTTTCTTTTACCTCCGCATCTTTATTCCAGGCTTTCACAATCTTACAGATCTTTGCATACTCTTCCTGATCTGGAAAATAGTAAGTATCCTGACAGGAAGCTTCCATCTCCATCCTGCCGTCTTCCCCATGATATTCCATATCATTCAGTTCATAGTAATCCTGTATATCTTTTTTGGTATCTAAGATAGCTTGTATGAACTTTAGCAGCGGACGATCCTCTTCTGTAAAGTTCTTTCCTTCATTCCACAGATTTTCCCGAAACTCCAATGTCCCATTTTTCGCTATCTGCTGCAGTTCTATTCTGGATACTTTGTATCCGCTTACCTGTAAATAGACATATTTTTCTCCATCTTTTAGTTTCTCTTTTGCCCACTCTGACAAACTACTCTGATCATATCCCCCCAATTCGCAGGATAATGCCAGTTCTTCCTCATCCAATCGGTCTATAAAAATTTTTCCACCATATTGCACCGATATCGTATCCTGCTTTCCGTCACTTACAAAGATACTTTCCGCCCCATCCATAAGCACTTCTGCCAACGTAGGACTCATATTTTTCTGCTCTACTTTTACAATCAGCTTTTTTGCATTATCCGCGGCGTTTCCCATAGCATAAGGTATTTTCAGTGCATCCAGCTTTCGTTTGACATCCAGCACTTTTTCTTTCCATCCGGCATCTGACAGTTCACTGCTTTTCCATTCCTGTTCATATTCCAGAATCACAAATGGCTTTTTGATTTTCTTTTCTTCTTTCTGCATACCTCCCCAAAGCTTTTTTCCGTCGTTTGTATACCAGTTTACTTTTTTCTCCAGACAAAACTGCATATTCTCCGGCAATTCAGAGATTTCCCATATAGCTCTCCATCTTTCTGAATCTACGAATTCCAATGGCTGGTAAAATACTGTCCAGTCTCCGTCTGGATCTGTACATAAAAACAGTGTCTGGTTTCCTTCTGTCTCCTGATCCAGCTTTAATACCATAAAATTGCCATTTTTCTTCCATATCTCCTGCATATGTTCTTTTAATCGTTCCGCAGCTTCCTGCGAAACAGTGATCTCCAGATAGGCATCCCCTGATATTGAATTATTCTCTTTCACCTGTTCTGGCAGATAATAAGGAATCGGTATTTCTCCCTTTTTTACTTTCACAGAAAGAATTTCATCTCTGGCAAGCTCCGAGTATCGATTTCCGATAATACCATTTTTCATGTAGATTATAGTTGGCTGTAATTTCATTGGATGCACAAGAAATCGGTTGATCAGATCTTCTTCTTTGCTCTCTATATCCCCTGACACATTCTCCAATTGAGGAAAAACCATCCATAAATCAATCTGTTCATCCTCTGTTCTCATAAAATAATGATCATTTCCAACTAATGCATCTAGTCTTTGCGCAATAATATCTTTTGCTTCCTGATACTCCTGGCTAGTCATCTTCTCATCCGGAGTCAGTATCACATGCTCTGTTCTTTCTCCGGGGAACAGAAACTTCTCCGGATGATTTTGGCAATAACTTTGTCCAAGTCCTGTCAGTACAATTCCCAGTCCTGCTGCCAAAGCAATTCCCCCTGTTCCCTTTAACCATCCTGGAATTTTTTTCTTTTCCGGCTTCACAAATGACTGAACTGTTTTTCTCAACTCTCCCATATTCTTCCATCGTTCCTCAGAATTAAGCTGCAATCCTTTTCGAAGAATCTGTTCTGTCTCAGGCTTTACCTTAATTCCAAGTTCCGATGGCATCTGTAATTCGTCTTTTAAAGTACGCATCACAGAATTTTCCGGTTTTTTCCCGGTTATTCCGTGATAAATCACTGCACACAGTGCATAACTATCTGTCCACGGCCCCTGAATTCCTTCACCATACTGTTCCGGCGGTGCATATCCTGCTTTTAACTCTATGGTATGTGTCTGTCGAACTATATAGTCCCTTGCAGATCCAAAATCAATCAACTTGATACTTTGATCAGGAAGTAAAATAATATTGTCCGGACTGATATCTCTGTGAATCACTCCACAGTTATGTATCTTTTCCAGTGTCTGCATCATAGGCAACAACAGTCTGAATAATTCAATGTCCTGAATCTGTCCATTTTTTTCATAATAGTGCTCCAGTGTCTGCCCTTCCAGATATTCCATCACAATATAAGCCGTACCATTTGCTTCAAAGTAATCTAAGATACTCACTACTCCTGGTTCTACTGAAAAATCACTGATAATCCTGGCCTCTTTCAGGAATCTTTCTTTTGCATTCGCAAATATCTCTTTCTGCGTTCTCACTGTAACTTTATCCGAAACTGTACAATCTCTGTTCAAATATGCACTGATAAACAGCTCCTTCACTGCCACTCTCCGGTTTATCCTCTCATTTAAGGCCTCGTAAGTAATCCCGAATCCGCCCTCTCCTATCACCCTGAGCACACGATAACGATGATCTAATATCGTCCCCGGCGCCAGTGCTTCCTCAATCCATTCCCTCATTCTCTCATATCCTTTTTCTGCCATAACTATAAGATACTTTTTAATCTTTTGTTTTCACTTCCTGCTCCCTGATACATATGGTAAAGATAAAAATTCTTTTCTTCCATGGCACTTCTGGTTACACTTTCCATCAGAAAATCAATTCTGTCATCTGCCATAAAATACTGCATCAGGAAATGATCAAAGTCATCTTTCTCCCTTAATGGTGGATATCCGCACCCTTCTAAGATATGATCCAGTCTCTCTCTGGACATTTCCAATTCTCTGTGTCCAGTAAATTTTTGACCTAAAAACAGCATATAGCAGATCAGGGTTGTACGATCCAGATCTGTGACACCTCGAATATAATTGCGAACAGACTTTTCCCCCGCCCTGTTTTTCTGATATCCACGATGTGCAGAATCCTCAGCTATATCTGAAAGTGCGTATTCTGCGTCTATTTTTCTTTCTTTTTCTTCTTCTGATTTCAACTTCTGGCGTACCACTTCCTCGTCCGAGAGTTCCTGCCACCCATCCTCATAGGCACGGATCCCTTCTGCCAGCTTTTTCTTTTGCCTGCTGCTCAATCTCTCAATACTGCTTCCATAATATTCCAGTAATATTTCCAGCCAGTCCATTGAAACATAGCCGAAATAGAAATAATTGAATGCATCATATAGATTTCCAAAAGATATATTACATTCTTTTAATTTCGCTCTCAATGCTTCTTCATCTTTATATTTTTTTCTCAGCATAGCAGAGCACTTCAAAATATTAAGCTCCATTGCTGCCTGTTCCACGCCAAAACCAGTTTTTCTGGCAGCCAGATACCCCTCCATTTTTTCATCTATATAGAATTTCAGATATTTACAGAAATAATACCTCGCCTTTTCTCTGACTTCTGAAAAATCCTGTTGGTTCTGTTCCATAAAATGAAGGAATTCCTCTTCTGTGCGACTATTGTTAATTCCAGACTTCAAATTCTGTGTTACGTGAGCTGTTCTGCACTTTTCCACTCCTTTCTCGGAATGTGCCTGTACATATTGCTCCAGCTCCTTATAAGACACACTGGATCTATTAAACCATTCTTCTTTTCTTTCCGCTATGACAGCTTCACTTTTTCTTTCCAGTTTTTGCCATTCTTTATATGTCATTTTCCTGGAAAACGCGTAGATCAGGCTGGCTTCCACTGGATTTCTCGCATACAGTCTTTCACACCCGTTCTCCGCCATCTTTTCTTCCAACTGTTCCAGAGACAGTTGTTTTACAAATCCATATGCAATAAGACGATATCTCAGTGGCACTTTCTTTACCTGACTAATATCTGGATTCATGCATACCTCCAGCAGCTGCTCTGTATCTTTCCTTATGAAATCTTTTATCATACTCTCAAATATGGCTGTCATAATTCATTTCCCTCTCATATTCTCCATATTCATGCTGTATTCCTATCCGTATCTTTTCAGGCACTTTTCCCTCCTTCAATTCTTTCAGTGTATCATAATCTTCCATCATAATGCGATTCATACTACATATTTTCCGAATTATTTCTTCTTCCCATCCGCTTTGAAAAGATATCCTTCCCTCCAGGACACATGTATCTGGGTTGTACTGCACTCCATCTGACAGCTGGTCGTTTCTTTTTTTCAGATACCATTTTGCAAGTTTTTCCTTTCCCTGGTCTATTTTCACATTTTTCTGTAAAATGATTATTTTATTTAATCCAGCCAACATTTTGATCTCATAAATCAACGAATATTGCCCACTTCTAATTTCAAATATCGCAGTATCTTTTTCTGTGCCCTGCTTTATTTGTTCGATCCCCGCTATTTGAAGACAGTTTGTTATCTTCTCCATTTGTTCTTTTGCATCTAATCGACTGTTGTGTCCAACTGCTGCCAGACATTCACTTAACATTTTTATATTTTCTTTATCCACTTTCTTTTCCCCTTTCTACACAAATAGCTGGCACTTTTCCTGCCAGCTATGCATTTATACTCTTTTTGGATTATACCGTTATAACATGTCGTTTTGTACAAATATTATCGTTTAAATCGTTCATTTTTTAGTTTCATGCCATTTACAATAAGTAAATAATGGTAATACTTTACCCAAACCATATATATTTTAATGTGAGGACATCAAATGGACGAAAATTTTATAAGAGAACGCTTAACACAATTACGCCTGAAGAAAAATGTATCTGAATATAAAATGAGTCTTGACCTGGGTCACAGCAAAAGCTATATTCAAAGTATCATCTCTGGAAGATCTATGCCTTCCATGTCAGAATTTTTGTATATCTGCGACTATCTCGATGTCACGCCAATGGAATTTTTTGATGAATCTGTGGATAATCCGGCACTTATCAGCGATCTTGTTCAAAAAACTTCAAATCTTGCTGATTCTGACCTTCATCTGCTGTGCCAGATGGCTGACCGCATGGCATCCAAATCATGATAAATGGATGATTTCATTATATAACAGGGAAAATGCAATTTTGTTCTATATTCAAAAAGGAACGAAGATGTTTCTCATCCTCGTTCCCCTTCTTTTTTTATTTGCATCTCCCCGCTATATGCTCCCCTGCTACTACCGATACCACATCCATGTAGTTCTGTGTTCTTTATTTCCCATATTTAGACCCATATTTTGTCGAACGATTTTATTTGCATCCCTCTCATATTTATGCTATCGTAAAACTACATTTCAACGGAATCTAATTATCCTGCCATTCGGCATTTATTCCTAAAATGAATTTACTGGAAAATTCTCGCTTCACGTGTTAGACTTATCCTATATCAGCAAAGTCACAGATGATGTAAAGAATACCTCATTATATCACTGGGCATGCTTATTTAAAGCAACAACATGGAAGGAGATGCTGGCTATGGCTGAACAATCAGAATCTATCCGAAAAGCGGTTGTAACCCTTCGCCAATTGACAAACGATGAGAAAATAAAATTACAGTGCGAAGCCAGAGAACGCTACCGCATGGACTGGCAAAGCTCCATGCGTACCAGTTTTAAAAAGGGAAAAAAAGAGGGGCTGGCTGAAGCTGCTAATGAAATAAAATGCGAACGTGATCGTGCTGATGAAGCCCAAAAACTTATTGCATTAACGCACAAGCTCATCTCAGAAAATCGCATCAATGATTTAAATAGAGCTTTAAAAAATGTATCTTACCGAGAGCAGCTTATCCATGAACTTCATATTGCTCCAGATGATTCCATATCTCAATAACTGATAACCCCCCACTGCAGATCAGATTTTCTGATTCCGCTGTGGGGGTTCTCAGTTATTTTCAGTGGAGCTCTCAATCCTTTTCCGCAAACGTCACACAGATCTTCATTCTTTCCTCATCTTTCTCTATCTCTGTGTTCCCTTCTCGTTCTTTTGTTAATTCATCGATCTTTTTCTTTATACCGCACACCTTTTTCCCTGCGGGGCAGGTGAGCAGAACCACTGCCTGATTGGCGATGACGTCGATCTGCATATCAATGTGCTTTTTATCTGAATCGTGTATCTTATCATTCTCTTCTATGGCATACTCAAACAGTTTCACCAGTACTTTTCCCATACATTGTATCCCATCCTGATCTTCCGGATAGTTCTGCACTTTACATGTAACTTTGATTCCCTGCTGCCGTGCCCGTTCTGTCTCAACATATAAGATGGAGTCTAGTTTCCAGTCCCTGCAATAGATGCCGGCGTGAATGTCCTGATATGCTTTTTCCAGATCATTCAGATATTCTGTTATCTGGGTCTGCTTTTCTGACCGTTCTCCCCGTTGTATAATCTCCTGCATCTGCCGGTCAATCAGTTTCCGGCTCTCTTCGATATGATTTCTCTGATATTGCATTGCCTGATATTGGGACTGCATCATGGTCAGCTCCAACTGCAGGAACTGGCTCTCTGTTCGGATCTTTTCTTTTTGATTACTGAATATTTTAACTAATCCAAGCGTTGCTGCCGCTGCTACCGTAAGGCACGGCAACACCATTCCACGTCTGGTTCCATCTTCGGTTGCAATCGGGATGAGCTGTGAGGTCTGCATCACCAGAAAATATTCCAGGTAAATGATCCAGATCAGCCTCGTATGAGGAATTTCGTAGTTCCGGAATAAAATTTGAATTTTTTTCATTATGGCATAAATCGGTATAAATAAAAGTAATTCAAAGATCCATGCCAGCAGATCCTCTGGTCTGAAAGTCAGGTACCAGCCAAACATTCCTTCCGGTCGTTTTTCCAGCCAGTTCAAGACAACCATAGAAAATACCATAACAGGCATAGCAGACAGTTCTGAAATTGCAATTGCAAATAAGACTCGTACCGGTTCTGCTTCAACCAGATAAATACAGAGCAGGCATGCGCCTATACTTCCCACCGCGCCCAGCACAATTTCAGCCAGATGTCCTGATACGGAAATCTGATCACCAAGAGACTGAAAATAACACAGCAATGTAGTTCTGACAAGCATAAAACCAATCATATAGCCTTTATGCTTCATTTTTCCCACCAGAAGTTCCAGGATTTTGACAGCAAAAAGCTGAAGGGGCAGATTGAGCAGCACCATTCGGATCCAATGGTTATCTCTCAGAAACCATTCTATTACACTGCTCATTTGCTCTCATCCTCCTGTATTCTGTTTTTCAATAAAACTATCTCACAAAAAACAGACGTTTCCGGATCAATACTTACTTTTTCTTCACCCTGATATTGTTTTATCAGATATTCTATAATGCCTCTTCCTATCCCGTGCTCTCCCTTTTTCTCCGTTTGAAAATTGATCTTCTTATCTGGACGGATTTTATTCTTTATCTGCAGCCAGACTTCTCCCTGCTCTTTTTCTTTCATATCAAGCCAGACGCCCCGCTGCTCTTCTGATTCTATTTTCTCATTCTCTTCTATTGCATTATCCAGAAGATTGACCAGAATTCCTACCATATCCATATCTCTGACCAGTGCATATTCCTTTTCTTCTATATTAAGGTACAACGGAATCCTCTTCTCCCGGCATTGCCGTCCCTTCATAGAAAGAATGGCATTTACTACTTCACTTTCACTCTCACCTTTGTTCTCCACTTGCCGGTATTCCTGTTTCAGGCTGTCCGCATATTCCCGGAGTTCTGAACCATTCTGCTCCTCCATCAACTCTTCAAGGGTCTGGATATGTTTTGCCAGGTCATGCCGGAACTTTCTTGTCATATCAATCTGACTCTGTATGGATTGATAAAAGCCCTGCAGCGTAACCATATAAGACTGTATCAGCTGATTTCGTTCTGACTCCTTTTCCAGCTGCACTGTTTTCTTCGCTAATACCAGTACAGAAAGAGCAATGACTAAATAAGCTGCTATGATATACATCTCATTATGCTCCTTCCATCTGTCTCATCACCCAGCGCGTAAAAGCTGCCTTTGTCTCTTTCTCATAGGCTCTGCTGACAGCAAGTCTGTCACCGTTTTTCATATGAAAGACGCCGCCTTTATACTCTTTCACGTTAGGCAGATATACCATATAGCTGTTATGACATCGAAGGAAATCTGGCTTTGTCAGATACGTTTCACACACATCCAGGCGGTCTTTGATCTCATAATCTCCCCAGGCTGTAACCAGTCTGGTCTTGCGCGCTGTACGCTCCAGATAATAAATGTCATCCGGCGAAAAGCTTATCATTTCTCTATTCGCACAAAGAAATGGGATCTGTTTTTTCTGTTTTTCCCTGCACCGCAGAATTCTGTCAAAGATCTCACCGACCCTGCTCTGAAACTGTTCTTTTAATGCAAACCAGATATGTTCTGTCCGATACACATCCGTAGCATAACTGAGATGATTCGTCAAAAAAATGATCAGGCAGGATGACCATTTCTTATGTACTTCCTCTGCCAGTTCGATTCCATTCCCGTCTCCAAGTTCGATATCCAGAAATAACGCTTCGATCGGATCACCTTCATAATTTAACAGGCTTTCTTTATCCGGAAAATATTGTATCTCGACATCCAGTGAAGTCTTTTTCCGGTACTCTCCTATGATATAGCTGGCTCTTCTTCCCCATACTTTGTCATCATCACAGATTCCTATGATCATCGTTGTACCTTCTCATTCTGTATAAGTATATACCGTTATAATTATTCTTTTAAATTATATTATGATGCTATAAACGTGTCAAATGATTTAGTCAGAATTTTGCACAATGAGACTTTCGTTTGTGTAATTCTTTACTGGATTTTTATGTCTGAATATGTTAGACTTGTTTTATTATTTTTGTCATGTATTATTTATATAATGTATCATTTTGTATTAATATTTTATTATTTATTATAAAAGTATAATATGCTTAACCGGGTAACTGGGGGATGTGCTCTCATCTGATCTGAGCCTACAGAAAGGGTGATTATTATGAGTACATACGAAGAATTGCAAATCATACTTACTACTGCTCTGCTTATCGTTGCAATTTTGACTTATACATGTAATAGAATCTCACTTGTGAGATTCTGCGCCTGCGGCAGGTCGCTTGCGGCATATTCCATCCTGCCGCAGTGCGATCCTTGCGGAGCATTTTCTTTCATTGAATGTAATTCATATGAAAGAAAAATAGCCGTCCTGTTCTCCGGTAAAGTTCAGACGACTATTCTTATAACTTAATAAATATTTCGCCGGGTCGGGTGAGTTACGTTCACTTTCCAGCTACCTTGTTAAGTGTATTATATGCAATTCCTGCAGATTTGTCAAACACAAAACTTGATTCTACAGATTCGTATATCCCATCAGTGACTCGTCCACAGCCTTCGCTGCTTCCCGTCCTTCCCGGATAGCCCATACCACCAGTGACTGTCCTCTGTGCATATCTCCTGCGGTAAAGACATTTGGTACGCTGGTCTGGTATTTGCCAGGTGCGGTGTCTACATTGGTGCGTCCGTTGATGTTGACTTTGAATGCATCGGTGACGTATTTCTGAGAGCCCAAGAATCCTGCTGCGATGAGCACGATATCTACATTGATGATCTCTTCGCTGCCTTCGATCGGCACCATCATCATGCGGCCGCTCTTCTCATCTTTTTTGCTCTGGAGTTTAACCAGTTTCGCCTGTACCAGTTCTCCGTTTTTGTTCTTGAT
>CAKRRF010000011.1 GCA_934394985.1 uncultured Marvinbryantia sp.
ATCGCACCTTGAAAATTGAATATGGTCAATCCTGCAAGGACGTATGGAACAGTTGAGCCAGATAGCAGATACGCCAGGACTGCCTGTTCCTGAACTTCCCGACAACTTGTCGGGAAGTCTGGGAATGAAAGCGAAGAAATACTGATTCGGGTATTGAAGCAAAGGTACGAGCGAGAATTATGCTGTTATGAGCAGAGGATAGGAACTTTGCGGCCACGATGCTGTTTTTGATAATGATACTTCCGGCAATAGTCCGGTCTGAAGAAGATGGTGCAATTCCAATGGGGCCACGCCTGATGGCCACTTGCAGGATTATTTTAAATGTCTGCCAATAAAAAGGCATTTTTAATAGAAAGTGTTTTTTTATTGGTAGACATATCAGGTAAGTTTAACATATAGCGAAAGGGAATGATAACAACTATGAATGAGAAAAGTGAAAAAAATCAGAATGTTCCAATATGGCAAAAATATATGCTGACTGTTGACGAGGCAACGCAGTATTTTGGAATTGGTGAAAAGAAGATCCGGAACTTAATTTCAGAAAATGTAGATGCAGATTTTTGTTTTACAGTACAAATAGGAAATAAATCTTTAATTAACCGGAGAAAATTTGAAGATTTTTTGAATCAGATTACTTCATTGTAGTGTACCCCAAGATACAGAGAGTTAACATAATATGGCATATTAACATATGGAAAATCAGCCCTGGCTATGGTATAATATCGGTATCGTGCTAGGGCTTCTTCGGATGAAGGGAGCGATGAATGTTTTGAGTAAAAGACGAGATAAGAAAGGTCGTATTTTACGAAACGGAGAAAGCCAGAGAGCAGACGGAAGATATGCGTTTGTATATACGGACTGTTTTGGAAAACAGAAGTTTTTATATAGTTGGAAACTGGAAGAAACAGATCCGTTGCCTGCCGGGAGAAGAAAGTGCAAGTCTTTACGTGAAAAAGAAAAAGAAGTGCGTAGAGACATTGATAATGGTATCATCCCCTATGGAGGAAATCTGACAGTCCTGGAGTTAGTACAGAAATATATTTCACAGAAAACAGGTGTTAGACATAATACCCAGGCGAATTACAACTTTGTTATCAACATTATTAAAAAAGAGAAATTTGGAATGATTCGAATTGATAAGGTCAAACTGTCTGATGCAAAAGCGTGGCTGATAAAGCTGCAGAAAGATGGCAGAGGATACAGTACCATTCATTCTGTCCGGGGAGTTGTAAGGCCGGCATTTCAAATGGCAGTGGATGATGATTTGTTACGCAAGAATCCGTTTGAATTTCAATTATGTACAGTAGTTGTAAATGACAGTGTTACCAGAGAGGCAATCACCAGAAAACAGGAGCGGGCAATGCTCGAATTTGTTCAGAAGGATGACCATTTCCGCAGATATTATGAAGGAATCTTCATTCTTTTTAAAACCGGACTTCGAATTTCAGAATTTGTTGGTCTGCAAAAATCGGATATTGATTTTGAGAAAAACACAATAAAAGTAGATCACCAGCTCCAGAGAAAAAGAAATATGGAATATATCATTGAAGATACAAAAACGCCGGATGGAGAACGGTATCTTCCGATGTCACAGGAAGTGAAAGAGTGCTTTCAAAAGATTATTGCAAATAGGCGTAAGCCAAAGTGTGAGCCTGTGATCCGAGATAAGGACGGAAAGCTGTATCATGGTTTTTTGTATCTGGATAAAAATGATATGCCGATGGTAGCATTACACTGGGAAAAATATTTCCAACACATTATAAGTAAATACAATAACATCTATAAAGAAGAATTGCCGAAAGTGACACCTCATGTATGCAGACATACTTATTGCAGCAATATGGCAAAGTCAGGAATGAACCCGAAAGTATTACAGTATCTTATGGGACATGCAGATATAAGTGTGACGATGAATACATATACGCATTTGGGATTTGACGATGCCAAAGACGAAATAGAAAGAATTACAAGTATGGCATAGCGTAAAAGAGGTCGCAGGGAAGCAAAATTCTAGGTTGAAAAGTCTTTAGTAAAATCAAAAAAATGTGTCATTTTACTAAGATTTTTACTAAATTTGGATGACAAAATATACCAACTTATGCCACGATATGCGGGAAAACAGAGGAAACTCCTCTATCATGAAAATACCGGAAAGTGGCGTAAAATAAGGATTTAAAGGAGTTTTAGAGGCTTGATAAAGATTTTATTCGTTTGCCACGGCAATATCTGCCGGTCAACTTTAGCAGAAAGTGTTTTCACCCATATGGTGAGTACTCTTGGTCTGTCGGATCAGTTTATAATTGACAGTGCAGCAACCAGTACGGAGGAAATCGGCAACCCTCCTCACAGAGGAACCGTTAATAAGCTAAAGCAGGTGGGAATCCCATTGGTGCCTCACAGGGCCAGACAGATTACATGGGCAGATTATAATAAATTCGATTATATTATCGGGATGGATACAGCTAATATTCGGAATCTGAACAGAATATTAAAAGGAGATCCGGAACATAAGGTATACAAATTCCTGACCTTTGCCGGTTCTAGCAGAGATATTGCGGATCCGTGGTATACGGGGAATTTTGACGAAACTTATAAGGATGTTACGGAAGGATGCGAAGGCTTTTTGAGATATTTAAAAGCAAATAGGATATTAATCTGAAAATCTGTTTTATAAATATCGTACATGATTTTGTAAAAAAATAAAAAATTCTTTCTTTAAATGATGTGCTAAAGTATTGCATGATGTTTCAGTTTTTGATAAAATGGGAAAAAAGGTTTATGAAAGAGAGGAAGTTATAATGAAGAAACTCACAGTTTTAGCCGTAGCTGCAATGTTGACAGCAGTACCTGCAGCAGGCGTATCTGCAGCAGGTGATCTGACATTTGCAACAGGTGGATCCTCAGGAACTTATTATGCATTTGGTAGCGTATTGGCAGGAGAAGTCAGCTCTGATACGGATACAACAGTAACAGCGGTAGAATCGAATGGCTCTGCTGATAATGTTGATCAGGTAGATGCTGGGGATGCCGATATTGCATTCTGTCAGAGTGATGTTATGGCATATGCGCATGATGGAATTAATCTTTTTGAAGGGGATCCGATCGATTCTTTCTCTACAGTAGCAGCACTTTATCAGGAGCAGGTTCAGATCATTACAACCAATCCTGATATCAAGACAGTTGCAGATTTGAAGGGTAAGAATGTTTCTATTGGCGCTTCTGGTTCAGGTGTATATTTCAATGCTATGGATCTTTTGAATGCGTATGGTTTGACGGAAGAAGACATCAATCCTACATATGAATCCTTTGCAGATTCTGCTGACAGCTTAAAAGACGGTAAGATTGATGCTGCCTTTATTACTGCAGGTGCACCTACCACAGCGGTAACAGATCTGGGTACAGCCAAGGATGTATATCTGGTAAGTATAGATGATGAACACATGAAGACTCTTCTGGAAGAGTGCCCATACTACACAGAGAATACCATTTCAGCTGACACATATGGACTGGATGAAGATGTGAAGACAGTAGCTGTTGGCGCAGTAGTGATCGCCAGCAATGATGTATCAGAAGATGATATTTATAATTTTGTGTCTGGTGTGTTTGAGCACACTGATGCGATCAAAACTGCACATGCAAAGGGAGAAGAACTGGATCTGGATTATGCGGCATCCATTACTTCTGTACCATATCATGCAGGAGCAGCAAAGTATTTTGAAGAAAAAGGACTTACTGTAGAAGCAGAATAATCCATAGAAAAGCTTATATGAATGAGCAGCAGGCTGAGACAGGCTGTACAACCTGTCTCAGCTTTTTTTGAAACGGCAGGGAATCTGTGCAATGTCTGCGCAGATCACTGTCTCTGCACAGCGTTTCGGAATAAGTTCTGAAATATGCTGGATGATAAAAAGAGAAAGGGTGAGAACCATATGAGTGATATGGAAAAAAATACATCTGCGGTGAATCCGAAAGTAGGTTCTGCGGCAGATGTAGATGAAGTGTTAAAAAAATATGACAGAGAATCCAACACCCGTATATGGGAAGGAAAACCGAGACTGGTTATACGTTGGCTGATGGTGTTTTTTTCACTGTACAGTATTTATGTGACACTGTTCAGTACCGCTATGAGACAGATTCGTCTGATGAACTTTTTGGGTATGATACTGATTATTGGATATTTGAACTTCCCGGCAAAGAAGGGGACTCAGAAGGTCAATCATATGCCGTGGTATGATATTCTGATTATGGCAGTCGGAGCATTTGGATTTTTCTATGCTTCCTTTCATGGTGCAGAGCTTGCCAATTTAAGACCAAAGTTTATCAGAGGAGATATGTTTCTTCTGGTGATTGCATGTCTTTCTGTTCTTGCTATGATGGAACTGTGTCGTCGTAGTGTTGGTGTGCCTATTTTGATTGTAGTAGGTATTCTTCTGGTATATACATTTGCAACAGTTGATCCTACCAAGGTAATTTATGATCAGTTTTATGCCACATCTGGTATTATGAATACGCCGATTGACGTCTGCGCCAAGTACATTGTGGTGTTCCTGATATTCGGAGCTTTTCTGGAGCGGACTGGTATCTCGACATTCTTTATTGACCTGGCCAATTCAATTGCAGGAGCCACAGCAGGGGGACCTGCAAAAGTAGCGGTTATTTCATCTGGATTATGTGGTATGGTATCAGGTTCTTCTGTTGGTAATACGGTAACGACAGGTTCTGTTACCATTCCTATGATGAAGAAGACTGGCTATCAGAGTGAGTTTGCCGGAGCAGTAGAGGCAGCCGCATCAACCGGTGGACAGATTATGCCACCGATCATGGGTGCCGCCGCATTTTTGATGGCAGAATATATGGGAGTCAGCTACGCGGAAGTAGCTTATCGAGCTTTACTTCCGGCCATTCTGTATTTTGTGGGCATCTATATTGCAGTACATCTGGAAGCAAAGAAACTGGGATTGAAAGGCATTCCTAAGGATCAGCTTCCGAAATTTAGTGTACTGATCCGTAAGATTTATCTGTTATTCCCATTGGTACTGCTGGTTGTGCTTGTATCTACCAATACCAGATCTATGCAGTTTTCAGCATCTGTTGCCATTGTAGCAACCATTTTTGTGGGACTTTTCAATAAAGATGATCGCATTACTGTTAAAAAAATAATTGATGCACTGGAATCCGGAGCAAAGGGAACCATTTCAGTAGCAGTAGCCTGTGCTATGGCAGGCACTGTAGCAGGATGTGTCACATCTACAGGTCTGGCATCTAAGATGATTACCGCAATTGTATCTGTTGCCAACGGACATGCTATGATCGCGCTGGTACTGACAATGCTTTGTTGTATTGTACTTGGTATGGGTGTGCCGACTACGGCAACCTATTGTATTATGGCGGCAACCTGTGCACCGATCCTGGTAAGCCCGGAAATTGGTATCCCGGTAATTTCTGCACATTTCTTTGTATTTTATTTTGGTATTGTTGCAGATATTACACCGCCGGTAGCGTTGGCAGCCTATGCAGGAAGTGCGATTGCCAAATCCTCTCCGATGAAGACAGCTTTTACGGCAACCAGACTGGCAATTGCAGGATTTATTGTGCCTTATATCTGTGCACTTAGTCCGGCAATGCTTCTGATTGATGCATCTCCGATACAGGTAGTTATGATTGTCGTTACTTCTCTGATAGGTATTTTTGGTGTAGCAGCAGGATTAAGTGGATTTGTATACAAAACGATGAATCTGTTGATGCGGGCAGTGATTGTAATCGGTGGTATTACTTTGCTGATTCCTGGAACAATGACGGATATTATCGGTCTGGTTATGGTGCTTGGAGTCATTTTGATTCAGAAACTGGGAACAACAAAGCAGACATCATAATAACTATAAAAAATAATGATAAAGAACAGCGTGGTGGGAAACCTTCATGCTGTTCTTTTATTTGCGCGAACAACGAGCCAAAGTCTGTGCTTACAAAAGACTTTGGCGATTGTTGCGATAACTTGAGAAACTCGCAAAGCGTGTTTTTCATAGTTTTACAGACTCGAATGGCATGAAAGTTGAAAACTATCGAAAAAACAAATCACACTTATCATAATAATTCTTAAAACAAAAGAAATTTTTTCTTGAAAATCAAAAATGAGGATGCTATAATGCAAACATGTACTTGTAGAACAAACATATGTCCGTCAAGTGAAAACAATCCATTGCGCTGTTCAGAACATATTTATGAACATGAGAGTAAGGATGGAAAAGGAAGGGAAAAATTATGAGAAGAAAAGCGTTCACAGCAGTTGCAGCAGTTTCAATGGCCATGATGATGATGTCACAGGCAGCAGCAGATGACAATGTAATCAAAATTGGTATTTTTGAACCACTGACAGGTGAAAATGGAGGTGGTGGTACACAGGAAGCTCAGGCTGCAGATTATGCCAATGAGGTGAGACCTACCGTTACAGTAGATGGTGTAGAGTACACTGTAGAACTTGATAAGGTAGATAACAAATCAGATAAGACAGAGGCTGTGACAGCAGCACAGAAACTGGTGGCAGACGGTGTGACCGGTGTACTTGGAACATATGGTTCCGGATGTGCAATTGCAGCTGGTCCTACATTTGCAGAAGCAAAGGTACCGGCTATCGGAGCTTCCTGTACAAACCCACAGGTAACCAGTGCATGTGATTATTATTTCCGTGTATGTTTCCTAGATCCATTCCAGGGAAGTGTTCTGGCACAGTACGCATGGGATGAAGGATATACAAAAGTAGCGCTGATTGATCAGATTGGTGATGATTATTCCATGGGTCAGGCTGGATTTTTCAAGAAAAAATTCACAGAGCTTGGAGGAGAAATTGTGACAGAACAGCAGTTCCAGACAAATCAGTCTGATTTCAAGGCTGTTTTGACAGAAGTAAAAGCTTCCGGAGCAGAGGCAGTATTTGCACCATCCTCTATTACAACAGCACCACTTCTTCTGAAACAGGCAAAAGAACTTGGCGTTGATCTTCCGTTTATGGCAGGTGATACCTGGTACAATTCTACTATCATTGAAAATGCTGGCGCAGAAAATGCAGAAGGCGTGGTATGTTCTACATTCTTCGATGAAGCAGATACATCCAGTGATATTACGGTAGACTTCGTAAATGGATACAAAGAATGGCTGAATGCAGATTCTTCCCGCATCGAAAAGAATGGTGGAGACGATGCAATCGTTGGTAACTGTGCATTGATGTATGATGCTTACAATGTAATGTGCGATGCAATTGAAGCGGCAAATTCTCTGGACGGAGAAGCGATCAAAGATGCACTGGCAGGACTTCAGACCGAAGGTGTAACCGGAAAGATCAGTTTTGATGCAAACGGTGATGCAGAAAAAGATACAGCATATATTGATATTGTAGAAAACGGAGCATTTAAGTTCCTGAAAACTGTAACAGCAGAATAAAGAACAAATAGAAAAGGAAAAAGGGGCGAAACAAAGATGCTTCGCCCCATCTTTTTCATGTTAGGAGGCAAGAAAGATGAGTGCTACGACATTTGCACAGCATTTATTGACCGGTATTTCACTGGGAGGCGCATATGCTCTGATCGCAATTGGATATACGATGGTATATGGTATCCTGCGACTGATCAATTTTGCGCATGGTGATATATTTATGATATCCGGTTATTTTATGATTTTTGCAATGGCATCATTCCCGTGGTTCATTGCAATTCCAATTGCGTTGATCGGAACCGTAATTCTTGGCGTGGTAATTGAGAAAGCAGCCTATAAGCCGCTTCGAAGTGCACCGCGTATGTCGATTATGATTTCAGCTATCGGTGTCAGTTATTTGTTGGAAAACCTGGCAACCTATTTATTTACAGCTATTCCAAAGGCATATCCGGAGATTCCGTTCCTGAAAAAGATTCTGACTTTTGGAGGAATTACAACATCACTGGTTACGTTAATGACACCGATCCTGACCGTTGTGTTAGTTGTTCTGTTGATGCAGCTGATTAATCATACCAAAATTGGAATGGCAATGAGAGCAGTATCGAAGGATACAGAAGCGTCCCGGCTGATGGGTATTAAAGTCGATAATACAATTTCAGTAACCTTTATCATCGGATGCCTTCTGGCTGGTATTGGCGCAATTCTGTATTTTACAGACCGTATGACGGTATATCCATATTCGGGATCACTTCCGGGACTGAAATGTTTCGTTGCAGCAGTATTGGGTGGGATTGGTTCAATCCCAGGAGCAGTAATCGGTGGATTTATCATTGGTATCTGTGAGACATTTCTGGTGGCATTCGGTTACTCCACATTTTCCGATGCATTTACCTTTTTGTTGCTGATCATTATTTTACTTGTACGGCCAACCGGATTATTCGGTGAAGCGGCAACAGATAAGGTGTAAAGGGGTGTGATCATATGAACAGAAAAACCAGAAATACGATATTAAATATTTTATTAATAGCACTGGTTGTCGGACTGTTATGTTTCTTCCAGTCAGACACATCCTCCCATTCCTATGCAATTTCAATTATTGAGAGATCTGTAATTTATGCGGTGGTGGCAGTGGCCATGAATCTTCTGAATGGGTTTACCGGATTATTTTCTCTTGGTCAGGCAGGATTTATGGCAATTGGAGCTTACGTAACAGCAATTCTTACCATTCCGGTGGAAATGCGCGACAGTGTATATTATATGAACGGTATTGCAGGATGGCTGCATGATCTGCATGCACCAATGCTGCTGGCGTTGCTGGTCGGAGGACTGTTTGCAGCAGGTGCAGCAGCTTTGATTGGTATTCCGATTCTTCGACTGAAAAGTGACTATCTCGCTATTGCCACACTGGGATTTGCGGAAATTATCCGTGCACTGCTGGCAGCACCAATGATGGATCAGATTACAAATGGCTCTTATGGTCTGAATAACATTCCTGGTTTCAAGAATATTTTTCAGCCGGCTGCACTGGCAGTGGTCTGTATCGGTATTATGGTACTTCTGATTAATTCATCCTATGGGCGTGCATTTAAAGCGATCCGAGAAGATGATATAGCAGCAGAAGCTATGGGGATCAACCTGTTCCGCCATAAAGAACTGTCATTTGTGATTTCTTCTTTCTTTACCGGAATTGCAGGAGGAATGCTGGCAATTTATATGAGATCTATCGACACGAAAACCTTTCAGGTTATGTTGACGTATAACATCCTGCTGATCGTTGTGCTTGGTGGTATCGGAAGTGTAACCGGATCTGTGATCGGCTCTTTCCTGATCAATGGTGGACAGGAATGGCTTCGTTTTCTGGATGATGATAGTTTTAAAATTGCGGGCGTACATATTCCGCTATTCCGTCCAGGTTTTCGTATGGTAGTATATTCTATTCTTCTGATGGTCGTAGTATTATTCTGGCGTCGCGGTATTATGGGAACCAGCGAATTTTCATGGGATGGATTGTTCGGACTATTCAAAAGAAAAAAGAAAAAAGTTTCTGCTGGAGGTGAAGTATAATGGCTGAAAATGTGCTTCATGTAGAAAATATGACAATGCAGTTCGGTGGCGTGGTTGCAGTAAATAATTTGTCGCTGGATGTAAATAAAGGCGAAATAGTGGCATTGATTGGGCCAAACGGTGCCGGAAAAACGACAGCATTTAATATGATTACCGGGGTATATGCACCGACCAACGGAATGATTTCTTTTAATGGTGAAGTCATGCTGGAAAATTATCCACAGGGGAAAATGGTGAAGAATTATCTCGGTGAAAATCATGGAATGTATGACAAAGCAATAGTAAAAACGCCGGACCAGATTACGAAACTGGGGATAGCCCGTACTTTCCAGAATATTCGTCTCTTTAAAAGTCTGACGGTATTTGACAATGTGCTGATTGCCCGTCATATGCGCTCCAGAGCAAATGTATTTTCAGCTGCTTTTCGGTTGAACAGAAACGAAGAACAGGCGAATCGGGAAAAGACGATGGAACTGCTGAAAATGGTTGGTTTGGAGAAGGAAAAAGATGAGATTGCAAGTTCTCTTCCTTATGGAAAACAAAGACGGCTGGAGATTGCAAGAGCACTGGCAACAGAACCCGAACTTCTTCTTTTGGATGAACCGGCAGCCGGTATGAATCCGCAGGAAACAGACGAACTCAGCGAGTTTATTATGAAAATAAAAAATGATTATCAACTGACGGTACTGGTTATTGAGCATCATATGGAATTAGTTATGAGCATATCTGACCGGATTTACGTACTGGACTTTGGTAAGCTGATTGCGCAGGGAACACCGGAAATCATCCAGAATGATCCGAAGGTAATCAGTGCATATCTGGGGGTACAGGAAGATGAGTAATATATTGGAAGTAAAAGATCTGAAAGTAGCATATGGCGGAATTGAAGCTGTTCGAGGAATCAGTTTTGATGTACCGGAAGGGCAGATTGTTACACTGATCGGAGCCAACGGAGCAGGAAAAAGCTCTACGTTACGTTCTATCGTAGGTCTGGAAAAGCCAAAGACAGGAAGCATTAAGTTTCAGGATATGGATCTGACCGGAATGGGGACAGAGACAATTGTGACCAAAGGCATTACGCTGGTACCGGAAGGCCGTCGCGTATTTGTGAATCTGTCGGTTCTGGAAAACCTGAAAATGGGTGCTTATATGAGAAAGGATAATATCGAAGAAGACCTGAACTGGGTATATGATCTGTTTCCGCGATTGAAAGAAAGAAGCTGGCAGGCAGCAGGAACGCTGTCTGGCGGAGAACAGCAGATGCTGGCGATTGCCCGTGCGCTGATGTGTAAACCGAAACTGATCATGATGGATGAGCCCTCTCTTGGCCTTGCACCAATCATTGTACAGGGTGTATTTGATATTATCAGAGAGATTAATAAACAGGGCGTGACTATTTTGCTGGTAGAGCAGAATGCCAATATGGCGTTACATGCAGCCCATCTGGGTTATGTTATGGAAACCGGACGAATCACCATGTCCGGAGAAGGAAAAGAGCTGGCAGCAAATGAAGAGATCAAAGCGGCATACCTTGGAAAAGCAAAGAAGAAGACAGTAAATTAAAATGCTGGAAGAAATCCGGAGTCTGCTATTGACAGGCTCCGGATTCTGTTTTAAGCTGAATAGCAGACTAACCGATGTCACAGGAGGAATTATGAAAGATAATAAGATACAGATTGCAATACTCGGCCTGGGAACTGTAGGAACAGGTGTATACAAAGTATTAAAGAAGCAAAAGGCAGAGATGTTGCCAAAGCTTGGTGTAGAAGTAGAGGTAAGCCGTGTACTGGTGAGAAATCTGGAACGTGCAGCTTCCAGAGTGGACGATCCGTCTATACTGACTAACAGATGGGAAGATATTGTTTCGGATGAGACCATTGATATTGTGGTAGAAGTTATGGGAGGAATGGAGCCGGCCCGTACGTATATTATGGATGCACTTCATGCCGGAAAAAATGTGGTATCGGCCAATAAAGACCTGATTGCAGCAGATGGTCACACATTAATGGATGCTGCCAAAGAGGCAAATAAAGACTTCCTGTTTGAAGCATCGGTAGCTGGTGGTATCCCGATCATTCAGCCTCTGAAGCAGGCTCTGCAGGGCAATTATATAGAAGAAATTGTGGGAATCGTGAATGGAACCACCAACTTTATTCTGACAAAGATGACAGAAGAAGGCATGGAGTTTCAGGAAGCGCTGCGTCTGGCAACAGATCTGGGATATGCAGAAGCCGATCCGACTGCCGACGTGGAAGGTCTGGATGCCGGAAGAAAAATGGCCATCCTGGCATCGATCGGTTTTCACTCCAGAGTGACATTTGATGATGTGTATACAGAAGGAATTACAAAGATTACAGCACGGGACATCCGTTATGCAAAAGAAGTGGGATGTCGTATCAAGCTTTTGGGAAGAGCGTGCAATACAGGGGATGGGATTGAAGTCGGGGTATATCCGATGCTGATTGACAACAGACATCCGCTTGCATCGGTAAATGATTCTTTTAATGCAGTATTCGTAAAAGGTGATGCAGTAGGAGATACTATGTTTTATGGTCGAGGAGCCGGAGAACTGCCGACAGCCAGTGCAGTGGTTGGAGATATTTTTGATGTGATTAAAAATATGCGTTTCGGATGTACAGGAAGAATAGGCTGTACCTGTTATAAAAATATTCCGATGAAAAAACGGGAAGATATTGTCAGCAAATATTTCATGAGAATCAAGGTGGAAGACAGACCGGGAGTACTGGCTGCGGTAACCAGTGTATTTGGAAATAATAATGTCAGCATTGAACAGTTTATTCAGAAGCGGAAAAATGGTGATCTGGCAGAGATCGTGGTAATCACAGAAAACGTTCTGGAAAAGAACTTTGATGATTCAGTCAAAATTTTAAAAACAATGTCTATGATCAAGCAGATATCAGCAATTATTCGAGTATACTGATTGACAATTGAGGCAGGCTTCCTGTAAAATAAACTTTTGGAAACGTATTGGAATGTGAACATAAAAGGAGAATAACGATGAGTAAAAAACCAACCGTATTAATGATCCTGGATGGTTATGGATTAAATGAAAGAAAAGACGGCAATGCTGTGGCACTGGCAGACACACCTGTGATGGATAAACTGATGGCAGAATATCCATTTGTAAAAGGACAGGCCAGCGGTATGGCAGTAGGACTTCCGGAAGGACAGATGGGAAACTCTGAGGTAGGTCATCTGAATATGGGCGCCGGCCGTATTGTATATCAGGAACTGACCAGAATTACAAAAGAGATTGAAGACGGAGATTTCTTTAAGAATGAAGCATTACTTGCGGCATGCAAAAATGCAAAAGAAAACAATTCAGCGCTTCACCTGTATGGACTGGTATCTGATGGGGGTGTTCACAGCCATATTACTCATATTTATGGTCTGTTGGAACTGGCAAAAAGAGAAGGCGTAGAAAAAGTATATGTACATTGTTTCCTGGATGGCCGTGATACACCGCCTGCATCAGGAAAAGATTATGTAAAGCAGCTGGAAGCTAAGATGGAGGAACTCGGCGTAGGTGAAGTAGTTTCTGTTATGGGACGTTATTATGCGATGGATCGTGATAATCGCTGGGATCGTGTAGAACTGGCTTATAATGCACTGGTAAAAGGCGAAGGTGTGGCAGCAGATAATATTGTAAAAGCAATTCAGGAGTCTTATGATAACGAAAAGACAGATGAATTTGTGATTCCAGCATATCTGGAAAAAGACGGAAAACCATACGGAAGAATTCAGGATAAGGATTCCATTATTTTCTTTAATTTCCGTCCGGATCGTGCAAGAGAGATTACCAGAACCTTCTGTTGCGATGAGTTTGATGGATTCAACAGAGGAAAGAGACTGGATGTTACCTATGTATGCTTTACAGAATACGATGCAACGATTCCAAACAAGATGGTGGCATTCCATAAAGTAGAGATTACCAATACATTTGGAGAATATCTGGCAGCACATCATATGACTCAGGCAAGAATTGCCGAGACAGAAAAATATGCTCATGTAACATTTTTCTTTAATGGCGGAGTAGAAGAGCCGAATGAAGGCGAAGACCGTATTCTGGTAAAATCTCCAAAGGTTGCTACGTATGATCTTCAGCCGGAAATGAGCGCATTTGAAGTGTGCGACAAATTATGTGAAGCGATTCGTTCTGATAAATATGATGTTATTATTATCAATTTTGCAAATCCTGACATGGTTGGACATACCGGTGTGCAGGAAGCAGCGATCAAAGCGGTAGAAGCAGTAGATCAGTGTGTGGGAAAAGCAGTAGAAGCATTAAAAGAAGTGGATGGTCAGATGTTTATCTGTGCAGACCACGGAAATGCAGAACAGCTGGTGGATTACGAAACAGGCGCACCTTTCACTGCACATACAACGAATCCGGTACCGTTTATTCTTGTAAATGCGGATCCGGCTTTTACTCTGCGTGAAGGTGGATGCCTTGCAGATATTATTCCGACATTGATTGAACTGATGGGTATGGAACAGCCAAAAGAAATGACAGGCAAATCTCTGCTTGTACGTAAATAATGAACATAGAACTTTCAAGAGACGCTGTACAGCTGAAGTTGAAGTACAGATGGAATGCACCACTGATTTCTGCACTGGAATACAGCTATGCCGCAGGACTCGGGCTTCGAAAAATGGGAACAGATGAGGAGACAGTCAGTGAACTTCGATCAATGGATGACTTTATAGAATTTCGCAATAAAGTAAAGGAACTGGTGAAAGCTTCCGATGTCTGGGATACATTTGAACATGGCGAGAAGCTGCAGCAGATGCTTCTTGGCTGTCGTGTCAAGGATCAGTTAAATGAACATACGCGTATGCTGTTTGATATGGGATATCTGGGATAAGTTATAAAAAAACAGGGCACAATATTTCCAAAGGAGGTATTGTGCTTTATGTTTAAGTATAAGCAGATCACAGATGTACTGGGGAGAAGAATACTGGATGGAAAAGGTCTTTCAGCCATAGAAGTAGAAGTACTTGGTGAAGATGGAGAAGTTGGAAAAGCAGCCGTATCACTGTCAGGTCCGGATGAATATCTGGAACAGATGGCAGAGAGCCTGGTGCTGTTTATCAATACGAATATTGCAGACGGAATCATTGGAGAAAATCTGTTGGCGCAGAATCATATTGATCAGATTCTGGAACGGATTGCCGGATCAGAACAGGAAACAACGGCAAGAAAAAGCGCTGTAAGGGCAGTATCCTGTGCATCAGCCAGAGCAGCAGCAAAGCATCTGGGTCTTTCTTTGTACCAGTATCTCGGCGGAGTGCGAATACAAAGCTGTCCGGCTTTACGGATTGCAATTCCGGAGGAAAAAAGACCCGGAGCACAGTGTCAGATATTGATGGACAGATGGAAAGAGCAGTATCCCAAAACAAAGATTTGTGTAGAGAAAAAAGAGACAGATACAGAGAAAATCATAGAGCCAGGCTGGTATTCTACGGTTACGCAGTGTATGAAGGATATCGGTGACTGGAAGGAGAATGGAAAAAAACAGATTATATTGAAAGATACGGAGTACGTTACCGATTCGTTTCTGATAGATCTGGCAGTAGCTTCTGGTGTAGATTCTCTGGAATTGAGACCTCCGGTGCGCGGAGAAAATACGGTAAAATATACCAGGTTGATGAGAATTCTGGAACATTTATAAAAAATCAGTTGAAAAAAAACAGCAGCTATGATACACTGATTTTGTTTGACATAGGAGGTGGAGAAGTGGGAGTTCTTAGAATCATTCTTACCATAATTTTTATTATTGATTGTATCGCTTTATCAGTTATCGTATTAATGCAGGAAGGCAAATCTGCAGGACTTGGAACGATTGGCGGCTTGTCTGAAACATACTGGGGCAAGAATAAAGGCCGTTCCATGGAAGGTGCACTGGTTAAGATCACCAAGGCACTGGCAATAGGATTCGTTGTTTTGGCGATTGTTTTGAATTTGAATTTTTAATGGTAAGACACTCTTGTAAGATGCAAGAGTGTTTTTTACTTACTACAGGAGATTTATGGATAACAAATTTGAAAAAAGAAAAGAAATCGTATATTCCCTGATCTGTGATCCACATTATGTGCCGATGAAGATCAAGGAGATTGCCATTGTAATGCAGGTGGCAAAAGAAGACCGTCCAGAGCTGGAAGCCATTCTGGAGGAATTGCAGAAGGAAGGAAAGATAGAATTAACGAAACGGGGAAAATATAAAAAGGCAGAACGCGCCATTGCGGTCGGGCTTTTTATCGGTAATGCGAGAGGATTCGGTTTTGTGGAGATTGAGGGAAGAGAAGAAGATCTTTTTATCTCAGAAGAACATGTAAATGGCGCAATTCATCATGATACTGTTGAAGTGGAAATTTTACCAGGCAAGACCGGAAAGAGGCAGGAAGGCATCATTACCCGTATTGTTTCCCATGAGTTAAAAGAAATCGTAGGTACCTTTGAGAAATGCAAAAATTTCGGTTTTGTGCGACCGGATAATCAGAAGTTTTCCAAAGATATTTTTATTCCGATTGAGCGCTCCAAAGGCGCAGTAGACGGACATAAAGTCTTGGTAGAACTGACCAGTTATGGAAGTAATACCAGAAAACCTGAGGGAAAAGTAGTTCAGATTATTGGTCATATAAATGATCCGGGGACAGATATTCTTTCTGTGATTTATGGCCATGAGCTGCCAATGGAATTTCCGGAGAGAGTGCTGAATCAGGCAGAACGTGTGGCAAAAGAAGTAAGTGAGGCAGACTGTCAGGGAAGAGAAAATTTAAGAGATCTGACGATAGTGACGATTGACGGAGAAGATGCAAAGGATCTGGATGACGGTGTGTCTGTGACCTGGGATGAAGAACAGCAGCTGTGGCATCTTGGAGTGCATATTGCAGACGTGACAAATTATGTGCAGGAAAACAGTGCGCTGGACAGAGAAGCATTGAAGCGTGGAACCAGTGTATATCTGGTGGATCGTGTGATTCCTATGCTGCCGCATACATTGTCGAACGGAATGTGTTCTTTGAATCAGGGGGAAGATCGTCTGGCACTGAGCTGTCTGATGGATGTAGATGTCAGAGGCGAAGTGACGGCTCATCGGATTGTGGAAAGTGTGATCTGCGTGAATCGCAGAATGACCTATACCAGTGTGGCAAAGATTCTGCAGGAGCAGGACGAAGACGAAATAGAAAAATATCAGGACCTGGTACCTATGTTTCAGGAAATGGAAAAATTGGCCGCTATTCTTCGTGCAAATCGGAAAAAGCGTGGTTCGATTGACTTTCATTTTGCAGAGAGTAAGATTCTATTGAATGAAAAGGGAGAACCGATAGAGATCAGACCATATGACCGGAATGTGGCAACAAAGATCATTGAAGATTTTATGCTTCTGGCCAATGAAACAGTAGCGCAGGATTATTACTGGCAGGAACTGCCGTTTTTGTATCGAACACATGAATCGCCGGATCCGGAAAAGATTCAGCAGCTTGCCATGTTTATTGCCAACTTTGGATATGGTATGAAAGGAATCCGGGATGAAGTACATCCGAAGGAATTGCAAAAACTACTTGCAAGAATCGAGGATTCTCCTGAGGAATCGCTGATCAGCCGTCTGACATTGCGATCTATGAAGCAGGCGAGATATACAGTGGATTGTTCTGGACATTTTGGCTTGGCGGCAAAGTATTACTGCCATTTTACTTCACCGATTCGCCGCTATCCGGATCTGCAGATTCATCGTATTATCAAAGAAAATCTGCGTGGCCGTCTGAACGGAGAACGGATCACTCATTATGAAGAAATTCTTCCGGGGGTGGCAGAACAGACCAGCAAGACAGAACGCCGCGCCGATGATGCGGAACGTGAAGTAGAAAAAATGAAAAAAGTAGAGTACATGGAACGGCATATCGGAGAAACATTCGAAGGCGTGATATCCGGTATGAACAGTTATGGATTTTATGTAGAACTGCCAAATACGGTAGAAGGTATGGTACATGTCAGCAATCTCTATGATGATCGTTATTATTATAATGAAGAAACTTACGAAATGTATGGTGTAGAGACCGGAAAAGTGTATCAGATGGGACAGCGTGTAAAGGTGCGTGTGCTGGATGCAGACAAAGAAACGCGTACCATAGATTTTTGTATAGGAGAGTAGGATATGGGATCACAGACAGTCAAACTCATCGCAAATAATAAAAAAGCATACCATGATTATTTTGTGGATGATACGTATGAGACAGGAATTTCTCTGGCAGGTACAGAAGTAAAATCTCTTCGTATGGGAAAATGCAGCATCAAAGAAGCCTTTGTACGGATTGAGAACGGCGAGGTAATGATTTATGGAATGCATATCAGTCCATATGAAAAAGGTAATATTTTCAACAAAGATCCGCTTCGTCCGAGAAAATTGCTGATGCACAGATATGAAATCAACAAGCTGATGGGAAAGATTAAAGAAAAAGGAATGACGCTGGTGCCGTTAAAGGTCTATTTTAAGGGCAGCCTGGTAAAAGTGGAAATTGGGCTGGCAAGAGGAAAGAAGCTTTATGACAAGAGACAGGATATCGCAAAGAAAGATCAGCGCAGAGAAGCGGAAAAAGATTTCAAGGTGAAAAATCTTTATTAAATCAGATTAAGAAAAAACGGATCAGGTTCTATGAACCGATCCGTTTTTTAGTGGAGCTGAGGGGAATCGAACCCCTGTCCGAAAGCCTATTCATCGTGGTGTCTCCCATCACAGTCACTGTTTTAACATTCCCTCCATGGCACGCCCAGAGACAGGCTGGTCACTTCAGTAGCTTCATGAATTCTTTTATCTGTTCAAAGCTTTACAGACAAAGTGCCCCGCAAGTTTGATGCCGGGATCCTAAGCAGCGGGTTGCTCAGGGCCGACAGCAGCCATTAGGCTGCGTACGCTAAATTTTCGTCTGCGTTTATATTTAATTCCGGTTTACTGTGTGGTCCCGGCCCACAGATGGCTGCCTCGATTGCAAAACCCCCGTCGAAACCAGTACAACCCCTGAAATAAGCTGTATGGGTTATGCAGATGTTAGCATGTTTATTCTAACGTATTCATGTATCTCCGTCAAGATGATTTCATATATTTTCTTGAAATGATTTCTTTTATTCAGTATAATAAAAATAACTATATAAAAGGGGGATGAGTTCTAATGAAAAGAAAACATATGCTTTTACAGGCTTTTTTATTATCCGCAGCGCTTGGTATCTCTGCGTCTGCAGCAGTATCTGATTCAGAGGTGACCCGTTCCTATGATTCAGCAGTAGATCTTCAGGATAAGCAGGACAGTATTGATGTGACAGTTACCGAAACTACCAGTGTTCCTGATATTAAAGAGAATGCCAGTAAGACCATTTGCCTGAAAGCCAGCGGATTGCAAGATCTGAAGAATCTGAAAGTATCCATTTCGATTCAGACGGATGAAGGTACCAAAGAGCAGTATTATATTGACGGATATTTTTATGACAATGATTCCGGTGAGAATGTAAAATATGCCATGAAGCCGGAAGCCATGCTTCAGATCATGAATCAGTATGTATATCTGAATCTGAATTCGCAATATTTGGATTCACTGGACTATAACAATAACAGCTATATGTTTACAGCGACAGAAGATACGTTGGGAGATTTTACAGAAAAGGTTCTGGAGGGTGCACAGGATGAACATCAGGTCAGTCTGATGACGCTTCAGGGATATGTAAATACAGATACAAAGGGTCAGATCACCAAACGTCGTATTCAGACAGTATATACGGTTCGCTCCGGAGATGAACCACAGACCTGTACCACGAATTCAGTCAGTACATTTATCAATCATGATTCTGCGATTACGATTGCCATGCCGGATTTATCGAGCTATAAAGAATCGAAGGCCACAGAAGCGGTGGTAGAGATCACAGAGAAAAAAGCCACTGTTTATGCGACAGATGATCTGAATGTACGTGCACAGAATAATGTATCGGCGACTGTTCTCGGAGGTATCGCAGCAGGAAGTGAGATTACACAGCTGGGTTATACCAGTGACGGATGGATCCAGATCAGTTATCAGGGAGCTATTGCTTACGTATCGGCAGATTTTGTCAGTGAGAAAAAGCCTGTGATTGTAAAATCTATGTCAGGTATTATGTATGCAACCACGGAAGTATATGTTCGTAGTGCAGCAGGTACGGATGGAGCAATTCTTGGTTCGCTGAGTACAGGTAATACAGTTACGGTCAGCGGATATACGAATAATAACTGGATTCGTATTACCTATAACGGACAGACCGGTTATGTATTCAGAGATTATTTAAGCTGGAATGCTCCGGTTACTGCTATGGGAGGTACGATGTATGTGACTGGTGTTCAGGCAAATGTGCGCTCATATTATTCTACAGAAGCGACAGTTCTTGGAACACTTGGATACGGAGATGATGTGACGGTTACTGGTTATACACCAAACAACTGGATTCGTATCAGCTACAAGGGGGCTACCGGATATATTTACGGAGATCTTCTTTCCTGGACAGATCCTCTGGATTACAGTAATTATACGCCTGCAACAGATAATCAGCAGCCATCCTCCGGTTCGTCTAATCCTGCGGACAGCAGTTCGGTAAAACAAGTATATGGAACGGTAATCTCCAGTGGAATGAGTACGATGACGATCGCCTGCAATAACGGCAAGATTCTGAATCTGGCAAAAGAAGATGGAGAAATTAACTGTCCGAATGGTATTTATAACGGACTTTATGTTTCGGTGGTATACTATCATGATTCTACGACAGGTGCAGATATTCTGCAGGTAATGGATGCAATGTAACAGAAAATGGAAAAACAAAAGATCATGGCAGAAATGTCATGGTCTTTTCAATTCAAAAAGTAAAGTAGAAATAGGTTTTAGAACGTGTTATACTGCTTATAATCATTTATAAGGAGACTTTATGAAAAAATTTATCAGAGCATGTGTTATATGTGCGGTATGCACCTTTTTGTGCTGTGTTCCTGCTACGGCTAAGGATAACTCCGAAGAAAAAACGCAGATCCCATTTGACCTGGAGCGTTTTTTGATTCTCATAGAGAAGCAGGATAATCCGTATCTCGGACTGAATATTTTCCGTCATACCATTGATGAAATTCACAAAGATTGGAAAGAGGAGGAAGAGATGCAGCACCGTGAAGTGAGTCAGATGATATTTGCAGGAGATTCCAGAGTGGTAGGGATGTCGATAGCCGGAGGCTATTGCTATGTGGGAAAAGAAAGCATCGGGTATGACTGGTTTATGTCGGAAGGCGTGTACCAGATGCTGGATCAGATGAATGCATGTCCGGATGCAGATGTGATCCTTTGCTTTGGAATTAATGATGTGGCCAATATTGGCAGCTATATTTCGGAGTATCAGTATCTGATTGACAGTTATCCGGATACCAGATTCTGGTTCATGTCAGTGAATCCGGTGAATGATGGCATGGCCGCTTCCTGCGGTTATTTTATCAACAGCGATATGGTGATCGCTTTCAATCATGCACTGCAGCAGGCTTTTCCGGAAAGATATCTTGATGTGTATTCTTACTTACAGGAAAACGGATATGGAACATCTGATGGTGTGCATTATGATGTGGGAACGTATCTGACGATACAGGAATATGCAAAATATCTGATTAATCAGAAAGAAAATGAAGATTGAGAAAAGAAATAAAGGCTATTTCACAGAACGAACATATTTTTTCGATATAGTAGTGGTATGGTAAAAATGGAGCATAACAGTATACGGGAGGAATTATGGAAAAGCTGAAAATACTGGTAGTAGATGATGAAAGCAGAATGAGAAAACTGGTCAGAGATTTTCTGGTCAAAAAAGATTTTATTGTATTAGAAGCAGAGGACGGAGCACAGGCAGTGGATATCTTTTTTAGCACAAAAGACATTTCACTGATTATTCTGGATGTGATGATGCCAAAGATGGATGGCTGGCAGGTGTGCCGGGAGATCCGTGAATTATCAGATGTGCCGATTATTATGCTGACAGCGAAATCGGATGAAAGAGATGAACTTCTTGGATTTGATCTTGGCGTGGATGAATATATTTCCAAGCCGTTCAGTCCGAAGATTCTGGTGGCCCGTGTGGAAGCTATTTTAAGAAGAAGTAATCTGCTCAGTGATGACAGTATCATCAAGGCAGGAGAAATAACCCTGAATAAATCTGCGCATGAGGTGACGGTAGAAGGAAAGCCAATCGAACTAAGCTTTAAGGAATTTGAACTTCTGAATTACTTTATGGACAATCAGGGTCTGGCGCTTTCCAGAGAGAAGATCCTGAACAGTGTATGGAATTATGATTATTTTGGAGATGCCAGAACCATTGATACTCATGTGAAAAAGCTGCGCAGCAAGCTGGGTAAAGAAGGGGATTATATCAAGACTATCTGGGGAATGGGTTATAAGTTTGAGGTGTCATAAGATGAAACATTCTATAAAAACACAGCTGGCAGTGTCATTTATTTCGCTGATGGCACTGATTCTTGGTGCCAATTTTCTGATCAACAATTTTTTTCTGGAGAAGTATTATATTTATCAGAAAGAGCATGCATTGACGGATATTTATGAGCAGCTGGATGAGATTGCGGATGCATCTGAATTTAAGAGCAGTGAGTTTGACGATGAGTTTCAGCAGATCAGCGGAACCAATAATGTTGAGGTGACGATACTGTCACCGGAACCTGACGGTTCGTTTATGGCAGTTTATCAGTCCAGGGATAACAGGATTATGCGTGGCCGCGTGGAAGGTTACCTGTTTGGATTTAGTATGGAAAGTGATCAGCAGAAGGTATTACTGTCAACGGAAAACTATACTATTCAGCAATGCGAGGATTCCTTTGAAAAAATGGAATATCTGGAAGCATGGGGAAAACTGTCATCCGGATGCTATTTCCTGATGCGGATTCCGATTCAGTCAATCAAGGATAATGTCAGGATTTCCAATCGCTTTACCGCATATACTCTGCTTCTTGGAATTCTGATTGCAGTAGCGATGATATGGTGGATGTCAAAAAAGATTACAGAACCGATAAGTGAATTGACAGCATTGTCGAAGCGTATGGCAAATCTGGAATTTGATGCCAAGTATGTCAGCGGTGGGGAAAATGAGATTGGACAGCTGGGAGAAAACTTCAATCAGATGTCTGAGACACTGGAGAAGACGATTTCTGAATTAAAGACAGCCAATAATGAACTACAGACAGATCTGGATCAGAAGATACAGATTGATGAGATGCGAAAGGAATTTTTATCCAACGTATCTCATGAACTGAAGACACCGATTGCATTGATTCAGGGATATGCAGAAGGTCTGCAGGACTGTATTAATGATGATGAGCAAAGCAGAGAGTTTTATTGCGAGGTGATTATTGACGAAGCAGCTAAGATGAACAATATGGTGAAAAAATTGCTTAGCCTGAATCAGCTGGAGTTTGGTAATGATGTAGTAAATATTCAACGTTTTGATCTGACAGAGCTGATCAATGGGGTGATTCAGTCTGCTTCGCTCCTGGCAGATCAGAAAGGGGCCAGTATCAGTTTTGATCAGAAGCAGCCATTGTATGTATGGGGCGATGAATTTAAGCTAGAAGAGGTTGTAACCAATTACATCAGTAATGCAATCAATCACGTAGATGGAGAAAAACAGATCGAAGTGACAGTATTGCATCAGGACACAAAGATAAGAGTCAGTGTATTTAATACCGGTCAGCCAATACCGGAGGATTCTCTGGATAAAGTATGGGTCAAATTCTATAAAGTAGATAAAGCGAGAACCAGAGAATATGGTGGCAGCGGCATTGGACTTTCCATTGTAAAAGCAATTATGGATTCGCATCATCAGAAATATGGTGTCTATAACAGAAAAGAAGGAGTTGTGTTCTGGTTTGAACTGGACAGTGCACAGCATGGAGGAGATTATGGGGAAGATAGAAAAAATCAGGGAAATCATTGAGCAGTCTGATATGGTATTGATTGGTGTGGGAGACGAATTTACAGAGAAAAAAGCATCCAGAGAAGAAATTTTAAATGCCTATCAAAAAGTGATGGAACTGGTGAAAGGAAAACCATGGTTTCTGGTGACGATCAATACCGATGATCTGGTTTACGATGCGGGGGTGAACAGTTTTTTTGTAGTTGCCCCATGTGGCAGTGAACGGAGCGGTAATGTGATTACGAATGAGAATTACGATGAATCTGGCTATCTTCCACAATGGCAGTATTATATGAACTGGCTGACTTCCACAATCGGAAAAAAGCTTTGTATTCTGGAACTGGGCGTGGGTATGGCCTATCCGTCGGTGATTCGTATGCCGTTTGAACGGACAGCATTGTATAATCAGAAGGCATCTATGATTCGAATACACAGTAAGCTGGCACAGGTTCCGGAGGAAATACAGGGCAGAAGTGTGTGTTGTGACGAAAATCCGGTGAAATTCCTGAATGAAGTATAAAAAATATACAAAAATAATTGAATAATAAGAGAAATGTGGTATAATTTGACTATAATCTAATTAGGAGGTCGCCATATGGAATCAAGAGTGATCAGAATACCGTCAAAAGTAAACAATAATGTAGTACTTCGAGTTATACCTGGCCATTTTGCCACGACACATTCTCATATTAATTATTATGTAGATATGACATTTTTGAAATCGAGAAAAAGTGAAGCAGAGAATGCAGCCAAGATTCTGGCACAGAATTATAAGAACAGTACCTATATTGATACCATTGTCTGCATGGATGGATGTGAAATCATTGGAGCCTATCTGGCAGATGAACTGAGTCAGAATGGAATTCGTTCGTTAAATACTCATAATACCATGTATATTGCGTCGCCTGAGATCCATACCGGAGGTCAGTTGATTTTCCGGGATAATATGCAGGCAATGATTACCAATAAGCATGTGCTTCTGGTACTGGCTACTGCGACTACAGGTATTACTGTAAAACGCGCTGTAGAATGTATCCGTTACTATGGCGGTATTATGGAAGGCGCGGCAGCACTGTTCAGTGCGACAGATGAGATCGATGGAATCAAAATTCATTCTCTGTTTTCAGCGGAAGATATTCCAGAATATCAGACATGGCATGCGACAGAATGTCCGATGTGTGCAAAGAAAGAAAAGCTGGATGCAATTGTCAACAGCTATGGATACTCCAGAGTATAATATATAAGAGAAATGATAGACCTGCCGTTGTTTTAATCCCTGTAGATTGAATAACGGCAGAGTTTTTTTATTTACGCGAGCAACGAGCCAAAGTCTACAGGCGTATGGTACAGTTTCTGGATTACAGAAGTATTGACTGCGGGAATTTCTCTGATTATTGATAAAAACTATTATTGAAAAAAGGAAGTGTTTCTCAGTATAATATTCTGTATTGGGGAATGTTAGTTAAAAGTATATAAGTAATTGGAGGTTATTATGAATCAAGCACATTTAAAGAGGGCAGGTACAGTTGCAACGGTTATTTTGGGAAATGTTTTCTATGCCTTTGTAATCAGACTTTTTCTTTTGCCGGGGAATCTGATGACGGGAGGAACAACCGGTATCGGTCTGGTAGTGAAGCATTTTACAGGAGCATCAATTTCTGTGTTTGTCTTAGTGTTTAATATTGTGATGCTGATAGTTGGATGGACGCTTCTTGGCAGGAAATTTGCACTGACAACAGTTATCAGTTCTTTTACTTATCCAATCGCATTGGAAGCGGCCAATCATTTTTTCGGTGATCTGGTGATTACGACTGATCCAATGCTGAATACCATATTTGCCGGACTTGGAATCGGGATTGGTCTGGGGATTGTGATTCGAACGGGAGCTTCTACAGGAGGTATGGATATTCCGCCGTTGGTATTGAATAAGTATTTTCGAATCCCAGTATCAGTTAGTTTAAATGTATTTGATATATTGATCCTGGTTCTGCAGATTGTATATAATCCTCCAGAGCGCGTTTTATACGGTGTGTTGTTGGTTATGATTTATACGACAGTGTTGGACAAAGTACTGATGATGGGAAATACCAAGACGGAAGTGAAGGTTATTAGTAGTCAGGTGGAAAAAATACGTCAGGCGATTCTTGCACAGGTAGACAGAGGTGTGACGATGTTGTACGGAGAAGGCGGATATCGGCAGGAACAAACGCAGATTGTGTTGAGTATTGTATCTAATCGTGAGCTTCCACAGGTTGAAAAATTAATCAGACATATTGATCCAGAGGCTTTTATGATTGTCAGCAGAGTTACAGAAGTACGCGGAAGAGGGTTCTCATTGAGTAAACATTACGGAGAAGAGGAAGCGTGATGAATATATAGCAAGTAGAAAAGGGACACAACAACGGGTATTGCTTTCAACATGAAAGGATGATTCAGCATGAATCGAATTGTTGATATAATTGAAGATACTGACAAAGTAAAGGGATTTTCCGTTGGAGGTGATGATTGTATTGTGAAGCCGTTTTCTTTCGTGGAACTTGAAGCACGAGTATGCGTTCATTTGCGTCGGGAAGCACTTCTTCCCATCTATCATGTTTTAGCATTTTCGCTTCTGTCGGTGGAACAAATGAGCAACGGTATGTTGTACGCGATATGGGCAATTCCGGCGGCGTTTATCTTTTTAGAAATTGGTACAGTTATTTCTTGTCGTATGTTTGCAAAACATCAAGTTATATGAATGAAGAGAAATTCAAATAAAAAGGATGTAGCCATAAAGGAACCCATTTGAAGAGTATATCAACAGGGTGGAGCAGGTATAATATCGACAAAGTATCTTGGATGTGTTATGATAAATAATGCATTCGGGGTACTTTTTTATTCATGAAAATGGAATGCTCGAGAAACATGCATTCTATTATATAATGTAATTAGATGCAATAAAAAGTAATGAAACAGGCGTTAAATGATACGAATAATCGTTGATTTTACCGAAAAAACACCTGTTTAGAGGAGAAAAATAATTATGATTGGAATTATCGACTACGATGCCGGCAACCTGAGAAGCGTGGAAAAGGCGTTGCAATATCTGGGCAAAGAAGTAATTGTCACCAGGGATCCGAAACTGATCCGTCAGGCAGATAAGGTGATTCTGCCAGGTGTAGGTGCCTTTGGAGATGCCATGACAAAGTTAAAAGAGTATCAGCTGGATACTTTGATAAAAGAGACAGCAGACAGTGGAAAGCCGTTTCTCGGCATTTGTCTGGGACTGCAGCTGTTGTTTGAAGAAAGCGAAGAGAGCCCGGGAGTAAAAGGACTGGGTATATTAAAGGGAAAGATTAAGAGAATTCCGGAAAAAGAAGGACTGAAGGTGCCGCACATTGGGTGGAATTCTCTGCAGCTGGAGCATAATGGAAGACTGTTCCGAAATATTCCGGAGAACAGCTATGTTTATTTTGTACATTCTTATTATCTGGAGGCTCAGGATCCTGAGATTGTAAAAGCTTCCACAGAGTATGGAGTGCATATCCATGCTTCTGTAGAGAAAGACAATATCTTTGCATGCCAGTTCCATCCAGAAAAAAGCAGTGAGATCGGCTTACAGATTTTGAAAAATTTTGCAGAGATGGAGGAGAAATAAGATGTTTACAAAAAGAATCATTCCATGTCTGGATGTACATAATGGCCGGGTGGTAAAAGGCGTGAATTTTGTCAATCTGAGAGATGCGGGAGATCCGGTAGAAATTGCAGCCGCTTATGATAAAGCAGGAGCAGATGAGGTAGTATTTTTGGATATTACGGCCTCTTCCGACGCACGTAAGACCGTGGTAGATATGGTGCGCAGAGTGGCAGAAAATGTATTCATTCCGTTTACGGTAGGAGGAGGAATCCGGACCGTAGAAGATTTTAAAATATTGCTTCGGGAAGGGGCAGACAAGATCTCCATCAATTCTTCTGCAATCAACAGGCCGGAGCTGATCAGTGAGGCGGCAGATAAGTTTGGAAGTCAGTGTGTGGTAGTGGCGATTGATGCAAAAAAACGTGCTGATGGAAGCGGATGGAACATTTATAAAAATGGCGGAAGAATCGATGTAGGAATCGATGCCGTCGAATGGGCAGAAAAGGTCTGCCGTATGGGGGCTGGAGAGATTCTTCTGACCAGCATGGACTGTGATGGCACCAAAGCAGGATACGATATAGAACTGACCAGAGCAGTCGCAGAGGCTGTACCGGTTCCTGTGATTGCATCCGGCGGTGCAGGAACTAGGGAACATTTTTATGAAGCACTGACAGAAGGAAAAGCCGATGCGGCGCTGGCAGCATCACTGTTCCATTATAAGGAACTGGAGATCCGGGATTTAAAAGAATATCTGAAAGAAAAGGGTCTTTCTGTAAGACTGTGAGGAAAAGAATATGGCAGCAATTGCAAATGACTGGCTGGAACCTCTGAAACCGGAGTTTTCCAAACCATATTACAAAAAATTATATCAGACGATAAATGAGGAATATCGGTCACACCAGATTTTTCCGCCTGCGGATGACATTTTCAATGCATTTGCCTTGACACCGCTGCATGATGTAAAAGTAGTGATTCTGGGGCAGGATCCCTATCATGGGGACGGACAGGCGCATGGACTTTGCTTTTCAGTAAAGCCAGATGTAGAGATTCCACCATCGCTGGTTAATATCTATAAGGAACTGCAGGATGACTGTGGGTGCGAGATACCTAATAACGGTTATCTGACAAAGTGGGCGAAGCAGGGAGTGCTGCTTTTGAATACGGTACTGACTGTGCGGGCTCATCAGGCTAATTCCCATAGAGGAATTGGATGGGAAGAGTTTACCGATGCCGCAATCAGAGTATTAAATGAACAGGATCGTCCAATGGTTTTTCTTCTCTGGGGTCGACCGGCACAGATGAAGAAGTCGATGCTGACGAATCCGAAGCATCTGATTATTGAGTCACCGCATCCCAGTCCATTGTCTGCATACCGGGGATTTTTTGGCAGCAGGCCATTCAGCCGTACCAATAAATTCTTAAAAGAACACGGATTGAAAGAGATTGACTGGCAGATTGAAAATATATAGTACATAGAAGGAGGAAGCGGAATGGGACATAAAATAGCAGATAAGCTTCTGTTTGTCCTGGTAGTGGGAATCAGTATAGGATTTACCTGGTTTGTCAGCGGTGGTATGTCTGCCACACTGATTTATAACTTTGTATTTCTGGGAATCATGATTCTGATTTATCTGTTTGGCATGATCGCCGGTTTTGGGAAAATGAACCGTTATGAAAATGCTTTTCAGAAGGCATCGGATGAGATAGAACATACCTTTGAGGCACTGGATGTGGTAACAGGAGAAGAAGAAGGAACTCTTCCGGAAGATCTGTTCGGAGAAGCACAGCTGGATCGGCGCTATACAGAATTTCGCAAGTTTGTAAAAAAGAGTCAGAGCGGACTGGCTGATATCGAAGACTATGTCAATGAAGATGTGGTAGACGGGCTGATCAGTAAAAAGATGCTGGATATTATTCCAGATATACTTACCAGCCTGGGTATTCTTGGAACCTTCATCGGTCTGGTAGTAGGACTGAAGGATTTTGAACCATCCAATTATGAGGCTATGACGGCCTCTGTGTCATCTTTGGTCGATGGCATTAAGGTGGCATTTCTGACATCCATCTACGGATTGTCACTGTCACTGGTATTTAGTTATGCATTAAAAGCAGCCTATGGCTCACTGATGGATCGTCTGTCAGAGTTTATGGATCGTTTTCATAATACCGTGATCCCATCCGCGGAAGCAGAAACCCGCAATATTATGGTCAATTATCAGGAAGAACAGACAAAAGCTATTCAGAAGATGACAGAGCAGTTTTCAGAGCATCTGGCAAACAGTTTTGAAAAAGTGATTACGCCGTCATTTCGAAAAATGAATCAGTCGATGGATATCCTGACAGAGACTATGGCAAAAGGCCAGGAAGAGATGCTCAAAGGTCTATTAAATGATTTTCTGTCGAATATGAGGGAAAATTTTCAGATGGAATTTGATGACTTTAACCAGGCACTGGAAAGTATGACACAGGCGCAAAAAGAGATGACAGAAGCTACCAGAGGGCTTTATAAGGCGACAGAGACGGATCTGCACAGTGCCTTTACGGCAGAACGGGATCAGATGCAGAATCTGGTTCGTGAAATGGGTGCAATGCAGAAGGAATACATGACCTCGGCGCAACAGACAATAGATAACAACCAGAAGTATGGAGAGGTACTGGATCACAATTACAGACAGATCATGACCTACCTGCAGGATGCAGAACAGAGCTCGGCCAAGTTCTGGGTGGCCTGCAATCAGGCAATGCAGAAGTATGTCAGTGCAGCAGGGGCAAGCGTGGAAGGTTTTGCTGCTGCCAGCCAGCATAATGCAGTATTGTATGAAGCGAATGAACGGGTAGTGCAAAGCTATAACGATCGTATGCAGGAATTTGTACAGTATCAGAAGCTGACAGCTCAGACAATGGAACAGGTTCAGAATCTTCTGTACAACATCGTAACTTCTCCGGACGAGACCCATCGAACCAATATCCGAAATATGGCGATAAACAACAGCAACCGTGATATGCTGATGCAGATCCAGAAAACGCTGGAAGAGCAGGGCAGCAGGCAGGAAGAACTGCTTGAGACAATGGTGGCATATATGAAAGAAAATAACCGCAGCGGAAAAAAAGGAAAAGGAATCTTCTTTGGGTAGGCTGACAGGAGGAAGAAATGCGTAGAAGAAGAGAAAAAGAAACGAGCGGTCATAATGTCTGGCGTTCTTATTCTGACATGATGGCAGGAATTCTTTTGCTGTTTGTACTGATCATGTGTGTAACGCTGTTTCAGTCTCAGATCAACTATGAGAAAAGCATCAAAGAGCAGCAGGAAAAACTGGTACTTCAGGATGAATACACCAAACAGATTATGGAACAACAGGGGGTTGTGGAGGATCAGCAGAATCAGCTTTCCAGTCAGCAGGATCAGCTGGCCAGTCAGGATGAACTGCTGGCAGCACAGAAGCAGCAGCTGGATGATCTGGCAGCAAAGCTGGCAGAACAGCAGAAAAAGCTGGATGCCCAGAGTGTTACACTGAATGACCAGCAAAATGCACTGGATGAAAAAACCTCTCAGCTGGCTCAGCAGCAACAGAAAATTGATAACATCATCGGAGTAAAGGCAGACGTTATTGAAGCACTGAAAAAAGAGTTCGCGGCAAATAATATGACGGTTCAGATTGATGAAAATAACGGTTCGCTGGTAATGGATTCCAGTGTGCTGTTTGATTATGACGAAACAGAGCTTTCTGATGCGGGAAAAGAAGTACTGGCACAGGTACTGCCGATTTACTGTAATGTGTTGTTGAATCCGGACTATTATTCTTATCTGGCAGAGATCATCATTGACGGTTACACGGACAGTTCAGGAGGCTATGAGTATAATCTGGAGCTTTCTCAGAGACGTTCACTGGCAGTAGCTGAGTATCTGTTGGAATTATCAGGGAACTTTCTGACAGAGGAGAATCAGGCACTTCTTCGTAAGAATCTGACGGTAAACGGGCACTCCAGCAGTAATCTGGTGCTGGATGCAGAAGGTAACGAAAATGCAGATGCATCACGTCGTGTAGAGGTAAAATTCCGGTTGAAGGATGAAGAGATGATAGAAGAACTGCGAGGTATTTTAGATGAATAAACAGAGCGGTGATTTGTGGTTTGGAAAGCCACGAATCACCGCTCTGTTAGTTTACATATTTTTCTGTGCTGTACTGAGCATCAGTTTGATACGATTTAGCTGATTGACTTCACTGGCACCCGGATCGTAGTCGATTGCTACGATATTGGCGATAGGGTACTGTCTGCGAATTTCTTTGATGACCCCCTTGCCTACGACATGGTTTGGCAGGCAGCCAAATGGCTGTATGCAGACAATATTATTAACATCCTCATGAATCAGTTCCATCATTTCTCCGGTCAGGAACCATCCTTCACCTGTCTGATTACCAAGAGATACAATTGGTTTGGCATATTCTGCCAGTTCACGGATATCCGCAGGTGTAGAGAAATGTCTGCTTTTTGCAAATTCTTTTCTGGAAGTACTGCGAATAAATTCCAGCAGCTTAATTCCGGAATTGCACAGAAAAGCAGTACGTTTGCTCATGCCCAGTTCTTTAGCCTTAAAGTTTGAATTATAGAAGCAATAGAACAGGAAATCCAGCAGATCCGGTACAACTGCTTCCGCACCTTCAGATTCCAGAAGTTCTACCAGATAATTGTTGGCGGCTGGCATGAATTTTACCAGAATTTCACCAACAATACCAACTCTTGGTTTTTGAATATCAAGAATTGGCAGCTGATCGAAATCAGCAATGATTTCCCGGCAGAGTTTTGTGAATCCAAAATAGGTAGGATTTTTCAGGGAGAGGAATGCGATACATTCTTTTTTCCATTTTTCGTGCATGGCATTGGCAGAGCCAGGTGTTGCCTCATATGGCCGCATTCGGTAGAGGCAGCGCATGAAAATATCACCAAATACAATACTGTACATACCTTTGGTCAGCAACGGAAGCGTGATCTGGAAACCAGGCTGTTTTTCCAATCCGCTGACATTCAGAGAAATAACCGGGATCTCAGGATGACCGGCTTTTTCGAGGGCACGGCGGATAAAACCGATATAGTTGGTAGCACGGCAGCCGCCACCGGTCTGCGTCATGATAATAGCAGTTTTGGAAAGATCATATTTGCCGGATAATACGGCATCCATGATCTGGCCTACAACCATGAGGGATGGATAGCACGCATCGTTATTTACATATTTTAATCCCACATCAACAGCTTCACGTCCATCATTATGCAGCAATTCTATATTGTAACCACAGGTTTTAAAGGCTGGTACCAGAAGATCAAAATGAATCGGAGACATCTGTGGACAGAGGATGGTGTACTCTTTTCTCATTTCTGGTGTAAAAACAGCTTTTTCAATGCTGGCTGGAACGATGGTACGCTCCTTATTCTGCTCTTTCTTTGCACGGATAGCAGCAATCAGAGAACGTACACGGATACGGGCAGCTCCCAGATTGTTCACTTCATCAATTTTCAGGCAGGTATAAATCTTGCCGGAACCGGAAAGAATATCATTTACCTGATCGGTAGTAACGGCATCCAGACCACATCCGAAGGAATTTAACTGAATCAGATCCAGAAAATCTACCGTTTTTACATAATTGGCTGCAGCATACAGACGACTGTGATACATCCACTGGTCGCTGACGATCAGAGGACGCTCCGGCTGATGCAGATGGGAAACAGAATCTTCTGTCAGAACTGCGATACCATAAGAGGTAATCAGTTCTGGAATGCCATGATTGATCTCATTATCAATATGATAAGGGCGACCGGCAAGAACGATACCGTGTTTATGATGTTCTTTTAACCAGGCAATGGTTTCCTCTCCTTTGCGATACATTGCTTCCCGTGTTCTGGTCAGTTCATCCCATCCCAGTCTGGCAGCCTCTCTGATCTCAGAAGATGGAATCTCCGGAAATGATTTGATCAGCTGAGAGGTTACCGTATCCACACTGGTGAAAGACATAAACGGATTACGGAAATCAATTTGTTCACTGCGCAGTTCTTCGACATTATTTTTAATGTTTTCAGAATAAGAAGTAACGATCGGGCAGTTATAATGATTGTTGGAATCCGGAAATTCATTTCGCTCATACGGGATGGCAGGATAGAAAATAAAATGGATACCCTGCTGAATCAGCCATTCAATGTGGCCGTGGGCCAGTTTGGCCGGATAACACTCTGACTCACTTGGAATAGATTCAATACCAAGTTCATAAATCTTTCTCGTAGAAGCAGGGGAAAGTACCACACGGTATCCAAGCTTTGTGAAGAACTGATGCCAGAAAGGATAGTTCTCATACATGTTCAGGACACGCGGGATGCCCACCGTTCCTCTGGTGGCTGCTGCTTCGTCCAGAGATTCATAGGAGAAGAGCAGCTTGTTTTTAAAATCATATAAGTTCGGGATGTCAGAGTTCTTTTTGGTTTTTCCCAGACCACGTTCGCAGCGATTTCCGCTGACAAACTGGCGTCCGCCGGAAAAATGGTTGATAGTCAGACGACATTGATTGGTACATCCCTTACATTTGGCCATTTTAGTCGTAAAGGTCAGCTGGTTGATCTGATCGATGGTCAACATGGTAGTTTCTTCACCGTGATAGCGGTCTCGGGCAATCAGTGCCGCACCAAAGGCACCCATGATACCGGCGATATCCGGACGGATCGCTTCGCATCCGGCAATCCGCTCAAAGCTGCGAAGCACGGCGTCATTATAGAAGGTTCCACCCTGAACCACAATGTGTTTTCCAAGGGAAGAAGCATCCGATACTTTGATGACTTTGTATAATGCATTTTTGATTACGGAATAAGCAAGACCGGCAGAAATATCTGCAACGGAAGCGCCTTCTTTCTGGGCCTGCTTTACTTTGGAATTCATAAATACAGTACATCTGGTTCCAAGATCAATCGGATGCTGTGCAAAAAGTGCTTCCTGTGCAAAGTCGCTGACACTGTAATTCAGAGATTTTGCAAAGGTTTCGATAAAAGAACCACATCCGGAGGAGCAGGCTTCATTTAACTGAACGCTGTCTACGGTCTGATTTTTGATCTTGATACACTTCATATCCTGACCGCCGATATCCAGAATACAGTCTACTTCCGGATCGAAGAAAGCTGCGGCTGTATAATGTGAGACAGTCTCTACCTCACCTTCATCCAGCATCAGTGCGGCTTTGATCAGCGCTTCCCCGTAGCCTGTGGAACAGGAACGGACAATTCTGGCTTTTTCCGGGAGAAGGGAATAAATCTCCTGAATGGCACGTATCGTAGTCTTTAACGGACTTCCATTGTTATTGCTGTAAAAAGAGTACAAAAGAGAACCGTCTTCTCCGACCAGTGCAGCCTTTGTGGTGGTAGAACCGGCATCAATACCAAGGAAACAGTTGCCTTCGTAGGTACTCAGATCATCCGTCATAACATTGTATCGGCTCTGGCGTTCGTGAAATGCATCGTAATCATCCTGAGAGGCAAACAGCGGATCCAGACGGGCTACCTCAAAATCCAGCTGGATTTTATGAGAAAGTCTTATGATCAGTTCCTCTGTGGAAGTAACGGATTCGTGATGACTGTTCAGCGCAGAACCGATTGCGGCAAACAGATGGGAATTCTGCGGAGTAATGGCATGCTCCTCATCCAGTTTCAGGGTACGGATAAATGCTGCTTTCAGTTCGGATAAAAAGTGAAGCGGACCGCCCAGAAACGCCACATGGCCACGGATTGGTTTGCCGCAGGCCAGGCCACTGATGGTCTGATTGACAACTGCCTGGAAAATAGAAGCAGACAGGTCTTCTTTTGTTGCGCCTTCGTTAATCAGTGGCTGGATGTCACTTTTGGCAAATACACCACATCTGGCAGCAATAGAATACAGAGACTGATAATGTTTGGCATATTCGTTCAGACCGGTGGCATCTGTCTGAAGAAGAGAAGCCATCTGGTCAATAAAAGAACCGGTACCGCCTGCGCAGATACCATTCATACGTTGCTCAACATTACCGTTTTCAAAATAAATGATCTTGGCATCTTCTCCGCCCAGCTCAATGGCTACGTCTGTCTGAGGTATGTAATGAGAAATGGAAGAAGAAACGGCAATGACTTCCTGCACGAATGGAACTTCCATATTTTTGGCCAGAGCCAGACCACCGGAACCGGTAATGACAGGAGCAACAGTCAGCGTACCGAGCTGCTCCTCTGCCTTACGAAGCAGACTGGCAAGAGTTTCCTGAATATTGGCATAATGACGTTCATAATCCGCAAAAAGAAGATGATCCTGGTCATCCAGAATCGCAATCTTAACGGTAGTAGATCCGATATCAATGCCTAATCTGTGTGTTATTGCGTGACTCATTAAAAATAAACCTCCATAAATATAAAACAAGCTACCTATTAAAAGTAATTTGAGAAATGTTTATCTGCAACAGTATACGACAAATTATCTGGAAGTGCAAGTTGCAGATGTTGTAAAATTTTTATAAACATGATATGATGGTAAAGTTCAGTTACGATTCGGACAGCGACAGATTTGCAGATATCGTATGCATACACTATGCTTTGGCGAGTCGATCATAATAGGACAGTGTACATATAAAGCAGAAAGGAAAACAGATCTATGTACCAGATTTTAGCAACAGACGGAAAAGCAAAGCGTGCCTCTTTTGAAACTGTTCATGGCACGATTCAGACTCCGGTATTTATGAACGTAGGTACGGCAGCAGCCATTAAAGGCGCGGTAGCCACTACAGATCTGCAGGAGATAGGCACACAGGTGGAATTATCCAATACCTATCATCTACATGTCAGACCGGGGGATAAAGTAGTAAAGCAACTGGGAGGACTTCACAAATTTATGAACTGGGACAAGCCAATTTTGACAGATTCCGGTGGATTTCAGGTGTTCTCTCTGGCAGGTCTTCGCAAGATTAAAGAAGAAGGCGTTTATTTCAACTCTCATGTAGATGGAAGAAAGATTTTTATGGGACCGGAAGAAAGTATGCAGATTCAGTCCAATCTGGCATCTACCATCGCCATGGCATTTGATGAGTGTCCGTCCAGTGTGGCAGACAGAGATTATGTAAGAAAATCAGTAGCCCGTACGACCAGATGGCTGAAAAGATGTAAGGCAGAGATGGACAGACTAAACAGTCTGCCGGATACGCTCAATCCGAATCAGCTGCTGTTCGGTATCAATCAGGGAGCTATCTATGAAGACATCCGCGTGGAGCATGCACAGCAGATCGCAGAACTGGATCTGGCAGGCTATGCGGTAGGCGGACTGGCAGTAGGAGAAAGCCATGAAGAAATGTACCGGATTCTGGATGAGGTAGTGCCGCATCTTCCACAGAACAAACCGACCTATCTTATGGGAGTCGGAACACCGGCGAATATTCTTGAAGGCGTAGACCGTGGTGTAGATTTCTTTGACTGTGTATATCCAAGCAGAAACGGACGTCATGGACACGTTTATACCAATCATGGAAAATTAAATCTGTTTAATGCCAGATATGAGCTGGATGACAAACCGATCGAAGAAGGATGTCAGTGTCCGGCCTGCAGACATTACAGCAGAGCCTACATCCGTCATCTGCTGAAAGCAAAAGAAATGCTTGGTATGAGACTTTGTGTATTACACAATCTGTATTTCTACAACCATATGATGGAAGAGATCAGAGAAGCCATTGAAAAGGGAGAGTACAAAGAGTACAAAGCAAAAAAACTTGCCGGATTTGAAGAAACTACTTGATGCCAGAGGTTTTTTTGTGTATTATTAACAGTACTAAGAATTTTAGCGAAATAAAACGGAGGAATCAAACATGAATTTATTAACCGAGGCATCTTCCGGCGGAGGAATGTTACTTCTGCTGGTTTACGTAGTCGTCATTGGTGGAGCAATGTATTTTTTCGCAATCAGACCACAAAAGAAGGAACAGAAACGTCTCACTGCGATGCTTTCTGATCTGGAAGTCGGAGACAGCGTGGTAACAACAAGCGGTTTTTACGGTGTTGTCATTGACATTACAGACGAAGACGTAATAGTTGAGTTTGGCAGCAATAAGAATTGCAGAATTCCAATGAAAAAAGCTGCTATCTCAGAAGTAGAGAAAGCAGATGCTGAATAAAAATAAGCAGTAAAAACGCGGAGGACAGAGCATCAGTGCTGTGTCCTTTGTTTTTTACACGGGTAATGCGTCAGAGTCCGTGCCTGCATGTGACCCGGACAAATGCCGTGATAACTTGAGAAACTTAGAGAGAGGGTTTCTCATGGTTTAGGAGGAGTGTATATTATGAGCTACAACATTGCAGTGATTCCGGGAGACGGAATCGGCCCGGAGATTGTGGAACAGGCCATTTTGGTACTGGACACAGCGGGAAAAAAGTTCGGATTTGAACTGAACTACACAAAACTGTTGATGGGCGGAGCGTCCATTGACGTACATGGAATTCCGCTGACAGAGGAGACCATTGAAAAAGCAAAGGCAAGCGATGCGGTTCTGATGGGATCAATCGGAGGGGATGCCGCAACTTCACCATGGTACCGACTGGAACCATCAAGGAGACCGGAAGCGGGATTGCTAAAGCTTCGCAAATCTCTGAATCTTTTTGCTAATTTAAGACCGGCATATCTTTATAAAGAATTAAAAGATGCCTGCCCGCTTCGTGATGAAATCATCGGTGACGGCTTTGACATGATGATTATGCGGGAACTGACCGGCGGTCTGTATTTCGGAGAGAGAAAGACCGTAGAAGAAAATGGGGTAAAGAAAGCGATTGATACCCTGACCTATGATGAAAATGAAATTCGCAGAATCGCAAAGCGCGGATTTGATATCGCCATGAAGAGAAGAAAAAAAGTGACCAGTGTGGACAAGGCAAATGTACTGGATTCTTCCAGACTCTGGAGAAGTGTGGTAGAAGAAGTGGCACAGGATTATCCGGAAGTAAAGCTGGAGCATATGCTGGTAGATAACTGTGCCATGCAGTTGGTACGTGATCCGAAGCAGTTTGATGTCATTTTGACAGAGAATATGTTTGGAGACATCCTGTCAGATGAAGCAAGTATGGTGACAGGATCCATTGGGATGTTATCTTCAGCCAGTCTGAATGAAACAAGCTTTGGACTGTATGAGCCAAGCCATGGATCTGCACCGGATATTGCCGGCAAGGATATTGCCAATCCGATTGCAACCATTTTATCAGCAGCCATGATGCTCAGATTCTCCTTGAATCTGGATGAGGCAGCAGATGCCATAGAAGCAGCAGTATCTCAGGTATTAAAAGACGGATACCGCACCGGGGATATTATGTCTGAAGGATGTACGAGAACAGGTTGTAAGGAAATGGGAAAACTGATCGCAGAAAGAATATAGAACAGAAAGGCGGAATCATTATGAGAAGTGATGCAGTAAAAAAAGGTATGCAGCAGGCACCGCACAGATCCCTGTTTAATGCACTGGGACTGACGCAGGAAGAAATGGAAAAACCATTAATCGGTATTGTAAATTCCTATAACGAGATTGTACCGGGGCATATGAATCTGGATAAGATTACAGAGGCAGTAAAAATGGGTGTGGCTCTGGCAGGTGGTGTGCCGAGAGAATTCCCGGCTATCGCAGTCTGTGACGGTATTGCCATGGGACATGTGGGAATGAAATATTCCCTGGTAACCAGAGATCTGATAGCAGATTCCACCGAGTGCATGGCTATGGCTCATCAGTTTGATGCACTTGTATGCATTCCAAACTGTGATAAAAATGTACCGGGACTTCTGATGGCAGCAGCCAGATTAAACATTCCGACCATATTCGTAAGCGGAGGTCCGATGCTGGCAGGTCATGTAAAAGGACAGAAGAGAAGCCTTTCCAGTATGTTCGAAGCTGTGGGTTCTTATGCGGCAGGCACCATGACAGAAGAGGATGTCTATGAATTTGAATGTAATACCTGTCCGACCAGTGGTTCCTGTTCCGGTATGTATACAGCCAACAGTATGAACTGCCTGACCGAAGCACTGGGTATGGGATTAAGAGGTAACGGAACGATTCCATCTGTATATTCTGAGAGAATCAAGCTGGCAAAACATGCTGGTATGCAGATTGTAGAACTGGTAAAGAAAAATATCCGTCCAAGAGATATTATGACAGAAAAGGCATTTATGAATGCTATGACCGTAGATATGGCACTGGGATGCTCTACCAATACCATGCTTCATCTTCCGGCAATTGCTCATGAGGCCGGAGTTAAGCTGAACATGGATATTGCCAATGAAATCAGTGCCAAAACACCGAACCTGTGTCATCTGGCACCGGCAGGCCCTACTTATATGGAGGATTTAAATGCCGCAGGCGGTGTATATGCAGTGATGAATGAATTAACGAAAAAAGGACTTCTGTATACAGATCTGATGACTGTAACAGGCAAGACAGTCGGTGAAAATATTGCCGGATGTGAGAATTTGAATCCGGAAATCATCCGCCCGATTGACAATCCATACAGCCAGACCGGAGGAATTGCTGTCCTGAAGGGAAATCTGGCACCAGATTCCGGTGTGGTAAAACGTTCGGCTGTAGTACCTGAAATGCTGGTACATGAAGGCCCGGCAAGAGTTTTTGACTGTGAAGAGGATGCAATCGCAGCGATCAAGGGAGGCAAGATTGTTCCTGGCGATGTGGTCGTGATCCGATACGAAGGACCAAAGGGCGGTCCAGGCATGCGAGAGATGTTGAATCCGACTTCAGCAATCGCTGGTATGGGACTTGGTTCCACAGTTGCGCTGATCACAGACGGACGATTCAGTGGTGCATCCAGAGGAGCATCTATCGGGCATGTTTCTCCGGAAGCAGCGGTAGGAGGACCGATCGCACTGGTAGAAGAAGGGGATATCATCAAGATTAATATTCCGGAAAATAAACTGGATTTTGTAATATCAGACGAGGAACTGGCAGAAAGAAAAGCAAAATGGCAGCCGAGAGAGCCAAAGGTAACCACCGGCTATCTGGCTCGTTACGCAAAGATGGTTACATCAGGCAACCGTGGTGCAATTCTTGAGTTTTAAGCAGGAGGGATACTTATGAAATTAAATGGATCACAGATCGTAGTAGAATGTCTCAAAGAGCAGGGCGTAAATACCGTATTTGGATATCCGGGAGGCGCGATTTTAAATATTTATGATGAGCTTTATAAACATAGCGATGAGATTACTCATATATTGACCTCCCATGAACAGGGGGCATCCCATGCAGCAGATGGATACGCACGCGCAACTGGAAAGGTCGGTGTATGTCTTGCTACTTCAGGTCCAGGTGCCACCAATCTGGTTACCGGAATTGCAACTGCTTATATGGATTCAGTGCCGGTGGTGGCGATCACAGCTAACGTAGGTGTTCCGCTTCTGGGAAAAGACAGTTTCCAGGAGATTGATATTACCGGTGTCACCATGCCGATCACAAAGCATAATTATATTGTAAAGAAAGTAGAAGATCTGGCAGACACCATTCGTAATGCATTCCGTATTGCAAAAGAAGGCCGTCCGGGTCCTGTGTTGGTGGATATTCCAAAGGATGTAACAGCTGCAGTGGCGGAATACGAAGCAGTCACACCGGAACCTGTGGAGAGAAAGGTTGATTACGTCAGAACCGCTGATCTGGAAGAGGCAGCAAAGCTGATTAATGAATGCCAGAAACCATTTATACTTGTAGGCGGCGGCGCAGTGATTTCAGATGCAGAAAAAGAATTAAAAGAACTGGCAGATAAGATTCAGGCACCGGTAGGTGATACGCTGATGGGAAAGGGCGCCTTTGACGGAACAGATGAAAAATATACCGGTATGGCTGGAATGCACGGAACAAAAGCGACCAATCTGGGTATTACAGAATGTGATCTGCTGATTGCAGTTGGTGCACGTTTCAGCGACCGTGTAGTTGGAAATGCATCTAAATTTGCAAAGAACGCAAAGATTCTGCATATTGATATTGACCCTGCAGAGATCAATAAGAACATTATGGTTAACTGCAGTGTACAGGGAGATGCAAGGGAAGTACTGAGAAAACTGCTGCCGATGGTAAAAAAGACAGAGCATGAGCAGTGGATGACGAGAATTCAGGATCTGAAAACAGCATATCCTCTGAAATATGATCAGGACGCACTGACCGGACCGGCTGTGATGGAGGCCATCTATGAGGCAACGAAAGGGGATGCTATTATTGTAACAGATGTCGGACAGCATCAGATGTGGGCAGCACAGTATTATAAATATAAAGAACCACATCAGTTCCTTACATCAGGCGGGCTTGGTACGATGGGATACGGTCTTGGTGCAGCCATCGGAGCAAAAGTTGGCAGACCGGAAAAGACGGTTGTGAATATTGCAGGAGACGGCTGTTTCCGTATGAATATGAACGAAGTGGCTACTGCAGCCAGATATAATATTCCGGTGATTGAAGTTGTCATTAATAACCATGTTCTGGGAATGGTAAGACAGTGGCAGACTTTATTCTATGGAGAACGCTATTCATCCACTATTTTAAATGATGCAGTAGATTTTGTGAAACTGGCAGAAGCACTGGGTGCAGTGGGTATGCGTGTGACAAAGAAAAGTGAATTAAAAGAAACCCTGGAAAAAGCGATTGCGCTGGGACGTCCGGTTGTACTGGACTGCCAGATTGATCAGGATGATAAAGTATTCCCGATGGTACCGGCAGGTGCAGCAATTGAAGAAGTATTTGATCAGGATGATCTGAAAAAATAATCCGGTTTAATGGTTGACAAAGCCTTAACAAAAGAGTAAAGTGGGTAAAAATTAAAAGGTTTCTGAAGGAAACACGAGGAGGAAAAATTATGAGCAGAGTGTACAATTTCTCAGCCGGACCGGCAGTGCTGCCGGAAGAGGTACTGAAAGAAGTAGCAGATGAAATGATGGATTACAAAGGCTGCGGTATGTCAGTTATGGAGATGAGTCATCGATCTGCGATGTTTGACGAGATCATCCAGGACGCTGAGAAAGACTTGCGTGAGCTGATGCACATTCCGGACAATTATAAAGTGCTGTTTCTTCAGGGAGGAGCATCTCAGCAGTTTGCAATGATTCCGATGAATCTGATGAAGAACAGAGTGGCAGATTACATTGTAACAGGACAGTGGGCAAAAAAAGCATGGCAGGAAGCTCAGAAATATGGAAAGGCCAACAAGATTGCATCATCCGAGGATAAAACATTCTCCTATATCCCGGATTGCTCTGATCTTCCGATCAGTGAGGACGCCGATTACGTATATATCTGTGAGAATAATACGATTTACGGAACAAAATACAAAGAGCTGCCAAATACAAAAGGCAAACTTCTGGTATCTGACGTATCCTCCTGTTTCTTATCAGAACCGATTGATGTAACAAAATATGGACTGGTGTATGGCGGAGTGCAGAAAAATATTGGACCTGCAGGAATGGTAATTGCCATTATCCGTGAAGATCTGATTACTGAAGATGTGCTGCCTGGTACACCGACGATGCTGACTTATAAGACTCATGCAGATGCAGGATCCTTATACAACACTCCGAACTGTTTCTGTATTTATGTATGTGGCAAGGTATTCAAATGGCTGAAAAAGATGGGCGGTCTGGAAGCAATGAAGGAACGCAATGAGAAAAAAGCTGCAATTTTATATGATTTTCTGGATCAGAGCGACATGTTCCACGGAACCGTAGAAAAGAAAGACCGCTCTCTGATGAATGTACCATTTGTGACAGGTGATAAAGATCTGGATGCAAAATTTGTGAAGGAAGCGCAGAAGGCCGGATTTGAAAATTTGAAAGGACATCGTACTGTTGGTGGTATGAGAGCAAGCATTTATAATGCAATGCCGATGGAAGGCGTAGAAGCTCTGGTGGCATTTATGAAGAAGTTTGAAGAGGAGAATAAGTAAGATGTATCAGTATAGCTGCATGAATGCAATCTCAGAAGTGGGATTGCAGAAGTTTACAGATCAATATACAAAAATAGAAAAGAGTGACGATGCCGATGCACTGCTGGTGCGCAGCGCAGCATTGCATGATATGGAATTTTCCGACAGACTTGCAGTGATTGCCAGAGCAGGAGCAGGTGTAAACAATATTCCACTGGAACGTTGCGCGGAACAGGGAATTGTGGTATTTAACACACCAGGTGCCAATGCCAACGGTGTAAAGGAGGCAGTGATCGCAGGACTTCTGCTGGCATCCAGAGATATCGTAGACGGAATCAACTGGGTAAAATCTGAAAGCGGCAATGAAGGTATTGCAAAGCTGGCAGAAAAAGAAAAGAAAAAGTTTGCAGGAAGTGAAATCCAGGGCAAAAAGCTGGGAATTATCGGACTGGGAGCAATCGGTATTCTGGTTGCGAATACAGCTGTACATCTTGGAATGGATGTATATGGATACGATCCATATATTTCGGTAGACTCGGCATGGAATCTTTCCAGACAGATTACGCACATCACAGATGTGAACGATATCTATCGGGAATGCGATTACATTACCATTCACGTTCCACTGCTGGAAAGTACAAAAAAAATGATTGATGAAAAAGCAATCGCAGAAATGAAGGATGGCGTGATCCTGCTGAACTATGCCAGAGACCTTCTGGTAGATGAAGAGGCTGTGGTAAAGGCTGTACAATCTGGTAAAGTCAGACGTTATATGAGTGATTTTCCAAATCCAATGACAGCAGGAGTAAAGAACTGTATCGTATCTCCGCATCTTGGAGCATCTACTACAGAAGCAGAAGATAACTGTGCAGTGATGGCTGTGAGAGAAGTAATGGATTACCTGGAAAATGGTAACATCAATCATTCTGTGAATTATCCGACCTGTGATATGGGTAAATGTAAGGGTGTCTGCCGTGTGGCGATTAATCACAAAAATATCAAGAATATGATCGGTCAGTTTGCATCTGTTCTTGGTGAAGCGGACATGAATATTGCAAACATGGCCAACCAGAGTAAAGGCGAATATGCATATTCACTGTTCGATCTGGATACACAGATTACAGAAGAAGTAATAGAAAAACTGAAAAATGTTCAGGGCGTTTTGAGAGTACGTATTCTGTAAAAACCCAAAGAGGTTCGGACAAAAATCAGGAAAGTGTCCGTTCCTCTTTTTTTATCTATGATTCTGTGATATGATGACAGAGGATTACAGGAATATAGAAAATACGTATTCATGCACAGGATATGAATACAGGAACAGGAACGAAGAAGATATGTCAGAGAATAAGATACAGGAAGCTGGTATGCATACCCACGTGCTGGAGGATGGAACAGTAGTGGAACACAGTCATTCACACACACATACCCATGATCCTCAGCAGGTTAAGGCAGTGTTGAACCGTCTTTCCAGAGCAATTGGCCATCTGGAGTCGATAAAAAAAATGGTGGAAAGCGGCAGGGATTGCAGTGAAGTGCTGATTCAGTTGTCTGCAGTGAAATCAGCGATTAATAATACCGGCAAAGTAATTTTGCAGGATCATATCCAGCATTGTCTGGTAGATGCTGTAGAATCAGGCGATATGGAAGCGATTGAAGAACTGAACAAAGCTATTGACCGGTTTATGAAATAATACAGAGTTAGATTCGGGACGATCCTCTGCAAAAAAGAAGAGGACGCGATCTAGAAAACAGGAGAAACATGAAGCAGGAATTACAGATCATTGGGAGAATTCGCACAGATTTTCCAACAAAATTCGGACTTCCACGTCAGGGAAATTTTGCAGAGTCTCTAACCGGCAAGGTCATCATGGAACCGGAATTCCGGAAAGCAGCAGCCTTCAAAGGGATGGAAGAATATTCCCATCTCTGGCTGCTGTGGGGATTTTCTGAAGTAAAGCGAAGCAAATGGGTACCAACGGTAAAACCGCCACGTCTGGGCGGGAAAATACATAAAGGGGTATTTGCGACCAGATCTCCGTTTCGCCCGAATCCAGTGGGGCTGACCTGTGTCAGACTGGAAGAGATTCAGTGGGAGACGCCGGAAGGGCCGGTGCTGATTGTGTCCGGAATAGATATGATGGATGGTTCACCGATCTATGATATCAAACCATATCTGTCCTATGCAGATGCATATCCGGATGCCAGAAGCGGATTTGGAGAAAAAGTAAAGGATCATGTGCTGGAAGTAGAATTTCCGGAGGAGTATCTGCAGCTCCTGGATGAATCCAGGCGCGCGGGGGCAATCGAGATGCTGCGACAGGATCCAAGACCTCCGTATCATAAGCATGCGGAGCAGATATATAAGATTGCATTTGCCAATGTGGATATACATTTTACCGTGGAAGAAAATAAGCTGACAGTGTGCAAGGTTTTGCTTCTGAGAGAAAAATAGCAGGATTTTGTGCGGAGAATTGGCTGAGTGTGGGGTATTTTGAAAAGGGGATAAATCATGGCAGAAAGATCAAGAGACAGAAGAAACAGTGACAGAAGAGGGCGAAGAGACAGAAAAGAATATGGCTATATGCCAGAGCAGAAAAAGTCCGGAAAAGCCGGGAAACGAATTGCCATCGGACTTGGTGTACTGGTGCTGGCGGCTGTGGCAGGAGTCGGAGGTTACTGTGCCTATGACCGGATCATGGACGGGAAAACCATGGGGTGTAAGATTACGGTATATGGTGTAAATGTTTCCTGGATGAGTGTGGAAGATGCAGCAGAAAAACTGGAAGAAAAATTCCAGGATACAACCGTAAAATTTGAGGAAAACGGAGAAACAGAATATAGTGTTTCCTTAAAGGATGCCGGATATTCTTTGGATATGGAAGCTTTAAAGAGTGAATTGCAGCGCCTGAAAGATAACCGTGAACCGTGTAAGATTTTATTTGAAGAAGAAAAGAATTATACTGTGCCGTATCAGGTAAAGTGGAATGACGAGCAGATGAAAGCTGCTTTTTCCGGTACACATCTGACTACGGATCAGGCCAGAACTGCATCCACAGATGCGTATATCACATACAACGAATCGACGAAGCGATATGAGATTGTCCCATCGGTTCTGGGTACAGAAATAGATGATACAAAGCTGCAGAATCAGACTCAGGAACAATTGAATAACAGCTTCAGTGAAGACCTGGTAAAATCGAAAGTAGTGATAACGGTAGATCAGAAGGTCTACAAGAATGCGGCTGTGACGGAAGATCAGACGGAATTGAATGCGCGTCTGCAGGAATTGAATGGCAAGCTGGAAAGCTATGAAAATGCAGAAGTTACTTATGAATTTGGCTCAGTAACAGATGTGCTGGATTCAGCAACGATTCAGTCCTGGGTACAGGTAGACAATGAAAATATTACACTGGATGAGAGTGCCATGCGAGATTATATATCAGGTCTCAGTGCAGAATACAATACTCAGTATGTACCAAGAAACTTTACGACATCCAATGGAGAGCAGGTAGTCATTGAAAATAATGAATATGGTTACTGGATTGATGAGGATGGAGAATACGAACAGCTTGTAAGTGACCTGGAAGGAGGTCAGCCAGTCAGTCGTGAGCCAGTATATAAGGCGGCAGGAAATGGCAGAGACGGAGATGATGATCTGGTAAATGGGTATGTAGAAGTAGATCTGACCCGTCAGCACCTTTGGCTGTATTACAAAGGAGAACAGATTCTGGATTCTGATATAGTGAGCGGTCAGCCGGTAGGAGTCAACAAAAAGACAGGAGAACAGGAAGACTGGTCCACTTATGAAGGATCTTATCCGATTGCCTATACCGAGCATCCTTCTACGTTGAGCAGTGATATCTATGGATATGAGGTAGAGGTACAGTACTGGATGCCATTTGTATATGGACAGGGACTTCATGATGCCAGCTGGAGAAGTGCATTTGGCGGGAATATCTATCAGACAGATGGCAGCCATGGCTGCGTCAACCTGCCGCCTCAGGTAGCAGCTACAATCTACGAATACGTAGACGCAGGCTTCCCGATTATCTTATACAAATAATGCGAGCATTGTGGGAGTACGAAGTACAGAACAATCTGTAAGGTATCTTTTGAGCTCTCTGTAAGTGGAATCTGTGGTAAGATACAGGAGAAATCTGGTGCCGTGACCCCGAGAAAGAAGAATCAAGAAAATTTCGTGGTAAGATACAGATGAAACACAGGTGTAGTTGCCCCGAAAAAGAAAAAATAAGTAGAATCCGTGGTAAGAGGCCACGGATTCAGGAACAAATTAACCCCGGAAAGCAGAAGATAAGTGCTTTCCGGGGTTTTGTGGTTCGATGATCATAAAAAAAGCTCCTGGCCGGATTCGAACCGGCGACCTACGCATTACGAATGCGGCGCTCTACCAGCTGAGCTACAGAAGCTTATATCAGAGTATTTCTGACACGTATGTTATTATACTCAAAACGGAGAAGATTTGCAAGCAAAAATTTCAAATTTCGTAAGGATTTCTTCTAGACTATTTGAAAGAATTCGTATAGAATAAAAAGAGCGAGCTGTATCTGTGAAAAAAATCAGAGAAAAGCAGGGACAGCGAATGTTTGAAGATGAATCGAGGAGAGCAGCATGAGTAAAGTAAGAACAAGATTTGCACCAAGCCCGACAGGCAGAATGCATGTCGGAAATTTAAGAACAGCATTATACGCATATCTGATTGCAAAGCATGAAGGCGGAGATTTTCTTCTGCGTATTGAAGATACAGACCAGGAACGATTTGTAGAAGGCGCACTGGAGATTATTTACCGTACACTGGAAGATGCAGGACTGAAGCATGATGAAGGTCCGGACATTGACAAAGGATATGGTCCATATGTACAGAGTGAACGTCAGGCGCAGGGAATTTATCTGAAATATGCCAAGCAGCTGATTGAAAAAGGAGAAGCATATTACTGCTTCTGTGACAAGGAAAGACTGGAATCCCTGAAGCAGGTTGTGGCAGGAAAAGAGATTTCTGTATATGATAAGCACTGTCTCCATTTAAGCAAAGAAGAAGTAGAAGCAAAGCTGGCAGCAGGCGTACCATATGTCATTCGTCAGAACGTTCCACAGGAGGGCACTACCAAGTTTGAAGACGATATTTACGGAACGATTGAAGTACCGAATTCTGAACTGGATGACATGATTCTGATCAAGTCTGATGGATTCCCTACTTACAATTTCGCAAATGTAGTAGATGACCATCTTATGGAGATCAGCCATGTAGTAAGAGGAAATGAATATCTGTCTTCTTCACCGAAGTACAACAGACTGTACCATGCATTTGGCTGGGAAGTGCCGGTATATGTGCACTGTCCGCTGATTACAGACGAGAATCATAAAAAGCTGAGCAAGAGAAGCGGTCATTCTTCTTATGAAGATCTGCTGGAGCAGGGATTCTTATCCGAAGCCATCATCAATTATGTGGCACTGCTGGGATGGTGCCCGTCAGAAAACAGAGAGATCTTTTCTCTGGAAGAACTGGTAAAAGTATTCGATTATCATCATATGAGCAAGTCTCCGGCTGTATTTGATATCAACAAGCTGAAATGGATGAACGGAGAATACATGAAAGCTATGGAGGATGACAAATTCTATGAGATGGCACTTCCATACATGAAAAAAGTGATTACCAGAGATCTTGACTTTAAGAAGATTGCAGCTATGGTAAAGACTCGTATCGAGATTTTCCCGGATATTCTGCCACTGATCGATTTCTTTGAAGAAGTGCCAGAATATGATGTGGCTATGTATACACACAAAAAGATGAAGACCAATGCAGAGACTTCCCTGAAGGTTCTCAAAGAGATCGTACCGGTTCTGGAAGCACAGGAAGATTACAGCAACGATGCACTTTATGAGCTTCTGGTAAACTTTGCAAAGGAACATGAATACAAGAACGGTTATGTAATGTGGCCGATTCGTACCGCAGCATCCGGAAAACAGATGACTCCTGCAGGAGCAACTGAGATTCTGGAAGTGCTGGGAAAAGAAGAAAGTCTGAAGCGTCTGAATGATGCCATCGTAAAACTGGAGAACGCATAATATGGCTTTTACAAAAGCACAGGAAGAAGCAATTACACATTTTCAGGGGCCTGCCATGGTTTTGGCAGGCCCTGGTTCTGGTAAGACAACAGTTATTACCCACAGAACCAGTTATCTGATCGAACAATACGGGATTCATCCGGGACATATTCTGGTAGTGACATTCACCAGAGCGGCAGCAGAGGAGATGAAAAAGCGTTTCCTGAAGATAAGAGGAGAAGCACAGACCATGGTGCGGTTTGGCACGTTTCATTCCGTGTTTTTTGAAATTCTGAAATATGCCTATGGATTGAGCGGAGCTAACATTGCAGGAGAGGATGCCTGTTATGGCTTTCTCAAAGAGATCATTTCCAGAATTTCGCTGGATGTGGAAGATGAGGCAGAACTGTTAAAAAGTCTGACTCAGGAGATCAGCACCGTCAAATCGGAGCAGATTCCGCTGGAACATTATTATTCCTCCTCCGTTTCGGATGAGATATTCCGTCGCATATACCGGGAATATCAGGATAAAATGACACAGAGCAATCTGCTGGATTACGATGATCTGCTGGTATGTACCTGGGAACTTCTGACTCAGAGAGAAGATATTCTGGCAGGATGGCAGAAACGATATCAGTATATTCTGATTGATGAATTTCAGGATATCAATAAACTACAGTATGAGATCATACGACTGCTGGCCAGACCAGAGAATAATCTGTTCATTGTAGGAGATGATGATCAGTCTATTTATCGTTTCCGCGGAGCCAAACCGGAGATCATGCTCCAGTTTCCAAAGGCTTATCCGGATGTCCATAAAATAGTTCTGGATTATAATTTCCGTTGTCCGGGAAATATCGTAAAGGCTGCGGCAAAAGTGATCGGCAGAAATGTGACCCGATATGACAAGGCAATCAAAGAAGTAAAAGAGGAGGGCGCTCCGATTGGATTCCTGAAATTTCCGAATCAGAATCAGGAGAGTCTGTTTATCATGAAAAAAATAAAAGAATACGTGGCGGAAGGTGGAAAATACGATCAGGTGGCAGTCCTATACCGTAATAATATGGATGCCAGGGTAATTTCGCAGCGTTTTATGGAATACAATGTGCCATTCTATATGCGTGATGTGATTCCGAATATTTACGAACACTGGATTGCCCGCAATATGATTGCCTACCTGAAGGCAGCTGCAGGAAACAGAGAACGAAATGTGATTCTGCAGATCATCAATCGGCCGAAACGGTACGTAGGAAGGGAATGCCTGGATCAGCCAGTGGTGGATTTTGAACGTCTGCGCCGATATTATGATGATAAATACTGGATGATAAAAAAATTTGATCAGTTCGAATCAGACCTGCGGATGCTTCAGAAAATGGATCCGTATACGGCGATCAACTATATCCGTCACGGAATTGGATATGAAAGCTATCTTCAGGAATATGCCGAATATCGAAAAATAGCAGCGGAAGATCTGTTGGAGCTGCTGGATCAGCTACAGGAAAGTGCCAGAGGATTTCAGACAGCAGAAGCATGGTTTGCACATATAGAAGAATATGGTCAGATGCTGAAAAATCAGAACCAGAAAAATCGAAAAGCAGAAAATCAAGTGACATTTTCCACGCTGCACAGTGCCAAGGGATTGGAATATCCGCTGGTATTTATTCTGGATGTAAATGAAGGCATTATTCCATATAAAAAGGCGGTATTGCAGTCGGATGTAGAAGAAGAAAGAAGAATGTTTTATGTTGGCATGACAAGAGCATCAGAAAAGCTGTACATCTGTTCTATAAAAGAAAAAAACGGAAAACCCCTGAAGGATTCTCCGTTTCTGATGGGAATAGCTACCTATTCTACAATATCATCCAGCTCCATATCATCGAACTCCTGGGTATCCAGCCAGTTGTCGAAGCCTTCTGCTGCCAGATCGTATTCGTCATCATCCTCAATATTTTCCAGAGATGGAGCGCCGTTTACTTCTTTATAACGGTACAGGAATACTTCTCCATCTTCATTTTCTCCATTTTCATTCAGTGGAAGCAGTGCGATATAATTGTTTCCGCCTGCAGGGAAAATGGTAAGGATGGCACATTCCAGGACCTCATCGTTATCCAGTGTAAGGGTAACAGTTGCCTGTCCTGTTTCACAGTCACTGCTGCAGGTAGAGCAGCTGCCGTTGCATCCTGCATCAAAATTCTGATTGCTCATTTTTTTACCTCATTTCATTTTATTGATCGAACTATATTCGTATCTTAGAATCACTTTATCAGAAAGAGCGTATAAATGCAACCTCGGAATTGGATTTTTGAAAATCCTGTGATATACTGAAAGTCAGGTGGATATTCGCAATTCGCTGCGCTACTTGATAGATTTAGTTAAATGATTCTTACAGAAAGGGTATAAGAATACAGCATGAAAAAAACGTTTGAAATTGACGAAAAAACGGGAGGATTTTATGAACCCGGAGTAAGAATGGAAGCAGGAGGAATCTGCTTTACTGTCGCTGTGCCAACAGGGACAGAGATCTCTCTGTGTCTATATGAAAAAGAATCTGGCAAGCTGGCAGCAGAGCTGCCGTTTCCGGAAAAAAATATGCAGGGAAGTCTGCGTACGATAAAAGTGCGTGATCTGGATACAGCGGCATATCGTTACAATTATAAAGTTCAGGGAAAGATTATGACAGATCCCGGTGCCAGAGGTATCTGGCATTCCGAAAACGGAGAGGAAACACAGGGAGAATTTCGGATGGAGTCTTTTGACTGGGGAAAAAGCAAAAAGCCGCGCATTCCCTATGAAGATGGCATCATGTATCATCTTCATGTGCGGAATTACACAATGCATGAAAAATCTGGAGTGGCACATCGTGGTACATTTCTGGGACTGCAGGAAAAGATCCCATATCTGAAAAAGCTGGGGGTCAATCAGATCATTCTGATGCCGGTCTGCGAATTTGAAGAAAGAGAACTGCCGACGGAGGATGTGAAAAAGAAAGGAATATCGATCAAACCGATAAAAAAGATAGAGCAGCAGAAGAATTACTGGGGTTACAAGACAGGATTTTATTTTGCACCGAAAACAAAATATGCAGCCACAGATAATCCGGTACTGGAATTTAAAGCGATGGTAAAGGCCTTTCATGAGCAGAAAATGGAAGTGATTCTGGAGTTTTATTTTTCAGAAGAGACCGTGCTCAGAGAGCAGATTCGTATTCTGCGGTACTGGATGGAAGAATATCAGATAGATGGATTCCGCATCATGGGAAACACAGATCTGACCCGCCATTTGGCAGGGGATCCTCTGTTTTCAGACTGCAAGCTTCTGGCTTATTATTGCGGCGATCTGGATGAGAAAAAGCTGAAGCTTTCCCAGATGGCAGAGATGAATGACGGATTTTTGAATGACTGCAGACGAAGCATGAAGGGCGACGAAGGGATGCTGGAAGCCATGGCATTTCGCATCAGACGAAATCCGGCAGGCTATGGTATCGTCAATTATATTACCGGTCATGACGGATTCACTCTGCAGGATCTGGTATCTTATGATCAGAAGCACAATGAAGAAAACGGAGAACAGAACAGGGATGGCTGTCAGTGCAATTACAGCTGGAACTGTGGATTTGAAGGAGATACCAGAAAACGGGATGTCACAGCACTTCGTACCAGATTAAAGAAAAATGCCATGATGCTGCTGTTTTTCTCACAGGGTACCCCAATGCTGCTGGCAGGAGATGAGTTTGGCAATTCGCAGAAAGGCAATAATAATCCATACTGTCTGGATAATGAAGTATCCTGGACAGATTGGGGCGCCTACAAAAAAAATCTGAAGTTTGTCAGCTTTGTACGAAGCCTGATCAGTCTGCGCAAGACAGAAAAACTGCTGCGCCGAAAAAAAGAATACAGTTTTACTGATCAGAAGGCATGTGGTTATCCGGATTTGTCCTATCACAGCCAGAAAGCATGGTACGGAGATTTTGGATATACACAACGGCAAATCGGTATGCTGTATTGTGGCAGCTATGTGGAAGAAGATCATTTTCTGTATGTGATTTATAATTTTCATCCACAGCCTCAGGAGCTGGCGCTTCCAAAGCTTCCGGAAAAGATGAGATGGATCAGAAAAATAGATACCTCTCAGAAAGACAGTGTATTGACAGTGCCGGAGATGATCGGCAAAAATGAAAAGTTGATAAAGATACCGGAGCGTACGATCGTGCTGCTTACCGGAGAAGAGGAGTGTAAAGACAGGAATGTGGAATCCGGCAGGACATTTTAAAACCATAACCGAACATAAAAAGCTGGTGATGGAGCACTGCTTCAAGCTGGGACTGTATCGTCAGGGACTACTGCACGATATGTCAAAATACATGCCGTCAGAGTTTCTGATTGGCGCAAAATATTATCAGGGAAACCGGAGCCCTAATAATGCAGAACGGGAAGACAAAGGATATTCCGCAGCCTGGTTGCATCATAAGGGAAGAAACAAGCATCATTTTGAGTACTGGATCGATTATCAGCTGGATGACAAAGATCATGTGATGGGCGGAATGCGGATGCCCAAAAAATACGTGGCAGAAATGCTGGCAGACCGGATCGCCGCTTCCAAGGTATATAATAAAGAAACCTATACACAGCATGATCCGCTGGCGTATTTTCTGAGAGGAAAGAGTCATTACCTGATGCATCCGGAGACGATGAAAGAGATCGAACATCTTCTGCGGATTCTGGATAAAAAGGGAGAGGATGCCTGCTTCTGGTATACCAGAAATGTATATCTGAAAAAAAGACCACAGATCCATAAGAAAAAGAGAAAAAACATAGTAACAGGTCAGATTTGATCATAAAGAGAACCTCCTTCGAATATACTTTAAAAAGTATAAGAAGGAGGTTCTTGTCTATGTATCAGATAGAATGCTATGTTCCTAAATGGATGGAAACATTGCCACAGGATCATGAAATAAAACAGCAGATGATTCAGATTCTGCAGGAGGAAATGAAGAACCGGACAGAAGAAAACTGGCAGGAACGAATCGGAAGCAGACTGAAAAATCTGCCATTTATAAAAAATGTATTTACAGAAGAGACAGGAACCGGTGAAGATGCCCCACTTCGGTTTCAGATCAGCATAAAAGAAGAATATTATTATACGATGCTGTCAGAGCTGGCCGGGATTCCTGTTGAGGGGGAATATCAGCTGATTTCACTGATTCGCGAGCTGAGTACCAGGAAGAGGGAATACGAATCTGTGCAGGAAGCATTAAAAAGTGTCCGGGAGACCGGATATGGTGTGATCCTGCCGGGAAGAGAAGAGGTTCACTGGGAAGAACCGGTTATGACACATACAGGTAATCGTTACGGAGTAAAGATGAAAGCAGTCAGCCCAACGGTTCATTTGCTTCGGACAGAAACCGATACCGAGATTTCCCCGATTGTGGGAACAGAGGGGCAGGCAGAAGATCTGGTTCGCTATATCAAAGACGGTGCTGCGGAATCGGAGGGAATCTGGGAAATCAATTTCTTTGGAAAAACAGTAGAGCAGCTGATGCAGGAAGGAATGCAGACAAAGCTGGACCAGTTTGGGGAAGAGAGTCAGAACAAGGTGCGCAGAGTAATTGAACGGGTACTGGATGAATCGAAACACGGAATGATTTGTGTGATTATCTGATAAATATGGTGTAATTTACACAAAAGTTGACAAAAGCAACATAATGTATTATAATCACAATAGTTTTTTAATATTTTTGTAATAAAAAATACAAAAGTATGAAAGGGACAGTTATGAAAAAGCAAAAGCTATACCTCACGATTGCCATGTTATGTACGGTTCTGATACTTGGAGGCACAGGCGGTTCAGCTGCCTGGAAACAGACCAGAACAGGGAGAAAGTATACCACTTCATCCGGAAAATATGTAAAGTCCAGATGGATGAAGATAAAAAAGAAGTGGTATTATTTTGATAAACGTGGTAATCTGAAAACTGGAAGATTCAAAGTCGGTGATGACTGGTATTATGCATCACGCAGCAGCGGAAGAATGCGTAACAGACGGGTCGGCAGTTATTATTATGGATCTGACGGAAAAATGGTTCGTGATACCTGGAAGAAGACCGGAAAATACTGGTTCTACTATGGCACCAACGGCAGGATTCGTTACGGAAAGATAAAGACGCCTGCGGGAATCTGTTACTGTGACAGGGAGACTGGAAAGACGAAATCCAGATGGGTGAACAAACACTACTATGGACGTGACGGTGTGATGGTGACCAGTCAGTGGGTAGATGACAGCTATGTGAATGAAAAAGGCGTCATTACAAAAGGAAATAAGAACCCTAAGAATCCGCCGACACAGGAAGAGATTCGCTGGTTGTCGGCAATTACCTATCTGGAAGCAGGAAATCAGTCCTATTACGGAAAAAAATGTGTTGCCAGTGTAGTGATGAACCGGGTACATAGCAAGAAGTTCCCGAATACGATCAGGGGTGTCCTGTTTCAGTCCGGTCAGTTCACACCGGCGGGCAACGGTACGCTGTCCAGCCTGTATCACAGTAAAAAGGCTATTCAGGCGCAGTGTGTGAAAGCGGCAAAGTATGTGCTGGAGCATGGCTCCGTACTGAAAGGCTACTATTATTTTAATACCTTCAGTGGAACGCTGAAGGTTGGGGAACATTATTTTGGATAAGGGAGGAAACGAAGTGAAAAAGAGAAAAGCTGGAATCTGGTTTACCTTACTTCTGATGCTGGCAGTTCTGTGCATTCCGGTACAGGCCAGCGCAGCAAAGAAAGGATTTAAGACATCAAAGAGCGGTGTGATCCGTTATTATGGAACAGACGGTAAAGCAGTAAAAGGAAAATGGTTTAAAGTAGGGAAAAAGCGTTATTATGCAAAGCCAAACGGAAGACTGGCCACCGGACTTACTACGATCAAAGGGAAGCTTTATTACTTTGATAAAAAAGGGGTAAACAGAACAGGCTGGGTGACTGTAAAAAATAAGAGATATTATTTTGTAAGCGGCAAACGTTATGCAGCAACTGGGATGTTTACGTTTAAAAACAAGCGCACCTATTATTTTAATGAAAAGGGTGTGATGCAGACCGGCTGGGTAACCGTTGGAGATAAAGAATATTATTTTGATAATTTTATGCAGACTGGCTGGCTCACAGTAAATTATAAGACTTATTATCTGATTAAGACAAAACCGATGAAAGGCCAACGTGCCTGCGGTGTATTCTCTGTCGGCGGCAATCTGTATTATTTTGATCCTGATACAGGAGAACTGCTGCGTAACACTACAGTAGAATACAGAGACCGTACCTATACGGTAAATTCCAGTGGAGTCTGCACCGTGACACCGGAGAGTGGAGCACCAACAGGGGAGATGCTGTTTTTCCTGAAATTCGAGTCCGGCTCTGCAGCTTACAACCAGACAGGCGGAGACAATGGAAAAGCATGCGGTGCATACCAGTTTGATTATCGTTACGCACTGCTTCCGTTTGTAAAATATGCATATGCGACAAATCCTCTGGTATGCAAGGAATTTGAATCATACGCAAAGTATAAGAATGGCAGCAAGCTGCTGAACAATTCTGATTTTTATAAGGCATGGCACAAGATTTATAAACGCAACAGCAGAACGTTCTCAGAGATGCAGGATACCTTTGCCAGAATCAACTATTACGATAATGTAGAACGTAAGATTCAGGCAGCAGGCATTGATATTGCATCCAGATCAGAAGTGGTGAAGGGGGCAGTCTTCAGCTACTCCATTCAGCATGGACAGACAAGCGCGTTCAATGCAGTAAAGGCTATCAAGCCAAAGAGTACGACATCAGATGCACAGTTTCTGAAAAAACTGTACAATTACAGAAAAAAAGCCTTTCCGTTATACGCGACCAGATATACACAGGAATATAAGGCAGCAATTGCAGAACTGAATAAGTAATATCAGAAAAGAGTATCGTAAAACAACTGTGAAACCAGTTATGGAGCGATGCTCTTTTTTTGAAAAACGAAAGTATGTGTAAACAGTACATGGCAGATTCTTTCTATTTACAATACTTGACACAAACATGTGTTTTTTCTATAATGGAAAAGATGACTGGAGGGGGAATTATATGAAGATTACAATTAACAAAAAAGAATATGAATTACAGACATTAGATACACAGGCACAGGAATTGAGCAAGAAGCGCTGGGACAGCATTGCCAAGCCACTGCATAGCCTGGGAAAAATGGAAGATCTGGTAATGCAGACAGCAGGGATCAGTGGCGATGCCAATGTATCTTATGATAAAAAAGCACTGATCGTAATGTGCGCAGATAATGGAGTGGTAGCGGAAGGTGTCACCCAGTCTGAGCAGAATGTGACGGCTATCGTATCAGAAAATTTCTTATCTGATAAAGCTACGGCAGCGATTCTGTGCAAACAGACCGGAGCAGAGATTTTCCCAATCGATATCGGTATTGCGGTAGATACGAAACTGGAAAATCATAAGATCGCCTATGGTACGAAAAATATGGCAAAAGAACCGGCAATGACCAGAGAAGAAGCGGAAAGAGCTCTGGAGGTCGGTATTGAAAAAGTACGTGAGCTTTCTGAGCAGGGATATAAAATTATCGCTACCGGTGAGATGGGAATCGGCAATACTACTACCAGTAGTGCCCTGGCATCTTATTTTCTGAACGAAGATGTGGAACATATGACAGGAAGAGGTGCCGGACTGACCAGCAGTGCCCTTGAGAAGAAGATTGCCGTAGTGCGTAAGGCGATTGCGGATTACAGCCCATCTTTTACAGATGCGATTGATGCACTGGCAGCACTGGGTGGATTCGATATTGCCGGAATGGCAGGTGTATTCATTGGTGGTGCGATTTATCGTGTGCCGATCGTGATAGACGGATTTATATCCAGTGCAGCGGCACTGACAGCTGTTCATATTTGTCCGCAGTGTAGAGACTTTATCATGGCATCCCATGTATCAAAAGAGCCTGCTGCGAAAAAGGTTCTGGATGCATTAGGAAAAGAAGCTGCACTGCACTGTGATATGTGCCTGGGTGAAGGAACCGGAGCAGTGACCTTATTCCCGATTCTGGATCTGGCGACTCAGATTTACAAGCAGATGAGCACATTTGAAGATATTGAAATCGATGCGTATGTGGAATTGAAGTAGGAAAAAAGAATATGATGATAGTAGTGACCGGTGGCAGTGGAAGCGGCAAGTCAGCTTATGCAGAGCAGCGGATTCAGGAATTCGGACAGATGCCGCGTTTTTATCTTGCTACCATGGAGAACAGAGACGAAGAAAGTCAGAAAAGAGTGGATCGTCACAGGGCGATGCGTGCCGATAAACAGTTTGTCACGGTGGAATGTCCTTTTGATCTGCAGGATGTCCGACTGGAAAAGAAGGGCGCCATTCTGCTGGAGTGTATGTCAAATCTGGTGGCAAACGAACTGTTTGTCAGAGACGGCATGGCTCATATGGAGCAGACCGCAGAAAAGATCCTGAAGGGTGTCATGCAGCTGAAGAATCAGTGCAGCCACTTGGTGATTGTCACCAATGAGGTCTTTTCAGACGGCATGCAGTATGATGAATGGACCGGGCAATATATCAAATGTCTCGGTATGGTGAATCAGGCTTTAAGCGGACTGGCAGATCAGGTAGTGGAGGTAGTCTATACGATTCCGGTGCTGCAGAAAGGATAACAAATGAATCTGATATATAACCTGATCATTGCATTTGCAATGTATTCCAAAATACCAATGCCGCATATCGACTGGACAGAAGAACGAATGCGATACGTATTTTGTTTTTTTCCTGTGATCGGAGCCGTGATCGGTGCGGTGATGACACTTTGGGTACATGTGGGAATGAGAATAACCGGAAACGAGGATCTCTTTGCAGCGATACTGGTACTGATACCGATTATCATTACAGGTGGAATTCATTTTGACGGATTTCTGGATACCTGTGATGCATTGAGTTCTTATAAGACTATGGAAGAAAAGCTGGAGATTTTAAAAGATTCTCATGCCGGAGCTTTTGCCATTCTGATGGGATGCTGTTATTTTGTGCTGAATTACGGTGTATTTCATGCAGTGGATATGCGTGCAGTGCGTCTTCTGGCCATTGGTTATGCATTATCCAGAGCCTTCAGCGGACTGGCAGTGGTAGTATTTAAAAAGGCAAAAAAAAGCGGACTGGCAGCGACATTTTCCGATTCTGCACAGAAGAAAACGGTAGCAGTGACAATGATCATTTATATTGTGGCCTGTGCGGTACTGATGGTGTTGACGGATCCGGTGATCGGAACGCTGTGCTTTGCCACTGCGCTTCTGGTTTTTGCATGGTATCGATATATGTCATACCGGAAGTTTGGAGGTATCACAGGTGATCTGGCAGGATTTTTCCTGCAGGTGTGTGAACTGTCCATGGCTTTCGTGACGGTAATTGCAATGCATTTGATAGGATAACAGGATAGGGTGAAACAATGGAACTGATGATTGGCGGGGCATATCAGGGAAAAACAGAACTTGCAAAAAAAATATTCGGATTGAGAGAAGAAGAAATTCTGGATGGATCATCCTGTGAACCAGATGATGTCCTTCAGGCAAAAGCAGTCAACTGCTTTCATATGCTGATTCGAAGAATGATGGAGCAGAAGCAGGACGTGGATGCGTTTTTTGAAGCATTAAAAAATGCGAATCCGAAATTGATACTGATCTCTGATGAGATCGGATATGGTATTGTGCCTATGGACCGGTTTGAACGTGACTGGCGAGAGAAAACAGGACGGATCTGCTGTCTGGCGGCCGGGGAATCTGCGCATGTAATCCGTGTGCTGGCTGGTAACGCTGTGTATATTAAAGGAGAAAAGATATGATTCTGTATTTGATCCGGCATGGGATGACAGCCGGCAATCAGAAAAAACGTTATATAGGCACAACGGATGAACCACTGTGCCATGAGGGCCGGGCGTTGCTGACCCGGATTCTGGAATCGCACAGATACCCGTGTCCGGATTTCCTATATTGCAGTCCGATGCTGCGTTGTCGGGAAACGGCAGAGATACTGTTTCCGGGAAAAGAACAGCATCTGATTTCGGATTTTCGGGAATGTGATTTTGGAGCATTTGAGAATCAGAATTATATGGAGCTGGCCGGAAATGAAGCATATCAGAAATGGATTGACAGTAACGGACAGCTTCCGTTTCCGGGAGGAGAATCCAGAGAAGAATTTCAGGAACGGAGTATTCAGGCATTTTATCAGCTGGAAAAAGAACTGGAGCAAGCGCAAGCGGAGGATAAGATCACTGCCATTGTAGCACATGGTGGAACGATCATGAGCATTCTGGAGGCTGTGGGAGTGCCTGCAGGATCCTATTATGATTTTCAGGCGGGCAATGGAGAAGGCTATCGCCTGGAAGGAAAAAACGGACAGTATCATTATCAGAAACTGGGAGAATAGCATGATATCATTTTTAAAGGGTGAAATTGAAGAGCTCGAAGAAACAAAAGTACTGCTGGATGTGAATGGGGTAGGCTATGGTGTATTTATCACCGGACGGGATGCCAGTGCACTTTCCGGGCGAAAAGACAGGGTGAAGCTGTTCACTTACCTGCAAGTGAGGGAAGATGCCATGCAGCTGTATGGTTTCTTAAGAAAAGATGATCTTCATGTATTCCAGCTGCTGCTGAGTGTAAATGGAATCGGTCCGAAAGCGGCTTTGGGCATGCTTTCTGCACTGTCAGCCAACGATATCCGTTTTGCGGTACTAGCAGGAGATGCCAAGGCCATAGCCAAAGCACCTGGGATCGGACCAAAGACAGCACAGAAGCTGATATTAGAATTAAAAGATAAATTTGACCTGCAAGAGACCTTTGACAGTACTCTGTCAGAACATACAGAAGGAAGTGTGCCTGCCGGAACAACCAGACAGGTACAGGAAGAAGCGGTGCAGGCACTGGTAGCACTGGGCTATCCGGGAGGAGAAGCACTGAAGGCAGTACGTGCGGCGGATACCGGCGGTGATTTGAATACAGAAGAACTGCTGAAGGCTGCACTGAAGAAAATGGCATTTTAGGAGAATGTAGCGTACATGGATAGAAGAGTAATTCAAACAGAGGTTTTGCCGGAGGATTCCCGCATAGAGACAAGTCTGCGTCCTAAGATGCTGAAAGACTATATCGGACAGGAAAAGGCAAAGGAAAATCTGAAGATCTATATTGAGGCGGCAAAACAAAGAGGTGATTCTCTGGATCATGTACTGTTTTACGGACCGCCTGGTCTGGGAAAAACTACCCTTGCCGGAATCATTGCCAATGAGATGGGCGTTCATATGAAGGTCACATCCGGACCTGCGATTGAAAAACCGGGGGAGATGGCAGCGATACTGAATAACCTGCAGGAAGGAGATGTCCTGTTTGTAGATGAGATTCATCGTCTGAACCGTCAGGTAGAAGAGGTATTGTATCCGGCCATGGAAGACTTTGCCATTGATATTATGATCGGCAAAGGAGCAGCGGCCCGTTCGATTCGTCTGGATCTGCCACGGTTTACTCTGGTGGGAGCGACTACGAGAGCAGGGCTTTTGACAGCACCTCTGCGTGATCGTTTTGGTGTGATTCACCATCTGGAATTTTATACAGAAGAAGAACTGTCGGAGATTATCTGCAATTCGGCAAAAATCCTGGATGTGGAAATAGAACCGGAAGGAGCTCTGGAACTGGCAAAAAGATCCAGAGGAACGCCACGACTTGCCAACCGTCTGCTGAAAAGAGTGCGGGATTTTGCACAGGTAAAATACGATGGAAAGATTACCAGAGAGACAGCCAGTTTTGCACTGGATCTGCTGGAGGTAGATACGTATGGACTGGATGTAACGGACCGAAATCTGCTGATTACGATGATTGAAAAATTTCAGGGAGGTCCGGTGGGACTGGACACACTGGCAGCTACCATAGGTGAAGATGCAGGTACCATTGAAGATGTATATGAACCGTATCTTCTGAAAAAAGGATTTCTGATCCGGACGCCGAGAGGCAGAGTGGCGACTGAAAAATCTTATCATCATCTGGGCTTGCAATTCCCGTAGAAGTTCGATATACTGATTTCATACAAATGAGGAGGAAGTGTTATGTCAGCGAGGAACCAGACACAAGTGGTCATTAATGGTCAGATCTTTGTGATCAGTGGTTATGAAAGCGAAGAATATATTCAGAAGGTTGGCTATTACCTGAATAATAAGCTGACTGAGATTCAGAAGCTGGAGAGTTATAAGCGTCAGTCCAACGATATGAAGAGCATTCTGGTACAGCTCAATATCGCAGATGATTATTTTAAGGCGAAGAAGCAGGCAGAGATTCTGGAAGACGGGATTACATCCAGAGACAAAGAAATCTTTGATCTGAAGCATACTCTGATTGATCTGCAGAGACAAATAGATGATTTAAAAAAGAAATAAAGGCAGGCTGCAGGATCCTGTAGAGGGATTACGGCAGCCTGATTTCTTTACATGAGTAATGAGCCAGAGTCCATGCCTGCACGAGACCCTGGCATCTTTGAATAAACAGAAAGGCGCAATATAGATGAAAGTAGAATTACTGGCACCTGCCGGCTCCTGGGAAAGCATGATGGCAGCATATCGGGCAGGAGCAGATGCAGTGTATATCGGCGGTACGAAGTTTGGCGCCAGAGCATTTGCAGACAATCTGGATACAGAGAAGATGAAAGCAGCAATCGACTATGCTCATCTTCGCGGAAAAAAACTGTATCTGACGGTCAATACTCTGGTGAAAGAAAAAGAAATGGAAGAAGTATATGAGTATCTGCTGCCATTTTATCGTGAAGGACTGGATGCTGTGATTGTACAGGATTTTGGAGTATTTCAGATGGTACGAGACGAGTTCCCGGAGATGGATCTTCATGCCAGTACGCAGATGACAGTCACCGGTGTCCGTGGAGCTGCATGGCTGAAGGAACGTGGAGCAGCCAGAATCGTGACAGCCCGGGAGCTTTCCATGGAAGAGATCCGGAAGATTCATGATCAGGTATCGGTGGAGATCGAGAGCTTCGTACATGGAGCTTTGTGTTTCTGCTATTCCGGACAATGTCTGCTGAGCAGCATGATCGGTGGAAGAAGCGGCAACCGGGGAAGATGTGCCCAGCCATGCAGACTGCCGTATCAGCTGTATGAGGACGGAAAACTGATTTCCAGAGAGGAACAGTCCTGTCTGATGAGTCCGAAGGATATGTGTACACTGGATCTGATTCCGGATCTGATTGAAAACGGCGTTTATTCTTTCAAAATGGAAGGACGCATGAAAAAACCGGAATACACGGCAGGTATCACAGCCGTTTACCGAAAATATATCGATCGTTATCTGCAGTATGGAAAAAAGAACTATCAGGTATCAGATCAGGATCGCAGTATATTGATGGATCTTTACAATCGTGGTGGATTTTCTACAGGATATTATTATCAGCATAATGGAAAAGATATGATGTCCATGGAACGCCCGAATCACTGGGGTACAGAAGCAGCAAAGCCAATTTTTTCCGAAAAAGGAATTCGATGGAAGGCACTGGAAGATCTGTATCCGCAGGATGTGCTGGAACTGCGCAGTAAAAAAGAAAAAGATGGAAAAACAGAAGTTACTCTGACAACGAAGGTGGCAAAGGGAGCTGTTTTTGCTGTAAAGATTGGAAAGGGAAAACCGGAAAAATCTGCATTATTTTACCGCACCAGAAATGAACAGCTACTTCAGCGCCTGAAAAAAGAATATCTGGATACGCCTTATAAAGTAGCGGCAGATGGGATATTACTACTGAAAACAGGAAAAAATGCGAAGCTTCAGGTCAGCAGCCAGGGATATACTGTGTCAGTGACCGGACAGGAAGTACAGACTGCACAGAAGCGACCGGTGACAGAGGAAGAAGTACGCCGTCAGATCAGCAGACTTGGACAGACTGATTTCCAGTGGAGGCAGCTGGATGTGATAATGGATGAGCAGATTTTCGTGCCAATGCAGGAGCTAAATGAGCTGCGAAGAAAAGCAGTGGAAGAACTGCGTCGTCAGATTCTGCAGGCCGATTATCGTCAGGAGTCTGGAACAACGGTACGTTTTGCAGAGGAAGAACAAAGGGATACATCCGATAACAAAACGATTCCGGAGCTGACAGCCGAGGTACAGACCCAGGAACAGCTACAGGAGGTGCTTCGCTGCGGCGGACTGACACGAGTCTGTATCAGCAGTATGCGGTATGATTCCGGCAAAGCATTTCTGGAACAGGCACCGACGGATATTTCCAGAAGTCATGAACGGCATATGGAATGCTGGTATGTTATGCCGTGGATTTTTCGGGAAGAAAACAGAAATTATTTTTCTCAGAAAAAAGAGATGGCAGAAGTGTTGCAGAAGTTTGACGGTCTTCTGATTAAGAATCTGGAAGAGATGAAATATTTACAGGAGACGGGATATCATGGTAAAATAGCCCTGGATGCAAACATGTATATCTGGAACAGCAGAGCAATGCAGTTCTGGAAAAAAGAAGAGATTGCCTGGATGACCCTGCCGGAAGAACTGACGGAACAGGAGCTTAGGCAGATCAAGGGTGCGATACCGCAGGAGCTGATCGTATATGGGCATACACCATTGATGGTGACCGCTCAGTGCTTTCAGAAGAATACGTCAGGATGCCATAGAACACGAAAGGTATTGCAGCTGAAAGACAGGAAGAACAAATATTTTTCTGTGAAGAATGACTGCAGCTTCTGTTATAATATTCTCTACAACAGTGCTGTGACAGAACTGGCAGACCAGACCAGGACAGTGGCATCGATTCATCCAGATTCTCTGCGGATGAGATTTACTACAGAATCTGCCGAAAAAACCGGAGAAGTGCTGAAAAGATACCGGGAAGCATTTGTGGAACGAAAAGATGTGACGGTACCGGAGGTTGCATTCACACGGGGGCATTTGAAACGAGGCGTGGAATAAAGGGGAGATAAGGTGACTAGTTTAATTATTCAGTTTTCAAGATATGCGATACTGATTCTCATGGCAATCTATACCATGCAGAGCTATGTCGTATTCAGTAAAAATGATGAAGATGACAAAGATTTCCTGTTTATCAGACAGAATCTGATGATGTTTATGATCCATTTTATTGCGTTTGTCATCATGTATCTGAAAAAGGGAGATCTGAATCTGATGTTTCTGTACGGAGCGCAGTTTATCTATCTGGCGGCAACGCTGGTATTTTTCCGTAATCTGTATCCGAGAGCATCTAAGCTGGTAGTCAATCATATGTGTATGCTGATTACGATCGGGTTTATCATGATTACCAGATTGTCCTTTGATGAGGGTGTAAAGCAGTTTAAGATTGTGATCATTTCCACCGTGGTGGCACTGCTGATTCCGGCGATTATCCGCAAGGTACGGATTCTGACCAAGTGGACCTGGCTGTATGCCATGATCGGTATCGGCGGCCTGGGCGTGGTGGCTGTGGCGGCTCAGACGACCTATGGAGCCAAGCTGGGATTTGTGATTGGCGGTATCAGTGTGCAGCCATCAGAGTTTATTAAAATTATTTTTGTCTTTTGCATTGCCGGTATGCTCGGAAACGCAAAGACATTCAAAGATATCGTGATTGCTACGGTCGTGGCGGCACTTCATGTGCTGATTCTGGTATATTCCACAGACCTGGGAAGCGCATTGATTTATTTTGTGACGTATCTGGTGATGCTGTATGTTTCTACCAGAAAAGTGATCTATGCACTGGCAGGTGTGGCAGCCGGTTCGGTAGCGGCGGTGGGAGCTTATCATCTCTTTTCCCATATCCGGGCACGAGTAGAGATCTGGCAGAATCCATTTGCAGATTATTCCGGAAGCGGCTATCAGGTGGCACAGTCCCTGTTCGCAATGGCAGCAGGCGGCTGGCTGGGAACCGGTATCATGAACGGTACTCCAGACAGTATACCGCTGGTTGAAATGGACTTTATGATTTCAGCTATTACAGAAGAACTGGGGGGACTGTTTTCCATCTGTGTGATTCTGGTATGTATGAGCTGTTATATTATGTTTGTGAATATTGCAATGCGGCTTTCCAACCGCTTTTATCGTCTGGTAGCACTGGGACTTGGAACCATGTATGCAGTGCAGGTATTCCTGACGGTTGGCGGTGCCATGAAGTTCATTCCGATGACCGGAGTGACGCTTCCACTGGTCAGCTATGGAGGAAGTTCCATGCTGAGTACTGTAATGATGTTTGCAATTATTCAGGGACTGTATATTCTTCGTGAAGATGAGGAGGAACAAATTGAGAGATTCAGAGAAGAAAGAGAATGGCAGATGGGACAGGGAAGATACTACAGATAAGACCATCGATATTCCATCTTTTGTAAACGGAGCTTCTTCGGAGAATTTGGAACAGAATATCCATGAAGAGGAGCCACAGCGGGAAGAAAAAAAGAAAAAGAATATGGAAAAGCATGTGCCAAAGAAAGTGCGCAATAAAGCTTACATCAAAATGGCATATCTGTTTTCTGCCATGTTTCTTGCATTGATAGGCTATCTTGTTTATTTCAACGTAAAACTGCTGGATGATGTGAAGCGCAATCCAAATAACACAAAGGGAGATGCGCAGGAAGCTTATGTGATCCGGGGGACAATTTATTCAGCTGACGGAGAGGTGCTGGCTGGAACGAATGTAGCAGAGGATAATACCGAGACACGTGTGTACCCATGGAGAAATATTTTTGCTCATGTAGTAGGATATACTGTGAATGGAAAATCCGGACTGGAAGCAATCTATAATAATGATCTGATGACGGCCAATACGTCGATACAGGAACAGGTAGGCAGTGAGAAAAAGAATGAAAAGCTCAGAGGCGACAGTCTTGTGCTGACATTGGACAGCCGTCTGCAGCAGGCGGCATACAATGCGCTGGGAGCTTATAAAGGCGCCGTGGTCGTAATGGAACCGTCCACAGGAAAAGTACTGGCCATGGTTTCTAAGCCAGATTTTGATCCAAATGATATGGAAAATCAGTGGGAGATTTTGAATGCAGATGATTCTCAGAGTCCGCTGCTGAACCGTGCGACCCAGGGAATGTATCCGCCGGGATCTACGTTTAAGATCCTGACTACACTGGAATACATGCGAGAATATCCGAATGATTATATGAATTACACCTATGACTGCCAGGGCAGTATGACGCAGTCAGATGTGACGATTAAATGCTATGATTATGAAGTACATGGATTTGAAGATCTGCAGGGATCCTTCCAGCATTCCTGTAATACATCCTTTGCGAATATCGGTCTTCAGCTGGATAATGACAGCTTTGCTCAGACCTGTGAAGACTTGCTTTTTAACGGGAAGCTGCCGACAGTACTGCCATATAGCAGCAGTCAGTTTTCACTAAATAAAAATTCATCGATTGGTGAGACCATGCAGACAGCAATCGGTCAGGGTGACACACTGGTATCTCCGTTCCATATGGCATTGATCGTATCGGCTGTGGCAAATGACGGCGTGCTGATGACACCATATTTCGTGGATCGTATCGAGAACACGGATGGTATTCAGGTAAGTGAAACGAAAAAAATGGAATATAAAAAACTGATGACTTCCAGCGAAGCACAGACATTGAATGAATTTATGCAGAGCGTAGTAAATGGAGGAACTGCTTCTTCACTGAGCGACATGGGTGTTACAATAGCAGGAAAAACCGGTTCCGCAGAATATGAGGTGGATGGCAACACTGGTGCAGAAAGTAATTTTTCCACACATTCCTGGTTTGTCGGATTTTCCAATGTAGATGATCCGGACATTGTTGTCAGTGTGATTGCAGAGGATGGCGGCACCGGAAGCTCTGCAGCAGTGCCGATTGCACGGGAAATTTTCAACACCTATTATAATTCAGTGAAGACATATTAAGAAAAAAGTTGCGGATTTAAAAAAATAGCGGTATACTAGTACCATGTTTAGAAAAACACAACGCAAACAGGAGGAATTGCAATGATTGAGGCAACGAGCTGTGGCGGTGTGGTAATATTTCGAGGCAAGATTCTTCTGCTATTCAAGAGCTATAAGAACAAGTACGAAGGATGGGTTTTGCCAAAGGGTACCGTAGAACCGGGAGAAGTGTATACAGAGACAGCACTGCGAGAAGTGCTGGAGGAGACCGGCGTCCAGGCTTCCATTGTGAAGTATATTGGAAAAAGCCAGTATTCATTTAATGTGCCAGAAGATGTAGTGGAGAAAGATGTACACTGGTATCTTATGCGCTCCGAGAGTTATTACAGTAAACCACAACGCGAGGAACATTTTGTAGATTCAGGGTATTACAAGTACCATGAAGCGTACCACCTTTTGAAATTTGCTAATGAGAGAACGATGCTGGAGAGAGCATACAACGAATATCTGAACTTAAAAAAAGCAAATTTATGGGGCGGAAGTAAAAAGAATTTCAAAGGGAAAGACTGATGAGAGCTTCATCGGTCTTTCTGACTATAGAGGGAATGATAGATGGACTGGTACACCGGACTGTATGTGAGTGACGATTTAAAAGAGAAAAAAGACAAGATCATTGACAAGATTGAACATGGTGCTGGTACACCGGGTATCTATCTGATTACACTGGCCTCAAATGAGAAAAACCTGTTGGATATTCTGTCGGCAGATCAGTTGCTCTGGCCGGTAATGCATCGTTTGTGTCCTGTGATCGTGGGTATGACCAGGTCATATGACGAAGCAGCAGAACTGGCAGCATCTGTGATCCTGGAGGCGTATAAAGAGACCGATTCTTTTCGGGTAGAACCTTATCTGAGAAGCCGTCTGAAAGAAGGAGAAGACTTCACCATTCATTATCCGGTAAGGAAAAGAAAGCCATTGTGGAGATTTCCGGGTGCTTGGACTCAAAAAAGAAAACCATTGTAAGTGAGCCAATTGTCCGTTGAAGATGATGAAAGCCTGCTGATGAGCGTTTGGACGAAAACAGAATGGTGTCGGAGAAAAGTCCATAAAGGAGCAATATGTTGCATATAATATTATTGATATTGAAAATAATCGGAATTTTGCTGCTGTCCATTCTTGGACTGTTACTGCTGATTCTGGCTCTGATTTTGCTGGTACCTGTTCGCTATCAGGCGTCGATGCAAAAGACTTCTCCTTCAGGAGAAGAGGCGGAAGAAATGAAAGGCCTGGATGGCTGGATGAACGCAGTGGTCGGAACTTTTCGAGCAGACGGAAAGATTTCCTGGCTATTGGGACTGATCACTCTGCTGGGAGAGTATAATGGGGCACAGATGAATATGGATGTTCGTATCCTGGGACATTCTCTGCTTCATAAAAAGCCCAAAAAGAGGAAAAAAAAGCAGAAAATAGTGCATACCTCAACTGAGACAGAAATAGCTGATTGGGCAGATGAAGAGACAAAGAAGCCAGACGGAACAGAAGAGTTAGAAGAGGCTGATGAAGAGCCTGGCTGTGGTGAAGCAGAAGAGATCGAGAAGCCAGACGGAACAGAAGAGTTAGAAGAGGCTGATGAAGAGCCTGGCTGTGAAGAGGCTGAAGAGATCGATATGGCTGACAGAAGTATGAGGATGTCGGATGATGTGGTGGAGGACAGTAAGATAGCGGGTTTTGGACGTAAAATCCAGGAATTGATAGCACGTTTTGTACGAATGCCGGAAAAACTGAGGCAAAAAATCAGAGAACTCGGTAACAAAATAAACAGTTTTTCTGGGCGCATGGAACACCTGAATGAGACTTGTCAGATCTATCTTGATTTTTGGCGGAAAACCTGTACACAGGCGGCGAAGGATCATGTACTGAAAGAATTAAAATACTTGCTGCGACATACCCTGCCACGGAAAGCAGAGGGCACTCTGACATTTGGATTTGAAGATCCTGCAACAACCGGGCAGGTTCTGGGTATACTATGTGTGCTGGCGGTGTTTACCGGAAATCATCTGGAAGTAAATGGAGAGTTTGAAAGAAGTACTCTGGAAGGAGATCTGATGCTGAGGGGACACATCCGACTGTGTCATATGGTAAAATCAGGTGTCAGTCTTCTGATTGATAAGAATATACGCAAAACAATAAAAGCATTTCACCAAATCAAGTGAGCCAAAAGAAAGATGATTGATGAGGTGACGAAATATCGGTGAGACAGGACACTGTTACCCCGGAAAGTAAGAAGCAAGTGAAATTCGTGGTAAGGTAGAGGCAAAAAGAGAGTGCCGCTACCACGGAAAGTAAGAAGCAAGTTACAAATGTATACAGAAAGCTACATGTATATTAAAAATACAGGAAATAGAAAGGAGAATACACATGGCATCAGAAAATAATTTTCAGTCAAAGGTAGAATCATTATTTAAAGGAATGGATGGTTATATTCATTCGAAGACGGTAGTAGGAGATGCAATCACTGTCGGTGATACGATTATCTTACCATTGATTGATGTGTCATTTGGTGTGGCTGCCGGAGCTCTGGAAGGGAAAGACAATAACAAAGTAAAGAATAATGGCGGTGGTGGAATGGGCTGTAAAATGACACCAAGTGCAGTCCTTGTTATACAGAACGGGACTACTAAGCTGGTGAATATCAAGAATCAGGATGGCCTGACCAAGGTATTGGATATGGTTCCTGATTTTGTGAACCGTTTTACATCTGGTGGTAATGCTGCAGCAGATGCTGTAAAAGCGGCTGAAGCAGAAACAACAGAATCGAAATAATAAGACTTAATGTGTAAATATGATGTTGCCATTGACGATGGTGACTTGAAAAAGTAACAAAAGTCTGCACAACAACATAAAATAGAAAAAAAGGGAGTACCTTTATGAAGCGTATTGCTGGCTATACTATATTCTGGATATCGGTAGGAATGCTGATAGCCTTACTGATTGCTGATACCTTCTTGAATGTACTCCTGATTTTTATTTTATTATTACTTGGATATAACTTGTTTGTATGCTAAGTTACTACCCCGAGAGATGAAAAGCAAGTTGAACTCGTGGTAATCTATCGTAAGACAGGAGAGCTACAACCCCGAGAAAAAAGAAACAAGTAAATCTCGTGGTAAGATGCTATGAACTGAGGGCGTACCTATCTCAGAAAGAGACATAAAAAAGAGCCGCCTCATCAGCGACTCTCAATTTGCCTTATCATTAAGCTCTTTCAACTTTTCCAGATCTTAAGCAAGAAGTACATACATACATCTTCTTTGCAGCTCCGTTAACTTTAACACGAACGGATTTGATGTTGGATTTCCACATTTTATTAGATCTTCTATGGGAGTGGCTCACGTTGTTTCCGAAATGAGCGCCCTT
>CAKRRF010000012.1 GCA_934394985.1 uncultured Marvinbryantia sp.
CAAAGAGATGCAGAAATCCGATACCACAGATGCAACAGGCTCTGTCAAAATCACAAAGATCTCAGAATGGATCCAGATCATCAAGGAATGGGAACAGAAGATGGTTGAGGTTAAGGCGGTGTACAGCAACAAAAATAACAAGACTGATTATGAAGTTGCGTTGAAACAGAAGCCGGTATTGACTAACTGTGCATTATTCGTCACTCATGCATTGCAGGTCGCTGGAATCTTCGAGCGGAAAGACAAGTTCTACGGCTCCAAAGGAACTCTTATCAAAGGCAGTGCTGCATCCAAGATGGGAACAATCAGCAAGATCACAACCTACGATAAGGCTACTGTGACAGCTGATAAGGCCAATATCCCTGTTGGTGCTATCGTTACATGGCATGAAGGCCACACTAACGTATATCTTGGCAAAAATGATAAAGGACAAATGATTTGGAGCGATGCCGGACGTGGCACAAACGTAGGCTGTAAAGAAAATTCATACTGGAAGTCTTTCAGAAAGACCGGCAATATGTCTGGATATCATGTTGCTAATGTGATCGCACTCAATCTGTTAGATGATGTATCTAAAGAAGAAATTTCTACCATTGAGGGCAGGCAGTACATTGTACAGGCTGGAGCGTTTGCGGTAGAAGCAAATGCAAAGAAGCAAGTAGCAGCATTAAAGAAAAAAGGTTTTGAAGCTATCGTAAAAAAACGTAGTAATGACTGGTTTGTGCAGTGTGGAGTTTTTAAGAACAAAAAGAATGCAGATGATCTGATCATTAGACTAAAGAAAGCAGGATTTAGTGCTATCCTGAGATTTTAATATTATAATATAATAATAGGAAGAGATGGGGTTAACCCATCTCTTTTCCAGTGTGACATATCGTGTCATATTTCGTGTCATATAGTTACATTGTTTGCGCTTTTTTAGCAACATATTTAATGCGGTAGAATACAAAAAAATATAGTATTTATGCGGGTTTGTGAGAAAATGCCGTATTTAAGCCATTTGCAAAAAACATCTTAAACGGGTTCAAGTCCTGTTATCCGCATTATCATCCCCTGATGATTCAGGGGATTTTTTACTTTATAGGAAATTGCTCCGTAATATCGGAAATGACAGACAAGGACAAAGATGCTGGTAAAGTGGGTATTTCACCAGCATCATACAATTTGTATGAGAAAAGATAAAATGTTGAATAAAAAAAACGAATAAATATCAAAAACAGGATTGACAAAAAGAAAACAAACCAGTATAATGATGATCAAAGGAAAGAATTGTTAATAAGTAGAGTAGATACTGTACGTTAAGTGTCATCAGATGGGAAGACTTCTGGTGAACGAAGGTTTTGTACCGCGTTATGGCATCGCTTCCGCTACTGCGTAAAAGAAAGAAATTTGATATATTGATATATATCAGATTATTTGCTTTGCGCAGCATTTTTTTGCCTAAAAATATTTAACATATTATAAGGATGGAGGACTCAACTAATGGGATACAAATCAGACATCGAGATTGCACAGGAGACCGTAATGGATCCAATTACAGAAATTGCAGAAAAGGCAGGTATTGATGAAAAATATCTGGAACAATATGGTAAGTATAAAGCAAAAATCGACTATAATTTATTAAAAGAAAGTAATGCACCAGACGGAAAGCTGATTCTGGTTACTGCGATCAACCCGACACCTGCAGGAGAAGGTAAGACAACGACAACAGTTGGTCTTGCAGATGGTATGCAGAAACTTGGAAAGAAGGTTATGGTAGCACTTCGTGAGCCATCCCTCGGACCGGTATTTGGTGTAAAAGGTGGAGCAGCCGGAGGCGGACATGCACAGGTAGTTCCAATGGAAGATATCAACCTTCATTTCACAGGTGACTTCCATGCAATCGGAGCAGCAAATAACCTGTTGGCAGCTATGATTGATAATCATATTTTCCAGGGAAATGCACTGAACATTGATCCTAGAAAGATCACATGGAGAAGATGCGTGGACATGAATGACCGTCAGCTGAGAAATGTAGTAGACGGACTTGGCGGAAAAACCAATGGTATGCCAAGAGAAGATGGTTATGATATTACGGTAGCATCTGAGATCATGGCAGTTCTGTGTCTGGCAAGTGACATTACAGATCTGAAGAACAGACTGGCAAGAATCATTATTGGTTATACATATGGAAAGGTTTCTGAACAGAAACCGGTAACAGCAGGTGATCTGAACGCACAGGGCGCTATGGCAGCTCTTCTGAAAGATGCTTTGAAACCAAACCTGGTTCAGACTCTGGAACATGTACCAGCTATCGTTCATGGCGGACCATTTGCAAATATTGCACATGGATGTAACTCTGTAACTGCAACAAAGATGTCTCTGAAGCTGGCTGATTATACAATTACAGAAGCAGGCTTTGGTGCAGACCTGGGTGCTGAGAAGTTCCTGGATATCAAATGTCGTATGGCTGGATTAAAACCTGATGCAGTTGTCATTGTTGCTACAGTACGTGCTCTGAAATATAACGGTGGAGTAGCAAAGGCAGATCTGAATAACGAGAATCTGGAAGCTCTGGAAAAGGGTCTTCCAAATCTGTTAAAACATGTAAAAAATATTACAGATGTATACAAGCTGCCTGCAGTTGTTGCAATTAATGCATTCCCTACAGATACTAAGGCAGAACTGGATCTGGTAGAAAAGAAATGTAAAGAACTGGGTGTTAATGTTGCATTGTCTGAAGTATGGGCAAAGGGTGGCGAAGGCGGAATTGCTCTTGCAGAAGAAGTTCTGAGACTGGTAGAAGAACCAAATGATTTCACTTTTGCATATGAACTGGAAGGAACCAGCATTGAAGATAAACTGAATGCAATTGTGCAGAAGATCTATGGTGGTGACAGAGTAGTTCTGACAGCAAATGCGCAGAAGCAGGCAAAACAGCTGGAAGATATGGGATTTGGAAACTGCCCGATCTGTGTAGCAAAGACACAGTACAGCCTGACAGATGATCAGACGAAGCTGGGAGCACCGACAGGATTTGAAGTAACTGTCAGAAATCTGAAGATCAGTGCAGGTGCAGGATTTATCGTAGCCCTGACAGGAGAAATCATGACTATGCCAGGTCTTCCAAAAGTGCCGGCTGCAGAAAAAATTGATGTAGACGAAACAGGAAAGATTACTGGACTGTTCTAAATATGAAAAAAAGATAAATTAGTCAGGGAGGAGGCCGATTTCATAACAGAGGTATGAGTCGGCCTTTTTCCTTTCTCTGGAACGATGAGGGAGGTTGCGGTATGTTTAAAGATGAATATCAGGCAGTTGGGAATGTGGCAAAAGGAAAAGTCGCATTGTTGGAAAAGAATCCGCTGGCTTATGTGCTGGCATCGGTTCTTGCAGGATTATATATTGGATTTGGCAGTATTTTAATGGGATTTGTAGGTGGATGTCTGGCTGGGCAGCCCGCACAGAAACTGGTCTGTGGTATCGTGTTTTCAGTAGGGCTTTGCTTTGTAACGATGGCAGGAGCGGAATTATTTACCGGCAATAATTTTGTTATGGCTTCAGCAGGTATGCAGAAAGCAGTCCGCTGGGGACAGGTTGTAAAGCTCTGGATAGTCTGTTATATTGGTAATCTGATTGGTTCTGTAGTTGCTTCTGCAATCTTTACTATGACAGGAATTTGCAGCAGTAATGAAGCGGTCGGAGAGTTCTTTGCCAATGCGGCTGCAGGAAAGATGGCCGGAACACCGGCAAATCTGTTTGCCAAAGCGATTCTCTGTAATATTCTGGTATGTATCGCAATCTGGTGCGGAACAAAAATGAAATCCGAAGGTGCAAAGATGTTTATGAATTTCTGTTGTGTAGGAACCTTTGTTACCTGTGGATTTGAACATAGCATTGCCAACATGACTTTTTTATCGATCGGTTTAATGAATCCGATGGGTAAAGCGATCACAATGGGCGGATTTTTCTATAATCTGGGTATTGTTACATTGGGAAATATGGTAGGTGGAATTTTATTTGTCGCAGTTCCGTATTATGTAATATCCAGAGAAAAGTAGTGAAAAGTTACAAAAATATGTACAAAGGATGTCAACTGTGTAAAACAGGGTTGTGACATCCTTTTTTTTATGGTATAATCCCATTATGTATTGTCACATATTGCAGATGAAACGGAGGAAAAGCAATTGAAACGACAGAAAGGAAAAATAAAATGGCTGCTTTTGGCTATGTCGATTCTTCTGGTTGGAATGTGCGGTCTGGTACAGGCAGCAGCACCGGAAAATGTGATGAAAGCGCCAAAGGCGACAGCAGGTAAGTTGATCACTACCCAAAAGGGGGTGCGGTATTATAATACGGGAACCCAGACTTACACAAAAAATAAGTGGGTGAAAATAAAAGGGAAAGTATATTATTTTACATCAAAAGGATATGCGAAAACAGGATGGAAGACGTACAATAAAAGAAGATATTATTTTAATAAAACAGGAAAATTGATGACTGGATGGCAGACAGTTGGTGGAAAAAAATATTACCTTTGGAAAAAGCGGGGAAATTTATCCGGAAGTGCGGCAACCGGGAAGGTGAAGATGTCTGCCGGATGGTATTATTTTTCTGGCACAGGAGTCATGCGGACCGGATGGCATAAAATCAATGGAGCATGGTATTATTTCTCGCCATCTAACGGAAAAATGGCAGTAAATACCACTGTTGGAAAATACAGAGTAGATAAAACTGGTAAAAGAGTATCAGCAGCATCCCAAAATACATCACAGAATACTACCCCGCAGAAGAGCGGAAAAGTAGATTACTGGGTAGGGGATTCCAGAACCGTGGGACTTGGAAATGTTATGGGAATCAGTAAGAAATGTATTGCAAAAGTAGGTGAAGGACATAATTGGTATTTGACTACGGCAGAGAAAAAACTGAAGAAGGTATTGAAGAAGAATCCCAAAGCTACAATAATACTGAATTTTGGCGTAAACGATCATGTGAATGTTACAAAATATATTAAGAGCTATAAAAAACTGATCAGTGACTGGCCGGAAGCAAATATCTATTTTATGTCAGTGAATCCGATTGATTCCAAGTATACGGCAGGGTATGTTTCCAATGCTAAAATTAATAAATTTAACAAGAAGCTGAAAGCAGCATTTCCACAGAGATATATTGATACGAATTCTTATCTGAAGAAAAAAGGATTTAAGACAGTGGATGGTCTGCATTACACGGCTGCTACATATAAAAAGATCTATAACTATGTGCTCTCGAAAGTGTGAAATAAGATATAAAAATAACCGAAAAATAAGGAAAAAACAGTTGACATAAGGAAATGCATATAATATAATAGATCAGTGTGACAAGAAGGTTAACGCCTAAACCAAAGCCCCGGTAACGGTGTTTAACGATAGAGCAGGTGATGTAACTTTCCAGCATTGCCAGGTTAATTATTCAAGGAGGAAAACCAATGAAAACATTTATGGCCAGCCCATCAACAATTGACAGAAAATGGTACGTAGTTGATGCTACAGGATGTACATTAGGACGTCTGTCTTCAGAAGTAGCAAAAGTATTACGTGGAAAAAATAAAGCAATCTTTACACCTCATATCGATACAGGTGATTATGTAATCGTAATCAACGCTGATAAGATCAAAGTTACCGGTAAGAAACTGGATCAGAAGATCTACTATCGTCATTCAGACTATGTAGGCGGAATGAAAGAAACCACCTTACGTGAAATGTTAAACAAGAAACCAGAAAGAGTTATCGAACTGGCTGTTAAGGGAATGCTTCCAAAGGGACCTCTCGGAAGACAGATGATGACAAAACTTCACGTATACGCTGGTGCAGAGCACGGACATGAGGCTCAGAAGCCAGAAGTTTTAACATTTTAAGAAGGAGGTAAATGACATTGGCTACTAAATATTACGGAACCGGAAGAAGAAAAAAATCTATCGCAAGAGTATACCTTGTACCGGGTACAGGTAAGATTACAATCAATAAAAGAGATATCGATGAGTACCTTGGACTGGAGACACTGAAAGTTATCGTTCGCCAGCCACTGGTAGCTACAGAGACAGTAGATAAATTTGACGTTTTAGTAAACGTTCATGGTGGTGGTACAACAGGACAGGCTGGTGCTATCAGACATGGTATTTCAAGAGCATTACTTCAGGCAGACGCTGATTACAGACCAGTTCTGAAGAAAGCAGGATTCTTAACACGTGACCCACGTATGAAAGAACGTAAGAAATACGGTCTCAAAGCAGCTCGTAGAGCACCACAGTTCAGCAAGAGATAATCTCTCTTATTTTTCGGAGAAAATTATTACAAAGCCCCGCAAACTCAAGGTTTTCGGGGCTTTATTTTTTCAACATTTCGAAAACGGCTAAACCCACCTGTACAAATGTGACGGAAAAATTTGAAGAAGCAGGCTTTGAAAATATAACACTTGAAGTAGAATATGACATTATTACGGGATGGATAACTGATGATGAGGAGTTTGCTTCTGGAAAGGAATATCGTGCAGATGCCGAGGTGATGATTACAGATCATACATATCGAAGCAATAAGCCGAAATAGGAAAAAGAACGATGTGGGGATTGAGTCCATTTATGACGTATCTTGTAATAATAAACATTGCAGGATTCATACTGTATTTAGTGAATACACTGTTATATCGTATGACTGCTGACGGGCAGATAGATGCAGTAATTACAGTAGTATCTTTGCTTGGTGGATCATTGGGAATAGTTATTTCAATTCTTATTTTTGATAGAAAATCAGAAAAAGGAAATATGATGTCGCGTGTATTTGTTGCTTGCGTCCTAGTGATACAGATAATTATATTTCTTGTGGTTCGGGGACATTATGCTGACCATATTACATTGGCATTTTGGTCATTCTTTGATGAGCACAAAATACTATTAGCATATTTAGTCATTATCAATTTTGTGACTTTCGCAGCATTTGCCATTGATAAGATTGCTGCAATAGAACACAAGTCAAGAATAAGAATAGTAACACTTCTGGGTCTGTCTTTCGTAGGCGGTTCTATAGGTGGGATAATGGCAATGTATTTGCTTAGACACAAGACGAGAAAAGATTATTTTACAGTGGGACTTCCTCTGATTATAGTTATGCAAATCGTTTTACTGTTTTATGTGATGAATGCAGCATGGTAAAAGATATTTGGTTTGTGCTGAAAGAGGCTCTGACTCATGAAGTCAGAGTCTCAAAGTGTCTATAGAGATGATTTGTCTTTGGTGACTTCGCACTGTTTCTTATTGTCGCTGCTCCATACGGACACTGAACCTTTGGATTATCTTTCCAACCCGTTGATCCTCATTACAGTCATTGTTCCTTTGGTCTGCTATAACAAAATGACACAAAAAACAGTGGTAGAGTGGCTGCGCATTGCCAAATAAAATACGCAGATACAGACAGGAAAAAGCGGTATCCGAATCTGGATACCGCTTTTTGAGAAAGAGAGTGTATATTATATATTATCTGTTAAACAGATGCCTGATAAAAGAAAGAAGACTGAAACGATCAGAATTCATATAATCATGTACAAAGTTGTCACAATACATGTAACGTTCTGTTCTGATCCATTCCGGCATGGAAATGGTATCCATTGAATTTGTATAAGTAGTGAATCTCATAACCTTCGCCTCCTTAAGCTATCTATTATCTGATAGGTTTTCTTTGATTTAATTATATTTTAGCACAAAAATAAAAAAATCATATGGCATGTAATTCCAAAAAACAAGGTCGAAATATGTGCTGAGAACACAAAAATATGGTATAATAGGAAAAATGGAAAGAATGTGACAGGGAGGAAAAGAATAGGGATGAGTTTTACAATTGAAGATATGATGTTGGCATCGGAAAAACGATATGAAATGAAGTTCCTGGCCGGAAAAAATGGATGGTCAAATTCAATCAGTTGGGTGCATCTGCTGGAAGGTACCACCATTATACAGAATTTCTGGGGAAAAGAACTGGCAGTGACAACCGGACTTGGATTCCCGGAAACAACTGACTGGATGCATCTGGCTATGGAACTGGTACGCCATCATGCAGCAGGGCTGATTATAAATGTTGGACAGTATATTATGGATATTCCGCAGGAACTGAAAATATATTGTGATGAGAATGATCTCCCCTTGCTGACAGTTCCCTGGGAAGTGCATCTGTCAGATATGATCAAGGATTTCAGTATTCGTGTATTTCTGCAGGACAGTGCAGATGAACAGATTATTGCTGCGCTGATTGCGGCGATCGAGACACCGGATAATCAGGATGCCTATCGAAAAGAATTGCTGCCATATTTTGATGTAGACGGAAGCTTTCAGGTAATGATTGTGACCTGTGAAGGGCTGGATGCCATGGATACGGTGGAACGGAAAAAAATATCTTACAGGATTCAGGTATATCTGGAAGAAATTACGCATAATGCCAGTTTTTTCTATTACAATTCGGACTTTGTACTGGTGGCCAATGCAGTTACAGATAAATTTATTCGAAGACTGGCGGAGGGAACCATGCACAGAGCCAGGATCCGAATGCCGGAACTTTCGCTGCACATAGGAATAGGAAGTATACGGATGGATATCAGCAATCTGTCAGTCAGCTATCAGCGGGCCAAAGCAGCGGCCAGAATTGCCATGAAAAAGAAGTGTGCGGTGGCAGTGTTTGATGAATGCGGACTGAATCGATTGTTGTACCGGACCGCAGATCCGGATATTTTAAAAGAAATGGAAGAAGAGACTCTGGCTGTGCTGGAAGAGTACGATCGAAAGCACAAAGCCTGCTATCTGGAAACGCTGCAGTCTTATCTGAAGCATAATGGTAGTATTCAGGCAGTGGCGGCAGAATTATATACGCATCGCAATACCATACTCTATCGGATTGGAAATATCAAAAAACTTCTGGGTACTGAATTGCAGACACCCGAGGAACGTCTGCCGTACCAGATTGCATTTCATATCCGGGAGATGCATGAATAGAACTTGCAGTGACAGAAAAACTCTTTTATAATGGAGCATAATGACGCATGCGTATAAGTTTGCAAAAGGAGAGACAGATATGGAGATCAGAGAAGAAGTCAGAAATGTAAAAATGGCAGCACCACAGATGGCAGCATTGTCAGAAGTACAGAGAAATCAGGCTTTGCAGGCAGTAGCAGATGCTTTAGTGGAAAGAAAAGAGGAGATTTTTGCAGCAAACGCCAATGATCTGCAGCAGGCAGAAAAAGAGGGCATAGCGGCACCTGTTCTGAAACGTCTGAAGTTTGATGAGGGAAAGCTCCATGATGTAACAGAAGGAATTCGTGACCTGATCAGATTGCCTGATCCATTGTTCCAGACGCAGCTGGCCAGAGAACTGGATGAGGGTCTGACTCTTTATCGTGTTACCTGTCCGATCGGGGTAATCGGAGTGATTTTTGAAGCCCGCCCAGATGCACTGGTACAGATATCTGCGTTATGTATGAAAAGCGGCAACTGTGTGATTTTGAAAGGAGGAAGCGAAGCTCTTCGAACCAATAAAATTCTGTTTCAGATCATTCAGAAAGCAGCACTGGAAGCAGGCCTGCCATCTCACAGTATGTTGTTGCTGGAAGCAAGATCAGAGATTACAGAACTGCTGGACTGCTACGGTGATGTAGATCTGCTGATTCCGAGAGGATCGAATCAGTTTGTGCAGTATATTATGAATCACACCAGGATACCAGTGATGGGGCACGCAGATGGCATTTGCCATATATATGTAGATAAGGATGCGGATCTGAAAAAAGCAATTCCGGTGATTCTGGATGCGAAGACACAGTATGTGTCTGCATGCAATGCCGTAGAAACCCTGCTGATACACAGGGAAATTGCAAAAGAATTGCTTCCGGAGCTGGCGAAAGCGCTGAAGGAACATCAGGTGCAGCTAAAGGGAACAAAAGAAGTGCAGGAGCTGACCGGATGCGCGGCAGCCACAGAAGAAGATGACCGAAAGGAATATCTGGATTATATTGTTTCTGCAAAAATCACAGATTCGCTGCAGGAGGCGATTGACCACATTAATCGTTATGGTTCTCATCATACAGACTGCATTATTACAGAGAATGAAGCAGCTGCAAAAGAGTTTATGATGCTGGTAGATTCGGCAGGGGTATATCAGAACTGTTCTACCAGATTTGCAGATGGATATCGTTATGGATTTGGTGCAGAAGTAGGTATCAGTACAGGTAAGCTACATGCCAGAGGGCCAGTGGGACTGGAAGGTCTGGTCAGCTATAAATATAAATTGTTCGGTAACGGACACATTGTAGGGGACTACGCCAGCGGAAAAAGGTCCTTTCATTTTAAAGATTTAACATAAAGGAGCAGTAAACATGGGAGAACAACTGACGGAAAGCGATGTGAAAAAGATTCAGGAGGAGATCGAATACCGGAAACTGGTAGTGCGAAAAGAAGCACTGGAAGCGGTAAAAGAGGCAAGAGCGCAGGGAGATCTCAGTGAGAACTTTGAATATCATGCGGCTAAGAAGGATAAGAATCTGAACGAAAGTCGAATCCGATATCTGGAAAGAATGTTGAAGAATGCCAGAATTGTATCAGATCAGTCCAGATCTGATGAGGTTGGACTGAATAATACCGTGGAAGTCTATTTTGAGGACGATGATGAAACAGAAACCTATAAGCTGGTGACCTCTATCAGAGGAAATTCCATGAAAGGAATGATCAGTATAGAATCGCCGCTGGGAAAGGCCATTCGTGGACACAAAGTGGGAGAACGTGTCATGGTGAAGATCAATGAGAATGTTGGATATTACGTTGAAATCAGAGCAATCGGAAAAGAAAATGATGACAGTCAGGATGAGATTCGAAGATTTTAACCGATCAAAAAACACGAAATGACTTTCTGAAATCCATACAAAAAAATATCAAAAATATCTTTCTTTTTTGTTAAAATTGGTGTATGATAGTAAAAGATATACTATGTATTGGGGTGAATGGTATGATTTCTAATCAAATATTGCAAAATACGGTAGAAGGTTTGAAGCAAATCAGCAGAGTAGAACTGGGAGTGATTGATACAGAAGGAAATGTACTGGCAGCTACATTTTCGGAAGCGGGAGATTTTTCTGAGCCTGCAAGAATTTTTGCAAATTCGCCTGCGGACAGTCAGGAAGTGCAGGGATATCAGTTCTTCAAGATCTATGACGAGACACAGCTGGAGTATATCCTTCTTGCCAGTGGAAGTACAGATGATACTTATATGATAGGTAAGATGGCAGCATTTCAGATTCAGAGTCTTCTGGTTGCCTATAAGGAGCGCTTTGATAAGGACAATTTTATCAAGAATCTGTTGCTTGATAATCTGCTGCTGATTGATATTTACAACAGAGCAAAGAAGCTTCACATTAATACAGATTCCAGAAGAGTCGTATTTATTCTGGAGACAAATCATGAAAAAGATACAGTATCCATGGAAAGTATTCGTACCAGTCTGGGAAATCGTTCCGGTGATTTTATTACGGCAGTAGATGAAAAGAGCATCATTGTGGTGAAGGAACTGGAAGATACAGACAGTTTTGAGGAGCTGGAGCAGACTGCACGTATGATCATCAGCAGTCTGGAACCGGAATTGAGAGAAGTTGCACATGTAGCTTATGGTACTGTGGTGAGTGAGATTAAGGAAGTATCTAGATCTTACAAAGAAGCTCGTATGGCTCTGGATGTGGGAAAGATTTTCTTTGATGAGAGAAATGTGATTGCATATAGCTCACTGGGGATAGGACGACTGATCTATCAGCTCCCGATACCACTGTGTAAGATGTTTATCCGTGAGATATTTGGCGGTAAATCCACGGATGATTTTGATGAAGAAACATTGACTACAATTAATAAGTTTTTTGAAAACAGTCTGAATGTATCAGAAACATCCAGACAGTTGTATATCCACAGAAATACGCTGGTATATCGACTGGATAAGCTGCAGAAAAGTACAGGTCTGGATCTGCGGGTATTCGAAGATGCGATTACCTTTAAGATTGCATTGATGGTTGTAAAATATATGAAGTATATGGAGACAACAGATTTTTAAAGTATAGAATTTCAGACAGGAACAATAAAAGAAATGGGGGTTTGAGTATGGACAGCATACCAGACCCTCTCTTTTCATGTTGGGAAAGGAGTATCAATGGAACAGAAAAATGAAAATGGAAAGTTTATAAAAGGATTATTCTGTGGTGTCTTGCTGGTACTGATTTGTATGGCAGGATGTCTGTTGCACCTGCAGTGGAAGATGAACAGGCGTACTGCCAATATCAGTACAGCAGAAAAGACAGATCATCTGAATATGAATCTGAAACAGGTGAAGAAAAAAACGGGAGAGATAGAAGCTTTGATCAATGCGTATTATCTGGACGAGATAGATAGTCAGCAGGTGGAGGATACTATGTATACCGGGATGGTGGCCGGGCTGGACGATCCGTATTCGGTATACTATTCGGAAGAAGAACTGGAGACGATGGAAGAGGCAACTTCCGGAGCTTACGCGGGAATCGGAGCGACCCTTACCCAGGATCCTGATACAGGAGAAATGTCGGTAGTATCCTGCTTTGATGGTACACCGGCACAGGAGGCCGGACTGCTTCCGGGTGATGTAATTAGCGGATGGAATGGCGCTTCGGTAGAAGGAATGGAACTGACGGAACTGGTATCGAAAATCAAGACAGATCCAGATGAGCATCTGACATTGGAGATTGAGCGGGATGGGGAAACACTGGAAGTAGAACTGACCAGACGGGAAGTGGAGATCCCGACTGTAGAATATGAGATGCTGGATGACCAGATCGGTTATATCCGGCTGGTGGAATTTGATGAGGTAACCGCTGATCAGTTTAAAGAAGCACTGGAAGAACTTGAAAGTCAGAATATGGAAAAGCTGATTGTTGATGTACGGGATAATCCTGGAGGCGTGCTGCAGGTAGTCTGTGATATGCTGGATGAAATACTTCCAGAGGGACTGATCGTATATACAGAAGATAAGGATGGGAACAGAAAAGAATATACCTCAGATGAAGAGCATCAGTTTCAAAAACCTCTGGCTGTGCTGGTAAACGAAAACAGTGCCAGTGCATCAGAAATATTTGCAGGAGCAATTCAGGATTACGGAATGGGAACCATTGTGGGAACAACCACATTCGGAAAAGGAATTGTGCAGAAGATTTTTTACCTGTCAGACGGAACTGGAGTAAAGTTGACGGTAGCCAAATATTACACACCAAAAGGGCATGATATTCACAAAAAGGGTATCACACCGGATGTGGAAGCAGAATTAAATGATGACCTGAAAAAACAGTCAGTTATCAGCCATGAAGAAGACAGTCAGCTTCAGGAAGCCATTCATGTCCTTCAGAATGAGACTCGGCAGGAACAGAAGTAAGAGCAGGGTCAACTATGGAAAGATCCGAAAGGAAACGAAGAGAAAAATTCTTTTCATCCATGGAAATCAGCGAAAGCATTCTGGCAAGTTCCTGATCAGTAAACATCTGATGCATATGATACCTCCTTAATACAGAAAATGATTCGGTTCTGCTTTTATTTTAGACACTCCGCGTCTAAAAGTAAAGGAGAGATCACGAAATAATTAACACTTTTTTTAAAAGAATAATCGAAATAATAAATAAAAGTAATGATGAAGTATCATTATGAGACAGCGGGTTTTTGATTGACAAACAAAAATTCCGCTGTTATCATTTTTTCAGAGCAAAGGCGTTCAACCAGAGGTGTAGAATGCCTTTTTTTCAGTTTCATAACCGTTATGAGGTAACCATAAAAAAGAGATATAGGAACATTGGACAAGGAGTGAACATTTATGAAGTATACCAGAGAAGATATTATACGCATGACAGAAGAAGAGGATGTGGAATTTATCCGGCTGCAGTTTACGGATATTTTCGGAACATTGAAAAATATTGCCATTACAGCTGGTCAGCTGGAAAAAGCACTGGATAACCAATGTATGTTTGATGGCTCTTCGATTGAAGGGTTTGTACGGATTGAAGAATCAGATATGTATCTGCATCCGGATCTTGATACGTTTACGATTTTTCCATGGAGACCACAGCAGGGAAAAGTGGCCAGATTGATCTGTGATGTGTATCGGCCGGATGGTACGCCATTTGAAGGGGATCCGAGATATGTACTGAAAAAAGTCATCAGGGAAGCGGCTGATATGGGATATCAGTTTGATGTGGGACCGGAGTGTGAATTTTTCCTGTATCATTTGGATGATAATGGTCAGCCGACAACCATCACACATGAAAAAGCCGGATATTTTGATCTGGGACCGGTGGATCTGGGAGAAAACGCCAGAAGAGATATGGTGATGACTCTGGAGGATGTAGGAATCGGGATTGAGGCCTCTCATCATGAAGTGGCACCGGCTCAGCATGAGATTGATCTGAAATACGGTGATGCACTGATGATTGCCGACAGTCTGATGACCTTTAAGCTGGCGGTAAAGACGATTGCAAAGCGACATGGTTTGCATGCGTCCTTTATGCCGAAGCCAAAACAGAATATTAATGGATCCGGTATGCATATTAATATGTCATTATCCAAAGATGGTGTGAATATTTTTGCAGATCAGGAAGATGAAAAGAAACTCAGTAAAGAGGCATGCCATTTTATGGGAGGACTTTTAAAATATATGAAAGGAATGGCAGCCATTACCAATCCACTGATCAATTCCTATAAACGTCTGGTTCCGGGATATGAGGCGCCGGTCTATATTGCCTGGTCAGCGCAGAACCGGACACCGCTCATCCGTATTCCGATAACCAGAGGAGAAGGACAGAGAATAGAACTGAGAAGCCCGGATCCTGCCAGCAATCCATATCTGGTTCTGGCACTTTGTCTGGCAGCAGGGCTGGATGGTATCCGGAATCAGATTGAGCCACCGGCCAGTGTGAATGGAAATATATATGAGATGACGGAGGAAGAAAAGGAACAGATCGGACTGGAGCGTCTGCCGAAAAATCTAAGTGAAGCGGTAGAGGAACTGGAAAAGAGCGAATTTATCTGTCAGGTTCTTGGTGAGCATATTGTGAAGAATTTCTGCAGGGCAAAAAAAGCAGAATGGGAGGAATATACCAATCAGGTTACCCAGTGGGAACTGGATCAGTATTTATACAGAATATAACACGCACTGTTTTTGAGAATACAAGTCAGGCATTGATAAGACATGACTTAACAAGAACAGGAGGTGTGAAAAATGGCCAGTATCATTGTGGCTTTTCCAAAAGCGGAAGATGCGAAGAATATCAGGAATATTATCGTGCGCAATGGATACCAGGTAGCAGCTGTCTGTGTCAGTGGGGCACAGGTACTGCAGGCCGCTGACACCCTGGGAGAAGGGCTGGTTGTATGCAGCTATCGTTTTCGGGATATGCAGTATGATCATCTGAAAGACTGCCTGCCAAAGGACTTTGAAATGCTTTTGGTGGCATCGGAAGGAGTGCTTGGTGGATGCTTAAATCCGGATATCGTAAGGCTTTGTCTGCCGTTGAAGGTATTTGATCTGATGAATACCATAGAGTTTATGCAGGCATCGATCCTCCGAAGGCAAAAAAAGAAAAAGAAAATGCCGAAGGTTCGGTCGGAAAAAGAGCAGAAGATCATAGATATAGCGAAAAAACTTCTGATGGAGCGAAACTGCATGACAGAAGAAGAGGCTCATCGTTATATGCAGAAATGCAGTATGGACAGTGGAACGAATCTGGTAGAAACAGCGGAAATGGTATTTACATTGATGACAAATGAAGGATAGAGGAGGCAATAACTATGAAGTTTACAAAAATGCATGGGATCGGCAATGATTATGTGTATGTAAATTGTATGAAAGAGACAGTAGAAAATCCAACAGAAACAGCCATTAAAGTCAGTGACCGACATTTCGGAATTGGTTCGGACGGACTGATTCTGATTAAACCTTCAGAAGTGGCCGATGGAAAGATGGAAATGTATAATGCCGATGGTTCTCAGGGAGCTATGTGCGGAAACGGTATTCGTTGCGTAGCCAAATATATGTATGATCACGGGATTACAGATAAAACAACGATCAGTGTAGAGACCAAAAGTGGCATCAAATATCTGGATCTGACGACAAAGGACGGAAAGGTAGATACGGTAAAAGTCAATATGGGAACGCCAATCCTGAAAGCATCACAGATACCGGTACTTTCTGATAAAGAACAGGTGATAAATGAATCGGTTACAATAGATGGAAAAGAGTGGAAAATCACCTGTGTATCTATGGGAAATCCGCATGCGGTTACTTACATAGATGATGTAAAAGGACTGGAGATAGAGAAGATCGGACCAAAGTTTGAAAACAATGAAATTTTTCCGGATCGGGTGAATACGGAATTTGTCCATGTTATTGACCGCAATACTGTGGAAATGCGTGTCTGGGAACGGGGATCCGGTGAGACTCTGGCCTGTGGTACCGGAGCATGTGCAGTTGCTGTGTCCTCGATTTTAAACGGACTGACGGAAGATGAAGTCACAGTAAAACTGCTGGGCGGAAATCTGAAGATTTTCTGGGACAGACAGATAAATAAAGTATTTATGACAGGAAGTGCCACCACAGTATTTGACGGGGAAATCATGTTATAACAGGAGGAAAAAACAAATGGTAAAAGTGAATGAGAATTATTTAAAACTGCCAGGCAGTTATCTGTTTTCCACAATCGGAAAAAAAGTAGCGGCATTTTCCGTTGAGCATCCGGATAAAAAAGTGATTCGTCTGGGAATCGGGGATGTGACACAGCCACTGGCGCCGGCCATTATTACAGCACTTCACAGTGCGGTAGATGAGATGGCTGATGCGGCCACTTTTCATGGCTATGCACCGGATCTGGGCTATGAATTTTTAAGAAATGCGATTGCAAAAAATGACTTTCAGGATCGCGGCTGCGATATTGCAGCAGATGAAATTTTTATATCAGATGGAGCAAAATGTGATTCTTCCAATATACAGGAGATTTTCAGCCTGGATAATAAAATTGCTGTGTGTGATCCGGTATATCCGGTATATGTAGATTCGAATGTTATGGCAGGCAGAACCGGTATCTGGGATCCGAAAAAAGAGACATGGAGTGATGTTATTTATATGCCGTGTACTGCAGAAAATGGGTTTGCACCAGAGCTGCCAAAGGAGACTCCAGATCTGATTTATCTGTGCTTCCCGAATAATCCGACCGGTGCAACGATTACCAGAGACCAGTTGCAGATATGGGTAGACTATGCCAATAAAGTCGGTGCTGTTATCATCTATGATGCAGCATATGAAGCATATATTTCAGAAGAAAACGTACCACATTCGATCTATGAATGCGAAGGTGCCAGAACATGTGCCATTGAACTGCGCAGTTTTTCTAAGAATGCGGGATTTACCGGAGTACGGCTGGGATTTACGGTGATTCCAAAGGAATTGAAGGCCGGTGGAGTTTCCTTACATCCTCTTTGGGCAAGACGTCACGGTACCAAGTACAATGGAGCACCTTACATTGTTCAGAAAGCCGGAGAAGCGGTATATTCACCGGAAGGAAAAGCACAGTTAAAAAAACAAGTGGCATATTATATGAACAATGCAAAAGTTATTTCTGAAGGTCTGAAATCGGCAGGGTACACAGTATCCGGAGGTGTGAATGCACCGTATATCTGGTTGAAGACACCGGAGAAAATGACTTCATGGGAGTTTTTTGACTATCTGCTGGAAAAAGCCAATGTGGTGGGAACTCCTGGTTCTGGATTTGGACCAAGTGGCGAGGGATATTTCCGCCTGACTGCATTTGGCAGTTATGAAAATACGGCAGAGGCGGTCGAAAGAATGAAAGCATTGTAAGATGCGGCTGAATCTGCTATACTTAGGCATTGAGGTTGCTGGACACAAATGAACAGTGACATGAGATGAGGAGGATATGGACATGGACATGAACAACCTGATAATTCCGGAAGGCTATACTTCTGCTTTGAACCTGCATGATACGCAGGTAGCTATTAAAGTGGTAAAAGATTATTTTCAGAAAGCACTAATTACAAGACTAAATCTCCTGCGTGTGACTGCACCGTTATTTGTAACGCCACAGTCAGGTCTGAATGATAACTTAAATGGTGTGGAACGACCGGTATCATTTGGAATCAAAGAGCAGAACGATGCCCAGGCAGAGATTGTACATTCTCTGGCAAAATGGAAACGTTATGCATTAAAGAAATATGGTTTTTCCCATGGAGAAGGCCTTTACACCGATATGAATGCGATCCGCAGAGACGAAGATACCGACAATATCCACTCCATTTATGTGGATCAGTGGGACTGGGAGAAAATCATATACAAAGAAGAGCGCAATGTGGAGACTCTGAAAAATGTGGTAAAGAATGTTTATAAGGCATTGAAGGCCACAGAAACTTATATGTCTCTGCAGTATGATTATATTGAAGAGATTCTTCCAAAGGAAATCTTTTTTATTACCACGCAGGAACTGGAGGATATGTATCCGGATTGCACGCCAAAGGAACGGGAATACAAGATCACCAAGTTAAAAGGTGCTGTATTTATTATGCAGATCGGTGGTAAACTGGCATCAGGAGAAAAGCATGACGGACGTGCACCGGACTACGATGACTGGTCCTTGAATGGTGATATCATCGTATACTATCCGGTACTGGATATTGCACTGGAATTATCCTCTATGGGTATCCGTGTAGATGAAGAAGCACTGGTAAAACAGCTGGATGAAGCCGGCTGCCCGGAAAGAAAAGAACTGCCATTCCAGAAAGCGATTCTGGACGGTAAGCTGCCATATACCATCGGAGGAGGTATCGGTCAGTCAAGAATCTGTATGTTCTACTTAAGAAAAGCTCACATCGGAGAGGTACAGGCATCCCTGTGGCCGGAAGATGCGACAGAAGCAGCAGAGAAGGCTGGAATACAGTTGCTGTAAGTCTTTTGCATTATACTCATGCATTTTTTTCATTAGATATAGACTTGTAATTTGTAAATCACTGTGTTAATATGACTGACATAAATGAAAAGCAAAGCAAGGAAGGAGACTCCGGCAGAGGAACCTGACAGGAATACAGCGTCACCGACTGAGAACGCTGTTTAGGGGAATCACCAATGGGGAACACTCTGGAGCAGACCGATTGAACAGACCTGCCAGGTAAGTAGGTCGGTACGTGGTACGCGTTAAGTACGAAAGTGGCATGCAAAGGCGCGTGCAACTGCGGGTGGCACCGCGGCTATATGAAAATATACCGTCCCGGAACAGAAATGAGAGTTTCTGTTTCCGGGACTTTTTGTATTTCCAGCGGACCAAGGATCCAATACGATTCGTGGAAATACAATACCAAAAGAAAGGAGCATGAACATGGAATATGTAAGTGGAGTAATCAAAAAAGAGATAAAAGAGATCGGTGAATTAGCGAAGACGGAACTAGCAGGACAGACGGTGAAAGTAAATGGTGCGGTGCATGTCATTCGTGATATGGGAGAGATCGCCTTTGTAATTTTACGAAAAAGAGAAGGTCTTCTTCAGTGTGTCTATGAGGAGGGAAAGGTGAATGTACCGCTTTCCGAGATCAAAGAAGGTACTACGCTGGAGGTTACCGGAACGGTCAAAGAGGAAGAAAAAGCACCTCATGGTATAGAGATTCGAATGTCTGATGTGACGATTTTGGGACAGCCGGCAGAAGCCATGCCGCTGGCTATATCAAAGTGGAAGATGAATGCGTCACTGGAAGCAAAGCTGAACATGCGGGCAATTTCACTTCGAAATATTCGTGAACGTGCAAAATTTAAGCTACAGGAAGGAATCGAAAGAGGATTCAGAGAGTTTTTATATGAGCAGGGATTTACAGAGATTCGTACAGCAAAGATTGGAGCCAGAGGCGCAGAGGGAGGAGCAAACCTGTTTCGACTGGACTATTTCCATAAGCCTGCGGTGCTGGCACAGAGTCCGCAGTTTTATAAACAGATGATGGTCGGTGTATATGACCGTGTATTTGAAACAGGTCCTGTGTTCCGTGCAGAAAAACATAATACAAAGCGTCATTTAAATGAATATACCAGCCTGGATTTTGAAATGGGTTATATCGACAGTTTTCTGGATATCTGTGGTATGGAAACCGGATTTCTGCAGTATACGATGAAATTTTTACAGGATCACTATAGTAATGAACTGAAAATATTAAATGTGACACTTCCAAAGACAGAACACATACCAATGGTTCGTTTTGATGAAGCCAAGAAAATGGTATCTGAAAAATATAACAGAAGAATCAAAACCCCATATGATCTGGAACCGGAAGAGGAGGCACTGATTGGCCAGTTGTTTAAAGAAGAATATGATGCGGATTTTGTATTTGTAACGCATTATCCTTCTAAAAAACGTCCGTTTTATGCCATGGATGATCCGGCAGATCCAAAATTCACGTTAAGCTTTGACTTGCTGTTCCATGGAATGGAGATCACCACAGGTGGTCAGCGTATTCATGATTATCAGATGCTGCTGGATAAGATCGCAGCAAGGGGAATGACCACGGAAGGTATGGATTCCTATCTGGAAGCTTTCAAACATGGTATGCCGCCTCACGGAGGGCTGGGTATCGGACTGGAGAGACTTACCATGAAGCTGGTAGGAGAAGACAACGTCAGAGAGACCACACTGTTTCCAAGAGATCTGTCCAGACTGGAGCCGTAAAAAAGATCTGGAATGGAGAAGCCGGGAAGAGCAACAGAAAGTGAGGAAAGGTTATTATGGCAAATATAATTTCTGATGAAACAATGGAATATGTAGGTATTCTGGCAAAGCTGGAATTATCCGCAGAAGAAAGAGAACAGGCAAAAAAAGATATGGAAATCATGTTGGATTATATTGATCAGTTAAATGAACTGGATACTACAGGGGTGGAACCGATGTCTCATGTATTTCCGGTATACAATGTATTCCGGGAAGATGTGGTGACTAATGGAGATGACAGCGAGCATATGCTGAAAAATGCTCCGGCTAAAAAAGACGGTGCCTATATGGTTCCGAAAACAGTGGAGTAAAGGAGAGCAGATATGGGATTACTGGATGATACGGCAGTAGAACTGGGAAAGAAAATAAAAGCAGGGAAAGTTACGGTAAGAGAAGTAGTAACAGCATGCCTGGAACAAATGGAAAAAGTAGAAGGAACGATCCATGCCTATGTCACTATTGACAGAGAAGGGGCTCTGAAAAAAGCAGATGAAATACAGAAAAAAATAGATGCGGGGGAACTGACTGGTCCGCTGGCAGGTGTGCCAGTGGCAGTAAAAGATAATATGTGCATTGCAGGAATGCGTACGACCTGCAGCTCAAAGATACTGGATAATTTTGTGCCGACTTATACGGCAGAAGCTGTAAAGAATCTGGAAGAGGCTGGTGCAGTCATTCTTGGAAAAACGAACATGGACGAATTCGCCATGGGAAGTACCACAGAGACATCCGCTTATGGAGTTACAAGAAATCCATGGGATCCGGAACATGTACCGGGCGGATCCTCAGGTGGATCCTGTGCAGCAGTGGCAGCCGGAGAAGCTTTTTATGCACTGGGATCGGATACCGGTGGATCTATCCGTCAGCCGAGCTCTTTCTGTGGGGTGACAGGCATTAAGCCGACGTATGGAACGGTGTCCCGTTACGGACTGATTGCTTATGGATCTTCGCTGGACCAGATCGGACCCGTGGGAAAAGATGTGACAGACTGTGCCACGATTCTGGAGGTGATTGCTTCTCATGACAAGAAAGACAGTACGTCTCTGGAGCGTACGGATTGCGATTTTACATCTGCTCTGGTAAAAGATGTAAAAGGCATGAAGATTGGTATCCCAAGAGATTATCTGGGAAAAGGACTGGATCAGGAAGTGAAAGAATCCGTACTGGCAGCAGCCAAAGTGCTGGAAGAGGCAGGGGCGATTGTGGAAGAATTTGATTTGAGTCTGGTAGATTATGCAATACCGGCGTACTATACGATCGCAGCGGCTGAGGCCAGCTCCAATCTGGAACGCTTTGACGGTGTGAAATATGGTTATCGCACCAAAGAATACGAAGGTCTTCACGATATGTACAAAAAGAGCCGTTCCGAAGGATTCGGACCGGAAGTAAAAAGAAGAATCATGCTGGGGTCTTTTGTACTCAGCTCCGGTTATTATGATGCTTATTATTTAAAGGCGCTGCGTACCAAAGCATTGATAAAAAAAGCTTTTGATCAGGCTTTTGCCACATATGATGTGATTCTTGGACCTGCGGCACCGACTACAGCACCAAAGCTGGGGGAAAGTCTGGGAGATCCGTTAAAGATGTATCTGGGTGATATCTATACCATATCCTGTAATCTGGCGGGTCTGCCTGGAATGACGCTGCCATGTGGCATTGACCGTAAGGGACTGCCGATCGGGGTGCAGCTTCTGGGGGATTGTTTCCAGGAAAAGAAGATCATTCGGGCTGCATATACCTATGAACAGAGCAGACAGGAAAGAATCATTTGTCCGGATATGAGTGAAATGTCAGAAAAGGCGGTGGAGTAAATGTCAAAGCAATATGAAACAGTCATCGGACTGGAGGTACATGTGGAACTGGCCACAAAGACAAAAATATTCTGCGGTTGTTCTACCGCATTTGGAGGCGCACCGAATACCCACACCTGTCCGGTCTGCACAGGTATGCCGGGATCGCTTCCGGTATTAAATAAACAGGTAGTAGAATATGCCCTGGCGGTTGGCCTGGCTACGAACTGCGAAATCAATCAGTACTGTAAATTTGACCGGAAAAATTATTTCTATCCGGACAACCCACAGAACTATCAGATTTCACAGCTGTATCTGCCGATCTGCCATGATGGAAAGGTAGAGATTGAGACCACAACGGGGAAAAAAGATATCGGTATTCATGAGATTCATATGGAAGAAGATGCCGGAAAACTGGTACACGATGAATGGGAAGACTGTTCACTGGTAGACTATAACCGAAGCGGTGTGCCGTTGATTGAAATCGTGTCAGAACCGGATATGAGAAGTGCAGAAGAAGTCATTGCCTATCTGGATAAGCTGCGTCTGATCATTCAGTATCTGGGAGCATCGGACTGTAAGCTTCAGGAAGGTTCCATGCGTGCAGATGTGAATTTATCCGTTCGGGAGGTGGGAGCAGAAAAGTTCGGCACCCGTACAGAGATGAAAAATATCAACTCTTTTAAAGCGATAGCAAGAGCCATTGAAGGAGAGCGGGCGCGTCAGATTGAATTGCTGGAGATGGGAAAACCTGTGATTCAGGAGACCAGAAGATGGGATGATAACAAAGAGTATTCTTATGCAATGCGTTCGAAAGAAGATGCGCAGGATTATCGTTATTTTCCTGATCCGGATCTGGTACCGGTCCTTATCAGTGATGAGTGGATTGAGCGGATAAAAGCAGCACAGCCAGAGCTTCGCAGCGAAAAACTGGAACGTTATAAAAAAGAATTTGATATTCCGCAGTATGATGCAGAAATACTGACATCATCGAAATACATGGCGGACCTTTTTGAGGCGGCAACAGCTATTTGTCAGAAACCTAAGAAAGTATCTAACTGGCTGATGGTGGAAACCAGACGACTTTTAAAAGAAAAAGGGCAGGATCCGGAAGATCTTGATTTTTCACCGGAACATCTTGCAGCACTGGTAGAACTGACAGAGGAAGGAACCATCAACAGCAGTGTAGCCAAAGAGGTATTTGAAAAAATCTTTGAAGAGGATATAGATCCGGTGCGTTATGTGGAAGAGCACGGATTAAAAACGGTTAATGACGAGGGTGCGCTGCGCAGTACCATGGAAGCAATTATAGCAGAAAACCCACAGTCTGTGGCAGATTATAAAGGGGGAAAACAGAAAGCCATTGGATTTTTGGTGGGACAGACCATGAAGGCAATGAAGGGAAAAGCAGATCCGGCATCTGTAAATAAACTGCTGAAAGAACTGCTGGACAGATAAGACAAAACGCTTTTACTTGTAATTTTTACTGAGAGTAGATATACTAAGAATCATGGAAAGGAGAGATTCATGAGGAAAAAGATATCTACTCTTATTATATGTCTGCTGGCAGTGACGGCCGGACTGACCGGATGCAGCAGAGAAAAGATGAATGCAGAGATTGCAGAAAGTATCGGTACACTGGGAATGTATGAGAATAATGAACCGGTGGAGACTCCGAAGATGAAAGCAGAAAAAGAAATTCAGGAAGCAAAACAGGAAGAAGAAAATAATGTGAATGAACATCTGGAAAAAGCAAAGAGACTGGCAGCTTCCTATGATTATAGCGGTGCACTGGCAGAACTGGCAGAGATTCATGAAGAATATCAGGAGGATGAACAGGTGATCAGTGCCAAGGTAGAATATCAGAGGCTGCAGGGAACGCTGACGACCTATGGCGGTGATTTTACGCATTTTTCTGTAAAGAGTCTGATCGCTGATAAGGAACGGGCGTTTGGAGATACAGATATGGCTTATTATTATAATTACTGGTCTCTGACGATTGACGAGTTTGAGAAAATCCTGCAGTCCCTGTATGACCACGATTATATTCTGATGAATGTGTATGATCTGGTGGTAGAAGTACAGAATGAGGATGGAACAGTGAGTTTTGCTTTGAATAATCCGACTGTGCCAGCCGGAAAAACACCGGTGATCCTGTCTTTTGCAGAAGCCAATTATTATAGTGATACCAATTATGGTGCATATTCTGATAAAATGGTACTGGCAGATGACGGCAGCGTCCAGAATGAGTATGTGGATGAGCAGGGAAACTCACAGATCGGTGCATATGATGTGGTGCCGGTGGTGGATGCATTTGTAGAAGAACATCCGGATTTTTCTTTAAGAGGGGCAAAGGGAATCATTTCTCTGACAGGTTACGAAGGTGTCTTTGGTCATGATTTGAGCACAGATGCACAGGAGATCAGAGAAATTGCTGACAGTCTGAAAGAAAATGGCTGGCTGATAGCCTGCAATGGTTACAGCAATGCCATGATGGAAAGCGAGATGGATACCAATGATCTCCAGGAAGATCTGGACAACTGGCAGGATCAGGTAGCATCACTGGTGGGAGAAACCGACCTGTTGTTCTATCCGTTTGGAGATTCTGTATCAGCAGGCAGTTATAAGCAGAATCAGCTTTTTGAAGAAGGATACCGTTTTTTCTTTAATTTGTGGGCTACATCAGATTATCTGGAGGTCAACAGTGATTATGTGATTCAGTCACGGCGTGTTCTGGATGGATACGATTTGCACTATTATGGAGACAGTATGACGGATTTCTTTGACACAAAAAATGTGCTGGATCCGTCAAGACCGGCATTCGAATAGGAGGTGGAAGCGATGTATGTAATCAAAAAAGATGGAACCCGTGAAAAATTTGATGTGCAGAAGATTATCCGTGCGGTGAATAAGTCGGCTGCAAGAGCCTTGTATACATTTTCGGAAGAAGAGACAGCAGAACTTTGCCGATATGCGACGGAAAGAGCAAAAAGTATGAAGCAGGAGGGTATCACGATTGCACAGATGCATAATATTGTGGAAAGTGCTCTGGAAAAAGTGAACCCGGATGTGGCAAAGAGTTATCGTGATTATCGGAATTATAAAGTGGACTTTATCCACATGATGGATGATGTTTATACCAAAAGCCAGTCGATTCGTTATATCGGAGATAAAAGCAATGCCAATACGGACAGTGCACTGGTGGCCACCAAACGGAGCCTGATTTTTAATGAATTGAATAAGAATCTGTATCAGAAATTCTTTATGACCCGAGATGAGCGGCAGGCATGCCGGGATGGCTATATCTATATTCATGATCAGTCAGCCCGCCTGGATACCATGAATTGCTGTCTGTTTGATGCAGGTGCAGTGTTAAAGGGTGGCTTTGAGATGGGAAATGTCTGGTATAATGAGCCAAAGAGCCTGGATACGGCATTTGATGTGCTGGGAGATATTGTATTAAGTACTGCAGCGCAGCAGTACGGTGGATTTACGGTTCCGGAAGTGGATAAAATCCTGGGCCCTTATGCGGAAAAAAGCTATGTGAAGCATAAAGAAGAGTTTTTAAAATATACAGACCCATCCTGGGAAGGTGCAGAAGAAAAGGCAGAAGAATATGCCATGAACAAATTGCGCAGAGAATTTGATCAGGGCTGGCAGGGAATTGAATATAAGCTGAATACCGTAGGCTCTTCCCGCGGTGATTATCCGTTTATCACAGTAACCATGGGGCTTGGAACAAAACGTTTTGAGAAAATGTGCAACATTTCTCTTCTGGAAGTGCATAAGGGCGGACAGGGAAAGCCGGGAAATAAGAAGCCGGTTCTGTTTCCGAAGATCGTATTTTTGTTTGATGAGAATCTTCATGGAGAAGGAAAAATCTGTGAAGATGTGTTTGAAGCAGGGATAGACTGCTCCTCAAAGACCATGTATCCGGACTGGCTGTCCCTGACCGGAAAAGGATATATCTGTGATATGTATAAGAAATATGGCCGTGTCATCAGTCCGATGGGCTGCCGTGCTTTTTTAAGCCCGTGGTATGAACGTGGTGGTATGGAGCCTGCAGATGAGAAGGATAAGCCGGTATTTGTGGGACGATTTAATATTGGAGCGGTCAGTCTCCATTTGCCGATGATACTGGCAAAGGCAAGACAGGACAGCACAGACTTTTACGAAGTGCTGGATGTTTATCTGGAAATGATTCGAAGGATTCACATCCGTACCTATGAGTATCTGGGAAATATGCATGCTTCCACTAATCCACTGGCATACTGTGAAGGAGGATTTTATGGCGGACATCTGCAGCCGGGAGAGCGGATCAAAAAGCTGTTAAAGCCGATGACAGCATCGTTTGGTATCACAGCACTGAACGAGCTTCAGGAATTATATAATGGAAAATCGATTGCAGAAGACGGACAGTTTGCACTGGAAGTATTACAGTATATTAATAAAAAAGTGAATGAATTTAAAAAAGAAGACGGATGGCTCTATGCGATCTATGGCACACCGGCAGAAAGCCTGTGCGGTCTTCAGGTAGAGCAGTTCCGAAAACTGTATGGAATCGTGGAAAATGTATCAGACCGTCCATATGTGAGCAACAGTTTTCACTGCCATGTCACAGAGAATCTTACTCCGATCGAAAAACAGGATCTGGAAGGACGGTTCTGGGAACTGTGTAATGGAGGCAAGATTCAGTACGTGCGTTATCCGATTGATTATAACAAAGAAGCAATCAAAAAACTGGTGTTGCGTGCCATGGAACTGGGATATTATGAAGGTGTCAATCTGTCACTGGCTTATTGTGATGACTGTGGGCATCAGGAACTGGATATGGATGTGTGTCCGGTATGCGGATCCAGAAATCTGACAAAGATCGATCGTATGAACGGTTATCTTTCCTATAGCCGTGTTCATGGAGATACCAGACTGAATGAGGCGAAGATGGCAGAGATTGCAGAGAGAGTGAGCATGTAAAAGATGAAGAAAAAACGTTGGACACTGGTACAGATTATGATATTGGGATTTGCAATATTGATTCTGGCAGGGGCACTGTTGCTGATGCTTCCCTGCTCAAATGCAGACGGAAAGTGGCTGAATATAACAGATGCTCTGTTTATGTCCTGTACCTGTGTCTGTGTAACCGGACTGGCCACGGTGGTGCCGGCTGTACAGTTCAGTATATTCGGAAAAGCAGTCTTACTGGTACTGATTCAGATCGGTGGTATCGGTATTCTGGTCAGTGTGACTTATCTGATGGTTTTGATGAAAAAGAGACTGATGCTGGGAACCAGAGTGCTGCTTCAGAATCAGTTCAGTATGAAAAGCATGAGCGGGGTTGTAAAAATGCTGATCTATGTGGTTCGTGGAACCTTTCTGGTAGAAGGGATCGGTGCAGCCTGTCTGGCTGTAAGATTTATACCGGAATATGGATGGATAAAAGGAATCTGTTTTTCCATTTTCCATTCCGTATCAGCATTTTGTAATGCAGGAGTAGATATTCTGGGTTCAGACAGTCTCAGCAGATATCAGTCAGATCCATGGATGCTTCTGGTGATCGCATTGTTGATCATTACGGGTGGACTTGGGTATCTGGTATGGAAAGATCTGACTTCTTTTGTGAAGAAGCTTTACAGAAAAGAAGTTCGGCTTGGAAAGGCAATGCAAAAGCTTCATCTTCACACGAAAATTGTGCTGATTATGACAGCAGGACTGTTGATTTGTGGCGGACTGTTCTTTACAGCAGCCGAATGGGGAAATGAAGCAACGATCGGGAATCTTCCGGTTGGAGAAAAACTGCTGGCAGGATTCTTTCAGTCCGTTACCGTTCGGACGGCAGGCTTCAGTACCATATCTCAGGCGGGACTTCGAGAAAGCTCGAAGCTGATAGCCTGCATTCTTATGTTCATAGGCGGATCTCCGGTGGGAACAGCCGGAGGTATCAAGACAGTGACGGTTGCAGTGCTGGCACTGACCTGCTGGTCCATCATGAAGGGCCGAAGAGAGACCAGCTGTTTTCAGAGACGTATTGCAGATGAAACAGTACGGACTGCCATGCTGGTTTTGTCAGTCAGTCTGTGGCTTACTCTGGCAGGGACTGCAATCCTGTCTCTGCTGGAACCGGAAATACCACTGGTATCCGCATTGTATGAAGTGACATCTGCAGTGGCAACGGTAGGACTGACGGCGGATGTCACGCCGATGCTGGGCACCGGAGCAAAACTGTTGATGATTCTGCTGATGTATATGGGAAGAATCGGCCCGATCACCATACCGCTTTTGATTGCGTCAAAGCTTGGTAAAAAAGGACAGCCATTATATCCGGAAGAACATGTGGTAGTAGGTTAGAAAAGGAAAGGATAAGATATGAAAAAACAATATGTAGTATTCGGAGCAGATCGTTTTGGAGCCAGTGTGGCAGTTACACTGGAAAAAAATGACTGTCAGGTACTGGTAGTAGATAATAATCCGGATCGGGTGAAGGAAATTGCAGATGATGTCAGCTGCGCCATGGTAGCTGATGTGACGGATCCGGATCAGATAGCAGAACTGGGACTGAGTAATATGGATGGTGCAGTGGTGGCCATTGCCAATCATATGGAAGCAAGTATAGTGGTTACTCTGGCATGCCGTGATTATGGTATCAAGGAGATCATTGCCCGTGGAAAAAATGATGTGCACGGAAGAATTCTTGGAAAAATCGGTGTCAGCAGAGTCGTCTATCCGGAAAAGGAAATGGGAGTACGAATCGGACATTTCCTCACGGTGCATGATTTTACAGACTGGATTAATCTGTCACCGGACTATAGTCTTGTGGAATTTAAAATTCCTCATGACTGGTATGGAAAGACTCTGGGGGAACTGAATCTGAGAAGTCATTATGGATTTAATGTAGTAGGAATCCGACGAGGGAATCAGATGGATATGGAATTTCAGCCAGATATGGTGGCAAACAGAAATATGATTCTCTATGTGGTCGGAAAGAACTCTGATCTGGAAAAATTTTCAGGAAAGTAAGGCGTAAAATATGCTTGGAGAATGTCATGCACACCTGTTTATGAATGGAACAGATTACAGGCAGGCAGTGCAGGATCATAAAAATGCAGTCAATGTACAGAAAGTACAGGAAGAACTGGCTGCATATCAGAAAAAAGGAATCGATTTTGTCCGGGACGGCGGTGATAAATACGGTGTGTCAGAAAAAGCAGCCAAGCTGGCGCCGGAATATGGTATTGATTATCGGACTCCCATATTTGCAATTCATAAAAAGGGGCATTACGGAGGAATTGTAGGAAAATCAGCAGAAACGCTGACGGATTTTGCCGGTTTGGTTGCTGAGGTGAAACAGAAAAAAGGTGATTTTATCAAGATCATGATATCCGGTATCATGGAATATGAGCAGTTTGGGAGTCTGAGTGAACCTGGGCTGGAAGAAGAATGGATCAGAGAGATGATTCATATCGCTCATGAAGAAGGCTTTGCAGTCATGGTGCATGGCAATGGAAATGAGGCAGTGCTGGCAGCAGTGGAAGCAGGTGCAGACAGTATTGAACATGGCAATTATCTGGAAAAAGAATGTCTGGATGCCATGGCAGAGAGCGACTGTGTCTGGGTGCCTACCATAGTGACCACAAAGAACCTGCTGGGATGCGGAAGGTATCCGGAACAGGTTCTGGAACAGATTTATAAAAAAGAACAGGAAAATCTGGTATATGGTTATGAAAAAGGGGTAAAACTGGCAGCAGGCAGCGACGCAGGGGCTTATCTGGTTCCTCATGGAGAAGGCATTTGGCAGGAGAACAGACTGATTGTTGAGACATTGATGAACCAGGGATATCGTAAGGCAGATATACGGGAACGAATCCGGCAGGGAGAGAGCCGGATTCGAGAACGTTTTCAGCAAGTATAATAAAAAGAAACATGCAAACTATAATACAGTAATGAACAGAAAGGAAGACAGACATGAAGATTTTGTTTTTTGGAACCAAAAGTTATGATAAACAGTTTTTTAATGAAACATGGAAAGAAAAGGCATATGAACAGATCGAAATCGATTATGTTGATGTGCTTCTGACCCCGGATACGGCGAGACTGGCTGCAGGGTATGAAGCAGTGTGTGCATTTGTAAATATGGATCTGAGCACACCTGCTATAGAAACACTGGCACAGTGCGGGGTCAGGCTGATTCTGATGCGCTGTGCAGGATATAACAATGTAGATCTGAAGACAGCTCAGGAAAAAGGCATTACGGTTATGCGGGTGCCTGGCTATTCACCGGAAGCAGTGGCAGAACATGCGATGGCACTGGCACTGACAGCCAATCGTCATACGCACAAGGCTTATGTAAGAGTTCGTGAAAATGACTTCAGTCTCAGTGGTCTGATGGGGGTTGTGCTTCATGGAAAAACAGCCGGTATTGTGGGAACCGGAAAAATCGGTGCAGCAATGGCACGTATCTGTCATGGATTTGGTATGAAGGTATTGGCTTATGATGTATATCAGAATCCGGATCTGGATTTTGCAGAATATGTAGATTTGGATACACTGTTGTCACAGTCAGATCTGATTTCACTGCATTGTCCACTGATGGAATCTACTCACCACATGATTAATCTTGATACGATTAATAAGATGAAAGATGGTGTGATTCTGGTGAATACTTCAAGAGGAGGCCTGATCAAGACGGATGATCTGATTCAGGGCATTCGTGAAGGAAAGTTTTTTGCAGTCGGACTTGATGTATACGAGGAAGAAAATGCCAACGTATACGAAGATCGTTCAGATCAGATTCTGCAGCATTCTACGGTGGCCAGACTGCTCAACTTCCCGAATGTCATGGTCACATCTCATCAGGGATTCTTTGCAAGAGAAGCACTTCAGGCGATTAGTAAGACGACTATGGACAATGCACTGGCCTTTATGGAAGGTAAAAAGACCGGGAACGAAGTAACCGCTTAACAGTATCAGAATCCAGATTAGTTTCTTCTTTATCGCTTTAGGCTCAGCCCCCTTTTGCTGTGATAGAAAAAGGCAACAAATAAGACAGTGACTCATACATTAACACTAAGAGAACACAGGAGGTACAAAATGCCGTCTTTTTTGGAATGCCGGGATGTGAGCTATACGTATCACAGTATAAATGGAGAGACAAAAGCGCTGGAACACATCAGTTTTATCGTAGAAGAAGGAGAATTTGTAGCGGTGGCAGGCCCCAGCGGCTGCGGAAAGACTACCATACTGTCTCTGCTCTGTGGGCAGCTTAGACAGAGCGAAGGAGAAATTTTATTTCGGGAAAAGCCACTGATGGATCATTGTGATTTTCATATCGGATATATGCCACAGCAGGATCAGCTGTTTGAATGGAGAAATATCTACGGTAATATTACTCTTGGTCTGGAAATACAGAAAAATATGACGGAGGAAAATCAGAGTTATGTCAGAAAACTGATGGAAGAATATGGATTATGGGAATTTCGTCATGCAAGACCCAGTCAATTGTCTGGCGGTATGAGGCAAAGGGCAGCACTGATTCGTACTCTGGTACTGAGACCGGATCTGCTGTTACTGGATGAGCCTTTTTCAGCACTGGATTATCAGACCAGATTATCTGTGGCGGATGATATTTATCAGATCATAAAAAAAGAGCATAAAACAGCAATCCTCGTTACCCATGACCTGTCCGAAGCAGTCAGTATGGCAGACAGAGTGCTGGTGTTATCCAAACGTCCGGCAACCGTATTAAAAGAAGTAAAGACTACCTTTGAGACAGAACAGAGAACACCGATGAAGGTAAGAAATATGCCTGGGTTTAAGGAATATTTTAATGAAATCTGGGAGGTGCTGCAATGTCAGTAAGACAAAAAGAGGATGCTGTGCCAGTGACCGGTCAGGTATCGGCGGCACAGACTGCCTATTTAAAAAGCCAGAAGCAACATAAGAGATTTGTGAAAGTAATGAGAATGCTGATCCTGATGGCTTTTTTCTTTTTCTGGGAACTGTCCGTAAGGATGGGATGGATCGATGGTTTTATTTTCAGCAGTCCGGTGAAGATCTGGATGGCAATGCTGGATATGATAAAAGACGGAAGTCTGTGGATGCATACAGAAGCTACCCTTTTTGAAACACTGGTAAGCTTTTTCCTGACGGTAGCACTTGGTATTTTTCTTGCGGTGCTTTTATGGTGCAGTGACAGCGCGGCAGAGATAGCAGAACCATTTCTGGTCGTACTGAACAGTCTGCCAAAGTCGGCCCTGGCGCCGCTTTTGATTGTCTGGCTTGGCGCAAATCAGAAAACGATTGTGGCAGCAGGGATCTCTGTAGCCATATTTGGAACGATATTGAATCTGTATACAGGTTTCAGGGAAAGCAGCAGAGAAAAAGTCAGACTGATCTACACATTGGGCGGAAAAAAACATCATGTGCTGACCATGGTAGTGATTCCCGGCAACATTCCTTCTATCATCAGTATTATGAAAGTAGATATTGGATTATGTCTGGTAGGAGTGATTATCGGAGAATTCATGGGCGCAAGAAGAGGACTTGGTTATCTGATCATCTACAGCAGCCAGGTTTTTCAGCTGACAAGGCTGCTTATGGCAATTATGATTTTGTGTGTCATCGCCATGATATTATATGGAATTCTGAACAGAATTGAAAAACGGGTGCGGAGATAGGCACCCGTTTTTCAATAACAGAGATTCTCAGAACGTGTTCTTTAAAGTTCCGGAAAATCCACATCTTCATGAGGAATGCTCTCAGATGCCTTTGGACCATTGGCATAGACAAACAGAAGCTGCATAACTTCTTCGCCGGAATTCCATACCATATGTGGAACCCCCTGTGGGAAAAGGAAGACAGAACCTGGTTCGACTTCGAATACCTGATCGCCGATCAGCACCTTCCCGTGACCGGATACGACATAACCGGTCTCTTCTCCGTATGGATGTGAGTGAGCAGGTGCCACTTTGACACCGGGCTGATAGAAGGTCGTAGATACGGTGGTATACTGTCCGCCTGTGGTTTCAGGTGTCTGAAGCCAAATGGCATCACGTCCTGGAAGATTTTTTACATCGCCTTTTGATATATGAGTACATAATCCTTTTTCCATAAGGAACCTCCTTGAAAAATAAAATAATTTAAAGTATGATTGTATCATGTCTGAAAAAGAAAATCTATGAAAAAACGCCGCCGGTTGTCGGAGCGAAAGGAGCATAATGTATGTCTTCTGGTAAAACAGAGTTTAATGTGAATATATTTGATTACAGTTCTGTGGCATATTGTGTGATGGAACTTGTTTTAGATGAAAAAAATCAGCCCGTGGACTGGATTTGCCGGTATTGTAATCAAGCATTTGCAGACCTGAGAAATTATCGTCTGGATGCGATGATTGACCGGCCTTTCCGGAGTCTGTCTCCATATGTGGATGAAAAATGGCTTAAGATCTATTATCAGGCAGCATATGAAAACAGAACATCTGAAATCGATCTGGAATTAGAAGAGAGATATCATGCAGTGATTATGCCGGTCGGGAAAAAAGGTTTTTGTTCCGGTATGTTTTATGCAGCGAAAACAAAAGAGAGAGAGCTAAAGAAAAAAGATCGGATTGCAGAGGAAAGGTATGTGTTGAATAAGCTGATGCCGGAATATGTGTCTCTGTATCGCATAGATCTTATCTCAGGTAAATATGAAGTTCTGCGGCTTTCAGAAAATACGAATGCCAGACATCTGGCAGATCAGAGAAGAAACCAGTTTGCTACCTTTGATGAGTATGCAAAGCATTATGCAGAAGCATTTGTTCCGGTGGAAAACAGAACGGAATTTCTGGACTGGCACAGCTGCCAGAATCTGAGAAAAAATTTTCATAATACGGATATGCTTACCTATCATTATCACAGTGTATCCAGAGAGGGAAAAGACCGATATTTTGAAGCGTATGCGGTGAAGGGGCAGACTGACGATGAGAAATATGAGATCTTTCTGGGATATCGAAATATTGACAGCATCCTTTATAAAGAAAAGGCAATCCAGCGACAGTTAAAGAATGCGCTGCAAGAGGTACAGCTGAGTAATGAGATCGTTGCGGCTATTGCCAAAACGTATCAGTATATTTCCAGAATAGATATTCAGGCAGATCGGTTTGAAGAGATTGTAAATCGGGATAAGAATCATCTTGATTTTATAAAATCAGGTGTATTATCTGAAAACAATAAACGGGTATGTGGAAAATATGTATCAGAAGAATACATAGATACATTTTTAAAGTTTACTGACATTACCACATTGCCGGAGCGTATGGAAAAGGAAGAGTCCATTGACCTGGAATATCGCATGAAAGATGGAAACTGGCATAAAATGCGTTTTATTGAAAAGAAGCGCGATGAAAATGGCCAGCTGACGCATGCACTCTGTGCCATACGAAGTATCAGTGAGACAAAGAAAAGAGAGCAGGAGCTGCTGTATCAGATCGCGGAAGCAAAAAAGGATGTCATTCAAAAAAACAGATTTTTAGACAATATAAGCCATGATATACGGACGCCGATGAATGGGATTATCGGAATGTTGGAACTGGCAAACCGTTATCCGAATGATCTGAATATGCAGAAAAAGTGCAGAGATAAAATCATGGAATCCTCCAGATATCTTGTTTCACTGGTGAATGATATTCTGGATATGAATAAACTGGAATCGGGGGATGTGGCAGAACAAAATATTCCGTTTGATCTTGCAGAAGTGCTGAGAAAAATGAATATCCGGACACAGGTTCAGGCAACCGACAAGATGATTGATTATATCGTAGACTGGGGACAGGAAGGCTTAAAATATCAGTATCTGAATGGAAATCCGATTTATCTGGAGAGACTGCTGACTGCCGTCGCAGAGAATGCGGTGAAATTTACAAATCCGGGAGGGCATGTACAGGTCTGGTGCAAAGAACTGTCCGAAGAGGCCGGGTGGGTAGTGTATGAATTCGGCTGTTCGGATAACGGGATTGGCATGAGCGAAGAGTTTGTCACACATGCTTTTGATATGTTTTCTCAGGAAAATGAAACCAGTCGTTCCAGATATGAGGGCAGTGGCCTTGGACTTGCGATAGCCAGAAAAATTGTCGATATACTGGGAGGAACCATTCAGATAGAGAGTGAGAAAGGAAAAGGTACCACAGTACGGGCAACTCTGCCATTTCAGATCGGACAGAATATGGAAACGGCTCAGACAGAGGAACAGAAAGAACGATCCCTGGAAGGAATGAGGGTACTGTTGGCAGAAGACAATGAACTGAACAGAGAAATTGCGGAATGTATGCTGGAAAGCAATGGCATGCAGGTAGAATCTGCCGTTGATGGTCTGGATGCAGTAGAAAAATTTCAGAATTCAGAAATTGGATATTACGATGTGATCTGTATGGATATTATGATGCCAAATCTGAACGGCTGGGATGCAGCCAGAAAAATCCGAACAATGAAAAGAGCGGATGCAGAAAATATACCGATTATAGCCATGAGTGCGAATTCTTTTTCAGAAGATATCATAAAAAGCAAGATTTCCGGGATGAATGCGCATCTGTCCAAACCACTGAATATGGAGATTCTGATGAAGAATATAAAAAAATGTGTGAGTGACAGAGAAAATAATAACGAAAATCATACTTGCAAATCCTACATAAATACGGTATAGTAAATAGAAATGTCGATGGGAATGGAGAAGCAGGGAAGCTCTCTGTTTCATGTGAACTGGGGGCACCACTTTTCACAAAAGAAGATCAGGCGCCGAATGATACCAAAAGTGTACCATTCGGCGCCTTTTTGTGGTGTCAGAGCAGAAGAAAGGAGGATGGACCGATGGTCAGGATCAATGGAGAAGAAAAAAATCTTGCCGGAAGAAATCTTCTGGAATATTTAACGGAAGCCGGATTTGAACCGGAGAGAGTGGTGGTAGAACGAAATCTTGAAATTATTCCACAGGCCGCGCTTGGGGAGGTAATGATTCAGGATGAAGATACGATTGAAGTATTGAGATTTGTTGGCGGAGGCTGAAAACATGACGGAAATGCAAAAAAAGATGCAGAGGCTGATCTCACAGGAAGAACTGGATCGGGCTTTTGATGCAAGATTTCCAAAAGAGATGCAGAAGAAGCTGCGTGGAGCAAAGGTGGCAGTGGCAGGACTGGGCGGTCTGGGATCTCAGATAGCGGTAATGCTGGCACGAAGCGGAGTCGGACATCTGCTGCTGGTGGATTTTGATAAAGTAGATGTGACAAATCTGAACAGACAGATGTATTTTATTTCCCAGTTGGGAAAACAAAAATCCGAGGCGTTGCCGGAGATTTTAAATCAGATCAATCCCTATCTCACGTATGAAGCAAGATGTGTGAAAGTGATACCGGAAAATGTGAAGGAGTTGTTTGAAGAGTATCCCATTGTATGTGAGGCGTTTGACAGACCAGATCAGAAGGCCATGCTGGTAAGAGAGCTTCTTACCCAGTGCCCGAAAACAACGGTAGTGTCAGGTAATGGAATGGCAGGATACTGCGATATCAATGAAATCCGTACCAGCAGAAAACTGAGCCGCCTGTATGTATGTGGTGATCAGAGTACGGACGTGGAGGATGGAATCGGGCTGATGGCACCAAGGGTGGCAGCCTGTGCAGCTCATGAAGCCAATAAAGTAATACAACTGATTATGGAACAGTAAAAGGAGAAAAACATGGAAGATAAGTTCATTTTAGGTGGAAAAGAGTTTAAAAGTCGCTTTATTCTGGGATCAGGAAAATATAATCTGAATCTGATCAAAGCAGCAGTAGAGCAAGGGGGTGCAGAGATCATCACACTGGCACTTCGCCGTGCAAATACGCAGGAAAGCGAGAATATTCTGGATTATATTCCAAAGGGAGTAACACTTCTTCCAAATACATCCGGTGCAAGAAATGCAGAAGAAGCCGTTCGTATTGCACGTTTAAGCAGAGCAATGGGATGTGGAGATTTTGTAAAAATAGAGATTATGAGAGATACCAAATATCTCTTCCCCGATAATCAGGAAACAGTCAGAGCCACAGAGATTCTGGCAAAAGAAGGCTTTGTGGTGCTACCATATATGAATCCGGATCTGAATGTGGCAAGAGATCTTCAGAGCGCCGGAGCCGCAGCAGTGATGCCGCTTGGAGCACCGATTGGAAGCAACAGGGGACTTGCCATGAAGGCAATGATACAGGTGCTGATTGATGAAATTGATCTGCCGGTCATCGTAGATGCCGGAATCGGAAAACCGTCCCAGGCCTGTGAAGCAATGGAAATGGGAGCCGCAGCAGTGATGGCCAATACGGCAATTGCGACGGCAGGAAATGTACCTGAGATGGCAGAAGCATTTAAACTGGGAATTCAGGCCGGAAGAAAAGCATATCTGACGGGAATGGGAAGAGTCCTTGCCAGAGGAGGAAGCGCATCAGATCCATTGACCGGATTTTTGCGATAGGAGGAACAGAAGCGATGAACGAAGAAAATCAGGTATATTTTGTAGACAGTGATCAGCTGCCGCCGTCTGCGCTGGAGAGAAAGCACCGACTGGAACAGGATCCTTCCTATCGAACCAATCATATGGAATACATGGAAGGAATGCAGGTCATTGAGTCGGACATAAAAGAGAAGGTATTACAGGCTATGGAAGAATACGACTATTCTTCTTATACTGCGTTGGATGTGGAACGGGCACTGACACATGATACCTGTTCCATAGAAGATCTGAAAGCACTGCTGTCTCCTGCCGCAGCACCTTATCTGGAACAGATGGCGCGAAAGGCAGAAGAGCTTACCAGAAATCATTTTGGAAACAGTGTGTATATTTTTACACCATTATATATTGCCAATTACTGTCAGAATTACTGTATTTATTGTGGCTTTAACTGCTACAATAAGATCCGTCGTAAAAAACTGACATTTGAAGAGATAGAACATGAAATGCAGGTGATTGCCAGAACCGGTATGGAAGAAATTCTGCTGCTTACAGGGGAAAGCAGAGCATATTCTGATGTAACATATATTGGAGAGGCAGTGAAAATTGCCAGAAAATATTTTAAAAATATTGGCATTGAGATTTACCCGGTAAATGTGGACGAATATCAGTATCTCCACGAATGTGGAGTGGATTATGTGACCGTATTTCAGGAAACCTATAATACGGATAAATATGAGACACTGCATCTGATGGGGCATAAAAGGGTATGGCCATATCGATTTGATGCACAGGAGCGTGCCCTGATGGGCGGTATGCGTGGTGCTGGTTTCTCTGCGCTTCTGGGACTGGATGATTTTCGAAAGGATGCACTGGCAACGGCTTTACATGTGTATTATATCAATCGGAGATATCCGCATGCAGAACTGTCATTAAGCTGTCCGCGTCTGAGACCGATTGTCAACAATGATAAGATTAATCCAAGAGATGTAGGCGAAAAAGAACTCTGTCAGGTACTCTGTGCCTACCGGATGTTCCTTCCGTTTGCAGGTATCACAGTATCCAGCAGAGAAAGTGCAACGTTCCGAAATGGTATAACCAGAATCTGTGCAACCAAGGTCTCAGCGGGTGTGTCCACTGGCATCGGAGATCATGAGGAAAAATATGAGGGAAAAGAAGAGGCTGACGTTGGAGATGAGCAGTTTGAGATCAACGATAACCGTTCTTTTTCCTCCATGTATGAGGACATGGAGCAGGGTGGTTTGCAGCCTGTTCTGAATGATTATATTTATGTGTAATCAGTATGCACATACCATAGCAATTACCAATCGTGCTCTGGTACAGGGAGATTTCCTGATGCAGCTGGAAAAAGTGGTACGGCTGCATCCTCATGCGTTAATTTTACGTGAAAAAGATCTGCCGGATGAGAGATATGAAAAGCTGGCAGAAAAAGTGATGGCAATCTGTCAAAGGGAGAACGTGGCATGTTTTCTCCATTCACGGATCAACATTGCCAGAAAAACAGGATGCAAAAAGATTCATCTGTCGATACCAGTCTTACAGACCTTATCTGAGACGGAAAAGACCTGGCTGACACAGGAATTTGAGGAAATCAGTATTTCCTGTCACAGCATAGAGGATGTGAGGACAGCAACAGAGTATGGGGCAACACAGATTATCCTTGGAACGATTTTTGAAACGGACTGCAAAAAAGGAGTAAAGGGAAAAGGTGTGGAATTTGTCAGAGAAATCTGCGAAAGCTGTCCGATACCGGTATATGCCATAGGAGGAATCAATTTTGGGAAACTGTCACAGGTCATGAACGCAGGGGCAGCAGGTGGATGTATGATGTCAGGCTTTATGAAATTGTAGTAAAAATGTGAAAAGAAACAAAAAATGGAGCTGAAACTTTTAGAATACGGGTTCGGCTCTTTTTTTTGTGAAAATAGTCTGGTATAATTTACTATAAAAGTAAGGTGCGAGGAGGGGGATTCCCATGAATGAAAATATGAAAAAAAGAAACGAACAGCTGGCTCAGACTGTGATCAGGGGACTGAAGTCACGTAACATGACAGGATACTATGCTGCTGATAAAGAAGAAGCGGTAAAAATGGCACTGGAACTGATCCCGGAAGGCAGTACGATTGCAATGGGCGGATGTGCCACAGCTCATGAGATCGGCCTGATTGATGCACTGCAGGATGAAAAATATCATTATATTGACCGGGCAACGATGGCACCGAGGGAAAGCCTTATGGCAGCTTATGATGCAGATATCTTTCTGTCCAGCGCCAATGCTGTTACGGATGATGGGATTCTGATCAATATTGACGGTAATTCCAACCGCGTGTCCTGTATCGCGCAGGGACCGAAAAAAGTAGTTTTTCTGTTGGGAATGAATAAGGTGTGCAGTGATCTGGACAGCGCCATGAAGCGTGCAAGAAATGTGGCAGCTCCGGCGAATGCTCAGAGGTTTGACATTAAAACGCCATGTAAAGAAACCGGAAAATGTTTTGACTGCAAATCTCCGGATACAATCTGCTGTCAGTTCCTGATTACCAGATATTCCCGTCATGAGGGAAGAATACATGTGATTTTGATTAATGATACGCTGGGACTGTAATCAGTCAGTGCCTGAAAAGAGGAAAGGAAAACAGAATGGATTGGACAGAAGAAGCAAAGAAGATGGGATTTTCTGATGCCGCGGTAATGGATACAGAGAAGCTTGTGTTTGTACCGGAATACCGAAGATTCTGCGAGGAAAATCTGTGTGGCTGTTATAATGTAAATCCTGCCTGTCCTCCGCAGAGCGGAACAGTAGAAGAAATGGACAGAGCAGCAAGAAGATATGAAAAGACACTGGTGCTGCAAACAACGCTGGATCACAGTGCAGATTCCAGAAAAGCCAAGCTGCATCAGAATAAAATAACAGAGCAGCTGGCAGAACAGATGCAGGAAGCAGGAATGACAGATCTGCTGCTTATGAGTGCAGGACCTTATAAGCATCATTCCTGCATGTCCGCCTATTGCGTAGATGCGCAGAAAATGGCAGAAGCAGTGGGTATGCAGTGCTGGTGTGACGATGACAGGGTACGTTTTTTTTCCATGATTTTATTTCATGAATAGCCAGAAAGCAAGGAAACAGGCAAGGGGCGTACGGTGAATGCAGGAAATAACTATATTCAAAAGAAATAAAGAAAGAAGAAACATGTAATGAGGAAAATGAGAAAATTTATCACAGTATTTATGTTGATGATCTTTGTGCTGGCACTGGGAGTGCCCTCTCAGGCGGCTGTGAAGACTTATACCATGTATGTGGGAAAGACTTATAAAATTAAGCAGTCAGGGGTAAAGAAGTGGACCAGTTCCAATAAAAAAATAGCGACAGTTGGAAGTAAGAACGGTAAAATTAAGCCACGAAGACCGGGAACAGTTACGATTAAGGCAAAGAAAAAAAGAGCAACCAAAAAGTTCAGAGTGATGGTCAAAAAGCCTTATATCAGCAAGACCAGTCTGACACTGGAAAAGGGAAAGTCAACCACGCTGAAGCTGACAGGTACGTCTGTAAAATCATGGAAATCTTCAAAGCCGTCGGTGGTATCGGTGACGTCCAAAGGAAAGATCAGGGCTAAGGCGGCAGGTACTGCTACGATTACGGTACGGGGAAATAACAAAAAGACATATCAGTGCAGGGTAACGGTGCCAAAGCCGTATGTGCCGCCAAAGCAGCCGGAGCCGAAACCGGAGCCAGAACCGCAGCCAACCGAACCACAGATGCCGACACCGGGACCATTTACCGGATATTTGATTATGCACCGTGGTTATAATCAGACGGCACCGGAAAATACTCTGGCGGCTTTTAAATTGGCAGCAGAGATGGGATATAAGTATGTGGAGTGCGACATTCAGTTTACCAAAGATGGGGTACCGATGATCTTGCATGATACTACAGTGACCAGAACATCGAATGTGGCCAGTGTGGAAATGACGTTATTCGGAGAGAAAAAAAGAAAATTATCGGAACTGACTTTGGATGAAGTAAGACAGCTGGATTTTGGATCATGGAAGTCTTCCGCTTATGAAGGTGAGAAAATACCGACATTCCAGGAATTCCTGCAGCTATGTCAGCAATATGGACTACACCCATATATTGAATTAAAAGCATCAGGCAAGTATGGCAGAGAAAAGATAAAACTGTTATGTAATATGGTTCGGAGTATGAATATGCAGAAACAGGTAACATGGATTTCTTTTGACCCAACATTACTTTGTTATGCAAGAGATGCAGATAGCGATTCAGAACTTGGCTGGTTGCGCAGTAATGGTATTAATCCCAGTACGATAGCAGGGGCAAGAGCTCTCCAGACAGATTCTAAGAAACGATCTCATTATGTACTGTTAATGCCAAAGGTTTATAATCTTAGTTATGAAATGTTAAAAGAATGCTGGAAGTATAATATTGGATTGATCGCTCAGTCCATTAATTCAGAAATGGACAAAGCTAACATGAATTCCTACTATACAGCTGGAATTACCAATGGCATATAAAAAAGATATCCAACGGGGAATCATATCTCGTTGGATATCTTTTTTTATCATCATACTTATTCTAATTCGAAGGCTCCGGTATATAACTGATAATATTTACCTTTCTGGGCAATCAGTTCATCGTGAGTACCACGTTCAATAATATGTCCCTGTTCCAGAACCATAATGGCATCTGCATTGCGCACTGTTGAAAGACGGTGCGCAATCACGAATACAGTACGTCCTTTCATCAGAGCATCCATACCCTTTTGTACGATTGCTTCTGTTCTGGTATCAATACTGGAAGTGGCTTCATCCAGAATCATAACCGGAGGGTTAGAGATGGCTGCTCTGGCAATAGAGATCAGCTGTCTCTGTCCCTGAGACAGGGAAGAACCGGTTCCGTCAATCATGGTATCATAGCCATTTGGGAGCATCTCAATAAAATCATGAGCATTGGCAATTTTTGCCGCTTCGATGATTTCCGCATCGGTTGCATCCAGCTTTCCGTAACGGATATTGTCACGGATTGTTCCGGTAAACAGGTTGGTATCCTGAAGCACAATACCGAGAGAGTGACGTAAGTCTGCCTTTTTGATTTTGTTGATATTGATATCGTCATAGCGGATTTTACCATCAGCCAGATCATAAAAACGGTTGATCAGGTTGGTAATGGTAGTTTTACCGGCTCCTGTAGCACCGACAAAGGCGATTTTCTGTCCAGGCTTTGCATACAGAGAAATATCATGAAGTACGATCTTGTTTGGATTATACCCAAAATCCACATCATAGAAGCGGACATCACCTTCCATTTTCTTATAAGTCAAAGTGCCATCACCATGGCGGTGCTTCCACGCCCAGGTGCCGGTACGTTCTGTACATTCTGTCAAAGAACCATCGGCAGCTTCTTTTGCACGAACCAGTTCGACATATCCATCATCTACTTCAGGTGTTTCATCCATTAACTGAAAAATACGTCCGGCTCCTGCAAGTGCCATAACAATGGCATTCAGCTGCTGGGAAATCTGACCAATCGGGTTCGTGAAAGATTTGCTTAGCTGCAGGAAGCTGGCGATCACACCGATCGTGATATTACCGATATGGTTAAATGCCAGAACACCTCCAACGATTGCCAGAACAACATACTGAAGATTTCCCAGATTATTCATGATCGGCATCAGAATGTTTGCAAAACGGTTGGCATTGGTAGCATTGCTGCACAGCTCTTCATTCAGACGGTCAAAGGCTTCTTCTGCACGTTCTTCATAATTAAAGACTTTGACAACCTTTTGTCCGTTGATCATTTCTTCAATGTAACCATTGGCGGCACCAAGAGAAGCCTGCTGTTTGATAAAGTATCGTCCGCTGTTCCCGGCTACTTTTCCGGTAATCTTCATCATAAAGAAGACAGAGACAGCTACTACAGCAGACAGATACAGGCTGGTGGTCAGCATGGCAACTGCGACAGAGATAATGGTGACAGCAGAAGAAAGCATCTGTGTCAGGCTCTGAGAAAGCATTTGCCGTAAAGTATCGGTATCATTGGTATAACGACTCATGATATCACCAAAAGAATGCGTATCAAAGTATTTGATTGGCAGAGACTGCATATGGGTAAAAAGCTCATCTCGGATGTCACGCAGTACTCCCTGTGAGATATTGGCCATGACTCTGGAGTAAATCAGGGTAGCCAGTGCACCGGCCAGATAGATGCATCCCATACGAACCAGGGTATGGAACAGAGGACCAAAATCCGGACTGGCAGACTGAAGGAGAGGAGCAATGTAGCTGTCAATCAGGGTACGTAAAAACAGGGAGGCGATGACTCCGGTGATGGAACTCAGCAGGATGCAGGCCAGTACCAGGAGCATCTGAAATTTATAATCCTTCCAGATGTATCCCATCAGACGTTTCAGCGGAATCATCGGATTCTGCTCCTTCATCATCTGTTTCCGCTGTTCTTTCGACATGCCACGTGCCATGTGTTTCATTTCATTATTAGATTTTCTCTGGGTTGGTTTCGTTTCGTTACTCATTGTCAGCAGCCCCCTTTACCTGAGAATAATATACTTCCTGATAGATCGTGCTGGAAGCCAGCAGTTCATCGTGTGTACCGATATCTGCAATATGTCCGTTATCCATAACAATGATACGGTCTGCATTCTGAACAGACGAGATACGCTGTGCAATGATCAGCTTGGTAGTATCTGGAATCTCTTCTATAAATGCTTTCTGAATCAAAGCATCGGTTCTGGTATCAACGGCAGAAGTACTGTCATCCAGAATCAGGATAGCCGGTTTTTTCAGAAGTGCACGGGCAATACAGATACGCTGTTTCTGACCACCGGACACATTTGATCCGCCCTGCTCAATATAGGTGTCATATTTGTCAGGGAAGGTCTGAATAAAATCATCTGCCTGCGCAAGCTGACAGGCATGGATCAGTTCTTCATCAGAAGCATGTGCATTTCCCCAGCGCAGATTCTCTTTGATGGTACCGGAAAACAATACATTTTTCTGAAGTACCATAGATACGGCATCACGGAGCACTTCCAGATCATAATCACGGACATCCACACCGCCCACCTTTAAGGTGCCGCAGGTGATATCATACAGTCTTGGAATCAGCTGGACGAAAGAGCTCTTGGCACTTCCGGTGCCGCCGATGATTCCGATGGTTTCTCCGGAACGAATGTGCAGATCAATATTTTTTAGACAAAGCTTATCCGGATTCTGGCTGTAACTGAAAGATACGTGATCAAAATCAATGGAACCGTCTGCCACTTTCTGAATCGGATGCTGTGGGTTGGCAATATCAGGAACTTCGATAAGAACTTCATGGATACGTTCTACAGAAGCCTTTGACATGATGGTCATGACAAAAATCATGGAGAGCATCATCAGACTCATTAGAATCTGCATAGTATAAGTGAACATGGAAGTCAGTTCACCGGTGGTCATGGAATTGCTTACAATCAGATGGGCGCCAATCCAGGAAATAAGAATCATACAGGTGTAAACACAAAGCTGCATGATCGGACCGTTGAAGGCAATCATTTTTTCAGCTTTGGTAAAATCCTTATAAATGTCGGTGGAGATTTTTTTGAATTTCTTTTCTTCAAAATCCTCACGAACGAAAGATTTTACTACGCGGATGCCATGTACATTTTCCTGAACTACGTTGTTCAGTTTATCATAAGTCTGAAATACGCGAACGAAAATCGGATGTACATGGGTCATAATAAAAGCAAGTGCAATTCCCAGAATCGGGATTACCCAAAGATAAATGGTGGACAGCTCACTGTTGACCCGAAATGCCATGACAAAGGCCAGAATCAGCATAATCGGGGCACGTACGGCCACACGGATAATCATCTGATAAGCGTTCTGTACATTGGTAATATCCGTTGTCATACGGGTGACCAGACTGGATGTGGAAAAGTGGTCGATATTCAGAAAAGAGAAATCCTGCACTTTATAATACATCCGTTTACGCAGATTTTTGGCAAATCCGGCACTGGCTACTGCTGCATAGTGGCCGGACAAAGCGCCAAAAGCAAGAGCAGCCATGGCAAGAACGACAAGAAATATCCCATACTTCAGAATCTCGGTCATATTTCCGGCATATATGCCTTTATCAATCAATACTGCCATATAAAATGGAATCAGTACTTCAAGAAGCACTTCCATGGCCACAGTGATCGGAGCCAGAAGGGTCGGTTTTTTATATTCCCCTACTGACTGTAAAATATTTTTTAACATAGCGTCACATCCTTTCCTGATGATTCAAATTTGAGCATGATGTACATTGCGGATCAGGGAGCTGATCAATCACACGTTTCAGCAGCCGAAGAAGTTCATGCTGTTCTTCTTCGGTGTAAAGAACAGAAAGAGAAGCTTCAAAATCATCCAGCCGCTGCTGAATATTTTTGCTGGTTTCCCGTCCCTTTTCCGTAAGGACAAGACGTTTCAGTCTTGCATCTTCCTTTACCGGCTCCCGGGTCAGATATCCATTTTGTTCCATGTAGGAGATCAGGCTGTTAGCAGAAGAACGGCGCATACCAAAATGATGCTCAATATGTTTCTGATAGTAGGGACGGCCTTCCTGATCTGCATGGGAGATTTCGCCAAGCACACAGGCCTGTGTGCCGGTCAGAGATTCATACTCACAGAATATGGAATCCAGATGCCGGCGTATATGCTTGGATGCTGCATTGATATAGAAACCAATATGTTCTGTCACTGGCATACGATCACCTCATTTTTTTGAATTATTTGTTAGAAATCTAATTGTTAGAAATCGAACAATATGATAGCGCAGAAAAAATGAAATGTCAAGATAAAATATGGTTCTTGCAGTTTGAAGAAAATATGATTATACTGAACGCAGATAAGCATTCCCCCGCTTCAAGTGCGCGAAGCGGATTGCGAATGTCCGCTTTACAGGCACAGAAAGATTCGCCGGAGAAAATCCGGTAAGCAAAAAAGAAAGTATAAAAGAACATGAATAAACGAAATTATCAGAAAGAACTGGAACAGGTTCTGATAAAAGAACAGCAGGAAAAAAAAGTCCCTGTTTTACTGCTGCACAGCTGCTGTGCACCATGCAGCAGCTATGTATTGGAATATTTATCAGAATATTTTTCCATTACCGTATTTTATTACAATCCGAATATATATCCGGAAGAGGAATATCATAAACGAGTGAAGGAACAGCAGGAGTTTATCAGGAAGCTTCCGGTAAAGCACCCGATTTCTTTTATAGAAGGGGAATTTGATTCCGGGGAATATTATGAAGCTGTAAAAGGTCTGGAAAAAGAACCGGAAGGTGGTGCCAGATGTCGGGTCTGCTTTGCACTGAGACTTCAGAGGGCGGCAGAGGAGGCCAGACGGATCGGGGCAGATTATCTGACTACCACATTGACGATCAGTCCGTTAAAAAATGCAGAACTGTTAAATGAAGTAGGCGAACAGGCAGCCCGGGAGGCTCAGGTGGCCTGGCTGCCTTCTGATTTTAAGAAAAAGAACGGATATAAGCGTTCTGTAGAGCTGTCAGCAGAATATGGAATGTATCGTCAGAATTATTGTGGATGCGTATTTTCCAAAAGAGAACGGGAGGAAAATCATTGATTTTCCAGACTACGGCTTGATACAGAAAAAAATATATGCTATTCTGATAAAAGAGTTAGAAGAAGAAAAGAGTAAAAGAGGAGAAAATATGGCACAACTTTGGGGCGGACGATTTACAAAAGAGACAGATAAACTGGTATATAATTTTAATGCATCCATCTCTTTTGACCGCAAATTTTATCGTCAGGATATAGAAGGAAGCAAGGCACATGTAAAGATGCTGGCCAGACAGGGGATTCTGACCGAAGAAGAAAAAGAACAGATTCTGAAAGGGCTGGAGTCCATTTTAAAAGATGTGGAAGACGGCACATTGCAGATTACAGAAGAATATGAAGATATCCACAGTTTTGTAGAGGCCAATCTGATTGACCGTATCGGTGATGCAGGTAAAAAGCTGCATACCGGACGGAGCAGAAATGACCAGGTTGCACTGGATATGAAGCTGTATACCAGAGATGAGATTGCAGAGATTGATGGTCTGGTAAAGAAGCTTCTGGAGACGCTGTTGAAGATGATGAAAGAGCATACAGGAACTTATATGCCTGGATTTACCCATCTGCAGAAGGCACAGCCGATTACGCTGGCTCATCATCTTGGAGCATACTTTGAGATGTTTAAGAGAGACCGTCAGAGACTGAGTGATATTTATCACCGTATGAATTACTGTCCGCTGGGAAGCGGTGCTCTGGCAGGTACTACATATCCACTGGACAGAGCGTATACAGCAGAGCTTCTGGCATTTGATGGTCCTACTCTGAACAGTATGGATTCTGTTTCTGACAGAGATTATATTATAGAGCTGTTGTCTGCATTATCCACGATTATGATGCACCTGAGCAGATTCTGTGAAGAGATCATCATCTGGAATACCAATGAATATCGTTTTGTAGAGATCGATGATGCCTACAGTACCGGAAGCAGCATTATGCCGCAGAAAAAAAATCCGGATATTGCTGAACTGGTACGCGGAAAGACAGGACGCGTATATGGAGCACTGGTTTCCATTCTGACCACCATGAAGGGACTGCCACTGGCATATAATAAAGATATGCAGGAAGATAAGGAACTGACCTTTGATGCCATAGATACAACGAAAGGATGTCTGGCACTGTTCACAGGCATGATTGCTACCATGAAGTTCCGCAGAGAAGTGATGGAGAACAGTGCGAAGAACGGATTCACCAATGCCACAGATGCGGCAGATTATCTGGTAAATCATGGTGTACCGTTCCGTGATGCCCATGGTATAGTAGGACGTCTGGTACTGTATTGTATAGATAAGAATATTTCCCTGGATGATATGTCACTGGAAGAGTATAAAGCAATCAGTCCGGTATTTGAAAAAGATATTTACGAAGCAATCAGCATGAAGACCTGCGTGGAGAAACGTCAGACGATAGGTGCACCATCAGAAGCAGCTATGAAGAAGGTTATTGCTGTGAATGAAGAGTATCTGAATACTGATACACAGATCTGTTAATGCCGGAATCGGCAATAAAGATACAGGAGAGGAGATAATATTATGAGTGAAAAATTAAGAGTTGGTATTTTAGGAGCAACCGGTATGGTAGGACAGAGATTCATTTCTCTGCTGGAGAACCATCCATGGTTTGAGGTAGTGACACTGGCTGCCAGCCCAAGAAGTGCAGGAAAGACATACGAGGAAGCAGTTGGCGGAAGATGGAAAATGGATACGCCGATGCCGGAAGCAGTAAAGAAGCTTGTTGTCATGAATGTAAACGATGTAGAAAAAGTAGCAGCAGGTGTGGATTTTGTATTCTCAGCCGTAGATATGACCAAGGATGAGATCAAAGCAATTGAAGAAGAATATGCGAAAACAGAGACACCGGTTGTATCTAACAACAGTGCGCACAGATGGACACCGGATGTTCCAATGGTAATTCCGGAGATCAATGCAGAGCACTTTAAAGTGATCGAATCCCAGAAAAAACGTCTGGGTACCACCAGAGGCTTTATCGCGGTAAAACCAAACTGCTCAATTCAGAGCTATGCACCATGTCTGGCTGCATGGAGAGAATTTGAGCCATACGAAGTGGTAGCTACTACCTATCAGGCTATTTCTGGTGCTGGAAAGACATTTAAAGAATGGCCGGAGATGATTGAAAATGTGATTCCATATATCGGTGGAGAAGAAGAAAAATCCGAACAGGAGCCACTGAGAATTCTGGGAGAAGTAAAAGACGGTGTGATCGTAAAAGCGCAGGAGCCTGTTATTACCTGCCAGTGTGTACGTGTACCGGTGCTGAACGGACATACAGCCGCAGTATTTGTGAAGTTCAGAAAGAAACCAACCAAAGAGCAGCTGATTGAAAAACTGGTGAACTTCAGCGGACTTCCTCAGGAAAAAGAACTGCCAAGTGCACCGAAGCAGTTTATCCGCTATATGGAAGAAGAGAATCGTCCACAGGTAAAGGCAGATGTAAACTATGAAAATGGTATGGGAGTTTCCATTGGTCGTCTTCGTGAAGATACAGTGTATGACTATAAATTCATTGGTTTGTCTCATAATACCGTAAGAGGAGCTGCCGGAGGAGCTGTTCTCTGTGCAGAGAGTCTGAAAGCATTAGGCTATATTACAAAAAAATAAAGACAGGCGCATACCTGTCTGCGTAGAATATGGAGCATAGATGGTTCAATGATACGATTTAAGAATCTTACCAGAAGTTATGGACCCGGCAAAGGGATCTATGACTTCTCATTTGAAGTAGAAGAAGGAGAAGTATTCGGGCTTCTCGGCCCGGCAGGATCCGGAAAAACCACAGCGCTTCGTATGCTTATGGGATTTGAAGAAGCAACTAAGGGAAGATGTGCAATGAATGGGAAAGACTGTGCGAAAGCCAGCCTTTCCCTTCGTAAGATTACAGGGTATCTGCCTCAGAATCTAAAATTGCCGCAGGAACTGACAGGACGACAGTTCCTGAAATACATGGCGCAGATGCGTGGAGTGAAGAATCTGGAACGTCTGTTTGAACTGGCAGCCAGACTGAATCTGGATGTGGATCAGAAAATCGGGAAGATGACATCGGCTGATGTAAAGAAGACCGGAATTATCTGTGCATTACAGCATAATCCGCAGGTGATACTTCTGGACCGGCCATTTTTGCATCTGGATCCACAAAGCCGCAGTGTTCTGATCGATATCATACTGGAAGAGAAAGAGAAGGAACATATGATACTGCTGGCATCAGATGATGTGGGTTGTATTGATATGACCTGCGACAGAGTCGGATTACTGGATCACGGCAATATGGTCTATATTGGCGATATTGAAGATCTGCGGGAAAATATGTGCAGAGAATACATGATTCAGTTCCATGATGAAAGAAATACGATGAAGTTTTCGGGAGAGGACTTTGAGATCAAAAGTATGAAGGATCGAAATGTGACAGTATCCATCCGGGGAGCCGTAAAGCCGCTTCTGCAGGCGCTGACTGCATATGATGTGACAGAGATTGAACCGGTTCCCACATCTTTAAAAGAGACATTTGAACATATTTACGGAGGCAGGCTTCATGTTTAGTAATCCAATTATCAGGCAGGATCTGAAGATCAATAAATCCAGAATACTGATTCTGTTTCTTCTGCAGATGTGCAGTATGCTGTTGGCAATTGGCATCTGTGAAATGAATCTGATCGAGATTTCCGATATTTTCTGGGATACCATTCCGGTGATTGTGATTCCCATGTTGCTGGAAATGCTTCTCGCCTATGAGACGATCACCAAATGCAAAGAAGAAGGGACCATGGATCTGATTCTGGCAACAGGATTAAAAACAGACAGGATCTTACGAAGCAAAATAGCTGTGATTTACGGAAGCGGTGTGTGCCTGATCCTGATTTCGGCTGTGCTTGGCTGTCTGAGCCGTGTCTATCGTCTGACCGGAGAATGGAATCAGAAAGAATATATATTGCTGAATGTGGGAGCCTGCTGTCTTCAGCTGTTTCTGTCAGGCTTCAGTTACTGGATGGCGTGTCGTTGCGATAATCTGAAAAGCTATATGCGGACTGCTGTACTGATTCCTGTGGTAATGTATGGACTGTACCTGATTTATTACTGGATGAATCAGCTGTTTTTCCTTCGTTACCTGACGGTGTTCAGTCTGTATTGCCAGCAATGGTTTGCACAGGAGTCGGTACTTGCATTGATCGGAAGTGGCATTTTGCTGGTGGCAGGACTGATCTGTTTTTTCATGGGAAGCAGATCATTTTATGATATCAATTTACCAGAATAGGGGTGAAAAATGGGAAAGGCGTTATTTATCGCTGAAAAACCCAGTGTTGCGCAGGAATTTGCAAAAGCACTGAAAGTAAATACAACGAGAAAAGATGGCTATCTGGAAGGAGAGACAGCAGTAGTAACCTGGTGTGTGGGACATCTGGTTACGATGAGTTATCCGGAGGTCTATGATGAAAAATACAAGAAGTGGAGCCTGGCTACACTTCCTTTTTTACCGGAAAAGTTTCTGTATGAAGTCATTCCGCAGGTGGAAAAACAGTTTAAAATTGTCAGCGGTCTGCTGAATCGCTCAGATGTGGATACGATCTATGTCTGCACAGACTCCGGGCGTGAAGGAGAATATATTTATCGACTGGTAGAGCAGCAGGCCGGTGTAGATATACATACGAAAAAGAGAAAACGTGTCTGGATTGATTCTCAGACCGAAGAAGAGATTCTGCGTGGAATAGAGAATGCGAAGGATCTGTCAGAATATGACAACCTGGGAGATGCAGCCTATCTGCGGGCAAAGGAAGATTATCTGATGGGGATCAATTTTTCCAGACTTTTGTCATTAAAATATGGAAATGTGATTTCCAATTATCTGAATACCCGTTATACGGTGATTTCCGTAGGCAGGGTAATGACCTGTGTGTTGGGAATGATTGTGCGAAGAGAGCGGGAGATCCGGCAGTTTGTCAAGACACCTTTCTACCGGGTGGTCAGCAGTCTGGATTGCGGCGGGTGCAGCCTGGAAGGAGAGTTCCGGGCGGTAGAAGGATCCAGATGGTATCTGTCACCAAAGCTGTATAAAGAAAATGGGTTTAAAGAGAAAAAGGATGCCGAGGAACTGATCCGGGAACTTTCGCAGGCGCAGCCTTTACAGGCTGTTGTGGAAAAGCTTGAGCGAAAAAATGAGAACAAAAATCCACCTCTACTTTTCAATCTGGCAGAATTGCAAAATGAGTGTTCCAGACTGTTCAAGGTCAGTCCGGATGAGACACTGAAGATTGTGCAGGAGCTTTATGAGAAAAAGCTGGTGACTTATCCGCGAACAGATGCCAGAGTACTTTCCAGCGCTGTGGCAAAGGAAATTTATAAGAATATACGGGGATTGTGCAGCTTTGAACCGACTGGCAGTTTTGCAGCAGAGATACTGGAGCAGGGAAATTATAAAAAGATTGCGTCCACGAGATACGTGAATGATAAGCAGATTACCGATCACTATGCAATTATTCCGACTGGTCAGGGACTGGGGGCTCTGCGAAGTGTTTCAGATCGGTCAGCAAAGGTATATGAGCTGATCACAAGACGATTTCTGAGTATTTTCTATCCTGCGGCAGTATATAAAAAGGTTTCTCTTGTGACTATGATGGGAAAAGAGCGGTTCTTTTCTGCATGCCGGGTACTGGAAAAAGAAGGATATTTGAAGGTTGCCAATGTGAAGAAGAATACAGAGGAACAGACAGATCAGACATTGCTGGCGCAATTGCAGGCGTTGAAAAAGGGCAGTGTTCTTCCTGTGAAAGCGCTGGAGATAAAAGAAGGGGAAACGGCTCCACCGAAGCGGTATAATTCCGGTTCCATGATTCTGGCCATGGAAAATGCAGGACAGCTGATAGAGGATGAAGAACTGCGTGAGCAGATCAGGGGAAGTGGGATCGGTACCAGTGCAACCCGCGCGGAGATCCTGAAAAAACTTGTTTCAAATCAGTACATTGCACTGAACCAAAAGACACAGATTCTCACCCCGACACTTCTGGGAGAGATGATCTTTGATGTAGTCAGTATATCTATTCGTTCTCTGCTGAATCCGGAACTGACGGCGAGCTGGGAAAAGGGGCTGACCTATGTGGCAGAAGGAACGATTACATCAGATGAATATATGACAAAACTGAATCATTTTGTCCGTACCAGGACAGATGCGGTATTGCATATGAATCAGCATATAGCTCTGCGGGAATATTTTGATATGTCCGCAAGATATTATCATAATAATGCGAACAGCATGAGGAGGAAAACAAATGGAAATCGAAGCAGCAAAAATCAGTAACTTATACAATCTGGAAGAAACGATTGCAGGAAAACTTTTTGAAGGATCCGTGTACCCATGGGAGGTACTGCCAAAGATCAGTGCTTTTATTGTGGAACTCGGAAACACCTTAAGCAGTGAAGAATATGAAAAACGCGGGGAAAATGTCTGGGTTGCCAAAAGTGCAAAAGTAGCACCGACTGCATACATCAACGGACCTGCGATTATTGGAAAAGAAGCGGAAGTACGGCACTGTGCGTTTATCCGCGGCAATGCCATTGTAGGAGAAGGCGCAGTGGTGGGCAACTCTACCGAGCTGAAAAATGTGGTACTGTTCAACAAAGTCCAGGTTCCACATTACAATTATGTAGGGGATTCCATTCTGGGATATCGTGCGCATATGGGAGCAGGCAGCATTACTTCGAATGTGAAGTCGGATAAAACCCTGGTAGTAGTAAAAGACCAAGAAAGCCAGATCCCGACCGGACTGAAAAAGTTTGGCGCCATGCTGGGAGACTGTGTGGAGGTAGGCTGCAATTCCGTGCTGAATCCGGGAACAGTGGTAGGAAGAAATTCCCAGATCTACCCAACCTCCTGTGTACGCGGTGTGATCAAAGCAGACAGCATCTATAAAAAGCAGGGCGAAATCGTCGAGAAAAGAAAGTAGTACACTGACAGAACCGGTACAGTCGAATCCTGTCGATGGAAACTGGTTGACAGAAGAGAAAAAAGATTGCTATGATAAATGCAGTTCACATTAATTCTGTCGCGGCGTTCGCCGCAGATTTCCAATAGAAGCAGACGGGAGATTTTCTGGTTGACATTTGACGGGAAATCATATAGTATAAATTCAGAAAATACGAACATGAGTTCGGGTCAGGAGCGTTAAGAAAATGAATGATGAAAAGCAGAAGGCACTGGATGCCGCTCTGTCACAGATAGAGAAGCAGTTTGGAAAAGGATCCGTTATGAAGCTGGGAGATTCCGGCACCAATATGAATGTAGAGACGATTCCTACCGGATCCCTCAGCCTGGATATTGCACTGGGGCTAGGCGGTATTCCGAAGGGCCGTGTGATTGAAGTATACGGACCAGAGTCCAGTGGTAAGACGACCGTAGCACTTCATATGGTAGCAGAGGTGCAGAAGAGGGGCGGCGTTGCCGGCTTTATTGATGCAGAGCATGCACTGGATCCTGTCTACGCAGCTAAGATCGGCGTAGATATTGACAATTTATACATTTCACAGCCGGATAACGGAGAGCAGGCACTGGAGATCACAGAGACTCTGGTGCGTTCCGGAGCGGTAGATATTATTATTGTAGACTCTGTAGCGGCGCTGGTACCGAAGGCAGAGATCGATGGTGATATGGGAGATTCTCATGTGGGTCTGCAGGCACGTCTGATGTCACAGGCACTGCGAAAGCTGACCGCATGCATCAGCAAGACCAACTGTACGGTGATCTTTATCAATCAGCTGCGTGAAAAAGTTGGGGTGATGTTCGGTAATCCGGAGACTACGACAGGCGGACGCGCACTGAAGTTCTATTCCTCTGTGCGTATGGATGTACGCAGAATTGAGACATTGAAGCAGGCAGGCGAGATGATCGGTAACCGTACCCGTATCAAGGTAGTAAAGAATAAGATTGCACCTCCGTTTAAAGAAGCCGAGTTTGATATCATGTTTGGTGAAGGCATTTCCAGAGAAGGAGATGTGCTGGATCTGGCAGCGAACCTTGGCATTATCAATAAGAGCGGAGCATGGTATGCTTACAATGGAGATAAGATCGGCCAGGGCCGTGAGAATGCAAAGCAGTATTTAAGAGAGCATCCGGAAGTGATGGCAGATGCAGAGAGCAGAGTGCGCGAGCATTATGGTCTGCAGGGCGCAGCTGCCGGACAGAGCACACCGGTATCTGTCTCTTCTGATGACAGCGAGGAATAGTCCGCCATGGCATATGATATGCAAAAGAGAGCAAAGCTTCGCTGTATGCATCTGCTTGAGAAGCGGGACTATACAGAAAAAGAGCTTCGGCAGAAGCTGATCAGTGGCAAGACGGAGTATACTCAGGAAGAGATGGATGCTGCCATTGATTATGTGAAGAGCTTCCATTATGTGGATGACGGAAGGTTTGCCTGCAGGTACATAGAGGCCATGAGTTCCAGAAAGAGCAGAAGACAGATCGAACAGGAGCTCTACCGCAAGGGTGTGGAGAAAGAACTGGTTCAGGAGGCTTTTGAAGAAGTCGGGGAAGTCCCGGAAGAGGAGCAGATTGCCAGATGGATGGAGAAGCGGCACTATGATCCGTCTGAGACAGACCCAAAAGAAAAGCAGAAGATGTACGCATTTCTGGCAAGAAAAGGATTCCGTTCTGAAAACATTCAGAGAGCCATGAAGTCAGAATTTGTATAAAATAATGAAAAGCCGGAATGAGTTACAGGGATTTTTATTGCTTATTCCGGCTTTTCACTTCCTCTGCTTGACAGAAGCAAAAAACCAGTATAAAATAGAAGTGTTGTATTGTACAATGAAAATTTAATAAGGAGGTGCTCCTGTGAATGCGATGACGTTTGTTATCTGTATTGTGGTCGCCTTGATTGCAGCAGCTATTAGCTGGGTGGCAGCGACGATCTATCGTAAGAATGTGGCAGAAAAGACGATAGGAAGTGCGGAAGAAAAAGCCCGGGACATAATAGATGACGCATTGAAAGTTGCAGAGACGAAAAAGCGTGAAGCACTGCTTGAAGCCAAAGAAGAGTCTATGAATCGAAAGAATGAACTCGATAAAGAGACCAGAGAGCGTAGAGCAGAGCTGCAGAAGTATGAAAGACGCGTACTGGCAAAAGAAGAAGCCATTGAGAAAAAGTCTGATGCACTGGAAAGACGGGAAAGCAATCTGGCCAGCAGAGAAGAAGAATTAAAGATAAAAAGCGTAGAGATTGAAGAAATTCATGAGAAAAAAGTGCAGGAACTGGAGAGAATCTCAGGTTTAACCTCCGAACAAGCAAAAGACTATCTGTTAAAAACTGTTGAAGACGAAGTAAAGAGCGATACTGCCAGACTTTACAAAGAACTGGAAAGTAGAGCAAAAGAAGACGCAAACAAAAAGGCGAAGGAATATGTAGCTACCGCAATTCAGCGATGCGCAGCAGACCACGTTGCAGAAGCTACGATTTCCGTAGTGCAGCTCCCAAGCGATGAGATGAAGGGACGCATTATCGGTCGTGAGGGTCGTAACATCCGTACTCTGGAGACAATGACAGGTGTGGATCTGATTATTGACGATACACCGGAAGCTGTCATTTTATCAAGCTTTGATCCAATCAGGCGTGAAGTGGCAAGAATTGCTCTGGAGAAGCTGATTGTGGATGGACGTATTCATCCGGCCAGAATCGAAGAAATGGTGGAAAAAGCGCAAAAAGAAGTAGAGACAATGATTCGCGAAGAAGGCGAAGCAGCAGCATTAGAGGTAGGAGTACATGGAATTCACCCTGAACTGATCCGTTTACTGGGAAGAATGAAGTTCCGTACCAGCTATGGTCAGAACGCATTGAAGCATTCTATTGAAGTGGCCCAGTTATCAGGACTGTTAGCAGGGGAAATCGGCGTGGATATTCGTATGGCAAAACGTGCCGGTTTATTACATGATATCGGCAAATCCATTGACCATGAAATTGAAGGATCACATGTGCAGATCGGTGCAGATCTCTGTAAGAAGTACAAGGAATCTGCTACTGTTATCAATGCAGTGGAGTCCCATCATGGCGATGTAGAACCGGAAACTCTGATTGCATGTATCGTACAGGCCGCAGATACCATTTCAGCGGCACGTCCTGGTGCAAGAAGAGAGACTCTGGAAACATATACCAACAGATTAAAACAGTTAGAAGATATATCAAACTCATTCAAGGGTGTTGATAAATCATTTGCTATTCAGGCAGGTAGAGAGATTCGAATTATGGTTGTTCCTGAAAAAGTCAGCGATGCCGATATGGTATTAATGGCAAGAGATATTTCCAAACAGATTGAAGCTGAGATGGAATATCCTGGACAGATTAAAGTAAGTGTAATACGTGAGTCACGTGCAGTGGATTACGCAAAATAGTGAGAAAACCGATGTCAATCAGAAGATGTGAGACATCGGTTTTTGTTATTTCTGAAACAGAAGACAGAACTGTCTGGCGTATGATCACATTCAATATGGGAGATCGATTATTTATGAAATACCAGAAGATAAAGACAGGAACGTTTCTTGTCCGAAAAAACCGTTTTGTTGCAGAAATTGAGCTGGATGGGGAACGGGTTTTGTGTCATGTAAAAAATACAGGGAGATGTCGGGAGCTGTTTGTACCTGGAGTGAAAGTAATACTTCAGGAATGTGATAATCCCAGTCGAAAGACCAGATATGATCTGATAGCGGTATATAAGAATGGTCATCTGATTAACGTAGATTCACAGGTAACCAATACGGTGGTAGAAGAGTGGGTGAAAGAAAGCGGGTATTTCCCGAATCTGAAGCTGGTCAGGAGAGAGGTGACTTACGGAGCGTCCAGATTTGATCTTTATGTGGAGTATGGAGAACAGAAAAAAGCGTTCATTGAAGTGAAAGGTGTGACATTGGAAGAGGATGGCATAGCCAGATTTCCTGATGCACCGACTTTGAGAGGGCTCAAACACGTAGAAGAACTGATCGCCTGTCAGAAAGACGGATACGAAGCATATCTGTTCTTTGTGGTGCAAATGAAGCACATCAGGCATGTAGAGCCAAACTGGAAGACACATCCGGAATTTGGCAATGCATTACAAAAAGCAGCAGATGCAGGGGTACATCTGCTGGCGTATGACTGCCTTATGACGGAGAACAGCATACAGGCAGACCTGCCGTTGCCGGTGATACTTTGAGGCAGAGGGACTGGCTGTTGACGGAAAAAAGCGATCTTCAGATGGTAGAAGATTCGGACTGAGAATACGACAGAAGGTGTGGCAGGAGATACTCCGCCAGCATTTTATGACCATAGGCAGTCAGATGAATACCATCGACCGTGACTGCGGGATAGTTTTCATTTTTTACCAGAGAGGTCAGATAACTGTGTAGTGGAAGAAATGGAACAGACAGAGAGGAACAGATTTCTCCCATGACCTGTTCCAGCTCCAGTACATAAGGAATCCAGAGCTGGTATTTCCGTGGATGCGGGAAGATAAAAGGGCCTGAACAGAGAAGTCTCGCGCCGGTATCTGAGAGAAACAGCAGAACTTCTCTGTAATTTTCAGCAAAGTGCAGCTCTTCCAGTGTGCTACCTGTATGTAGGGCAACGCCAATGTCGTTGATCCCGATCAGGAGAGAGATTACATCAGGATGTCCGTTCAGAAAACCATGCGGCAGGCGCTCCAGAAGAGCGGCAACGGTAAAGCCATCTATACCTTTGTTGGTAATCATGGCATCTGCCCCAAGTCTGTTTGCGAGCATAGCAACATAACCATCTCCCAGGCCATTTGTTTCCGGCAGCCAGAGATGATTTGCATCAGTAATACTGTCACCTAAAAAGAAATAATTTGTATTCATATGGAACCTCCTGATAGTGATATGGGAAAGCGATATGGATATGACACATCCATGATCCTTGCCTGTCATGGTTTACATTATAGTTGCTGAATAAAGAAAAAACAATTATAATCAGATGAGTAAGTGATGGTAAAAAGAGTGCTGTGAACGGAGTGAACCATAACAAAAATGTTTGCCGGGAAAGAAGACTATCAGAATCAAATGTAAGAAACGGAGGCGCAGGATGAAGTCCTGCAGATAGAATGAATAAAAAAGAGATTGCAGAAATTAAAAAGCAATATACGCAGGAAAAATGTCCGGCAGTCAGGATCTGCGGCTGCTATGTAGATGGAGAGAAGAAGAAGCAGACGGAGTTCTGTCAGGCATTTCTTTCTCTTCCGGATGAGGAATTTTTCAAATATCTGAATATTTTCCGCAAGACTATGTCAGGAACCATAGGAAAGAATCTTCTGACCATGGAATTCCCGCTGGAAACGGAGATGGAAGGCGGGACACAGGAACTTCTCATGAAGCTGAAGGCGACCGGTCTGAAGGATGATGGAGTACTGGAAGAGTTTTATGACAAAATCATAGATTCCTATTATTACGTGGGAAACTATCTGATTCTGCTGATTCATGGAACTTATGATATTCCAGGGAAATCTTCAGATAATCTGGAAATGTTCGATGCATCGGATGAAATCTATGAGCATATTATCTGCTGCATCTGTCCGGTGAATCTGTCAAAACCATGTCTGTCGTATAATGCACAGGGACACTGTTTTGAAAACAATATTCAGGACTGGGTGGTAGAGATGCCTGTGCTTGGATTCCTGTTTCCTGCTTTCCATGATCGCAGCGCAGATATACACAGCCTGCTGTATTATAATCAAAAGGCAGAACAGCCTGCGACAGATTTTGTCGATTCTGTCCTGGGATGTGTCCTGCCGATGACCGCCGGAGATCAGAAAGAGACATTCCAGGAACTGGTGGAGCAGACACTGGGAGAAGACTGCAGCTATGAAATGGTCCGGACGATTTATGACAATCTAAATGATATGCTGGAAGAACAAAAAGAAGAGCCGGAACCGTTGAAGCTGGAAAAAAATGATGTGAAACGGCTTTTGGAGCAAAGTGAAGTGGCAAATGAAAAGCTGGAAGAATTTGACAGTCATTTTGAGGAGACAGCAGGGGAACATGCCGCATTTATGGCATCCAATGTGGTGAACAGCAGAAAGTTTGAGATAAAGACACCGGATATTGTGATCCAGGTTAATCCGGAACGAACCGATCTGGTGGAAACCAGAGAAATTGACGGCAAAAAATGTCTGGTGATTGAACTGAACGATGAAGTAGAAGTGAATGGGATTTCGATCAGATAAGCAAAAGAATAAAAGGAGCGTGCACAGGAATGATAACCTTGAAAGAATACAGAGGACATATTAGAAACTGGGAAACACTTTGTACAGAACTGGAGATTGATCCAACGCTGACAAGAGAAAAAAGGGAAGAAGAGATATTGATCAAAGCATACGAAGCATGGGGACATGATATGGCAGACCATCTGTATGGTATGTTTGCATTTGCTTTGTGGGATGATCAGAAAAAAGAATTATTTGCATTAAGGGATCAGTTTGGAACCAAGCCGTTTTATTATTATGTAACAAAAGACGACCAGCTTCTGTACGGAACGATGATCCGTGATATCATAAATCAGCCGGGATTCGAAAAAGAATTAAATGAAGAGATGCTCCAGATTTATCTGACGCTGACTTATGGCGGCGGAGAAGAAACCTTTTTTAAAGGGCTGAAAAAGTTGATGCCGGGTCGTTATCTGGTATGGAAAAACGGAGAACTTCAGATCACCAGATACTGGACTCCTCAGTTTCATCCGGATGAGACAAAATCACTGGATGACTGGGCAGATGAGATTCATGAAACGGTGCAGGAAATTATGCCGGAAGTACTGGCAACAGAGGAATGTGCAGATGCATTTTTGTCCGGCGGTGTAGATTCTTCCTATGTAGTAGCAGTATCCGATGTAAAGATGACCGATTCCTGCGGATACGAGGAAGAACGGTTTGATGAATCTGGTCTGGCAAAGCAGACGGCAGATTTGCTCCACAGAGAAAACAGAAGATGCCTGATTACACCGGAGATGTACTTTGATATTGTGCCATATGTGATGTATGAGATGGAACAGCCTCTGGCAGATGCATCGGCCATCGCCTTTGCCATTGCCTGCCGGGAGACTGCAAAACATACAAAGATCTGTTATTCCGGTGAGGGTTCGGACGAGTTCTTTGGTGGTTACAATATGTATCGAAATGCCACACGTTATGGCGATAATCTGAAAACTTTCTATGTGGGTAATACCAATATTATGAAAGAAGATGAAAAGAAACGTATTCTGAAGCATTACGATGAAAAGGTGCTGCCGATAAATCTGGTAAAGGATATTTATGAAGAAATCGAAGATCTGGATCCACTGGCAAAAATGTCTGATATCGATATTCAGATCTGGCTGGAAGGCGATATTTATCTGAATGTAGATAAAATGAGTACGGCTGCAGGGCTGGAGATCCGTATGCCGCTGACAGACCGCCGGATCTTTGATATTGCATCCAGAATGCCATCCTGCTATAAAGTGAATGAGGAACAGAATAAAGTGGCGTTCCGTACTGCAGCTGCCAAAGTGCTTCCGGAAGAGATTGCTTTCCGCAAAAAGCTGGGATTTATCGTACCGATCCGTATCTGGATGGCAGATGAACGTTATAATCAGGATGTTCGGGCGAAGTTCCAAAGCGAAATGGCTGCAAAATTCTTTCACCCGGAAGAGATTCAGAAGATTTTTGATGAATATGTGGGTGGCAATTCTGATAACTGGAGAAAAGTATGGACTATCTACACTTTCCTGGTATGGTATGAGGAATATTTTGTAAAAAGATAAAAACGGCGTTGACATTTGTGAAGTGATTTGTTATCATTAGAGCATTGTAAAAAGTGAAACAGATTCCGTGAGGGAGTAGTTCGCGTGAAGACGTGATTTGTCAACAGACCCGGTCGTATGACCTGGCAAATCTTAAAGAATGAGACTCATGTATGCTTTGAAAAAGACAGAGCATACGTGGGTCTTTTTATATGGCAAAGGAACAGACTTCGCTGATCGGGAATGACCGAGGTGTTTACGGGGCATTCTGTTTTACAAAGAAAAGGAGGAGTTATATGCAAGAGTTTATTCAGGGAGCAGCACTCCCAATCGTGGTATTCCTGCTGGTTGTCGGATTTTTTCTTCTGGTAAAAGGGGCGGATTTTTTTGTGGAGGGAAGCTCCAGCATTGCAAAGAGACTGAGAGTACCATCGATTATTATCGGTCTGACGATTGTGGCTATGGGAACGTCTCTGCCGGAGACGGCGGTCAGTGTGACAGCATCTATGGTAAATAATAATGCGCTGGCAGTCAGCAATGTCATTGGATCCAATATCTTTAATCTGATGTTTGTTATAGGTGTCTGTTCGATTTTGACACCGATTGCAGTGCAGAGAGATACCATTGTACGTGATATCCCGTTGTCTGTATGCTGTGCGGTATTACTGGCAGTGCTTGGAATCCTGGCTATAGGCGATAAAACATCTTACATTCTGGGACATCTGGACGGTGGCATCTTCCTGGTGCTGTTTGCCGGATATATGATCGTGATGATCCGGAGCGCCATGAAAGCCAGATCTGAGGGAAAGGTGGTTATGACAGAGGACACAGAGGAACGGAAAGTGCTCTCATATCCAAAGAGTATTCTGTGCATCGTCGGAGGTGCCTCTGCGATTGCACTCGGCGGTGACCTGACCGTCGATACTGCCAGCCGTATTGCTGTAGAACTGGGCATGAGCCAGACACTGGTGGGATTGACCATTGTATCCATCGGAACCTCGCTGCCGGAGCTGGTCACCTCTTTTGTGGCAGCAAAAAAGAACGAAGTAGATATGGCAGTGGGAAATGCAGTAGGATCAAATGTGTTTAATATTCTGATGGTTCTCGGTATCGCTTCCGCTATTCATCCGATCAGCCTTCTGAGAGAAAATCTGGTGGATATACTGATACTGATTCTGTTTTCTGTTATGGTATGGTTTTTTGCAGCCACGCAGAAAAAGATTGAGCGAAAAGAGGGACTGATCATGGCAGGGGTATACCTGCTTTATGCTGTTTATATTGTTTTGCGTTAACGAATGAGAGGAAAGAGAAGAAACAATGTTACTGTTTTTAAAAGTGATGTTAACGGAATTCATTGCCGAAATGGGCGATAAGACCCAGCTGATGCTGGTGGCGATGACTTCCAGATATAAGATCAAAGATATCCTGCTAGGAACCGGTGCGGCGATTCTGGTACTGAACGGTCTGGCAGTTCTGGCAGGCGGTCTGGTCAGTGAAGTGATACCCACCTGGCTGATCCGGCTGATTGCAGCAGGCGCATTTTTATTTTTTGCGGCTACTACATTAAAAGGCGATGAGGAAGAAGAGGAAGAAATAAAAGAGGATGAGAAGGGAAAATTCGCCATATTGTCGGTATTTTCCACATTCATTGTAGCAGAGCTGGGAGATAAAACACAGCTGACAGCCATCACATTCGGAGCCAATGAAGGTCTGGAAGCAGCGCTGACTGTCTGGCTGGCCTGTTCGGTTGGATTATTTGCGGCAGACATTCTTGGTATGATGGTGGGATATTTACTGAAAAATAAGATGCCGGAAGGCGTATTACAGACCATCACATTCTGTATTTTTTCAGTGTTTGGAATAATAACGTTAAAAGAAGGGCTGGTTATGCTGCTGGGGGCAGGCAGTGTCTGGAGCTGGATGATAACAGCTGTGGCTGCTATACTGTTTCTCATTGTCTGTCTTTGCCTGTACCGGAAGAAAAAAGAAAATTCAAGTCGAGCATCCGCGAGACTTGGCGCGTGATTCTGGTCAGCGTAAGCTGACATATTCTTTACAGAATCA
>CAKRRF010000013.1 GCA_934394985.1 uncultured Marvinbryantia sp.
AAAGCTGTCAAGATACATCTGTTCCAGATCGTGATCCTGGGAAATTACACCACATATAAATCCAATAAAGTTGTCTGCATTGTCGATCATGAATTCTGATGCATCAATGAGACGAACCTTGTTATTTAATTCGTACATATGTTTTGAATTTTTGTCCAGGTAGACAATATTACCGTGTACAGATTTTATTTCAGAATTTACCTTATCCAGTAAACACTTTGTCTTTCCGTTTCCTTTTTCTCCAGCGATTATCTGTATCATCGTAATCTCCTCCTTCGGTTTCGTATATGTAAAATTATACTGCATTCATTTCTAAATTACAACTGTTTTTTGTTTATTATTGACAGTAAATCGTTCATGTCACTGTACAGGTCATCCTTGGTATCTGCCTTCATAATAATACTGAAATAGGAATTCCCATAAGGGTCTTTCGAAAGCAGAGAAAGGCATGCTCCCGCTTCATCGGTGGTTCCGGTTTTGCCTCCGAAAACAGTGACATTATCTGGTGCAGATGCTTCACCGGTAAAATAATAGTTCGTAGCAAACCAGGTACGCTCGTACTGCTCTCCGTCCCCGGCCGTATAGGTGACGGTATAGTTCTGCTGGTTGATCGCATCTGTAAAGGTGCTGTATTTGATAGCTTCATTAAAAATCAGATACATATCATACGGTGTAGTATAATGATTTTCATCCTGAAGTCCGTGCGCATTTACAAAATGCGAATTTGTTGCACCAAGTGCAGCAGCTTCCTGGTTCATAAGTGCAACAAAACCTTCCAGGCTGCCACCTACGTGCCATGCAATAGCATTGGCTGCATCATTACCGGATGCAAGCAGCATACCATAGATCAGCTGTTTTAATGTATACTGATCGCCCAGTTCCAGATAACAGACGGAAGATTCCGGATCGATATCCAGCGCATTCTCATCAATAGTGATGACATCATCCAGATTCCCATATTTGATAGCTACCAGTGCGGTCAGCACCTTCGTCAGACTGGCAGGATATAATTTTTCATGTACATTCTGTGCAAACAGTACCTCATGAGTGCTTAGATCCATAATCGTGCCTGCTTCAGCCGTGTCCAGATTCTCATCTTCAAAGGATACATCTCCTGCCGTTACACAAAGATCTTTGGTAAACGGCTCTGCACGCTGACTCTTCTGGGGAGTCTCCAGTACCCCACAGGACTGACTAGTGATATCATAGGGGTTAGTAAAACTGATTTCATGGGAACGGAAGAAAAAATAAAATACAATAAATCCAATCAGTACGATCAGGCAAATCAGAAGAAGTAAAAAACTCAAGGCTTTTCTGCGTTGACGCCTGCGGATCTGCATACGCCGTTCCTGTCTGGTAAGTTCTCTATCTGTACATTTCACGCCACTCTAACTCTCCTCTGTCAAGGGATTTGATCAGCATCTCAGCTGTGGCAAGATTGGTCGCCAGTGGGACATTATAGGTGTCACAGAGCCGAAATACATTTTTGATATCCGGTTCGTGCTTCTTTGGCCGAAGCGGATCTCGAAGAAAAATCATAAGGTCCAGTTGATTATGTTCAATCTGGGCTGCAATCTGCTGGATACCTCCCAGATGTCCGGCAATATATTTGTTTACATTCAGTGAAGTGGCCTCTTCGATCAGCCTTCCTGTTGTGCCGGTCGCATATAATGTGTGTTTTGCCAGTATACCACGATAGGCAATACAAAAATTTTGCATCAGTACTTTTTTGGAATCATGTGCTACTAATCCGATATTCATAAAAGTGCGTCCTTTCGTTAATATTTTTTAACCTGAAGCCCAACATTTAATACCAGTCCGATACCAATGAACAAGGTGATCAGTGAAGACAGTCCGGAACTTACAAAAGGAAGTGGTAGTCCGGTATTTGGCATCAGTCCTGTAGCAACGCAGATATTCATGATACTCTGAAGTGCAATCAGAGCACCCATACCGCAGCAGAGGATGGAACCAGACTTTTCTCTTGCTTTTTGTCCTACACGGATACACTCAATGGCAATGAGCATTTCCAGAATAATAATAATACAGCATCCCAGAAAGCCGATTTCTTCTCCTGCAACAGCAAAGATAAAGTCTGTCTGCGCCTCCGGGATAAAGTTACCGTTTTTAACGGATTCAATGGCTGTGGTATCCAGGCCCTTGCCATAGAGCTGGCCGGAACCAATGGCCATAATCGAATTCATCTGCTGCGCAGCTTCGGAAGGATACTGATCCGGATAAAGCCAGGCGAGAACTCGTTTAATCTGATATTCCTGAATCAGAGTCTGGCCAGGTTTTAAAATCATACTGATCAGTACCGTAAATGCGGGCAACGCTATAATCAGTATACCACCGATTACTTTATAGCTCAATCCTGCAACAAAATAAATTACAGAAAAAAGTATCAGTACCAGTATCGTAGTAGACAGATTTGGCTGTTTGTAAATCATAGCCAGCGGTACTGCAAGAATAAGCAGTGACCGGATAATGATCTTTGGCCTGCTCAGATCATCTTCATGTCTGGCAAAATACTGGGCATAAAACATAATCAGAATAATCTTCATAAAGTCGGAAGGCTGGATCTGAATACCACCAATTACCAGCCATCTGGTTGCTCCGTTGACATTTCGTCCGATCACAAAGATGGCAGCCAGCATCAGCAATCCGATAAAATAAAAAATCCAGTAGAATTTTAAAAGCCAGGTATAATCGATCAGTGATACGATTATCATGGCAATCAACCCCAGAATCAGTCCAAGAATCTGTTTGTTCTGTACATCACTGTCCGCACTTCCGATAATCATAATACCAAGTACAGTCAGTGCTATTACCCATAATACCAGTCGAAATTTGTAGTCTCTTAATCTATATTGTTTAATCATTGTTTTTACCTGTATTGATGACGTTCTAAATGTTTTTCTTAAATATCTGTTTCAGTTTCTGCAATAACCCTTCATCCTGATTCAGATCAGGCAAAGGCACGGGTTCACCCATGATACGCCGTGCAATATTTAAAAACTCCTGTCCTGCCGATGTATCTTTTCCGGCAAGTGGTTCCCCCAGATTGGATGAGACCACGATATCTTCCTGGTCAGCCAGAATTCCGATCAGAGGCGTGGCAAGTATTTCTGTGACATCTTCTACGGACATCATCTCGCCTCTTGCTACCATGGCCGGACGTATACGATTGATCATCAATTCTATTTGTTTCATTTGTGCAGCCTCCAGAAGACCGATAATACGATCGGCATCACGGATAGCGGAAACTTCCGGTGTGGTTACTACAACAGCCCTGTCAGCCGGAGCAATGGCATTTTGAAAGCCCTGTTCGATTCCGGCCGGGCAGTCCATCAGAATGTAATCAAAATGCTGTCTCAGTTCATCTGTCAATTTGATCAGCTGCTGTGGTGTCACAGAAGACTTATCTCTGGTCTGAGCTGCAGGCAACAGGTACAGACCGGGATAATGCTTATCCCGGACAAGCGCCTGCTTTAATCTACAGTTTCCTTCTGTCACATCAATCAGATTGTAGACAATCCGATTTTCAAGCCCCATGACTACATCCAGGTTGCGAAGTCCCAGATCTGTGTCAACGACCACACATTTTTTCTCCATTCTGGCAAAGGCAGCGCCGAGATTGGCGCACAGTGTAGTTTTTCCCACACCACCCTTTCCAGAAGTAATGACAATCACTTCACTCATGCGATATCCTCCCATCTTCTATACGGGGATTTCCCGTTATCTGTCTGTGGTATCTTCGCGTTACTGTCTTTTACAATCAGTCTATTAGTCAGTACGTGCACCGGAAATGGTTCCACCGGAGTAAACGGATGCATGTCCGGTAATCAGCGTATCTTTATCAGCCAGATCATAGATATAGCGGATCATATCCTTTGCAAGAAGAGACGCATTCGCTGATGTATAACCGTTGGTGATACGGCAGGCAATGGCAATCTCCGGATTATCATAAGGGGCATAACCGATAAACAAAGCGTGGCTTGGTACACCGGTCTCTTCGGCGGTACCAGTCTTACCGGCCATATCGATCTCGATATCCTGCCAGTAGGTGTTCTGCTTAATCATCTGGTTCATACCGGTATGAATGGTGTTCCACAGGCTGTCTGTGGCTTCCACGGTACTGTGAATCACCGGTTCTTTTTCCATGATGGTTCGTCCGGTTGAATCCGTGATCTTGTCAACCAGAGTCAGATCATAGCAAGTACCACTGTTTGCAATCGTTGCTGCATAGCGGGCCAGCTGTACTGTGGCATAAGCATTGTTACCCTGTCCCATGGCAGATGGTGCTTCTGCCTGATCCGAAATACGTGGCGTACTTTCATCCATCTCGATACCAGTCTCCTGATCAAATCCGAACATGGAAGCATACTTGGCCAGTTTGGCAATACCGGTGGCATCATCCGATTCTCCATTGGTTCCACCCAGGTTACCAAGGCGGACACCAACTGCATTGAAGAAGTAGTTACAGGACTCCTGAATCGCAGTAGCCAGACTAACTGAACCATGCATACCTGGATAAATCCAGCATTTAATAGCAGGATCCACATCCTCAAACTTACCGGTACAGTTGATGGTTTCTCCTTCTGAGATGACGCCTTCCATCACACCGGCTACAGAGGTTACAATCTTATACGTAGAACCCGGAGCCGTCAGCTCCTGTGTTGCCTTATTATAGAATGGACTGGACTTATCGGTTACCAGTTCAGAGAAGTATTCTTCATCCATATCATTGGCCAGACGATTATTGTCATAACCAGGATAAGAGATACAAGCCAGCGTTTTACCATTATTCGGATCTGTGATAACCATGGAACCGGAACACGGTGATAATCCCAGTGATGCCGGTTTGATCTCCAGATTATAGATCTTATCCTTGATGAAATTGAAGGAATAAACACTGCCATCTCCCAGCCCCTGATAGGTGGCATCATCCGGTTCCAGAATGCCTTGATCATAAAGCAGCTGGCATTCGATCTGCGGACTTAACTGGTCATTTTCGATCATATAGCGGTATACGATCTTGCTGAAGTTGTTATCGTCTGTCACATACTCCGACAGATAATCACACAGACTGGAGAAGATCTCGTCGCTGTCCAGGAACTGGGTATCCGTACTGATCTGGGTTATGTCCATCCAGTCTTTCGAGATCGCATACGTCAGATAATCCCGCAGGCTGATGCTTTCATCATTGGTCCAGGCCAGATAGGTGCTGTCGGTGGTATCGATAGCATCTTCCCGGATAATGCCAAGTTCTGTCATTGTTGTATCCAGCAGATAGGTGATATAAGCCTGCATCTCTTTGCTCAATTCACTGTAAGGCTTTGCCGAATCAGATAACAGTTCTGCTTTCAGGTCTGCAAACAGTTGTTCCTTCTTATCCAGGAACATATTGTAGACCTTTTTCTCCAACTCTGTTGCTTCACTGGAACGCAGATGGGATACACTCAGTACATTATTCTCAAATAATGCATAGTAAATATCATAAACCGGAATAACAATTTCATTGGTACCTACCTGAGAATTATCAAATTCTTTATAATCCCATGTATTTGACCAAACAATTCCGGCAACGTACTGCTCCAGCAGCTGATAACCGGCTTTCTGCCAGTCCGTCTTCAGAGTCAGATAGATATCATCACCGGTCTGTGGATCTACCTGTGAGTCTTCCTTTAGGACCTTACCAAGGTTGTTTACGTAGACCGTTTTCTTGCCGTCCACACCCTGAAGCTCTTTTTCGTAGTACTGCTCCAGCCCGGCTTTACCGACAATATCTGTGGTATCGTATTTGTTCTCTCCGGAATCGGCATTCAGTGACTGAATTTCTTCTGCCGAGATCTTACCGGTATATCCAATGATGTTGGCATAATACAGGCTTTCGTTGTATACACGGATGGAACTCTCCTCAACGTCTACTCCAACGTAATAGCCCTTACTTTCCATCAGACTGGACATGGACTTATCCGAAATATCCTTCGCAATTGTGGTAGAGATATATTTCTGATAGTTGTTCTGATTGATGGCACTTCGCATGGCGATGATCTTCAGGGCATCCTCCTGTGACAATGCCTCCGGAAGGCCATACTGAGCCAGTTCTTCTGCCGTGTAGGGCTTTTCCAGAGAATCTGAGATTACCCAGAATCCATAATCGCCATCTCCACCCAGTTCCTTTACCATGTCCTCTGCAGACACTGCTTTCTGGGCAGGTGTCATATCTGCCGGATCCGACTGCCCGTATACATCGGCACGGAAACGAAGCAGATTGGTACCACTTTTTGTATATTCATATTCTCCTGCATCATTGATTCTAATGGCAAAATCTGTATACACATCATCCCCGTTGGCGTAAAGGATCTGCATGATCTGATACAGATAACCATTGATCGTCAGATTTTTCTCCCTGGTAGTTTCGTAACTGCCCACATCCTGAAAGGTAACATCGTATGCGAGCTTGTTATAAGCCAGCAGGTTGCCATCGCTGTCATAAATACATCCTCTGGTACTCGGGATAGATGTCTCTCTGGTAATCTGAAGATTGTAATTATCCTGATAGGATTCTCCGTTAATAATCTGCAGATCAAAGAGACGCCGGATTAAAATAAATGCCATCACAACCAGAAGAACCGATAAAATAACTGATCGTGACTGAAAAAATCGTGAAAGAATTTTCTTAAATTTTTTAAACAAAGCTGTCTACACTCCTTTTTGCCGTTTTTTCAATTTTCTTATTCAGAAACAGAAAAACACGATAAAGCACTAAAGTTACTAAAACGGTATAGATCATCTCAGGAATGATAATCCGCTTTAAATAAAAAAAGAAATCAACTCTCCCCCTCAGTAAGAACTGAACTGCATAAACGCTCAGTCCATAAACCAGATCTCCGGCTGCTGTCAGAAGAACTGGCATTTTTACGTCGTCATCATAGAAAATCTGATAACAGTAACCGCACAGATAACCGATGTACATATAGATAAAGGCTCGAAATCCAACTACATAGTAGCCAAGCACCATACACAGCATGTCCATGATAAGACCGGAAAAAAAGCCAATGAGCATACCGGATTTTTTCCCGCGCATCAGTCCGAAGGATACTGTAAAAGAAATCATCAGATTGGGTGTGATGGATGCAATGGATATGGCTGGCATCACCGTACACTGGAGAATCAGACAGACCAACATCAGACAAAAAATACTTACGTTTGTTCTCATCTTCCATCCTCCAACTTATGATTTGGTCTTTTGCTTCAGATTTTTAATTACCAGGACTTCCTTGATATCCTTAAAATCCACAACCGTAGATACCAGACCGGAATGAGTCAGATTGTTAGAATCTACACCAATCTCAGATATATAGCCGATCAGAATACCAGGAAGAAAGATATCACTGATCTGGGAGGTCACTACCGTATCTCCCACTTTCACCTTAGAGTCTGGGTCATTCAGCTTTACCAGACGCACGGTTCCTTCATCTGTCAGAGAAAGATCTCCGGCAATGATACAGGTATCTTCTGTTTCACTGATCTGTGCACTGACGTTACTGTAATCATCTATGATGGACCGCACAGTTGCCCAGTTTGGACCTACATCTGTAATGATACCGACCAGGCCCGAACCAGCCATCACATTCATATCCACAGCCAGTCCGTCATTGGATCCCTTATCAATCGTAAAAGTACTGAACCAGTTGGAACTGTCATCTTTGGAAATCACTCTTGCTCCCACTTTTTCATAAGTCTCATATTTGTGATCCAGCTCATACAGATCCCGCAGGCTGTTTAATTCATCTTTATCCTGCAGCAGCTGTGTATTTTCGACCGTAAGCTGATCTACCTGGCTCTGAAGTTCTTCATTCTGGGCAACCAGCTTCAGGTTGTCTTCAAAATAATCCATTTTTCCTGAGAACCAGCCTCCTACATGGTTGATTCCGCTCTGAATCGGAGTCAGAACCACACCCACCACATCTTTTACCGGGCTGTTGGTAAATTCCAGGGCAAAACTTGCAATGATCATAATGCCACAGAACAGGGATAAAAAGAATAGGATTAATTTACTTTTGGTATGTTCTTCCATTGTGTTTTTTTTCATAATAACCTCATATCTCGCAATACTGTGGGATACTTCCCTAAAATAGAATCAGATTCCGTCTTATAGAAAGCTTCCCGTCAGATCCCGTAACGAATAAGTATAGTTTTTCACCAGATCTTTCTGATTCATAATCGCCTGAATGCCTCGTAAAGTGGTCAGTCCAGGCTCCGGAACAAGAGAAACCGGTACTCTGATCTGTCTGCGGAAATAATCAGACAGATTGAAAATCATAGCTGAACCTCCGATCAGGCAGAAACCTGCTTCCAGAATGTCCTGATGAAACTGAGGAGGCAAACGGTCAATCATTCCGCGCAGTTCTTCTGCAATAGCCTGTATGGTATGCTCAATGCAGATGCTGACTGCCATGGACGTAACTTCTGCTGTCACCGGATGTCCGGATACGGTGCTGATACCGTACACGATCATGGAATTGGCAGGACCGTCTCCCACGTATGCCAGAGCAGTTTTCAGACGAACCGCCGTCTTCTTGCCAATATGAATATGAAACATACGTCGGCACATAGTAATGATATCTTCATCCAGCTGGTCTCCACCAAGCTGAAGTGTCTTGCTCAGCAGAATTTTACCGCCTGCAACAACGGATACCTCTGTCGTACCCGCCCCCATATTGACCAGCATACTGGCTCTCGGTGAGTCCATGGAGACTCCGACGCCCAGATTGTCAGCGATTCCCTTATCCACCAGATAAATCTTATTCTCAGAAACGATATTAATCAATACCGAATAATACGCTCTTTTTTCTACCGCTGAAATATCACGTGGTACTGCAATAAAAATAGCGGGACGTCCGGACAGGATGGATTTGTGTTTTTTTAATAAATGCGATAATACGATCTCTGCATTTCTTGCTTCGGCAATCACACCGTGTGCCATGGGACATCCGGCTCTGACATTCACCGGTGTCTTTTCAAACATCTCATATGCCGCATCACCTATAGCAATGACCCGTTTTTCATCCCGAATCGCAATCATATTTTTTTCACAAACTGTAAATCGATTTTTTTTATCACAGATTTTGATGGTATCCGTACCAAAATCTATGCCAAGTGCATGATTAAATGCCATGTTTTACCCCTTGTACTCTATTTTACGTACCGCTTTCCTGCCCTTCTTCCGTAAATGCATGATGTTCACAGAAACTGTAATAACATTGGTTCCCCAAAATGATATGATCCATCAGCGGGATACCAAGAATACTCCCGGCATTTGCCATACGAATGGTAATCTCTTCATCATCCCGGCTCGGTGCGGCATCGCCGCTGGGATGATTGTGCAGCAGAATAATATAGGCTGCACGGTTCTGCATAGCTTCCAGATAGACTTCTCTTGGTGTAACCAATGACTGATTCACGGTACCTTTTGTAATAATTTTATCTCCCAACAGATGTCCTCTGGTGTCAAAGGACATCACAAATACCTGCTCCTGATCAGAATGACGAAAATCTTCCATATAATATTCGGCAATTTCCAGAGCACTGCTAAATGAACGCTTTTTCATTACCCCAGATTTGGCCATTCTTCTGGAAAGTTCTGCAATACACTTGATCTGCAGGGCTTTTACTTTTCCGATTCCCTTTATCTGACACAATTCAGGAACACTGATTTTATAGAGACCGGACAGTTCATCACTGCCGGTCTTTTTCAATATTTCACATGCCAGGTCTATGGAAGTACTGCCACCAGTTCCTGTTCGCAAAATGACAGCCAGCAGTTCCGCATTACTCAGAGATTCACAGCCATATCGACTGCATTTCTCATAAGGACGCTGGTCTGCGGGCAATTCTTTTATGGTATAATTCATATCATTTTTGCTTTCCCGGCATGATAATCAAAAATATATTATCATAAACCCTATTAAATGTATAGGTTCGATTCCTTAAATTTTCCTATATTTTTTTATTACAGCTTCCGCAACTTTTAATCCATCCATCGCTGCAGAAGTAATACCACCGGCATATCCTGCCCCCTCACCGCATGGATACAGACCCAAAATACTGGACAGAAACTGTTCATCCCTGACAATACGAACCGGAGATGACGTTCTGGATTCCACACCGGAAAACAGTGCATCCGCTCTGGAAAATCCATGAATCTGCCGTTCAAATCCCTGTACACCTTCTATCAGGGACTGACTCAGAAATTCTGGAAGGACTTTACGCAGATTGGCAAACTGCCAGTTGCCTTTGATGCATGGTATCACCTCGCCAGTTCCTGTGGAAATTCTGTTTTCACAGAAATCACCGAAAAGCTGTACCGGCACTTTTCCACTTCCGGCTTTCCAGGCTGCACTTTCCAGATCACGCTGAAATTCGATACCGCCAAGTACACCTTCATGACCAAAATCGTCCGGTGTCACCGTAACGATCATGGCACTGTTGGCATTGCGGCTGTCTCTGGCACGATAACTCATTCCGTTAACGGCCAGACGCCCTTCTTCCGAAGAGGCATTCACAACATAACCGCCCGGACACATGCAAAAAGAATAGACACCTCTGCCATTGGATAATTTTCTGGTAACTTTATAATTTGCGGCACCAAGAAGCGGATGCTGTTCCTGCCCATACTGGGACAGATTAATCATTGCCTGTGGATGTTCGATACGAAGTCCGACTGCAAAAGATTTCGGCTGCATCAGAATCTGATGTTTATGGAGCATGGAAAACGTATCTCTTGCACTGTGCCCGATGGCCAGTATCAGTGCCTCACACGGAAGTTCTTCCGTACCGTTTATCTGTATGCTGCAGAGCCTGTGATCTTTGATATTCAGATCAGTGACTTTTGCACCAAAACGTACCTCACCTCCCAGAGAAAGAATCTCCTGACGAAGCTGCTTTACAACTGCTTGGAGGACATCTGTTCCGATATGTGGTTTATTGACATAGAGAATATCCGGATCAGCACCGGCGTCCACAAAGGTTTTCAATACATAATGATTTCGCCCAAAAGCATCCTTTACCATGGTATTCAGTTTTCCATCTGAAAATGTTCCGGCACCGCCTTCTCCAAACTGGATATTTGACTCGGTATCAAGGATACCGGTATTCCAGAAACGCTCTACGGATGCCATCCGGTGATCTACGTCCTCTCCACGTTCCAGCACCAATGGATGGTAACCTGCTCTGGCCAGCAACAGTGCACAAAACAGACCTGCAGGACCAAATCCTGCAATCACCGGACGGTGCGAAAGCACCTGGTTTCCGCTTTCCGGAATCTGATATGGCGGTTCCGTGACAAGACTGACAGCGATATGTTGTTTCTTTTTCAGAAGCTGCCCTTCCTTTGGCAGGCTGAAATCTACCGTCAGTACATAATATAAATCCGGCTTCTTTCTGGCATCCAGAGACTGCTTGCGTACATGCAGATCTTTGATATCAGAAGCCTGAATTTTCAGTTTTTTTGCAATTTCTTTACGCAATAATGTTTCATTATAATTCAGAGGTACTTTTAACTGCTGAATTCTGATCATGGTGTTCTCCTTTTCTGGCACTGTTTTTGCCGGCAATGTATCCGGTGGACCAGGCCCACTGCAGATTGTAACCTCCGCAGATGCCATCTGCGTCCATCAGTTCCCCGGTAAGATACAGATTGTCTGCAATACGGGATTCCATGGTGGAAGGATCAATTTCGGAAAGCGTGACACCTCCGCCGCAGACCTGAGCCTGATCAAAAGATCTGGTTCCGGTGACTGTCAGGGTCAGATGTTTGATGGTCTGGCAGATTTGAGACAACTGCTGTTCCTCTGGTCTGGCAGATGCTTTTTTGATCTGGCAAAGTTCCAGAATTACCGGGATTAGTTTTTTCGGAAGGATACCAATAAGACTGTCCCCGATGGATTCTTCCTGTTCCTTTGTTTTATTTATCAGCATAGAAAACAGCTGTTCTTCAGAAACAGCTGGCAGACAGTCCACAGATACCCGAACCTGTGCCCTCTTTTGCAAAGCATCCGCTGCATATCTGCTAAGCTGAAAAACTACAATTCCGGAAATGCCATATTCTGTCCACTGCAGCTCTCCTGCCTCGGAAAACGTCTGTGTAACTGTCGTCTCAGGAAATGAGATATTCATAGTTACCATTGCTTTTGTACGCAGTCCGGCCAGCTTTTTCACAAAAGATTCTCGACATTTCAGCGGAACCAGCGCAGGAAAAGGTTTTACAATGGTATGTCCGGCCATTTGAGCCAGTACATAACCACTGCCGTCTGAGCCGGTAACCGGTGCCGCCTGCGAACCACAGGCAAGAATCACGGCATCTGCCTCATAGTGCCATGTTTCCGTAAAAACATGCCATTTTCCCTCTTTTTTTTCCATACGCGTAACTTTTTCTCTGCATTTTAATTTCACGCGAAGCTTCTGAAGCTCCAGAAGCAGACGGTCAACCACGGAAGAAGCCTGATCAGTCAAAGGATAAATACCGCTGCCACGCTCCTGCAGCAAAAGTCCGGATTCTTCAAAAAAAGTCATGGTCTGATGCTGGTCAAATGTGTTCAGCACCTGACGGCAAAAATGAACATCACCGCCCCGATAACAGTCTGGTCGGGAAAAGTCCAGATTTGTCAGATTGCATTTGCCGTTACCGGTCATCAGAAGCTTCTTTGCCGGTTTGTCCATGGATTCCAGAATGGTAACACGAGCCCCCTCCCGGGCTGCAGATATCGCTGCCATCATCCCGGAGGCTCCGCCGCCAATTACAATTATTGATTTCATCATAAACACTTACCTGTCTACTTTGGAAAGGTCAACAAGGTTACGTTCTTTCATGCGCTGGAGTGATTTTAAAATTCCAAGCTTTGCATGCTGCCAGGTCAGACCGCCCTGGAAATAAACTGCATACGGAGGTTTGATTGGTCCGTCTGCACTCAGTTCAATAGATGAACCCTGAATAAAGGCACCTGCTGCCATAATGACATCGCTGTCATAGCCAGGCATGGCCCATGGTTGTGGGGTGACATAGCTGTCTACCGGTGCAGCTGCCTGAATGCCTTCGCAGAAAGCGATGACGCCTTCCGGATAGCCAAACTCGACTGCCTGAATAATATCATGACGGCTTTCTGAACCGTTCGGAATCACATGAAAGCCAAGTTTTTCATAAATATTGGCTGCAAAAATGGCGCCCTTTAATGCACCGTTTACTACAGTCGGTGCCAGAAACAGTCCCTGGAAAAAGTCCTTATTCACACCAAGTGATGCACCGACTTCTTTACCAAGTCCAGGAGAAGTCAGACGATAGGCACAATTTTCAATACAGGCATTTGTTCCTGCAATATAGCCTCCGATTGGTGCCAGTCCGCCGCCCGGATTCTTAATCAGAGAGCCCACTACCATATCAGCTCCGAAATCACTTGGTTCCATGGTCTCTACAAATTCTCCGTAACAGTTATCGACCATAACGATGATATCAGAACGAATGGATTTGATATATTTAATAGCTCCGGCAATTTTGGAAACAGACAGGGACGGACGGGTCTGATAGCCTTTGGAACGCTGAATTTCGATCAGTTTTGTTTTGGAGGAAATGGCATTTTTTATACCTTCCATGTCAAATTCACCTTCCGGTGTCAGATCAACCTGTGCATAAGTAATGCCATATTCTGCCAGTGATCCGTTCGATGGACGGATACCGATCACCTCTTCCAGCGTGTCATATGGCTTTCCGGAAACAGAGAGCATCTCATCTCCCGGGCGCAAATTGGCAGCCAGTGCCAGTGCCAGTGCATGGGTACCACAGGTAATCTGAGGACGTACCAGTGCAGCTTCCGTATGGAATACGGCTGCATAGACTTCTTCCAGTTTTTCACGGCCGAGATCGTTATAACCGTATCCAGTGCTTCCCTGAAAACATTCTGCGCTGACGCGGCATTTTTGCATGGCACCAATGACCTTCAGCTGATTGTATTCCGTTACTTCATCAATTTGTGCAAAACGTTCTTTTAATGTTTGTTCAATGACATTTCCAAAATCCAGGACATCTTTATCAACACCCAGTTCCTGGTACATGCCGGTAATCATTTCTGTATTCATAAATATCTCCTTTTCGGGAATGCTACCTGGCCTATGGTAAAATTCCCTTTTTCTTTAATGTAGTAATCATGAAATCTAAAATCTCTGTCTCGTTATAAGAAAAAGATTCTTTGGGAATCCAGATGACATCCCTTTCTCGTTTAAACCAGGTAATCTGTCGTTTGGCAAAATGTCTGGTATCTCGTTTGATTCGATAGATTGCTTCTTCCAGTGAAATTTCTTGATTCAGATAGTCAAGAATCTCTTTATATCCAAGTCCCTGCATAGATACCAGATTTCTGGTATATCCTTTTTCCTTCAGTACAGTTACTTCCTGTACCAGTCCTTCCTCCAGCATCAGATCAATGCGTTGATCAATACGCGCATAGAGTCGGCTTCGTTCATCGTTTAAAACAAAATAAGCAAATCGGTAAGGAGATTCCTTCTGACGTTCCTGTTCATTATGCTCGGAAATTCTGGTTCCTGTTTCTTTATAAAATTCCAGTGCACGAATCACTCGTTTTACATTGTTGGCATGAATATCACTGGCTGCTTTCGGATCTGCCGCAGCCAGTTGCTGATGAAGATACTCTGCTCCCTTTTCTGCTGCCAACGCTTCCAGCTTTTGCCGGTAAGCCGTATCACTTTTATTTTCTGTAAAATCGATATCATAAAGCAGCGCCTGTATATAAAATCCGGTTCCCCCTACAATAATAGGAATATGGCCTCTGTCATAAATCTGCTGCAAATAGGCTTTGGCCATTTGCTGAAAACGCACAACATGGAATTCTTCATCCGGTTCCAGTTCATCTATGAGATAATGGGGAATACCCTGCATCTCTTCCTGCCGGATTTTGGCTGAACCAATGTCCATGCCCTTGTAAACCTGCATGGAATCAGCAGAAATAATCTCTCCTCCGACAGCTTTTGCCAGATGAATGGAAAGTGCTGTTTTTCCCACTGCAGTCGGTCCGGTTAAAATCACTAATGGTTTTTTCATGACGTTTCCTTTATTCATTTCTGTTATACAATTCGTTTAAACTTCTTTTCAATTTCATACTTGGACATAGAAATAATCGTTGGCCGTCCATGCGGACAATGATATGGGTTTTCCAGTGTCAGCAATTCGTCAATCAGTGCATGTACTTCTGAAACGGAAAGCTTGTGGTTGCCTTTTACAGCTGCCTTACAGGACATGGTAGCTACCCGGTCTTTGATGATCTCCACACTTGCATTGGCAGGCTGGCTGTCCAGTGCATCCAGCATCTCAATAAAAAGATCATCCTTAGAGATACCAAGAAGGTTATCCGGCACTGCCCGCAGTGCATATTCTTTTCCACCAAATTCCTCAATCTCGAATCCGATTTCCTTGAAATAGCTCAGATGCTTCTGCAAGGTTTCTGTTTCTTGAATACTTAAAGTCAGGATTACAGGCGGATTTAAAATCTGAGAAGTATAGTCTCTGTTTTCCATGGATTTCAGTGTTTTTTCATAAAGCACTTTTTCATGTGCCGCGTGCTGGTCAATGATAAACAGATTCTCCCGGAATTCAATCAGCCAATAGGTGTCAAAGAGCTGGCCGATAATCCGGTGTTCTTTCACATTTTCACGATCCAGAAGCTTCTCAGAAAAGAAATCCGCTTCTTTTACACTGCTTTTGGCCAGTTCTTCCATCTTTCTGTTCATGGTATCTTTTACAGACTGAGACGGCACGGGCTCCGCCGCTCGTTCTTTCTTTTCAGGCTGCCAGGATGGTGCCATATAAGAAGAACGTACTTCCTGGATTCCTCTGGAATCTTCTGTACTGAGCTTTCTGGTTACCGGTATTGAAGTCTGATGTGCCAGAAGATTCAGTTTTTCTCTGGATTGTGACGCAGACAGCGTCTGCACAGATGAGATTCGTTTTTCTTCAAATGGTTCAGGCAATGCTTCTTTTTTCTCCTGTGGCCTTACTTCTTTTTGTTCTTTTCCTACACTGACCTGGACGATCATTTCTTTGTGAGACAATGTATTTTGAATCGTTTGATAAACATCCTGATATAATTGTTCATTTTCCGCAAACCTGAGTTCCATTTTTGTTGGATGTACATTGATGTCCAGCATTTCGGTATCAATCTGGAAATGAAGTACGGTAAACGGATATTTATGTTTCATCATAAAGGACTGGTAGGCATCTTCAATGGCTTTGGAGATGATTTTACTTCTGATATACCGTCCATTTACAAAATAATTTTCGAAATTACGATTGCCTCTGGAAATTACAGGCTTTCCAATATAGCCGCTGATATGCATACCATTTTCAAAGGTATGATCAACTTCCAGAAGGTTATTGGTAATATCTCGTCCATAAATATTATAAATAATATCTTTCAACTGATGATTCCCGGAGCTGTGAAGCTTTACCTGGGAACCGGCGATGAATTTGAAAGATACTTCCGGATGAGAAAGTGCCATTCGTTCCATCAGTTCACTGATATACCCGGTTTCTGTCTGAGGTGTTTTTAAAAACTTCTTTCTGGCCGGTGTATTATAAAATATATTTCGTACAAGGAAGGTCGTGCCGGAAGGAGCACCGATTTCTTCCACACTTTTTTCTTTTCCGCCTTCGATCAGATAACGGGTACCGGTGAGACTCTCCGGTGTTTTACTGATCAGTTCAACCTGGCAAACGGCTGCAATGCTGGAAAGTGCCTCACCACGAAATCCCAGAGACGTTACATCCAGCAGGTCTTCTGCTGTTCGGATTTTACTGGTTGCGTGACGCAAAAAAGCAGTTGGAATCTGCGACGCTTCAATACCGGATCCATTATCGGTGATTCGGATAAAAGAAATACCACCTTCTTTGATCTCAACAGTCACTGCTGTGGCTCCGGCGTCAATCGCATTTTCCACCAGCTCTTTTACAATAGAGGAAGGCCGTTCAATGACCTCCCCGGCAGCAATTTTATCAATAGTCTGTTCATCTAATACAACAATTTTATTCATGCATCAACCCTTCTTTACCATCTGTTTTTCAGTCTGTTCTGTAAACGGTTTAACACATTCAATGCCTCAATCGGTGTCAGTGTGGAAATCTCGATTTCTTTCAGTTCATTCAGTACATCTTCGTCACTGACCGTATCCATTAACGTCATTTGCTCCAGATCTACCTGATCGTATTTCTGAACCTTGTTTCTGGATTTTTTCTCCTGGGCAATTTCGCTGACTGATTCGGTAATATCTGCATCGCTGAGTTCCTGCACCAGTTCTTTGGCCCGCTCAATCACACTGTCCGGTACACCTGCCAGCTTGGCTACCTGAATACCATAGCTCTTATCGGCACCGCCCTTGACAATTTTACGTAAAAATACGATATCATCGCCTTTCTCTTTGACGGCAATGCAATAATTATTTACATTAGACAGCTTTCCTTCCAGCTCCGTCAGTTCGTGATAGTGGGTGGCAAACAGCGTTTTTGCACCAAGAAGTTTTGGATTGCTGATATGTTCTACCACAGCCCATGCAATACTCAGTCCATCGAAGGTACTGGTGCCGCGCCCGATCTCATCTAAAATCAAAAGGCTGTTTGCTGTGGCATTTCTCAAAATATTTGCCACTTCTGTCATCTCCACCATAAAGGTACTCTGACCGGAGGCCAGGTCATCAGAAGCTCCCACTCGTGTAAAAATACGGTCTACAATGCCTATCTTTGCACTGGATGCAGGAACAAAGGAACCGATCTGTGCCATCAGTACGATCAGTGCAGTCTGACGCATATAGGTAGATTTACCCGCCATATTCGGCCCGGTAATGATAGAAATACGATTTTTGCCATTATCCAGCATGGTATCATTTGCAATAAACATATCATGGTCAATCATCTTTTCTACTACCGGATGGCGACCGTCTTTGATCTGAATCAGACCCTTTGTATTCATTTTCGGACAAACATAGTTGTTACGTTCAGCCACCAGTGACAGGGAAGCGAACACATCCAGCGCAGCGATCGCTTTTGCTGTTTTCTGGATACGGACAATTTCTGCACCAAGCCGGTCTCTGACTTCACAGAAAAGATTGTATTCCAGAGCTACCAGCTTATCTTCTGCACCCAGAATCATATCCTCCAGTTCCTTAAGTTCTGGTGTGATATAACGTTCTGCATTGGTAAGTGTCTGCTTTCGTGTATAACGATCCGGTACCATATCCTTATAGGAATTGGTTACCTCCAGGCAATAACCAAATACCTTACTGTATTTGATTTTCAGAGTTTTGATGCCGGTAGCTTCACGTTCCTTTGCCTCCAACTGTGCAATCCATGTTTTTCCTTCTGTTTTGGCATTTCGAAGACGATCAACATCTTCATGAAAGCCTGTTTTTATGATATCTCCGTCTCTGACAGAAATCGGTGGTTCCTCCATAATCGCATGATCGATTAGCTCATATAGATCCTGAAGCGGATCCAGATCGACCTGAATCGCCTTTAGAAGATCACCCTGAAAATCGTCAAGAAGACACCGTATAGCCGGAAGCATTTCCAGAGAGCTTTTAAATGCAATCAGATCTCTCGGGTTGGCAGACTGGTAGCTGATTTTACTGATCAGACGTTCCAGATCATAGACCGGATTCAGATATTCCCGGATCTCTTCTCTTGCGATCGCATTCTGATTCAGCTCTCCAATGGCCTTCTGACGTTTTTCGATCTCTTCCAGATCAATCAACGGCTGTTCAATAAAGCTGCGGAGCATACGAGCTCCCATTGCTGTTTTTGTCTTATCCAGCACCCAGAGAAGGGAGCCTCTCTTCTGTTTTTCTCTTAAAGTCTCGCACAGTTCCAGGTTCCTTCGGCTGGAACTGTCAATCAACATATATTTCCCGGTAATATAAGGTGTCAGTCTGGTCAGATTGGAAATATTGGTCTTCTGTGTCTCAATCAAATACTGAAGCAGCGCACCGGCTGCAATCACACCGCAGTCAAAGTCCTTCAGTCCCAGTCCTGACAGACTTCCTGTCTGAAAATGCTCCATTAACGCCTTTTTGCAGAGATCATCATCAAAGTACCAGCTGTCCAGTGAATAGACGGAAATTCCCAGACGGGTTCGATAGTCTTCCACATCTATACCGCTGACATAAAAAGAATGGTTACAGATAATTTCAGACGGCGCATAGCGTGAAATCTCATCATTCAGTTTTTTCGCAGTGTCTACTTCTGTCACAAAGTATACTCCGGTGGTGATATCGGCCACAGAGATCCCGTATTTATCTGCTGTATACACAATAGACATCAGATAATTATTTTTTGTTTCATCCAGCGCAAGGGCATCCAGAGTGGTTCCGGGAGTAACGATACGGATCACTTCCCGCTTTACAATACCTTTGGCTGTTTTCGGATCTTCTACCTGCTCACAGATTGCCACTTTATATCCTTTGGATACCAGTTTATTTAAATAACCGTCTACTGCGTGAAAAGGAATACCGCACATGGGAGCACGCTCATCCATTCCGCAGTTTTTACCGGTCAATGTAATCTCGAGTTCCCTGGATGCAGTAATGGCATCATCAAAGAACATTTCGTAAAAGTCACCCAGTCGGTAAAACAGTATACAGTCCTTATATTCTTCCTTTGTTTTCAGGTACTGCTGCATCATGGGTGTCATTTTATTTTTTGCTTCATCCATAATCGTATTATTCATGTTCATCCTTTGTTGTTTCACATATTTCTCCCATATAATAAAAGCCCTTACATTCTACCAGATGTACATCTACGATTTTACCGGTCAGATCCGGTGTACCCGGAAAATGTACCAGAAGATTATTGCTTAAACGCCCTGTCATCAGAGATGCATCATGATCATTGATTTCCTCTACCAGTACCGGAAGTGTCTGACCGGTGAGGCGGGCAGATTCTTTTCTTGAGATTTCCTGTACTTCTTTTAAGAGGCGGTCAAAACGTGGCTTGACGATCTCTTCCGGCACCTGATCCTCCATTTTGGCAGCAGGCGTACCGGTTCGTTTGGAGTAAATAAAAGTAAATGCGCTGTCATAGCGTACTTTTCTTACCACATCCAGCGTTTCTTCAAAGTCTTCTTCTGTCTCACCAGGGAAGCCGACGATGATATCGGTAGTCAGAGAAATATCCGGAATCGCCTTCTTTAATTTTTCAACCAGAGTCAGATACTGCTCTTTATCGTAATGGCGGTTCATGATTTTTAACAGTCTGCTGCTTCCGGATTGAAGGGGCAGATGCATATGTTTACAGATCTTTTTGGAATGAGCCATCACATCAATCAGTTCATCTGATAAATCCTTTGGATGCGAAGTCATAAATCGGATACGCTGAAGTCCTTCTATTTTTTCCACTTCCTGAAGAAGCTGTGCAAAAGTCATCGGATGTTCCAGATTCTTTCCATAGGAATTGACATTCTGCCCAAGAAGCATGACTTCCACTACTCCGTCAGCTACCAGGCGCTCAATTTCACGAATAATATCTCTTGGCTCTCTGCTTCGTTCCCTTCCCCGTACATATGGCACAATACAATAGCTGCAGAAATTATTGCAGCCAAACATAATGTTCACACCGGACTTAAACGGGTACTTTCGCTCTACCGGAAGATCTTCCACAATCTTTGTGGTATCCTTCCAGACATCGATGACCATATGATTTGTAGTCAGACGCTGATAAATCAGTTCTGCAAATTTGTAAATATTATGGGTTCCAAAAATCAGGTCAACAAAACGGTAGCTTTTTTTCAGCTTTTCCACCACTTCCGTTTCCTGCATCATACAGCCACAAAGTGCAATCAGCATATGGGGATGTTTTTTCTTGAAACCTCCAAGAACGCCCAGTCTTCCATAAACGCGGAGATTCGCATTTTCTCTGACTGTACAGGTATTGTAGATCACAAAGTCTGCGTCTTCTCCTTCTACCAGCCGATAACCGATTTTTTCCAGAATACCGGCAAGTTTTTCGCTGTCTCTGGCATTCATCTGACAGCCAAAGGTGATCGGTGAAGCAGTCAGAGGCCGTCCCAGTTCACTTGACAGCTCAGCAACTTTTTCCCGACATTTTTCCATAAAATAATACTGACGTTCCGGTTCCTTCTTTGGAATGATTTCTCCATACATGGCAGATTCTGTCACAAGAAGCTCCGGAGCCACATCATATGGACCGGATGGAATCTGCTCAAATACCTGAAAATCAAAAGCAATGGCTACGGTGGTCATATCAGGATGTGCAGCGAGAAAACGGTCATAAAATCCCTGACCATATCCGCAGCGATGGCGATTTTTATCAAATCCTACGCCCGGAACAATCAGAAATGCATCTTCTTCTGTTGCCTCGATTTCAGTGACAGGCTCCGGAATATCATAATACCCAGGTGCCAGATCCTCATAGGATGTTATATAATAGTATTTCATAGTGCCGTGACCGGTTACTTTTGGTGCAGCAGTCTTTTTTCCCATGGCCCATGCCGCCTCGAGCATTGGTCGTACAGACACTTCCCCTTTACAGTCCATATAAACAAAAATAGTGTCGGCATTTTGAAATGCCGGCAGCTCAATAATTTTCTGATTAATCAGTTGACTTTTTTTCTCCAGTTCCTGTGGATCAGAAGTCTTTCTCAACTGAAAGACTTTTTTTCTAATTTCCTTTTTTTCCATATTTTGCTCCGTATTTTTCACCCAGATTTACGATGGTTCCATCTTTTTCTTTGATATCAATATTGTCCAGCTGAGATTTCAGGTTGGCACGAAATGCAGCAATATATTCTGCACGAAGTACCTGCTGCTCCATTTTTTCTTCTTCGGTCAGCCCTTCTGCTTTTGCTTTATGTGCAAGTTCATTGATACGCGCAATTTGTTTTTCTGAAACTCCCATAGTTCCTCCTGTCTGTTATTTGTTCATTTTATGCAGATATTCCTCCAGAGAAAAGGTGTGGTCTTTTTTCCCTACAAACAGAGTTCCCAGATCTTTACCCTGAAGAATCTTATGAATAATATGAAAATCTTTTCCGTTGGCAATCATCATATCTGCTCCGGAAGAAGTGACAATTCTGGCAGCTGACAGCTTGGTAGTCATGCCCCCTGTACCAACCAGACTGGTTGTGTCTTTGCCCATTTTCATCATATCGTCTGTTAAATTTTTTACTACATGGATAAATTCTGCATTCGGATTTCGATGAGGATCATCTGTAAATAATCCATCAATATCCGACAGCAGAATCAGTAAATCAGCACCCACCAGCGATGCAACCAGTGCCGACAGCGTGTCGTTGTCACCAAACTGAATTTCATAGGTAGATACCGTGTCATTTTCATTTACAATCGGGATTGCATCCAGCTTCAACAATTCCTCAAATGTGTTGAAAGCATTATTTCTGCTCTCATCATTAAAAATAGTATCTTTGGTCATTAAAACCTGTGCAGCCATATGACCATATTCAGAAAACAGCTTCTGATAAATCATCATCAGCTGTGCCTGTCCAATTGCAGCACAGGCCTGCTTTTCTTCCAGCCGCTGAGGCTTCTGATTAAATCCGGCAGTCTGACTTCCCACTGCAATTGCACCGGAAGAAACCAGAATGACGTCTTTTCCCATATTTTTTATATTACATATCTCACGAATCAGGATCTCCAGCTTCGTCAGATCCAGCGCACCGGTCTTTGGATGCGTCAGAGAAGAAGATCCGATCTTAATAATGATTCTGTTTTTATTTTTTAATGTTTCACGGACATTCAACCGTTTATCCTCCTGCCTGATTATAAAAATCTGATTTTTTTCAAAATTGCAATGAGAGCAGTCCCCTTCGGTAATGCCTCAATCTCTGATTCCCGAATACCTTTCAGACGGATCAGGAAAAATCCATATACCAGAACCGCAATGAGAACTGCCAGCAGAACTGCAACTGCGTTGGCTATATAAGTAAGCGTATAAGAAGGATCCTTTCCTCCGGCCAGAAGAATCAGATGATCCACGCTCCAATAGACAGCCATGCAGGCAATGCCCATAAAAGCGGAAGAAATCAGAGGAATAATAAAGGTTTTGGGTATTTCCTGACGATAATGCAGATGTCGTCTGATCGCCATGGAATTGAGTGCACACACGATAAAAGCAAAGAGTGTGTTGGCATATACCACTCCGTAAATATTCAGATTAAATTTCTTTAAAAACAGGATCAGCGCGATCACATGTATCACAAGTGCAATGGCACTGTTCTTCACCGGTTCTCTCATGCGGCTCATACCCTGAAGAACAGCAGTGGAAAGTGTGGAGATCGCAAATAGCACGATCATCAGTCCACCGGCCTGCATGATACTTGCCGGAAGTCTGTGACTGTCGCGGAATAACAGCTGCATAATTGGTGAAGCAAGTGCTGCAAGTCCTACGGCACATGGAATTGTAATAATCATGGTATAACGCATGGTGGTACGTATTTTTATTTTGGCATCACGGTAATCTCCGTTAATCATTGCTGCTGACAGCGACGGAACTACAGACGGAGCCAGTGAAGAAGCCAGCACCAGAGGTACATTCATCAGAACATAAAATTTACCGCTGTAGATACCATAAATAATCGTATATTGCTCCTTCGTGTAACCCTGGCCGGCCAGAATCGTGTTAAAAATAGACTGATCCAGAGTCGGTGTAATATTATAGATCAGAGTACTCAGTACAACAGGCAAAATAGTGGCAATAATGGCCACATAAATCGCCTGATTAGATTCCGTTTTCTTCGTCTGATCATGACGGAGATGCCTGCGATTGGACTTCTGAAAAATACCATATACGATAACCAGAAAAACAAGAGCAACTGCGACACTGATCACAGTACCAGCAGTACCGCCTGCTGCCCCAAGTGCCGGACCCATCGACGGATTATCTCCTGCAATGGATACTCCATAGTGAAATAAAATAGCTGCTGCTATCACTGACACGAAAGCATTCACGATCTGTTCAATGATCTGGGATACCGCAGTAGGTACCATGGATTCATGACCCTGAAAATATCCACGGAAAACACCGGCAATGGCAAAAATAAAGATCGCTGGTGATAACACACGCAGTGCATAGGAAGCATAATCAACTTTCATGATATTACCACAGATCACTCCAGCCAGGAAGAAGGTCAGAAGGGACATCACCCCTCCTGCAATCACAGAAAAACGCATGGCACAGCGAAATACCTTCTGTGCATTTTTATACTGTCCCTGATGAAGCCGTTCTGAAACCAGCTTGGATACTGCCAGAGGCAGGCTGAAAGTGGAAATCATCAGCAGAATCGTATAGATCTGATTGGCAGTGGTATAATAACCATTTCCCTCGTCTCCCAGTATATTGGTCAGGGGAATACGATATATCATTCCGATCACTCTGGCAATAATGGACGCCACAGCAAGAATGGTACCCTGCACTAAATAATTCGATTTGTTTTCTTTCTTTTCCACTTAGCCTTGTCCTCCATGTTACTTTTCATTACATTTCATTTTATTTGTATATTATTCAAAACTTGTGTCGTCTTTTCTGGTATCCTGTACAATACATACCCAGGTTTTTCCCTGGTTCACAGCAATTTCATTTCCCTCTGCATCATAATATCTGGCAGGACCCCAGTCTGAATCTTTTACCCAGGTAGCATGTTCATAGGTGCCTTTCGTAAACAGAATGGCATCTCCGCCTGAGTTGGTATTGATATTCAGATATCCATGATCATCGTAATTCTGAATCTGGCAGTACTGAATAATCACGTTATCTACACTCAGCTGATCACCAGTAGTATCATCGATCTGCGCTGCACCGGCAGAACGATCCGGGTATTCGCTTCTCAGATATTTTTCTGTTTCTGCGTCATAATCAAAGGTCGGATAGTTCGTGTACAGGTGCGGAACAATATGGGTTGCTGTTCCTTCCGGATAGGTCACGGTCTCACCGTCTGCTGCAAATTTGAAATGTCCGGTATAATCATTATCCAGTTCCATATTGTATTCTTTGCGTTCGATACCTTTTAAGATACCTTCCCCACTGGTATAACAGTTGTGTGGTGCCACACGGTCAGCGGAACGGAAGAATACGTCTTCTCCGGCATATCCATTCAGCTCACCGACAGAATCCTGATACTGAAGGCCACTGATATTGTTTACCATATCAGAATTTAACAGATCATAGGCATAGACAGCCTGTCCGTAATGTACATAAATCGCATCAAATTCCAGTGCCCAGTCGATATAATAGTCACGGCAGCTTCTGACAGGACCAATTTTATCCAGTCCTTCTACGGTATCATAAATCGCCATCATACGGGTAATCTCGCCTTCTACCGGTGCCTCATAAATCACAGAAGCTTTTTCAATTCCGGACTGTGGAAGTGCATTGATGATATTATTGATCATAATGGCTACCGGACGCTGAAGGGCGATCTCAGCATCTGTAAGCTGTCCGGTAAGGTAACTGTGGATCTGTCCGTTTGCATCCGGTGTTTCTCTTTCCCCGCCGCCTCGCTGAATATCAGTACGAGGTGTCTGATACCAGGAATCAGAACTTCCGGCACTTTCGGACGAATCATCAGAGTATTCTTCGCTGTAAGAGCCATCATCATAGTATTCTTCATTGTAGGAACCAATATCATAATAGGTTCCGTCATCATAATATTCTTCTGCGGATATCATCTGTCCGGATATCAGACAGGACATTGCAGATACACCGAGTAAGCATGCTGCCAGTTTCTTTCTCATAGTTAGTGCCTCCTTTATTGAAAAGTTAAATTAATCTCTGTTTATATGCAAAAGATTCAAAATATCTTTTTGCTTTTGTTCCATGATACCTGCTTCTGCCTCTGTCATATGATCGTAACCGATCAGATGATACATACTGTGTGCGACAAGAAACGCAAATTCACGAAGCTGAGAATGTCCGTACTCTTCTGCCTGTGATTTTACATGATCTACAGAAATCACAATATCACCCAGCATCAGTTCACCGCTGTCAGGATCAAAGCTGTCCATTTCTTCTTCGAGAAAATCAAAGTCTCCCGGAACCGGAAACTGTGTCATAGGAAATGATAATACATCGGTTGCCCGGTCAATTCCACGCTGCTGCAGATTAATCTCATGGATCTCACTGTCTGTAGTCAGAGTAAGGTCAACCGTTGCTTCATATGGACAGTCTTCCGCATCCAGTACGGCATTCATTACCCGGAAGGCCACCTCCTTACAATCAAACTGAAAATCATTGCTGCATTCTTCGGACAGATTCAGTGTCATAATTCTTATCCTCTCTGATGTTCTGATGTATTTTTTGTTTTCCGGGATGCTGTACGTCTGCTCTGCTTTGCTTCATAGTCATCGTATGCTTTTACAATCTTCTGTACAAGCGGATGGCGAACAACGTCTTTATTGGTAAGGGTGCAGAATGAGATACCTTCCACCTTTCCAAGAACTTTCGATGCAACGTCAAGTCCCGACTGGGTACCGGACGGAAGATCCTTCTGTGTCATATCTCCGGTGACAATAACCTTTGATCCGAATCCGATTCTGGTCAGAAACATTTTCATCTGAGCCGGAGTGGTATTTTGTGCTTCATCCAGAATAATATAAGCATTATCCAGTGTACGGCCTCTCATATATGCAAGAGGTGCCACTTCAATCAGGCCTTTTTCCATATTTTTCTGAAAACTTTCCGGTCCCATGATCTGATATAAAGCATCATACAGCGGACGCAGATAAGGATCTACCTTACTTTGCAGATCACCCGGAAGAAATCCCAGCTTCTCCCCTGCTTCAATCGCAGGTCTTGTCAGAATAATCCTTGCCACTTCTTCATTTTTAAAAGCCTGAATCGCCATAGCCATGGCCAGATATGTTTTCCCTGTACCGGCAGGACCGATTCCGAAAACAATCATATTCTTACGAATTGCATCGATATAGGCTTTCTGTCCAAGTGTCTTTGGTTTGATCTGTTTGCCATTGATAGTATGGCAGATACAGTCTTTATCTATCTCTACAATAGCTGATTCCTGGTCTTCCATCGCCAGTGCCAGCACATAATCAACATTCTGTTCTGTAATGGTATTGCCGGCCTTTGCCAGTGTAGTCAGACTTTCAATTATCTGCGCAGCCTTTCGGGATGCATATTCATTACCAAGAACTTTTATATTTCCTTCTCTGGAAATAATTGTCACATGAAGTGTCTTTTCAATCCGCTTGACATGCTGGTCAAACTGACCAAATACATTTGCTTCCAGATTCGCCGGTATCGTTACCGCTGTTTCAATAATACTCATGAACTGGTTCCTTCCTCATTGTTTTCCATGCGTTCTTCCTGCATGGAAGGTATGCGCTCCGTATCAGAAGTGTAGGCTACAAAGGTACAGATACACTTGCAAAAAGTCATACCCGCTTCTATTCTAACATTTTTTTTCAATATTTGAACCCCTTTTTCTTTTTTTTCCGCAATAATTTTATCCATCTGCCGCATAGCCATCTTCTTCAGCTCCCGGTCAGCAAGAAGCTGTGGATATTCCTGATAAGATCTGACCCGTATTTTTCCCCAGATAACCGGAAGATAAAAATCGGAAAAAAGCGCAGCTTGATGTTCTTCTTGCAGCACCTCTGCCTGAGTATCTTTTGAAAGATCGAACTTTGTAGAAAAAAACAGGTGAAAGAACTTCAGATAATACTTATCTGTTTCATCAGAAAAAATGGTCTTCGTCTGTTCTCTTGGTATCGTGATGGTACAGGTATCTGTCATTTCCAGGATAACATCAGCATCCGCTTGGACGTACCGCCTGGAAATGACTTCATTTTCATCATTTGTTATGGGTATCACGCCAGATACCAGCAGATCACCTTTCTGAATGCGCTGTCCGCTTTTCACACATGCGACACCTGATCGTGTAACAATATCTGCAACAATTCCATCGCAGGCAGCAATCAGACTGGTACCACCTGTATCAGACAGCAGTTTCTGCGGTAATACCGGATATACAGAATCGGTATTTTCTTTCAGGTTGATATCCAGAAGCGTCCCCTCTTTTTTGACAGCTACCCAGGTAACTTCCGGGAACGCATTCCGAATGTCAGCTGCAGTCTGTTTACAATCAATCTTTCTTTTCAAGCTGCCATACCCGATGCCGGAATCTTCCAGATACTGTATCAGCTGTTCTCTGGTAATTTCCTGATTTCCGTGAATTTCAATTTTCCATATATGAAGAGATAACAGATAAAGAAAAAAACAGCACCAGATCCATCCAAGTAAAAGAAACTTGCGTTTTCTGTGCTGCTTCAGAAAAAACGGAAATCCGCATTTCTGGTAAATGCTAATATGTATCCGGCATTTTTTTACCAGACGTTTGATTTTAAGGAAATCAGATGCTTTCATCATCATGGTAAACTGATCTTCTCCAGCTTTCACCTGGCAGAGTGAAATTCCATTTCGTACACAGAGCTGGAAAAAACGTTCACAGGAGCTGCCGGTTACCACTACTTTCAGATATCCGGTCAGAATAGAATATTCATGATGCATACATAACCTGCCTTTACAGAAAACTGATTTTTTCAATGCAGCCTGTCACGGTCAGCTGACTGCCAGAATATTGCAAAATCAGCAGGTTATGACCAAGGAGTTCCATCTGACAGGACTTGCATTGCAGAAGAAGTCTTTTGCTATCGTAATGAAGAATCCTGGTGTAATTTTCCAGCTTCATCTGATGGGTGCCATATAACTGAAGATACGGGCAGCCAGAAGAGATTTCTGGTGGAATCTCCAAAGCTTCCATTGTTTTTCTGACTGTTCTGGCAAAAGACATAGCCTCACCGACCGGTCTTGTTTTCTTAAAGATATGCTATGGTTTTCTCAGATATGTGTATCGTTTTGTTCTTCCCGATAAAAAATCAGGCCAAACCATGTAACCGTATGCATATCGGTATAAAAATCTATCTGATATTTTTCAGTCAGATCAACTACCAGGATACCATAGCTTTCGATACAGGGTATGGCAATATCCGGATGACGGCATGGCTGTGGATAGGCACATTCCGGACAGATCTGGCAGGAATCTCCCGACAGCGCAAAACAGGAAATACCGGCATCACGAAAATCTTGCAGCAACTCTCTTGTAATCTCTTCGTGTGAGGTACGGGATGCCAGTGCCTCTGAAAAAACAGAAGAATCCGTGACTTCAGCCTGTGTAGTATAAAGCAGTACCCGATCATAACTCTGACAGTGCTTTTTACATTCTTCCACCTTACCCACTCCAGGCGGACAAGACCAGGATTTGCCATAGCGTTCACATTCTGACTGGCAGATATGACGTACTTTTTCCGAGAACACCAGTTCCGATGTATCACAGAAAGCATATTGAATCAAAGGATACTGACTAATGATTGTTTCTATTTTATCTGATATTGTTTCCATATAGTTTATCCTCTATTTGTGATAGGGCTCACCAAAAGAAATACGGTAACCGCGATAAATCTGTTCCAGAAGAATCACACGCATCAGCTGATGCGGAAATGTCATATCAGAAAAACTCAGGCTAAGATCAGCCATCCGAATGATGCGGTCATCCAGACCGAGTGACCCGCCGATAAAAAATATGATATGGCTGACACCTCGAACACCCAGTTGTTCTATACAGGCAGAAAATTTTTCTGATGACATTTTCCTGCCCTGTATGGCAAGCACAATTTTAAAAGCATCTTCTTTTACATATTTCAGCAGACGGTCTGCTTCTTTTGCCTTGATCAGATCCATTTCTGTCTGGCTGGCGCGGTCCGGTGTCTTTTCGTCCGGCACTTCAATAATCTCCAGCCTACAATATCTGGACAGACGTTTGGAATATTCCGCAATTGCATCACTGAAATATTTTTCTTTGATTTTTCCGACACAAAGAATCGTAATTTTCATAATGGCTCCTCTGTCTGAATTCAGGAACAGATATGGAAAAAGGGCTACAGTATATCACTGCAGTCCTCTTTCCCGTTTTTATGTTCCCGTACTTATTTATTGCTTAAAAATTCGTGAATTCCTTTTGCTGCTGCTTTACCTGCTCCCATGGCAAGGATAACAGTAGCTGCACCGGTAACAGCATCACCACCGGCATATACGCCATCTTTTGATGTCTTACCAGTCTCTTCATCCGCAATGATGCATTTACGTTTGTTGACATCCAGACCAATCGTGGTAGAAGAAATCAGTGGGTTTGGTGAAGTACCAAGGGACATGATTACCGTATCTACATCCAGTACAAATTCGGATCCAGGAATCTCAACAGGACGTCTTCTTCCGGACGCATCCGGCTCACCAAGCTCCATACGGATACATTTCATACCGGCAACGGCATCATCTTCATTTACCAGAATCTCGGTAGGATTGGTCAACAGATCAAAGATCACGCCTTCTTCTTTTGCGTGATGTACTTCTTCTGCTCTTGCAGGAAGTTCAGCCTCACTTCTTCTGTATACAATATGTACTTCCGCTCCGAGACGAAGTGCTGTTCTGGCAGCATCCATTGCAACGTTACCACCGCCGACAACGGCTACTTTTTTACCTCTTACGATTGGTGTATCATAATCTTCACGGAATGCCTTCATCAGGTTGTTTCTGGTAAGATATTCATTGGCAGAGAACACACCCTTTGCGGTCTCTCCCGGAATACCCATAAACATCGGAAGACCTGCACCAGAACCGATAAATACCGCTTCAAAGCCTTCTTCATCCATCAGTTCATCAATGGTGATGGAACGTCCGATGATAACGTTTGTTTCGATCTTAACACCGAGCGCTTTGACATTTTCCACTTCTTTTGCCACAACATCCAGCTTTGGAAGACGGAATTCAGGAATACCATATACGAGAACGCCGCCGGCTTCGTGCAGAGCTTCAAAAATAGTAACATCATAACCAAGCTTTGCAAGATCGCCTGCACAGGTAAGGCCGGAAGGACCGGAACCGATCACTGCCACTTTTTTGCCGTTTTTCTCAGCAGCAGGAGCTGGTTTCATGCCGTTCTCTCTTGCCCAGTCAGCCACAAAACGTTCCAGCTTACCGATGGAAACCGCTTCCCCTTTGATACCGCGAATACATTTCCCTTCACACTGGCTTTCCTGTGGGCAGACACGACCGCAGATAGCAGGAAGTGCAGAAGACTCAGAGATTACCTTATAGGCTTCTGCAAAGTTTCCCTCTTTTACTTCATGAATAAATCCCGGAATATTAATATTAACAGGACATCCCTGCACACACTTTGCATTTTTACAGTTCAGGCATCTGGAAGCTTCTTCCATTGCCTCTTCTTTATTATATCCAAGACATACTTCGTCAAAATTAGTTGCTCTGACCTGTGGATCCTGTTCTCTGACAGGAACTTTCTTTAATACATCTGCCATTATTTGTCACCTCCACAATTTCCACATCCGCCATGATGTGTTTCACCTTCACGCAGTTTTAATAAAGCACGGCCTTCTTCTGTCTTGTAGAGTGCCTGTCTCTTCATGGCTACGTCAAAATCAATTTTATGACCGTCAAATTCAGGGCCGTCTACGCAGGCAAATTTCACATCATCGCCTACCATAACTCGACAGGCACCGCACATACCGGTTCCGTCTACCATGATCGGATTCATGCTGACAATGGTCGGAATGTTTAATTTCTTAGTGGTCAGACAGCAGAATTTCATCATAATCATAGGTCCGATCGCAACACAGTGATCATAAGTCTTTCCTTCTTTTGTTACCAGATCTTCGATAACTTTGGTAACCATTCCGCTTCTTCCGTAAGAACCGTCATCTGTTGTAATATAAAGGTTTCCTGCTACTTCCTGAAGTTCTTTTTCCAGGATAACCAGATCTTTTGTCTTTGCACCGACAATCACATCCACATCTACCCCATGCTCATGCAGCCATTTTACCTGAGGATAAACAGGAGCTGTTCCCACACCGCCTGCAACAAACAGAATTTTTTTCTTCTTAACTTCTTCCAGAGGCTCGGTACATAAATCAGACGGCTGACCAAGTGGACCTACAAAATCTCTGAAGCTGTCACCTGCCTGAAGTCGTGTAAACTTTTCGGTTGAAGCTCCGATAGGCTGGAAAACAATGGTAATGGTGCCAGCCTCACGATCGTAATCACAAATTGTAAGCGGAATTCGTTCGCCTACTTCATCCATTTTTACAATGACAAACTGCCCCGGCAGGCAGTGCTTTGCAACACGAGGTGCTTCCACAACCATCTCATAGATGTTGCCGGCAAGCTTACCTGCTTTTAAAATTTTGTACATAAACTTTTCCTCCTTTATACTATGCCTTTCACAGGCTAAATCACCAAAATCTATTAAATAATACTTCATTTAGCAATATTCGTCAATATATTGTTCGAATTCCTCCATGGACATCAGCACCTTACGGGGCTTGGTTCCTTCCTCAGGTCCAACCACACCGGCTTCTGAAAGCTGATCCATAATACGTGCCGCACGGTTAAATCCGATCTTAAATACACGCTGCAGCATACCGATAGAAGCTTTATCTTTTTCAATTATGAATTTACCGGCTTCCACGAAATGAGCATCCAGTTCATTACCACCGGAGGCTCCGCCCAGTGAAACCGGAGAGCTTTGTGCCACGGTATTCATGCGGGCTTCCATTTGTTTATGATAAACGCTCATATCATTTTTCTGTGTCAGGAATTCCGTTACTTTACTGACTTCCGCATCTGACACAAAAGAGCCCTGTACACGAACCGGTTTGGAATATCCTTGCGGATAGAATAACATATCCCCTTTCCCAAGCAGTTTTTCTGCCCCTGTCATATCAAGGATTGTTCTGGAATCAACACCGCTGGTGACAGAAAATGCAATTCTGGACGGCATATTCGCTTTAATCAAGCCGGTAATAACATTTACCGAAGGTCTCTGCGTAGCTATGATCAGATGAATACCCGCTGCTCTTGCAAGCTGTGCCAGACGGCAGATGGCATCTTCTACTTCACCCGGAGCCACCATCATCAGATCGGCAAGCTCATCTACAATAATCACAATCTGCGGAAGCTTCTTTGGTTTATCAGGTGTATCTATATCTGCAAGCTGTTCTACTTTGGCATTATATCCCTTCAGGTCGCGGACGCCTGCATCTGCAAACTTCTGGTAACGATCCGTCATTTCCGCCACACCCCAGTTCAATGCGCCGGAAGCTTTCTTCGGATCGGTTACAACCGGAATAAATAAATGCGGAATACCGTTATAAACGCTAAGCTCTACCACTTTAGGATCAATCATAATCAGTTTCACATCTTCCGGATTCGCTTTATATATAATACTCATAATGAGTGTATTAATGCAGACAGATTTACCGGAGCCTGTGGCACCTGCAATCAACAGATGCGGCATTTTCGCAATATCGGTAACAACAGCCTTTCCTGCAATGTCTTTTCCCACTGCAAAGGAAAGATCCGATCTGGCGTTCTGAAATTCATCAGACTCCAGAAGTTCCCGCAGATATACGGCGCTGTTTTCTTTATTCGGTACTTCGATTCCCACAGCTGCTTTTCCCGGAATCGGTGCTTCGATACGAATATCTTCTGCTGCCAGATTCAGCTTGATATCATCCGCCAGACTGACGATACGGCTTACCTTCACTCCCTGTTCCGGCTGAAGCTCATAACGGGTAACAGCCGGTCCGCAGCTGACATTAGTGACTGTTACATTAACACCAAAGCTGTGAAGTGTTTCCTGCAGCTTTCTGGCAGTCTCTGTCACTTCATCATTCGAATTGCCTCCGGAGGATCCGGATGGTTTTTTCAGGAGATCCAGCGGCGGAAATACATACTCTGCTTTCGGTATTTCCTCATTTTGCTTAATTTCCTCAGCTACACTATCGACGGCCTCTTCCTGCTCTTCTTTGGATGAATGTGGATTTCTGATTTTTGTTCTTGCAGTAATCTCCTCAGCTGCTTCTGGCAATTCACAATCTGTATCACCTTTTGGACGGACATTCTCCTGCAAAGAATCATCTTCTTCCTTAGGAAGTACGATTTTCTTATCCGATATCACAGATTCTTTTACCGCATCGGCTGCCTGCACCCGCTCGCTCTTTCTGGCAGCTGCTTCCTGCAGAAATTCCGGCATTCCAAGAGCAGGCTCTCTCGATGCTGTTGTCGGAACTGTTGTAGCAGAAGAAATCATCTGTGAACTTCCATTTCTCTGGATGGTAAAGTTCAGTTCCGGAACAGCAGCTGTTTCTTTCTCTGTTTCTTTTTTTGCAACAGGAGCCGTATCTTTCAGCTCAGGAACGGCCTCTTTTGCTTTTTTGGCACAGGAAGGATCCAGTACCGAAGATATGGTACTGTTCTGTCTTTGGGATACCTTAGGTACCACTTCGTGAATTTCTTCAGATACCGGAAGATTCATATCAAAGGTAGTATTCTTACTGACCCCTGTAACGATACGTTCCCGTCTTGGTTCTCTGATCTCTTTTGCCAGGCTGTGGTTCGTCTGACGAATTTCGTCAATTTTACGCTGCATCTGCGCCTGTTCTTCCAGTCTGCTGCGTGTTTTTCTCTGATGATTCAGTTCTCTCTGCATCTGTTTCCGTGTCCTTGCCTGTCCAATGGCATCTCCGCCTTCCGACCGGATACTGTCAAAAATAGAATATCCGGTCAGCAGTATCATACTGATCATGAACAGAATCATATTACAAATCCAGGTACCGATTTCTCCCAGCGCAGCATGAAACAGACTGTAAATCATTCCGCCCGCCAGTCCACCTCCACTTCTGGTATTCCTACTGATCGTATAGTATTCATTTACCGTTACGGAAGATGATACAGGCTCAGAAACCAGAGTGAAAAAGCAGCATAAGGACATGACCAGAAGCGTAACCGCCAGTATCTTCATCCATGCCTGCTTTCGTCCACGATTGGCGATCAGAAACGCCGTGATAAAGAATAAAATAACTGGCTGCGCATAAGCCATTATGCCAAAAATTCCAAAAAAGAATCCGCTGATGGCTTTGCCAGTCGTTCCGCCTGCTTCAAACACTGTACCTAAAAATAAAATGATGCAAAATGCAAGTATCACCCAGAGCAGGATCTCTGCCCATACCGGAGTACCTGTTTTTTTACGTCTGGATATGTCCGGTACTTCTACAGACTGACGTTTTGCACGACTTTCTGTCTTTGCCCGGGCACCGGAGGACTTTATCTGCCTGCCCCTGTTGGAACTGTCTTTTTTTGCAGCAGACTGTCTGCTGCTGTTTTTTGAAGCAGTTGTTTTTCTTGTTTCCGTTTTTCCGGCCGTCTTTTTGGAAGCTGAGGTTTTCTTTTTTGTCTGATCTGCGGATGTTGTTTTTTTTGTTGCCATATTCTCTCCCTTAAATTACTAACTCATAACAATATGCCCGATTATGGAAATACTTCCAAGAATCAGACAGTAGATTGCAAATCCCCTGAATTTTTTTCTTCTGACAATGGCCAGCATCCTGCGACAGCTGAAATATCCCACAATTCCTGCCGTCACTGCGCCTGCCAGATAAATAAAAAACTGAGCTATGCTGACACTGCCAGAAGTGATCTGACCAATTTCCAGACAAGATGCACCTATAATAGCCGGAATCGCCATAATAAAAGAATATTTCACTGCGAAACGCCTGTCATAGCCACTGATCAGGCAGGCTGAAATGGTTGCCCCGGAACGTGACAATCCCGGAAGCGTACTGATACCCTGTGCAATCCCGATCAGAAAAGAACTGGTAAAGCTGATATCCTTTGGAATTTTCTTTCCCGTTTCCGATACATCTGCAATAATCAGAAAGATCGCAGTCAGAATCAGTCCGATCCCAGGTGCCAGCAGTGAATCAGAAGCCAGTTCTACCAGATCTCTGGCTTCATAGCCGATGACAGCTGTCGGTACTGTGGCGCAAAGCACCATAACGACAAATCGTCGATAATTGTTATGTAATATTTTTTTATATCTTCTGGCATCCTTTTCTTTTTTGTTATGGAGTAAAATCAGGACATTTGCCCTGATATCAGCCAGAATGCGGATAGTTTCTCCGATCAGCCGCAGTACATCTTTACGAAATACAATACAGATTGTAATAACAGTGCCCAGATGAAGCAGTACATCAAAAAGCAGTCCGCCATCTGTCTGTATCCCAAACAGATTCCGTAGAACGGACAGATGACCAGAACTGCTGACTGGCAAAAACTCTGTGACACCTTGAACGATGCCCAAAAAAACTGACTGTATGAATGTCATTTTATTCTCCTTACCCGTGCATATGCACACATGATTATTAAAATTATAGCATATTTTTAAAATCTGTACAAATACTATCTCCGGAGGGTCTGCGTCATATCATCGAATGAATTTTTTGCAGCGCCTGCGAGATACCTCCTACTTCATCAATAATCTGCTCTTCTACGGCCTGAGCACCTACCAAAATAGTACCCAGATCCTTGGTCAGCATTCCGGTATCCAGCATCAGCTTTTCCAGTCGTTCTCTTCTTGCTCCACAGTGGGAAGAAATAAATCCAAGAATCCTGTTCTGCATCTGTCGGAAGTAATCATAGGTCTGCGGTGCTCCAATTACCGTTCCGCTCATACGTACCGGATGAATCACCATGGTTCCTGTCTCTACAATGAACGAATAATCGGTAGAAACTGCAATGGGAACGCCGATAGAGTGACTGCCACCCAGTACCAGGGAAACAGTTGGTTTGCTTAAAGAAGCAATCATTTCGGCTATAGCAAGTCCTGCTTCTACATCACCGCCTACCGTGTTCAGCAAAACCAGTACTCCCTGAATTTCTCTGCTGTCTTCGATAGCAGCCAGCTGAGGAAGTAAATGCTCGTATTTGGTTGTTTTACTTGCAGCAGGAAGACATTCGTGTCCTTCGATTTCACCGATAATCGAAATCAGATGAATGTGATGTTCCAGAGATACCTGGCCGAAGTCCTGAATTTCTTCATTGCAGCTTTTCTGTTGTTCACTGATCTTTTTTTCTTCTTTCTTTTCCCCATTTTGAGTTCTTTCCATGACATACCTCCACATTGATTCGTTTCCATACTTTCTGGAATATAGTATGTCCGATGTCAGAACAGACCATACCTGTCGAAACAGGCAAAAAAATCCTCTGCCAGCTTTGTTACTGACAGAGGATGGATATTTTACGGGAAATCCCTCTTCTTATCTACAGTCATCAGGACAGAGGATAAGTGTAAAAATATTCTTCTTCCAGATCATGTACCATCTGAATATACAGTTCTCTGCATTCCTGCATACGGTCAGACTCAATCATGTGAATACACGGATTCAGATAAGTTTCCCAGATATGACGATACACCTCTTCTTTCCGTTCGGAATGATTGATATGTTTTACAATCGTAGGTGCCACATCATAGTATTCATGAATAATAGCTTCACCATCTTCCTGTGCCATCAGATATGTATCTCGGTAATTGCGCAGCAGAGTCAGCTCATAACAGTCATCCGGTTTGCCAAAGGTCTCACAGACAGCAGTTGTGATATAACACCATTTGTGCTGAAAACCAGACTGGATATCTTCCACCTTTGCAGCAGAGATATTGCTTTCCGGAAATTTTTCTTTCCAGGCAGCTATCAGCTTATCTGTCATAGGTTTCACACACTCTCCGTTATAATGGCCAAGTGCCGGCAGTACATATACCACCATAAAAAGATTCAGATTCATGGCAACTTCATTCTTTTTTGATTTCTTCGGAACACCAAGAAGAATCGTATTTGCCTGATCTGCGACAGCATTCGCCATATTGGAAAGATATTGTTCCTTATCAATCGCATTATGATATCCATCTTCCAGCGCCTGGAAGGAAGTAAAACAGGATTCATAGAATTGGGAGAAAGCATCCATATAAAATTTTTTATGGAATTTCGCAAGAAGAGGATCCATCTGTTCAAATATGCTTTCCATTCCGTGGAGCGCTGTAAGATATGTATTTTCCATAACTATTCCTCCAGATTGGTATATACGTTTTGCACATCATCATCTTCCTCCAGAAGATCCAGAGTTCTCTGCAGATTTTTCAGCATGGTCTCATCTGTCAGAGCCACATAATTCTGTGGGATCATGGTAACTTCTGCGGAAGCCATTGGAATACCTTCTTTTTCCAGCGCTTCTCTTACTGTACTGAAGTCATCCGGATCTGTGATGATCTCATAGCTGTCTTCTTCATCAGAAAAATCTTCTGCTCCTGCATCCAGTGCCATCATCATCAGATCATCTGCATCTGTTTCACATTCTTCTTTATCGATGATAATCTGTCCTTTTTTATCAAAGCTGTAAGAAACACAGCCAGGTGTACCGATGCTTCCGCTGCCCTTTGTAAATGCACTTCTGACATTTGCAGCAGTACGGTTCTTATTATCGGTCAGCGCATCAACGATAATGGCGATTCCACCAGGACCGTATCCCTCATAGGAAACATACTCATAATTTACAGAATTGGCATCTCCTGCTGCTTTTTTGATACCACGGTCAATGGTATCGTTTGGCATGTTATTTGCCTTTGCCTTAGCGATTACATCACGAAGTCGGCTGTTATTGGCAGGATCTGCACCGCCTTCTTTTACTGCCACTGCAATTTCACGACCGATGATCGTAAAAATCTTTCCCTTTGCAGCATCATTTTTTTCTTTCTTGTGTTTGATGTTAGCGAACTTTGAATGTCCTGACATAGTTTTTTCTCCTTTATTTCTGTATTTCCTCTGCCTCTGCTTCCTCTGGAATCCGGCTTACTTTTACTGTCTCAATCATTTTATTTGCAACTTTTTCTATCTGGAACAGATATCCGCAGGCCTCAATCCTGGAATGCTCATCTTCATCCGGAATCTTATCCAGTCTGGAAATCAGATAACCGTTCAGCGTTTCGATCTCTGTTTCCTCAAACTCAATTCCCAGCTCCTCTGATACCTCTGTCAGTGGCGCAAGTCCGGAAATCAGCCAGGTACCATCTTCCATTTTTCGAATCAAAGGCTCATCATTGTCATATTCGTCCTGAATATTGCCTACAATGACTTCCAGAATATCTTCCATTGCCACCAGGCCAGCTGTCTGCCCGTATTCATCAGCGATAATCACCATCTGAAGCTTTTGTGACTGCATCATCTGAAACAGGCTGGTCAGTTCCTTTGTCTCCGGAATAAAAACGGCTTCTCTCAGAAGTCCCTTGATGTCACGGATTTTCCAGTCTGCAAATCCGTGCTGAGTCATACATCTCATTGCGTCTTTCAAAAACAGAATACCGATCACATTATCCATGTTTTCCTCATAAACAGGAAATCTGGAATGGCTGTCATTCAGCATAAAATCCAACGCATCCTTCAGTGTCATCTCACAGTCTATTCCTACAATATGCAGTCTGTGAGTCATAACATCCTGTGCCTGCTGACTGGCGAGATCAAAAATATTTTTAATCATGTCTGTCTCGTCTTCACGAATGATTCCCTGCTGGCACCCTTCTTCTACCATAGAGACAATCTCCCCTTGTAATTCTTCTGCACTGGGAATACCAATCCCAAACTGCTGGGCAAGACGCTCCATAAAAGATTTTGACAATTTCGTACATCCTTTCTGTTTTATCGTAGATTCATCGTTTAAATATAACATTGATCTTTCATTTCGTCAAGACAGGTATGTACCCAAATCCAGACTGACCATGAGCGCCCGGTCGATTTTTTTCAGAATTCCTTCATCCAGATGACAGACTTTCTCTCTCAGACGGGATTTGTCAATCGTGCGAAGCTGCTCTAACAGAATAACAGAATCTTTGACAATATGATATCGTACTGCATCTATTTCAATGTGGGTAGGCAGTTTGGCCTTATTCATTCTGGAAGTAATAGCCGCCACAATGACAGTAGGGCTGTGTTTATTCCCCACATCATTCTGTATTACAAGAACAGGACGAATACCTCCCTGCTCTGAGCCGATTACCGGCCTCAGATCTGCATAAAAAATATCTCCTCTGCGAATGATCAAAACTCTCACACTCCATATTCATCATTGTCGGAGCATCAAAGGACTCCGATGGCTGGAGTATTTCCATATGTGATCGGAGTTATGCATTTCCTTTACTATATGTGTGAGAGTTCATTTTGTTCCACCGGGACACCATTGCGGTAATATATACGCGGAACCCTTTTACTGATGTTACAGACAAATTCGTATGGAAAACGCCCGCACAGTCCGGATAGTTCTTCTACACGTATCTCTTCGTTCCCGTCTTTCCCCATAAGAGTTACCACATCTCCTCTGTGAACATCCGGAATATCTGTAACATCCACCATAAACTGATCCATACAGATACGACCCAGAATCGGTGCCCGCTGTCCATGAATCAGAACACAGCCCTTCGACGAGAGCATCCTTGGAAAGCCGTCCGCATATCCCACCGGGATAGTGGCAACCATCATCGTCTTTGGCGTTGTATAAATGCCACCGTAACTGATCTCAACGCCTGCATCTACTTCCTTTACAAAAGACACTCTGGTTTTCCATTCCATGACCGGCTTGAGTGGAACCACTGATTTTGTCACTTCATCTGAAGGATAAATGCCATAAATCGTAATACCGGCTCTTACCATATCCAAGTTGGCATATGGCATATCAATGATTCCTGCACTGTTGGAACAATGGCAGATCGGAATCGAGATCCCCGCTTCAAGAAGACGGTCACGAAAGGCAATATATCTCTCCAGCTGTCTGTTGGCATATGTTTTGTCTTTTTCGTCAGCTCTGGCAAAATGCGTAAACATTCCTTCTATCTGAAGATTGGGAAGCTGACTGATCCTACGCACCATGTCAATACTTTCTTCTCTGTCTTTCAGGCCGATTCGAGTCATTCCGGTATCCAGTGCCAGATGAATCAGTGCAGTCATGCTTTTGGCTGCTGCGATTTCAGAGAGTCTGCTGGCAGTCTCATAATCAAAAACCGGAAAACGCACCTGATTCTCAATCAGTTCCGGATCATATTCTTCAAACACATAGCTCAGAATCAGAACAGGCTTTTGAATACCGGCATCTCGAAGTTCCAGCGCCTCTTCTGCTGTTGCAACCGCAAATCCCCAAATATAGGAATATGCTTCCAGCATCCGGGCAATGGGAAGTGCGCCATGTCCATAGGCATCTGCCTTAATCACTGCGATCATACGTGTTTCTTTTTGTATATTTTTTCTCATTGATTCAAAGTTAAACGCAACTGCATCCAGATCTACGGTTGCGTAAGTTCTGTTATAACTGTTCATGATGTTACCTTTCATTCTATGCCATATAAAATATGTTCTACAATATCGCCTGCCATCATAGAGTAGGTTCCACGTTCTTTTCTGGCAGCATCGCCTGCCAGTCCATGTACATATACGCCAAGCCTGGCCGCTTCAAAAGGGTCCATTTTCTGTGCAAGAAATGCACCGATAATGCCAGTCAGTACATCACCGCTTCCAGCCGTTGCCATGCCGTGATTTCCGGAAGTATTCCGATACTCATCCACGCCGTCCGTAACAATGGTACGATTTCCCTTCAAAACAGTAATGACCTGATGTGCTTTGGCATATGCAGCTGCATATGCGCTCCTGTCACTTTGAATATTCTGTACAGACATTCCGTTTAAACGTCCCATCTCTGCCGGATGCGGTGTGACAATTGCGGGACCCTGCAATATATGATACCAGTTTGGGTGCTTTGCCAGAAGATTTAATGCATCTGCATCGATTACCTTGGGAAGCGGATTCCTCAGTACTGCCTGTGTAATCTTCCCTGCGCAGACAGACTGCCCCATTCCCGGACCAATAGCCACAGCAGTCTTTCCTTTCAGAATTTCTGACAGCTGTTCCTCCTCCCAATGATCCGATGTGTAAGTATACAGCACTGCTTCCGGAAGAAGTTCCTGTAAAATAATACGATTACATTCTTCCGTATAGATATAAACAAGACCTGTACCGGAACGATAGGCTGCCTTTGCAGCCAGATACGCAGCACCGCACATATTATGACTGCCTGCGATCACCAGAAGCTTTCCGTAATCTCCCTTATTGGATTCATCCTGACGCGGAGGCAGTTTTTCCTTTAATTCCCACTGCTGATAAGATTTAATCTGCATACTCACTCCAAAAGAAATGCTGCCAGAAAACTTTCCGAATCCTGTTGCCCGGAACCTTCTGGCAGCGCTGCTTTTCTTATTTTCTGTTCGTTTCGTTTTTTCTGTTAATATTATAGGATAACTGCATCAGGCTCTCTGACAGATGAACATTTTCCACCACAACATCGGATGGAAGATCCAGATCTGTATGAGCAAAATTCCAGATAGCTTTTACCCCACCTTCGACCAGCAGCGGCGCAATCGCTTCCGCACCTGCCTTTGGAAGAGTCAGTGTGGCAATGTCAATATCATGGGAAGAAAGAAATGCAGGTAACTGATCATCCATCATGATCTGTATCCCACGGATTGTCTTTCCCTCCAGAACAGGATTGGAATCGAAAATACCTATAATCCTGAAGCCACGTTTTTCAAATTTTACATAATTGGCCAGAGCCTCACCAAGATGTCCGGCACCGATAATAATCATGTTGTAGGTCTTATCCAGTCCCAGAATCTTTCCAATCTCGTTGTACAGATATTTTACATTATATCCGTACCCCTGCTGTCCGAATCCGCCAAAATTATTCAGATCCTGACGGATCTGTGATGCAGTCACCTGCATACGGTCACTTAATTCATTCGATGAAATACGTTCCACTTTATGTTCTAATAATTCGCCCAGGTATCTGTAGTAGCGTGGAAGACGTTTTATTACGGCTTTTGAAATCTCTCTTTCCTGCACTGCTTCGTCACCCCCATAATTGATTTTAATCTGTTCAGCACTTTACCTTAGTATACAATACCGTTAAATGCTTGTCAATTAATGGGTTGCAGTAATAAAAGCATCATAAATGGCTTTGATCGCTTTTTCAAAATCCTTTTCATTCACACCAATAATGATATTTAATTCGCTGGATCCCTGATCAATCATACGGATATTGATGTCTTCTTTTGCCAGTGCAGCAAACAGCTTTCCTGCTGTTCCTTCGGTGGACTTCATACCGCGTCCTACCACCGCAATCAGTGCAATATTAGAATGAATCTCCAGAAAATCAGGATCTACCGTTCGATGAAGTCCTGCAAGAATCTTTTGTTCTTTTTCTTCAAAATCAGACTGCTGTACAAATACACTCATGGTATCAATACCGGATGGAATATGTTCAAAGGATAATCCGTTATCTTCAAAAACACTTAAAACTTTTCTTCCAAAACCAACTTCTGAATTCATTCTGTCTTTTTCCAGGTTGACCGAAGCAAATCCTGTCTTTCCTGCAATACCTGTGATCGTATATTTTGGCTTTTTGCATGTACTTTCTACAATCAATGTACCTGGTGCGGAAGGATCATTGGTATTCTTAATATTGATCGGAATACCTTCTCTTCTTACCGGGAAAATAGCTTCATCGTGAAGAACGGAAGCCCCCATATAGGCAAGCTCTCGCAGCTCACGGTAAGTAATAACCTCAATCGGCTCCGGATTCTTCACAATATGAGGATCCGATACCAGAAATCCGGATACATCTGTCCAGTTTTCATACAGATCTGCTTTTACTGCGCGTGCAACAATGGAGCCGGTAATATCGGATCCACCGCGGGAAAACGTCTTAATGGTACCATTTGGCATTGCACCATAGAATCCCGGAATAACAGCATGCTCTGTCTTTTCCAGACGCATACTTAAAATATTATTTGTTTTTTCAGAATCAAAATCTCCATTTTCATCAAAGAAAATAACTTCAGCTGCATCGATAAAATCAAATCCGAGATAGCTGGCCATGATAATACCGTTCAGATATTCTCCTCTGGATGCAGCATAATTTACACCTGCCCCATTCTGGAAATATTCAAAAATCTTTTCAAATTCTTCATCCAGAGAAAGATTCAGATGCAGTCCATCAATGATCTCATTATATCTTTCATGAATCTTATCCAGTTTTTCTTCAAAATTCTTACCGTTTACGGCTGTATCATAACAATCATATAACATATCTGTGACTTTGATATCATCACTGAAGCGTTTGCCCGGAGCGGAAGGGATCACATATCTTCTGTGTGTATCCGCTGTAATAATGCTTTTAACTTTGTTAAACTGTTCGGCACTTGCAAGTGAACTGCCGCCAAATTTTACGACTTTCTTCATACGAACTCCTCCTGTATATCTGCTTCAATGTAATATATTACTGCATTTTATGCAAAAAAGCTAGAGTAAATTGCAGGAATATGATAAACTGTATCAGGAAAAAATACAATATAAGATAGTAGGATGTGAATTATGATACTTTCATGTAACCATATAAACAAAGCATTTGGGGCCAAAACTATATTAAAAGATGTTTCTTTCCATGTGGAAGAACGGGAAAAAACGGCGATTGTCGGTATGAACGGTGCAGGAAAATCCACCCTTTTGAAAATCATTATGAACCAGCTTCCATCCGACAGCGGCGAGGTCACGCTTTCCAGGGGGGCATCTATCGGTTATCTTGCCCAGCATGAGGCAGTATCCAGCGAGCATACCATTTACGAGGAGCTTCTGGAGGTCAAAAAGGATATTATTGAAATGGAGGAAAAGATCCGCTCTCTGGAGCTGGATATGAAGCATCAGGAGGGTGAAACACTTACCGCTACTCTGGAGCTTTATCACCGTCTGAATACAGAATTTGAAAATCGTAACGGCTATGCGTATAAAAGTGAGCTCATCGGTGTTTTAAAAGGTCTTGGTTTTGAAGAGAGTGAATTTGACAAATCCGTATCCACACTTTCCGGTGGTCAGAAAACTCGTGTAGCGCTCGGTAAACTGCTTCTCGCCAAACCGGATATCATCCTGCTGGATGAACCCACAAACCACCTGGATATGAATTCCATCGCCTGGCTGGAGACCTATCTTCTCAATTATCCGGGTGCTGTTATTATCGTAGCACATGACCGCTATTTTCTGAATAAAGTGGTCACAAAGGTCGTAGAGCTGGACAATGGTCATGCTACGGTATTTCTTGGCAATTATTCGGATTATGCTGCCAAAAAAGCCATGCTGCGAGATGCTCAGCTAAAAGCATGGATGAATCAGCAGCAGGAAATAAAGCATCAGGAACAGGTCATCGCAAAACTGAAGTCTTTTAACAGGGAAAAAAGCATCAAACGTGCAGAAAGCCGTGAAAAAATGCTGGATAAGATTGACCGCCTGGACAAGCCGACTGAACTGAATTCAGAGATACATCTTCAGCTTCATCCCCGGGTGGAAAGCGGTGAAGATGTGCTGAAAGTCGAACATCTGTCAAAAGCCTTTGATCATCATCAGCTGTTTTCCGATCTTACTTTCTCCATAAAACGAGGTGAAAAAGTAGCCATTATCGGAAATAACGGTACAGGAAAAACCACGATTCTGAAAATCATCAATTCTGTCATTGAGGCAGATGCAGGATCTTTCACGCTGGGAAGTAAAGTACATATCGGATATTATGATCAGGAGCATCATGTTCTCCATATGGAAAAGACATTGTTTGAAGAAATCTCAGATGATTATCCGACTCTGACGAATACAGAGATCCGTAATACACTGGCAGCCTTCCTGTTTACCGGAGATGATGTATTCAAACAGATCAAAGATTTAAGCGGCGGTGAACGGGGACGTGTTTCTCTGGCCAAGCTTATGCTTTCAGAAGCTAATTTCCTGATCCTGGACGAACCGACCAACCATCTGGATATTGTTTCCAAAGAGATTCTGGAACATGCTCTGAACCAATATACCGGAACCGTACTGTATGTATCTCATGACCGTTATTTTATCAATCAGACCGCAGGCAGAATCCTGGATCTGACCGGAAATACACTGGTAAACTATATCGGAAATTATGATTATTATCTGGAAAAACGGAACGAACTGACCAGAATCTATGCCCCGGATGCGGCGGCTGCTTTTGACAGACAGACATCAGTAACAGACACACAGATCTCCCGTGGAAAAAATGACTGGCAGAAACAGAAAGAAGAACAGGCCAGAGAACGAAAACGTCAGAATGATCTGAAAAAGACAGAGAATCAGATTCAGAAACTGGAAAACCGTAATCAGGAAATTGATGATCTGATGTGCCTAGAATCTGTCTATACCGACGTGGCAAAATGTATGGAACTGAATCAGGAAAAGACTGAAAACACGAATAAACTGGAAGAATTATACGAACTCTGGGAAACTTTGATGTAATATAAAAATGCAGCGATTATGATGAGAAATCATTTCATAATCGCTGCATGTTCTGTGTTCGAAATCATTACTGCTCTTCTAATTTTTTTCGAATTGCCAGGATAAACTCTTTGCTATTCAGTACAGTCGGATGTTCCAGTGTCGTGATCAGCGCAAGATCCTTGGTCATCTTTCCACTCTCAATTGTTTCGATTGTTGCTTTTTCCAGCCTGTCTGCAAATGCCATAAGCTCTGGAAGCTGATCCAGTTCTCCTCTTTTTCTTAATGCTCCGCTCCATGCAAAGATAGTAGCTACTGAGTTGGTAGAGGTTTCTTCACCTTTCAAGTGCTTATAGTAGTGTCTCTGTACGGTACCGTGTGCTGCCTCATATTCAAAATTGCCTTCCGGAGAAACCAGTACGGACGTCATCATGGCAAGGGATCCAAATGCAGAAGAAATCATATCGCTCATGACATCGCCGTCATAATTTTTGCAGGCCCAGATATAGCCGCCTTCCGACTTCATGACACGGGCAACCGCATCATCAATCAGTGTATAAAAATATGTAATACCGGCTTTTTCAAATCGTTCTGCATAATCTTTTTCATAGATTTCCTGCATAATGTCTTTAAAAGTATGATCATATTTCTTGGAAATCGTGTCTTTGGTTGCAAACCAGAGATCCTGTCTGGTATCCAGTGCATAAGTAAAGCAGCTGTGCGCATAGCTTTCAATGGATTGATTCAGATTATGCATACCCTGAAGAACACCAGCGCCCTTAAACTCATGAATCGTTTCTTTCTGAACTACCCCGTCTTCTCCGGTAAATACCAGTTCTGCCTTTCCAGGTCCAGATACTTTCATTTCTACAGCCTTATAAACGTCTCCATACGCATGTCTGGCAATCGTAATTGGCTTTTTCCAGGTACGTACATTCGGCTCAATTCCCTTTACAACAATCGGAGTACGGAAAACGGTACCATCCAGAATCGCACGAATTGTTCCGTTAGGGCTTTTCCACATCTCTTTTAAATGATATTCGTCCATGCGGGCAGCATTTGGCGTAATGGTAGCACATTTTACTGCTACTCCATATTTTTTCGTTGCTATGGCACTGTCTGTAGTAACCTGATCATTTGTGGCATCTCTGTGCTCCAGACCAAGGTCATAATATTCTGTTTTCAGATCAATAAACGGAAGCAGAAGTTCATCCTTAATCATTTTCCAGAGAATTCTGGTCATTTCATCTCCGTCCATCTCCACCAGAGGTGTTTTCATTGTGATTTTTTCCATCGTTCGGTCCTCAACTTTCTACGTTTCATGTTCCAGTCTGATATTTTCAATAGCATTTAAAATGTGTCTGGTTGCCAGCTCATCTGCCTTTTTTGCGTCTTTTTCTTTAATAGCCATCAGAATCGCTTCATGTTCATGAGTAGATTTTTTTGCCCGTTCCTGACGCTTTAAGGAACGCAGTCTGGCTTTCTGCACATACTGGTGGTAATCCTTGAGCTGATGCTCCAGCATTTTACTTCCGCAGGATTCAAACAATACTTCATGAAACTGGCTGTCCATTTTCAGTAAATGCTCCATATCCTTTTTTTCTTCATAAAACCTGGAAAGCAAAATAATCTCATCCAGCTTATCCAGTTGTTCCTGCGTAATCGAAGATACTGCCATTTCTGCACAGAGTCCCTCCAGTCGTGCACGGATGCGGAAAATATCTTCCACATCTTTATATGTGATCCCTTTTACGTAGGCGCCACGGTTGGGGTAAATGTCCACCAGTCCTTCCTGCTCCAGCTGACGCAGTGCCTCTCTTACGGGGGTACGACTGACCCCCAGTTTTTTAGCCAGCGCAATTTCTCTTAATTCGGCACCATTTTCAATTTCACCGGCGAGAATGCTGTTTTTCAGCTGTTGAAACACTTTCCCGCCTAAAGAATAATGATCTTCCATATCCAACTCCTGTTATACAAGGTCATAGTTTAATTTGGAACAGCAGTCTGCGATCACTTCAGTCAGTTCGTCATCCGTTATGACTGTTACACGTCCTTCATCATATTCATGATCTACCCATGTCTTAACCATTTTAACCAGTTCGCATTCTTTGTTCAGCTTTTTCTCATCCGGCAGACGGTAATAGGTATTGATCCAGTGAGCAATCCCTGCCAGTCCGGATGTATTGGATACTGATACCAGAACCGGTCTGTTCAGGAATTTTTCTGTATCAAAAATATTATAAATTTCTTCATTCTTCAGAAGTCCGTCTGCATGAATACCGGCACGAGTCACATTAAAATTCTTACCTACAAATGGTGTTCTGGAAGGAACCGTATAGCCGATCTCTTTTTCATAGTACTCTTTTAACTCAGTAATAACTGTGGTATCCATGCCATCGAGCGTACCTCTTAACTGGGCATATTCAAATACCATTGCCTCCAGCGGTGTATTACCGGTACGTTCTCCGATACCAAACAGAGAACAGTTGACCCCAGATGCTCCATAGAGCCATGCTGTGGTAGAATTGCTGACAGCTTTATAAAAATCATTGTGTCCATGCCATTCAATCATTTCACTTGGTACACCTGCATGTGTCATAATACCATAGATGATACCCTGTACAGAACGCGGAATCACTGCACCAGGATAGTTTACACCATATCCCATGGTATCACAACAGCGTACTTTTACCGGAATCTTATATTCTTCTGAAAGCTTCATCAACTCCAGACAGAATGGAATCACATAACCATAAATATCCGCTCTGGTAATATCTTCCAGATGGCATCTTGGACTGATACCCATATCCAGACAGTCTCTTACAATACTCAGATAATGGAACATTGCCTGAAAACGTGACATCTTCATTTTATAAAAAATATGATAATCTGAACAGCTGACCAGAATACCCGTTTCCTTCAGCCCCATGTCTTTTACCAGTTGAAAGTCCTTTTTGCTGGCACGAATCCAACTGGTCACCTGCGGAAATTCATATCCCATTTCCAGACACTTCTCAACCGCATCTCGGTCTTTTTTACTGTAAAGGAAAAATTCACAGGCACGGATTTTTCCTTTAGGGCCGCCCAGCTTATGGAAATAATCATATATTCTTACGATCTGATCGGTAGTATAAGGTTCTCTGGACTGCTGACCATCACGAAATGTAGTATCTGTGATCCAGATATCATCTGGCATATGGTGCGGTACTACTCGGTCATTGAATGCAATCTTCGGCACTTCATCGTAAGGGAAAAGGTTACGGAATACGTTTGGTGACTGTACGTCAACCAGTGGATACATGTGTTCTTCCAATTCCAGTAAATTGGTCTTTTCATTCATTTTGACTTTTCTGTTTTCCATGATTACTCCTCATTTCTTTATTTTCCTAAGTTTTGTATAATTGTATACAATTATACAAAACTTGTCAAGTATAAAAAATCAGGACTGTTTGCACAGCCCTGATAAAAGAAACATTTATTTTCCGTAGTATGACTTTAGATATAATTCTTTGATTTCAGAAATTAACGGATATCTTGGGTTCGCACCGGTACACTGGTCATTGAATGCCTGTTCGGACATCTCATCCAGCGTATCCAGAAAATGCTTTTCATCGATATGATAATCTTTAATGTTTGGCTTGATTTCGATCGTTCGCATCAGTTCATCCAGTTTTGCAAGAAGCTTTTCGAATACTTCCTGATCATTCTTTCCGGACAGTCCTACATATCTTCCGATTTCTGCATAGCGCTGAAGAGTATGTGGATACTGATACTGTGGAAATGTGCCCATCTTTGTCGGAACTTCTGCACTGTTATAGCGCATTACATTTAACAACACCAGTGCATTGGCAATTCCGTGTGGCAAATGATGGAATGCACCAAGTTTATGAGCCATGGAATGATTCAGACCAAGGAATGCATTTGCAAAAGCCATACCTGCCATACAGGATGCATTTGCCATATGATCTCTCGCTTCCACATCATTGCCATCTTGATAAGCTCGAGGCAGGTAGTCAAATACCAGTTTAATCGCACGTAAGGCAAGACTGTCGGTATAATCTGAAGCCATCACAGATACATAAGCTTCTATTGCATGCGTCATAACATCAATACCGGATGCACAAGTCAGTCCCTTTGGTGCACTCATCATATTGTCGGTATCTACGATCGACATATTCGGCATTAATTCATAATCTGCCAGTGGCCATTTGATTCCTGTCTCACGATCAGTAATAATTGCGAACGGTGTCACTTCTGATCCGGTACCGGAGGAAGTCGGAATTGCTATGAAATATGCTTTTTTCCCCATTTTCGGATAAGTATATACTCTCTTACGAATATCCATAAAGTCCATCGACATTTCAGAGAAATCTGCATCCGGATTTTCATATAATACCCACATGATCTTTCCGGCATCCATGGCAGAACCACCACCCATTGCAATGATACAGTCAGGTTCGAATGCTCTCATAGCTGCTGCACCAGCCCTTGCACTTGCCAGGGAAGGATCCGGTTCTACATCAGAGAAACAGGTATGTACGATACCCATCTGATCCAGTTTATCTTCTATCTTCTTTGTAAAACCATTTTTATACAGGAAAGAATCCGTCACAATAAAGCATCTTTTCTTGCCCATGACATGTTTCAGTTCATCCAGGGCAACCGGCGTACAGCCCTTCTTAAAGTATACTTTCTCCGGTGTGCGCATCCAAAGCATATTTTCTCTCCTTTCTGCAACGGTTTTGATATTAATTAGATGTTTTACACCTACGTTTTCAGAAACAGAGTTGCCACCCCAGCTTCCGCATCCCAATGTAAGAGATGGTACCAGCTTGAAGTTATAAAGATCTCCAATGCCTCCCTGAGAGGATGGCGTATTGATCAGAATACGGCAGGTCTTCATCGTGGCAGCATGTTTTGCCATTTTTTCTTTTTCATTGATATTAATATACAGGGAAGAAGTATGTCCATATCCGCCATCTGCAACAAGCTGTGCCGCTTTTTGTAAAGCCTCGTCAAAATTCTTCGCCTTATACATGGCAAGCACAGGTGAAAGCTTTTCATGGGCAAATGGTTCACTGATATCAACAGAGTCTACTTCACCGATCAGAATCTTTGTATCTTCTGGCACATCTACTCCTGCCATTTTTGCAATGGCAGCTGCCTTCTGTCCGACAATTTTGGCATTTAATGCACCATTTATCAAAATAGTTGCTCTAACCTTGTCTAATTCATCTTTTTTGAGGAAATAACATCCACGATATTTGAATTCATCTTTTACTGCTTTGTAAATACTTTCCAGAACAGTAACTGACTGTTCTGATGCGCAAATCATACCGTTATCAAAAGTCTTTGAATGAATAATGGAGTTTACCGCCAGCTTTACATCTGCCGTATCATCTATAATAACAGGAGTATTACCAGGACCTACACCAAGAGCAGGTTTGCCTGACGAATATGCAGCTTTTACCATTCCAGGTCCACCGGTTGCTAAAATACAGTCTGCATCCTGCATGACTTTATTTGTAAGCTCCAGAGATGGCACATCAATACATTTTATAATGCCCTTTGGTGCTCCGGCATCTACTGCCGCATCTAATACGATCTTTGCCGCTGCTGCAGTACAATCCTTGGCTCTTGGATGTGGACTGATAATAATAGCATTTCTGGTCTTCAGACATATCAGCGTTTTAAAGATCGCAGTGGAAGTCGGATTTGTTGTAGGAATTACCGCTGCAATCACACCAAGAGGTTCTGCAATCTTCTTAATTCCAAAAACAGGATCTTCTTCTATTACACCACATGTCTTTGTGTTCTTGTATGCATTATATACATACTCAGCTGCATAATGATTCTTAATGACTTTGTCTTCCAATACACCCATACCCGTCTCTTCGACAGCCATGCGAGATAACGGAATACGTGCCTTGTTCGCTGCTGTGGCAGCTGCTTTAAAAATCACATCTACCTGCTCCTGTGTGTAAGAAGCGAAAATTTTCTGTGCTTCACGAAGTTCCTGCATCGCAAATTCCAGATCCTCCAGAGTTTCAATGATGTTCTTTTTGATTGTTGTATCAGCCATCTGTGTCCTCCTTTTAAATATTTTATTGTTAATACTTTAACTATTACCAATTTTATAATATTGTTAAATATTTGTCAATGTGCGATTTTCACATATATTTAAAGGAAATTATAGAGATATTAGACAAATTGATAAAAAATAGTCATAGAAATAAAAATCCCCGGCAGCTGCGGATTCTGCCGGGGATTCATGCCGTTCTCTTGTTATGCGGATTAACAAGAATCTCCGGTATGAAGGAGGTATTTGTGTAATCTCCTACTGAGATTCATCCATTCAATTTCAGTGTTTTAAATTGTCTTTAAAACAAAAATGTGCCTGCTCACCCATGCAGTCACGTCTCACAAACGATGTCGTTTGGTCGGATGTTTGCGCTGTATCTGGAGCACATCTCATTTATTAAGCAGGTTTCCTGACTTACAGATCAACGTATGATTCCACCTTCTCGCACTTTAGGGTTGTGCAATGGTTATTGGAATCTACTCCCTGATTACAGTGACCAGTTCGCTTGGGATTCTCACCCAAATTCCCTTTTCATGATTGCTCATGCACTTAATAAAGTAATATTCAATTACACAAATACAGTATAGTGTAATGTAACCAGATTGTCAACAAGATTATGCATGTTTTTTTATTTACTTGTATCTGTCGTCACTGTTCAAAGCGGCTATCGGTCTGTTCTTATAAAGTTCTCATAGCTGCTTCCACAACATGTCCAACAAGTACTGAAGTGGTAACACTTCCAACTCCGCCCGGAACAGGGGTAATCGCATCTACAATTGGTTCTACAGCTGCAAAATCAACGTCTCCGCATAATTTCCCTTCTGCATTTACATTGATACCTACGTCAATCACGGTCTGACCTTCTCTGACATATTCTGCACCTACTACACCAGCTCTTCCGGCAGCAACAATAATGATATCTGCTTCACGTGCAACAGATGGCATATCTACTGTTCTGGTATGGCAAATCGTTACGGTTGCATTTTTCTTAACCAGCATCATAGCAGCAGGTTTTCCAACTACCAGACTTCGTCCGATCACAACTGCTTTTTTACCGGTGCAATCGATCTGGTAATGATCCAGGATTTCCATACATGCCTGTGGTGTACATGGAGGGAATCCGATCTTCTTTCCGGTAAATACTCCGGACATAGAAAGATCTGTCATACAGTCAACATCCTTTTCCGGTGCAAGTGCATTTTCAATAACAGCCTGATCCAGATGCTTTGGTAATGGACGGAATAAAAGAACTCCATGAATATGTGCATCTTTATTTACTTTATCGATGACAGCAAGCAGTTCTTCCTGGGCAACATCTTCAGGAAGAAGGATCTTCTCACATGCAACACCAAGTGTTTCGCAACGTTTGGTTGCTCCTTTTTCATAGGAAATATCACTTGGATTTTCGCCTACACGGATAATGCACAGAGTCGGATTAACTCCCTTTTCCTGACATGCTGCCACATTTGCTTTGATTCGTTCATTTAATGCTGCTGTTACTTCCTTACCTAATAACTGTTTTGCCATAATAGCTCCTTTCAAAAACCCTCTTATATGTTTCTAATTATAAAATAATTATTTTAAACGTCCTAATACGCTGTCAAAAATCTGATCTGCCTTGACGGTATATTCTTCCAGCATTTTATCACATTTATCATTTAACTGAGCCGCCAGTTCCTTATCAGCCATGGATTTTGTATTGATATATACATTCAGGCTGGCACCTTTTAAGGCAGCTTTTGCAAATGCAACACCAACACCGGCATCACTGATAGCAAGGGTCGAGCCCTTTTCCGCAAATTCTGCGATAATGTCAATTGCTTCACAGCACTTTTCCATGATCTCCATCGGAACGGAGCAGGCATCCTTTAATACAATTGCCATTACCCGCGCCTTTTCTGCTTTTTCTTCTTCGGTTTCTCTTGGCATACCATATGCCTTGGAAAGTGGCTCAAATACTTCTGCATCTCTTTCAATCAGACGAAGAAAATCTTTCTGAAGCTGATCACATTTGCCTTTCAACTCCCACATTTCCTCTTCCACTTCTGCATATTTTTTCTTGCCAACAGTCAAACTTCCTACCATATTGCCAAGCGCTGTTCCGATTGCTCCAACCAGAGCGGATGCGCCACCGCCGCCAGGAACAGGTGCTTTTGATGCCAATACTTCCACAAATTCATTACAAGGTACTGTAGAAAATCCCATAATTTTTCCTCCATCTACTGCATTTTTTTAAGTGTTGTAATACTTATATCTCCAACAACTGCCAGATCATATGTTTCAAATGACAGTGGGAAATTATCAGAAAATAAAATCTGTGAGGACGGTGGAAATTCATCATCCCCTGCCCAGAGAATAAATCTTACAAAATGATCATTGATAAATTCAATCTCATAAGAAACATCTCCGTAAGTCAGCTTTTTTGCGCCCAGACGTTCAAATATCTCAGCAAATTTTTTCATCTTAAATCCAAATCCATATGCAAGACGCATCAGACATCTGCCCTGAAACTGCTGAAAATATAAATCTCCGCTTGGCAGTTCCCGGTATGTCAAAAACTTGCCTGTGGATTCAGACTGTATCCCATTTAACAGATAACGAATTGCAAATATCTTTGCATCCACAGCCTCTTCCAGAATCGCATAGGTGTCTTCTGTTTTATTCAGACAGGTCACCTTGCAATCCGGCCAGGTGATCTCATATGTTTTCTGCATCATTCTCATAGTAAAACACTTACGTTCTTCATCGTATGGAATACCTGTGCGAACGGATGCTGCCTTTGGATCCATAGCTTCAAACTGTTCCAGATACTGACTAAATGGAACATCTTCAATACTGTTTTTTGCGTAATCTAAATTCATTTTTTACCTCATTAATCTTTTTGATCTATTTTAACATAAAACCATAACATAAAGCAACAGGATGTCGGACAAATCTCCGACATCCTGTGAAAAAAATTACAAACTATTCATACAAATTATATGATACTTGGAAACAGTGATCCATCTGTATGAGGCAGGAAACATGCACCCACAAACTCATCCATATAGGAATTAATATTACTCAGCTCAATATAAGTCATATTCTGGGCAATTTCATATACTTTCTGTTCTGATTCTGTAGAATACAGCATAGCATAGGCTCCGACCAGTGAAGAATTTCCGATATATTCGTATAATTCAAGAGGAACATCCGGGAACATTCCAATGCGGACAGCATTCTGCATATTAATACCACTTCCGATACCACCTGCTACATAGACATGCTCAATCATCGACACATCAAAATCACAATAGGACAGCATTGTTCGAATGGCAGAGAAAATAGCACCTTTTGCGCGAATGAAACTGTCGATATCTACTTCTGTGATCTCAACATCTTTCACTGAGCCAGCTTCTTCCTGGAATGCAATCACATAAGATCCCATGCCATGTTCATCATGGCGTACGCGTTTCCCTTCACGGATAAATTTACCTTTTGGACTGATAATCTTACAACGGAACAATTCTGCGATAATATCAATAATTCCGGAACCACAAATACCTACCGGCTTTGTACCCGGATCACCGACTACAGAATAAGTCGGTTCCATGGTCTCCTCATCGATTGTGCATGCTTCAATTGCTCCATCTGTTGCACGCATACCACAACTGATATCGCCACCCTCAAAAGCAGGACCAGCGGAACATGCGCAGCTGAACATAAAATCGGAGTTACCAAATACAATTTCTCCATTTGTACCAAGGTCGATAAACAATGAAAACTCCGGCTTGTTCCATACCATGCTGACAAATGTGCCGGCAGTAATATCTCCGCCCACATAACTGCCGATATTTGGTGCCAGAATAATATGTGCATCCTGATTGACATTGACACCAATATTATAGGCATAAACTGAGTTTGTCTTAAAGAATGATGGAACAAATGGTTCCATACGTACCGGATCTGCAAATACACCTAATAACAGATGATTCATAGTCGTATTGGACGCAATACACAGACGATAGATCTGAGAATGATCCAGATGTGCCTGTTTGCACATAGTATCAATCAGAGGATTAATGGTCTCATCGATCACTGCTTTCTGCAATTTTTCGCGCCCGCCAGGTTTTCCGGATTCAATGATACGATTAATCACATCCGCACCATAACGGATCTGTCCGTTTCCGGCGGATCCTTTGGCAAGGATCTCTCCTGTCAGCATATCGATAATAATTGCAGAGACAGTCGTAGTACCTATATCTACAGCCATACCACCTACAATTACATTTTTTTCCTTTTCAAATACGTCATAGACAAACAGGTCTTTCGCAGTCTCACGCAATACAACCTGAATCTCAAATTGACTTTTCCGCAATACAAAGGCAAGTTTATTCAGGGCTGTATAGGATATTCGAATAACATTTACTCCCGTTTGTGCACGAAGTGCACGGGTAAAACGTTCGTTATCCGGCATGGTATCATCCAGTGTCGGTTCGTTCATTTGCACAGTAATAACTTTCATGTCATTTTTCAGTGCAATTCCTGCCTGTAAAACCTGTTCTTTTAAGTCATCAAATATTTTTATTTCGTCCGGAGAACTTAAATCAGCCACTTTCATACGGCTCTTATATGCAGACGCGATATCCGGAACCATTACCTCTACATCTGCGCATACCTTACTACAGCAGGCCAACCTCCAACCACCTGCATATTCCTCATCAGAGATATGATGAGTTTTCTTTGAATCCAGTTCGCCGCCAAGAAGACGTACCTTGCATTTTCCGCAGGCTGCATTTCCGTTACATGGGGCATCGATAGCTACGTTTGTTTTTCTCGCTACCTCAAGAAGGTTTTCACCAAGAGCAGCGAAGACGATAACGTCTTCGCTGTTCTCAAACTTAAATGTAACCTTATACATTTATTAGATCTCCAGATAAGAATCTGCGTACAGAGTGTTTCCTCTGAATACATCACAGGATTTGATGGTTTCCATCAGTCTCAGGTCGTTAGGGTTAACGATTGCAGAAGTAAGACCCTGCATCATACACATAGCAACCAGAGCGGAATCCATAATTGGACGGATGTTCTTTGGCATACCATTACTGTTATTTGACAGACCACCTGTAGAGTTCAGTCCCATATCAGACAGCATCTTGATGAATTCAAGAATCTGCATCTGTTTGTCCTGCATTCCCTTTACAACCAGGAATAATGGGTCAAACCACAGATCTTCTGCTTCCATACCGTGTTCCATACCTCTTTCCAGAAGTGTCTGGCAGTATCCCATACGTTCATCATTGTCTTTTGCAATACCTTCTGCATTACACAGAGCAATAACGATTGCATCATTAGCTGCTGCAAGGTCAACGTATTCAATACGGCTTCCTGCGTCAGCTGAGTTTACGATAGGTTTTCCTTTTTCACGATTGTATACAGAAATACCAGCTTCGATTGCTTTTTTATTAGCTGTGTCCAGTGCCAGAGGAACATTATCAAAGTTGCTCTGAAGTAACTGAACAGCCCATTTCATCAGATCTTCTCCATCACTTTCAGCAGGTCCGATGTTAACATCAAGATAAACTGCTCCAGCATCCAGCTGCTGTTTTGCTCTCTTCAGGATAGGTTCTTCATCTCTTTCTGTGAAAGCTTTGTTTACTGCAGGTGCTGTAGTAGAAAGTCTTTCTCCGATTGTAATAAATTTTGCCATTTTTGTAGCCTCCTTATAGTTTTAATTTTTATAACTATTTCATTTACTGCACAAATGTCAAATACTCTTAAGCTTCTCCGTTAGCCTGCATGTCTTTCAGGAATTTAACCAGTTCAACTGCTTCTCTAGGAGCAATGATAACTTCCCATCCAGGCAGTTTTGCTTCGATTTCACCCTTCAGTACTGCTACTTTACCCGGGATGATCAGCTTACGGTTCTTGATCTTGCCTTCGATATCAGCTTCTTTCCAGAATTTTTCGATAGAAGAAGAAGACAGTTTTCCTGCAGCCCATGCAGTCAGTACGGAAAGTCCGCCTGCATCACTGATGATCAGGTTTACAGGTACTCCTGAACGTTCCAGTTCTCCGGATACCAGGAAGTATGTAAGTGCAAAGTCAACAGTTGTCAGACAGATAGAGTTCTCATCTGCACCATTCAGTGGGTAGATACCTGGTTCTACACGCATTGGCTTCTGAGGGTCAGTGAAGATGTTCTGACGCAGACCATACAGTGGAAGTGCTTCAGCGTAAGTGATTTCCTGCATAACAACGATAGAACCGTATTTAATTGTAAAGATAGCAGCCAGAGCAGCCTGCAGATGCAGATCATCTTTTGCTACTTTTACAAGGTTTACGATAGATGGGTAACCACATGTTCTGTCGCCATCTTTGATTGCAGCTTTACGAAGCTGTACAGTATTTGCAAATGTTTCTTTTACAGTAGCACCTGTGGTATCGATTACCAGGTTCTTGTTTCCAAGTCCTTCCAGTGCTTTTACTGTATCATAGATTTCGTTCATATCAGCTCCGCTGACACCAAGAACAACACCTGCTTCTGTAGCAACTGCGTTCATATCAGCGTAGTTGGCTGGTGTAGCACCATTCAGAACTGGTTTGCTGTCTTTACATACAGCCAGAGCAGCTTTTGCTACTTCTACATCTGTACATCCCAGTACCAGAGTTCTGCCAAGTGCAGCAGCTTTCTTTACAAGTTCTACATAATCATAAGAACCTTCTGCAGAGTAATTTACATAAATCAGTTCTGCATACATTCTCTCACCGATACGGTCATAATCAACCTTCGGAACTTCTGCAAGTTTTGCTTCAATTGTAGCTTCATCCATGCAGTTGCAAAGAGAATCTGCATATCTTGTTTTGTTAACGAATGTTTTTTCATGACGTTCCATAACGGTTTCTCCACCGAGAACCATTTCTTCTGCGCCAGTACCGATTTTGATGCTCTTCATTGGAGGTGCTGTAGCTTCAGATAACTGAGCCTTTGCATCTTCTGAGAAGTAAGGGCATGCGCTGATATCAGCAGCACCCTGAGCAACCTTCATACAGAAAGCCATACATGTCGGGCTTCCACATTCTTTACAGTTTTTCTTTGGTGATAATTTAAAAATATCAAGACCTTTTAATGCCATTGTCTTTTATCCTCCTTAAACAGTGATTAAACTAATTCTTTGATCAGTTTGGAAACAGTTGCTACGGATACAGGATGTTTTAAGATTACGGCATCAGAACCACAAGCTAAATCTGCTGCTGCAGTTTCAACTTCCATATCGATACCACGTCTTTCCTGATCTCCCCATTCCGGTGTATCTGCTTCTGCCTGTGTTGCTTCTTTTGTAGACCATGTCTCAGATGCAACTGGAGTGATGATAGGCATCTGAAGCTGTGCATCATTCTGAGACAGAGCTGCAGATTTAATACGCTGCATGGTGGATGCAACATATTCATATCCGTATCCGGCTGCTGCTGTACCTACATTCATAACAACAGATTCCGGTTTTACACCTAACTGACTTAATAATACGTTTAACTGTTTTGCAAGGTTGATATCAACAGATGATTCTGCACCAACTACCTGACTGTACGCAAGGCCTGCTGCTGCACCAACTGTTTTGTAGTTTTCTTCTTTTGCTGCAAGGATCAGAGCATTTTTACCCTGAACTGCTTCTGCTGCTTTACCAAGAAGTTCTGCATCTCTTTCTGCATTCTTGCTTCCGGAAATAACAAGTGGAAGATCCACTGCTTCTGCTACTTCTTTTACCAGAGCAATCAGTTCTTCTGTGGATTTGTTTGCACCATTAGGATCTCCACCTTCCAGACGGAAGCTTAAGAAATCAACACCTTCAAAAGAAGCTGCTTTTTTAGCGATTTCTGCAATTGTTGAGCATCCTTCATAATACTTCTGAATGCATTCTGGCTCATGTTCCATACCAAAGTCTGTAATTTCAATACCTACTTTTGGAGCATTTGCAAATGGAGCATCGAAGCTCTGTAATGGAAGTGCATTTTCGCCACCAAGTGTGATCGCTTTGTCACCTGTTCCGATTGTAACAGTTTTAATGCTGGCATTAAATTTTCCTGATTTTGCTGTGAACGGCATTTTTCAATTTCCTCCTTCAGTTTTCAACCGCCACAAACTGACTGCATTTTTATCATTACGCAGTCAGTTTGTGTCTATTTTAACAATAATTCTTACTTATTATATACAGATTTTTCCAGAAAATCAAGCAATAGTACATTTTGCATTTAATTTTATGCTTTTTGCATATTTTAAGAATACAATTAGCACCACATTCCGCAGTTTTGCCTGATTACTTTGGTGAATATTACATCATTGGTTCCATTGTCAGAGCTGGATGACCCTTTTCTTCCAGGAATGCCAGTAATGTTTCAGGATCTTCTGCAACTGTCTCATCACCGATCATATCTGTGAAGTTTTCAATTCCATAGAGTTCCTTAGCAGTTTCATTTAATCTTTCTGCTACAGTTTCCTTCAGTTCTTTTGGCATCCATACGATTCTTGCCACACCGCCTTCTGCCTTCATGAACTTCTTAGAAGCGATGAAGTGTTTACCATGTCCCATGAAACCAGGTGTCTGAACACCACCACCTGTCATAGATGCCAGTTCTGAGAATGTCATACCGATTGGTGTCATACCAGCGTATTCACGGTTGGCAATACATACACCATTGGAAAGTGGTTCGATACCACAGATACATTCAAAGCATCCACAGGATGTCATAGGTTTTTCAATGATGGAGTACAGTGATACGTCTTCCAGAGCACCCTGGGAGAATTTACGAACTGCTTCGTTAACATCTTCGTATTCACCGATTCTTTCATCAATTATTTTTTCTTTTGTAATGATCTGGCATGGTCCCTGAGGATCCAGTTCGTTTGTAGCTTTTGCATCCAGCCATGAAACAGCACCGCAAAGTCCAAGACGTTCTGGTGTTACTACACATACGTGGCTTGGAGAGAATGCCTGACACATGATACAGCTGTAGTATACATCTACAGATTCATCTGTCATAGTTGTCAGTCTTTCATCACGTTTATCAAATGCAGGGATTGCAAGGCTATGACGCAGCTCTGTACATTTTTCTGCATCTGTGTATACCTTAACCTGACATTTATCTACTACTGCTGCGAATTCATTCTTTACTTTTGCGTAAAGAACTTCACCAATGTGTTTTGCTCTGAATCCAGCATTGAAAGTATCTTTGCTGACACGGATACGGATCATGTCACGCTGTCCTGTATGCATAAGACCTTCTACACAGTTCAGGTAAGAGTGGAATTTACGTTCGAATACAGATTCGAAGTCTGTCTGCATGTTCTTTCCAGCTACTTCTACAACATATCCGATGGAATGCTTGCTTCCAACTTCAAATTCATCAAAGTCAGGTCCGATTACTTCGATCTTATGATCTTCGATTTCGGAAGCATCCTTTGTCTGAACAAGTTCGAAACAGTCTACACGAGAACCATCGAATTCAACCTGCATATCACCACGACGGATAATTTCACCTTCAAATGCAGAAGCAAATGCTACAGGGATGTCAATGTTTGTAATCTTGATCTTAATATCTCTGGCTTCCAGAGAAGTTGCATTGAATTTGCTGATATCTTCCTGAACAATCAGACTCTTCGGTACACGACCGTTTACAGCATCTACTGTAGGCTGGTCATTTGTGATTACAGGGAATCCAAGAGCGATTGCGCCAGCGCCACATGCTACGATGACTTCATTCAGTGGAGCAAATGCATTTACGAATGCTGGTACACGTTCCATTGTGTACTTCATCAGTCCTGCAGCATCTCCTGGCTGAATGTTACCGAAGATCAGAGCTGCTCTGACTGCTACAGATACTACATGGATAACAGAAGTAACGTCTTTTCCAAGAGGAATAACACGTACATTAGCACCTGTCTTATATCCAAGTTCTTCACACTGATCAATGATTCCACCAACCAGAGTTACCAGAATACCCTGTGCCTGATAAGATTTTACAAGGTCAACACCTTCCTGAGCAGTTGGAGCTGCACCAAGAATAACTGCAACACCTGGGATATCTCCGGTTACAAGTGGTACACCAAGTTCACGGATTACAGCATCACCAAGATGTCCGTAGCAAGGAGCTTCGTATGGTGTTGCTCCATCCATATATTTCAGAGTTTCGATAAATTCTGCGCAAAGAGCAGTAGCAACACCTGACATGAATACATCATTCAGTCTTTTTTCTCTTGTCATTAATGTCTT
>CAKRRF010000014.1 GCA_934394985.1 uncultured Marvinbryantia sp.
TCGGCTATATCCTTCCCACTACCGGGTGGATTAGGGACTTTAACCCGTTAGAAACGTGCGCCGCTAGGCGCACATGCCAACAACGGACATGATACTTTTTTGTATCATGCCCGTCTTATTCTTTATTCTTCTGCATTGGAAGCTGCATCCACGATCAGCTTCACGCACAGCTCATACCCCAGCTTTCCGCTGTCCAGCGTCATGTCGTAATTATGACTGTCGCCCCATTTCTGCCCGGTATAATGATTGTAATATTTGTGTCTGGCACTGTCTCTCTTTGCCAGCAGTTTCTGAATCTCCGTTGCATTTTTCGTTCCGGTCAGTTCGGTTACACGCACACCTCTGTGCAGCTCATCTGCATGAATAAACACATTTAATGTATCAATTCCTGCTTCTTTTAAAATCACATCTGCACAACGTCCCAGAATAACGCATGGACTTTTCTGAGCCATCTTGATAATAATCGCTTTCTGAATTTCATGAATGGCATCCTGTGAATCATTAAAATAAGAACTGGAAATGGCACTGATTTTTTTCCAGATATCATCTGTGGTAGAACGATCTTCTTCTTCCTTTTCAATCAGCTTCTTTTCGAAACCACTCTCTTCCACGGTAGCCCGGACAATATCACGGTCATAAAAAGGAATTCCCAGTGCTTCTGCCACTTTTGTTCCAATGGAATGTCCGCCCGCTCCGTATTCACGGCTGATTGTAATTACTTTATTCATGCTAAGTACCTCCCGTAAGCTTCTGACAGTTTTTCTTCTGACAGTATAACATGATTCTGTACGAATCACAAAAGAAATCTTATCCGATCAGTCCAGAAGTGTATTTATCATCTGTCTGTCAAAGACTACCTGTGAAACATGATCTACTTCGATCTGATACAGTGCATTTGCAGCAATATGTTCTGCTGCCTGCTCCAGATCACGAATGCCGGATGTATTGCGGTAGCGTTCTATTACCGCATCCAGTGCATCCTCAGTTACAATGCATTCGTCTTCCTTAAGACTCATTCTCTTCAAAACCTTTGGCAGCGCAAATCTGGCGAAAATCACTTTCTTTTCTTCCATTGTATAATCCGGTATCTCAATCACTGCAAAACGTGACATCAATGGTGCACTGATCTGTTCTTTTTCATTGGCTGTTGCAATGGGATAGACACCTGCAGTTGGAATCATACATTCCATGTAATTGTCCGTAAATCCCAGATTATCCAGAAGCGTCAGGAGCACATCTGCCGGATTTCCATTTCCTTTTCCTGCATTGGCCTTATCCAGTTCATTAATAATAAATACAAGATTCGATGCTCCGGCCATGGAAAAAGCATCCATGATGATACCAGGTCTTGCATTCGCATAGACTCTGGAGCTTCCCGTCAGCTGCTCCGGATCATTGATCGAACTCATATCCAGAGTCGTCCACGGCAGCTTCAGAATTCTTGCTACTGCATAGGCAATCTGAGATTTTCCAGTACCTGCCGGACCAATGAGAAGCAGCCCATAAGCCGGAAGCGTATGCGTACGATTAATCTGAATAATCGTTTCCATAATACGCTGCTTTACACGTTCCATGCCATAAAGCTCTTCGTCCAGAATTCTTCTGGCTTCCTTCGGATCAATGGATTCAAAATAATTATTTTTCCACTGGATATTCATCATAATGGACAGTGCTCTCTGGGCATGTCTCCGTTCTTCCTGAGATACTTCATGAGAACGTGCCACTGCCAGATTTCTTCTTGCCCACAAACGGATATTATCCGGCATGGTTCTTCCTGCACAGTTCATAAAATCAGTAATACTCTGAATACTGGTAAGCTTCATCTCATCACCGATTTCTTCCCGCTCTTCCTCTTCTGCTTCTTCCTCCGGTGCGCTGCTGGTCAGAAGACGGTCTATCATAAACTGAAGAAACCCATCCTCCGCTGACAGCTTGGTACCTCCACCAAAAGCAATTTCACGGATCTTGTAGACTGCATATCCCTCTTTCAGATTGACTCCGGAAAGACGAACATTAATATGATTCTCCCCAAGCCAGCGCAAAAGACTGATAAATCTTGCATCTATCTTCCGAATATCTGCCTGAACAGCTTCTTCATCCTCTTCTTTAAATTCAAATGCAGTTCTCTTTGCTGGATTTAAAAAATAACCACAGGAATGATGCTTCCATTCCCTTTTCTGATTATCCAGAATCATAATCGGCTGCTCTGCGGTTGGTTCTGAATTGTCCGAATAAAATATCTCATAGGTACATTCTGTAATCTTTTTGCTCTCAGATGCACCACTAAAATCAAATACCGGCATGGCTGTTTTCCTCTTTCATTTTACTATCTTTTCATGGCATGTTTTTTTATTTGCATTCTTATCAGACATGCCAGCATTACTATAACAAGAATTATCGTCATTGTCCATATCCAACCTGGAACATCATGTATGTTAAAACATCTTACACTGACCCACATCTGGTTGATCGCCTGATTCTGTGCATCATCAAAATAAATCATAATGGAAGATCTGTTCATAGCATCTGCATCCGGATATTGTGCGTAAAGCTGTCTTTTGACCTGCTCTGTCGGCGCGGTAATAACATAGTCTTCACTGTCTGTATCTTCCGTGAAAAAGTAAGACAGATCATAATCTACGGTATCTTTTTCATCCTCTTCTGCTCCATAATTCCAGTCGGCATACTCAAATATTCTCGGATCATCTCCTCCTGAAATAACTGATGTATAACCGATATAATACATATTTCGGATGACATTATCCGGTCTGGAATTAAAATTAATGAATGCTTCTGCTGCCTGTTGTTTCTCTTTATCCTCTCCAATCCCGTTTTTCAGCATTACCCATCCGTCAAAATAAATATTGGTAGATTCTGCCGGAACTGCATAATTCAGAACCAAACCATCTTCTTCTGCCTGATCCATGGTATATACCGCATCACCGGACCACTGATAATTTGCCAGCACCTTTCCGGTAATCATATCTGCCTTTCCGGAATCCGTTTCAAAAGAATAGGCATTATTTTTCACATCCTGCAGATAATCCTGCACTGCCTGAATCATCTCCGGTGAAGTATCATTCATCTCATCCACCAGGTTCTGTTTATAGTTCTGATCATTTTTAAAACTCTCAGATGTCAGCAGCTCAGACTTTAACGCACCTATTGCTGCAAAATAAGAGTCTCGGACATTATCTTTGATTGTTATCTGGCGTTTATAATCCGGATCATCCAGAATTCTCCAGCTTGATGCATCCTCTTCACTGACCTCTTCCGGATTGTATACAATACCGGTTAATCCCCACATATATCCTGCCGCATATTTACTCCATGCTTCGCCACCGATCTCATTTTTCTCAAAAATATCACGGATATATGGAGATACTCCTTTACTGTAATAGTTGTATTCATCTGCTGTATCAAAAAAATGATCTGATAACGGCACCAGCTTATTTTCAGCCATCAGTTTCATAATCATGTATTCCGACGGACATACCAGATCATACACATCTCCCAGGGTCAGCATATTATACAGATCTTCATTAGTTCCGAAGGTAGAATATTCCACCCTGACTTTTACTCCATATGTCTCATAATACCATTCTTCAAAATCCTGAATCATTGAATTTTTTCCAATGATATCTCCACTTTCCAGGTCAATCGTCTCATCCTCGTCCCAATCTCCCAGGTCAATATATTCCTCCCAGTTGCATATACGCAATGTTACTTCTTTCCCTGCCTCTGAACCGTCCTGGGCAGCTGCAATTTTGTCTGCCTGAGTGATAAATGGTATCCCGCTGACTGCCAGCATCACTGTGGCTGCCAGGGTCATCCCGATTTTGATTCTTCTGTTCATCTTATGCATCCGCCCTTTCTGCCCCATTTTTTCTGGACTGTCGATTCATCACTGCCACGATTCCCAGTACAAGCAGGAAAATTACCGTAGATAACGCCCAAAGTGCAGTCTTGATTGTCGTCTGTGCGCCCTTCGTGGCATTTACTACATAAGTACTGATGGTATCAAAAGTAGCCGGTTTGGTATAAGTCGCTACAAAATAATCATCCAGTGACAGGGTAACTGCCAGAGCAAACCCCGAAATGATACCTGGAAGAATCTGTGGAATCACTACCTGTGTCAATGCTACAAATGGCGTTGCCCCAAGATCCAGCGCTGCCTCGTAAATACTTGGATCCATCTGCTTAATCTTTGGCATAACAGACAGATAAACAAACGGAGCACAGAGAATTACATGTCCCACCACAAGCGGTACAAAGGTATCCTTGCTTACCCCAAGTACTACTACCAGCAAAATACAAAGGGAAAATCCGGTCACAACATCCGCATTTACTACCGGAACCTGATTCATAGTAGAGATTGCCTGTGCCATTCCCTTTTTTGAATAAAATGCTCCTATGGCTCCCATAGTTCCAAGGATAGTAGCCAGCAGAGCTGCACCAACAGCCAGAAGGAGTGTGCCTCCTATCATCTCAAGAAGCTCCGGTGTCGTAAATAATGTCACATAATTATGAAGCGAAAAGCCTCTGATTGCTCCAATATTTGTGGCATTGGTAAAACTGTACACTGCCAGAATGAAAATTGGCAGATAAAGAAATAACAAAACCAGGGACAAAAATGCACCTTTTATGTATTTTCTCATTATAACAGGGCACCTCCTCTTGTATTTTCTTTTTCTGCACCATTGGTCAGAAGCGTAAACAGACAGATAATTCCCAGAAGAATCAGCGCTATCATAGATCCGCCATGCCAGTTGTAAGCAGCAAAATAACTTCCAATCAGACTACCCATAATATAGGTACTGTTATATAACATATCCAGAACCACATAGTTGGTCATCGCCGGCAAAAACACCATAGATACTCCGCTGATAATGCCAGGCACTGACAACGGAAGCGTAATTTTCAGGAAAGTCTCCAGTTCATTTGCCCCAAGATCCATGGCTGCCTCCTGAAGAGCCTTATCCAGTTTGGATATCGTGGTATAAATCGGCAAAATCATAAATGGAAGAAAATCATAAGTCATACCGGTTACTGCATTTAAAAACGGATGCATGGCAAGATTTCCCTCCAGCAATGTCAATACTTCTTTTAATGCTGTGATACGCAGGGAAAAGTTGATCCACATCGGCATCACAAACAGCATCAGTATTACAGATTTGCTTTTCATGTTACTGAACGCAAGAATATAGGCAATCGGGTATGCCAGAAGAAGACATACTGCCGTTGTCACAATTGCAAGAGCAAAGCTGTAGCAAAGCGTCCCCATCGTATTTGGATCCGTGAAAAATCCTGTCAGATTGGTAATGGTGAACTGTCCCTGCCCATCCGTAAATGCATAATAAAATAACACAAGCAGCGGAGCAATCACGAATACCAGTAAAAATAACGCATAAGGAATGCCCAGGCTTTTTCTGGAAAATGATAATTTACGCATAGCCTCCCCCTTATCTCTTTAATGCAAACTTCATTTTATCTACCGGCATCAGAAGACCTACCTGGTCATCCATATTCCACAGGTATTCATCATTTACAATAAAATCCTGTTCCAGATCAGTATGGATCACATAGCTGTAATGGTCACCTTTATAAATCAGGTTACTGATATAACCCTGAACGATTCCCTCTTCCATATTATCCGTCATTCGGATATCGGAAGGCTGAATGGATACCATAATTCTGATCTTTTTCGGGTCGATCACTTCACCGTGAGCATCCAGTAAGATTCCATCTTCGGTACGTCTGCTTCCCTTAATAATCTTTGTCACACTGGTATCCAGAATATGACCATTGTATTCCAGGCGGAAATCCGGATTTACCTCTGCTGCAAAAATATTGGTATGATCCTCTGCAATCATAATATGAATGTTCTGCGGATCTACTTTCATCCCCACACGTTCTCCCGGTGTAGCTGCTTTTACAGACTGAATTACCATTTCGTTTTTTCCGGATACTACTGTAATTTCATAATGCATACCTTTGAAAATAACAGTATCCACCACGCCGGAAATAATTCCTTCTCCTGGCGGAGTCAGTTCTACATCTTCCGGACGGACAACTGCTGTAATATGCGTGCCCTGTTCAATATCGTCCACACATGCAAATTCCCCACCGCAGAAACGTGCCTTTAATTTACCTGTCATAATACCGTTGAAAATATTACTTTCTCCGATGAAATCGGCGACAAAGGCATTCTTCGGCTCATTATAAATATCTTCCGGTGTACCGATCTGCTGCATCTTACCTTCTGACATAACTACGATCTTGTCAGACATGGTCAGGGCTTCTTCCTGATCATGCGTAACATAAATGAATGTGATCCCAAGTTCATCGTGCATGGCTTTTAATTCAATCTGCATCTCTTTTCTCATCTTCAGATCCAATGCGCCAAGAGGCTCATCCAGCAAAAGAATCTCCGGCTCATTTACCAGTGCTCTTGCAATGGCAATTCTCTGCTGTTGTCCACCGGAAAGAGTAGAAACGCTTCGATTCTCAAATCCTTCCAGGTCTACCAGTGCCAGAACTTTTTTCACTTTCTTTTCAATCACATTTTTGGGTGTCTTTTTCTGTTTCAGTCCAAACGCTATATTTTCATAAATATTCATATGAGGAAACAATGCGTAGCGCTGAAATACCGTGTTGATCGGCCGCTTATTTGGAGGCAGATTGGTAATCGGCTTTCCATTTAATAAAATCTCACCGGATGTCGGCAGATCAAATCCTGCTATCATACGAAGAGTTGTGGTTTTTCCACAGCCGGACGGGCCAAGAAACGTCACAAATTCTCCTCTTTTTATTTCCAGATTAAAATCAGATACCGCTGAAAATCCATCTTCATAGGTTCTGGTAATATGTTTCAGTTCAATAATATTTTCTGATTTTCCCATTTTGCTCCCTCTCCTCGTCTTATGTATTCTATCTGTTCAGAAATGCCTCTGCGGAGGCTATATCAGATGTTCGATACTTTTATCAGAACATCGGCGGCGTGCTGACCCAGATAAATCTGGCAGGACGCTGGCCCGGATTCTCGATACGGTGAAGTTTCTTGGCCGGATAATAAAAGCTCTCTCCGGCCTTCACATGATAGATCTGTTCTCCCAAAATAACATTCAGTCTTCCGGATATCACATATCCAAACTCTTCCCCGTCATGTGGTTTATCCTCTTCCAGACTCTGGTGCGGCTGTACCACCACCAGAAGCGGCTCCATACGATATCGCTGAGCCGTGGGGACAATCCATTGTATACTGTTCCCTGCTTCATCCACTTTTTCAAAATATCCCTGTTCAGAAAAAACTACCTGTTCTTCTTCTGTCTCTTTGAAAAAATCAGCTGCCGTAGTTCCGAGACATTCGATCAGATCCAGCAGAGTCACCACTGACGGAGAAACCTGACCTCTTTCCAGCTGTGAAATAAATCCTTTGGTCAGTTCTGTCCTGTCTGCCAGTTCCTGCTGGGTCAATCCGTTCCGGTTTCTCAGATCCCTGATTTTCCTCCCGATCTTCTCATTGATATATTCCAGTTCCATTTTGAAATGTTCGCCTCCGATTCTTTTGTGCTAAACTAAAAATATGTTTTTACTAAACTTTTCCCCAAGAAAAAATTATACTACTAATAAACTTTTTGTCAATTATTAATACAATTGTCGCATCCGTTTCTTTGTATTTATTTTCGTACAATCTATATTTTTCACATCTCCTGTTTTACTTTTTCATTTTCGGCTGGCAGATCAGACTGGCAATATAAGAAAACACTAATGCAGCTGATGTTCCTACAGATGCTGCCGTAAATCCTCCTTTAAACAGTCCCAGAAATCCCTCTTCATCCACCGCTTTTTTTACCCCCTCCCAAAGATTATTTCCAAATCCCAGAAGCGGTACGGTGACACCTGCCCCGGCATATTCTTTCAAATACGGAAATATACCAAGTGCTCCCAAAAAAGTACCGGTTACTACCAGCATCACCATAATTCTCCCCGGCATCAGCTTTGTGTTTTCAATCAGAATCTGCACCAGTACGCAAATCAAACCTCCTACCCAGAAAGCATTCCAATATTCCATCTTTTTCTCTCCTTTTCTTATTTTTTTCTCTTCTTTCAGCAATGCTCCAGTACAATTGCATGTGCAATCCCCGGAACGCTCTGTCCCTCATTAAAACTCACCGGAGACATTAACGCCCCGGTAGGAACAAACAATACCTGTTTCCAGATACCTTTTCTAAGATTCGGCAAAATCAGAGCTGCCAGCACTGTTGCTGAACACCCACATCCGCTTCCCCCTGAATGAGTATCCTGTTTTTCCCGGTCATAAATTTCAATCCCACAATCCATGTGCTGCTGACTAATGTCATATCCTTCTTTTCTCAGAAGATCCAGCAGAATCCTCTGCCCCACATAGCCCAGGTCTCCGGTAATAATTTTATCATAATCCAACGGTCCTCTTTCAAAATCGCGAAAATGTCTGGCAACTGTATCTGAAGCTGCCGGTGCCATACAAGCTCCCATATTCATAGCATCCTGTACCCCAAAATCGACTACTTTTCCTACTGTAATACCGGTTATTCTGATATGTCCTCCGCTTTTTCCAAGCACAAAAGCTCCGCTTCCGGTTACTGTCCAGGTGGCCGACAGTGGTCTCTGATTGCCATAGGACAAAGGAAAACGAAACTGTTTTTCTGCGCTGGCAAAATGACTGGAGGTGACTGCCGCCGCATATTCTGCATAGTTCCCTGCAATCGTCATAGCTGCCAATGCCAGGGCTTCTCCGCAGGTAGAACAAGCCCCATACAATCCAAACCATGGGATGCCAAAGCTTTCCAATCCAAAAGATGTGGCAATCAGCTGTCCCAGCAGATCCCCTCCATAAAGATAACGAATATTCTCCCTGTGGATTCCCGCATCCTGAATTGCAATGGTAAGTGCTTCCTTCTGCATCTCACTTTCTGCTTTTTCCCAACAGTCTTCTCCAAACAGATCATCTTGCGAAATAACTGAAAAAGCACCGCCAAGCGGTCCTTCTCCCTCTTTTTTTCCAACAACGGATGAAGTACCCACAATGTGCGGTGCTTTCTGAAAACAAATACTTTGTCTGCCCTGTGTCTGATCCATGTCATAACCTCCATCTTGACAGCATTCCTTTTCATGCTGTTTTAACAGAAGTATGTGCAGCTCATGTTTTTTTATACTTTCTTTTTTGTTTTCCTGAAATATATGGTATATTTTTCTGTTTTCTACGTATGATATATTGTAAGCACCATTTTAAAACAGTGCGCAAATGGAACATGTTATTTGAATTTTACAATATCTCATCTTCCTTGCAGACTCTTCCCTGGAAAGTTTCCTGTAAAGCCGAAAGAATCTGTTTCACCTCTTCTGCATCGAGTACATCATAGGTGATCGCATATACTTTCCTGATTTTGTGTTCTTCAAAGTAAGCCTGATCCTCCGGATTCGCAAAATCTTCTGCTGCCTCTTCAAATACCATTGTATCATGTGTTAAAGTCAGCTCCATCAGATCCATTTCCAGCCAGAGTTCGATCTTTGCCTGATAATCCGGCAATCTCTCTGCTAACTGTGAAATGCTGATTTCCTGCGGGATCAGATAATAATCTGTCAGCATCTTTTTAACCGGTTTGTTTTGTTCTGAAGGTTTTTTTGCAGTCTGGTGATGTGCACTCTTTTTTTTGGTATTTGTTTTATTTTTCATAGTGATTTCTTAGCCTTTCTCTCGCTGTGTCTGTTATCTGACACTTCTCCTTACATTTCTCTTCATACTTCAGCCCGGGCTGTCAGTTCTGTTCCGGGCTGAACATGATATCGTGATTGATTTTTTTATAGAATTTTTCCCGGAAACCTTCTGAATCCTGACTCTCCTGCAATGCCCACATGGTCTTTGCTACAGTAGCTTCCAGCGTCATATCATAAGATTCCAGCAGTGAAAACTCACGTTTAATCATTTTTCCCACCTGATATACACTCATATCACTGCCTTCATGGGTCACCTGTGTCGCCATAATAACGATCTTGCCTTTTTCTACGAAACGTTTGATTGCCTGATAAAATTCATCATCACCATAGTCAGGAAGCCCGCCTACACCAAATGATTCAATGATCAGCGCATCTGTCGTTTCTGCCAGAGAATCAATAATTGCTCCACTGCTTCCAGGAATCAGCTTCAACAAAAATACCCTGTCGTCCAGTTGATGATAGAATCTGATTCGGTCTGTAACATGGTTCTTGTCATCGATATAAAATACGATCCGGCTATCCTGAATTACTGCAATATCCGGATAATTGATACTGGAAAATGCATTATAGCTTTTGGAACGCTCTTTTTTTGCTCTTGTTCCTGCTATCACAGACCCGCCAAATACAATATTGATTCCATGTGCCTTTGGATGCGAAGCAAAACGCAGACTGTCCAGGAGGTTGGCTCTGGCATCTGTAATAGCCAGATCTATTGGTCTCTGGGCTCCTGTTACCACTATCGGTTTCAAATTATTCTGAATCAGATAAGAAAGCGCTGCTGCTGTATATGCCATGGTATCTGTTCCATGACAGATCACAAATCCATCATAATACTCGTATTTTTTCTCAATAATTGCCGCCAGCTCAATCCACTGCCTGGAACATACATTGGTACTGTCCAGATTAAATGGCTGAATATGATCGATCTCACAGAACTCTCTCGCTTCCGGCACATAGGACAGCAGTTCCTCTGATGATATCTGTGGTGACAACCCCCGATCCGTATATTTTGATGCAATTGTTCCACCCGTTGCAATTAACAGTATTTTTTTCATCTGCTTCCATCTTCTCCTTTTAATTCAACCAAACCGCCGAAATAAGCAGGTAAATCAGAGTAATACACAATCCGAGAGAAAACAGAAGTAAGCCATAAGACATGCTTCTCCCGATCAAAATGGTATTTTCCCTGAATTCCTCATACCACAATGACAGTTTGTGAATGAAATCTGTCTGACATGGATGTTTTCGCCAGATTGTAGCATTACACAGATGCTTAACTGCATTGCAAAGCCTTCCAAGTACATGTGTCAGATGATTTCCCTCTTCCGGATCTGTTTTTTCTTCACTTCCATGATATACATCTTTTTTCATTTCCACAATAATCGGATCCTGAATCGTGTCAAAAAAACTGGCTTCCACATATCCTGCCAGCGGTTGCAGCTTGGCTGTTACATCTGCCAGTCTGTCCAATACGCAGCTGATACTTCCTCCGATTGTCGGAAGAATCTGTAACAGTATCGGTCGATACAGATAATCTTCCAGATCCATCACTGCCGGCCAGCGGTTCACATATTCTTTTGTATTTCCATTTTTCTGCATCATCCAGGTACGGATAATAAAGACATATACCAGAATACCAATCAGCAGCGATATCATACTTCCTGACAGATTGCCAAAGCTGTAATATGCTATACGCTCTGCGCCTTCTTCAGCGCCCATAAATCCCTGACCCATATCTGCAATTCTGTCCATTGTCAGATGCGGAAAGAAACCCATAACCGGGAAGATTATGGCACAGGTCCCCAGTACTGCTGCACTGATTTTGTTCATATAATGTCCTTTTAATGCATCATACTGTGTCTGTTTCTGTGTATCCTGATTCTCTTCCACAAAAACTGCCATATACAGCTTACACATATACGCTACTGTCAGACCTCCACTGATCAGAAACAACCATTCAATCAGGCGAATATCTGAATATCCCAGCACGCCACCTGATGGCATCAGTTCACTATATTCCACAATACTTTCATGAAGCAGTGTCTTGCTGATATATCCTGAAAAAAGCGGCACCCCACTGATTCCCAGTGCACCTCCTGCAAATACGGCTTTCAGAAGCGGCTTATTTCTTCCAAATCCTCGTATCTCATTCAAATCCAGTCGATGAAGATTCATATAAATCACACCAGCCACCATAAACAAGGTAAGCTTAAACAGGGAATGATTCACCATATGAAGCATCGTTCCTCTAATCGCAAGGAGATTTTCTTCTCCAAGCAGTCCCTGCATTCCAATTCCCACCAGAATAAACCCGATCTGAGAAACGGAAGAACAGGCCAGTGTCCGTTTGATATCAACAGAAAAGACAGCCAGCACTGCACCAATCAGCATAGTGAGGACACCCATGATCAGCATAGCTGTTCCCCATCCTGCGTCATACAGAAAAATTTTACAACTGATTACCAGTATGCCGAAAATACCGGTCTTTGTCAAGATACCGGACAGTAATGCGCTGGCAGGTGCCGGTGCCACCGGATGTGCCTTGGGCAGCCAGATATGTAACGGAAATACTCCTGCTTTTGCTCCAAATCCCACAAACATACAAATACATGCCGGTAATACATTTTTTCCCTGACAAGCCTGATACAGCTCATCAATCTGAAGTGTTCCTGTCTGATGATACAGCCAAAACAATCCCATCAGGATAGAAAGTCCACCGATAACCGCTATCGCCAGATAGGTTTCTGCTGCACGTAAAGCTTCTTTTTTCTCGTCCTGTGCCACCCATATATAAGAAGTAAAGGACATCAGTTCAAAAAAGATCAGCGTTGTATACAGATCTGCTGATAACAGCACACCTTCTGTTGCTCCCAGTGTCATCAGTAAAAACAGATAATAACGGTTCCTGTTCCGATAGGAGGCAAAATACTCCCCGGAAAATAACGTAGTCATCATCCACATAAATGCTGCAATCAAAGCGTACACTGACCGGAATCCATCACTTTCAAATGAAAGTCCCATCTGGCAGATTCCAGGAATCCGGCAGGAAACCTGTATATCTCCTGCTGTAATCAAAAGTACCAGAAGCATCAAAAACTCTGCAATCGTCACTGCTGACGCTATGCGATCTCTCAGTATTTTATCTGCTTTTCCGGCCAGATAAGTGACTGCCGCCCCTGCAAGCGGGAAAAATACGATCCAGGCTAATAAATAAATCTGTGTTTCCTTCATCTTATCGTTCCCCCTCTAATATAATCCATTTGCCACATCATTGAAAAAAGCCACCAGTGGTGTGGAACCTATTCCCAGACAAATCACACCTGCTGCAAACAAAACCAGCGGTACACACATTCTCCAGGACGGATCCCTGATCTCACCCAGTTCCTCATAATGAAACTCTTTTCCCGGAAAATAGGCACGAAATACAATGGACATCATGTAAATTGAGGTCAGAAATGCAGAAATCAGAAGACATCCGATTCCCAGATATGCCTGCATGCGGCCACTGTCCACTGCTGCCTGTGCAATATTCCATTTACTGATAAAACCAGCCAACCCCGGAACCCCCATCAGTCCAAGCGCAGATACCGTAAAACATCCAAATACTATCGGCATTTTTTTTGCATAGCCATTCAGGTCATCAATATAGTTCTTTCCTGTCTGGTGCATGATCGCACCTGCACACAGGAATGAACCAATCTTCATAACAGCATGGCAGACCATATGGCAAAGTGCTCCAACCAGACCGAGCGGTGTCATAATCATAGCACTGAAAATGATATACGACAGATTACTGATCGTGGAATATGCCAGTCTTCTTTTTATATGACGTTCCATAACTGCTCTGGTACATCCATATACCACAGAAAACATCGCCAGTGCCATCACTACCGCCTGTACCCAGGTTCCCCGTAGAAAGTCTGTACCAAAGCTGTAATAGGTCAGGCGGATAATGGCGAATACCCCTGCCTTTACCACTGCCACGGCATGAAGAAGTGCCGTTACAGGAGTCGGTGCCACACCTGCTTCCGGAAGCCAGGAGCCCATTGGGAACATCGCTGCCTTTACTCCAAAACCAAGGCAGGCGATCAGATATACCACTAACAGAACCTGCTTTCTGTCTCCTACTTTTGCCAGATCCAGAATTCCTCCCATAACAAAATCGAACTCTCTGCCATAAACCATCAAAAACACAATACCAATCAACGCAAACGCTGCACCGCCCAGGGAATAATACAGATATTTTCTGGTCGCATGAATAGCTTTACGGTCCAGATTGTGCAGAATCAATGGCACTGTTACAAGAGTGAGCAGCTCATAAAAGAAATACATGCTCAGCAAATCAGATGCATAGGCTATTCCCAATGTTACCCCATAGGTAACAGAATAGAACATAAAAAATACTCTCTGATGCGATTCATGTTCCATATATTCAAAAGAATACAACATGGCAAGTGGCCACAATGCAGCTATCAATACGGAAAATACTACAGACATGCCATCTATTCGAAATGATATGGACAGCCCCTGCATAAAATGTACAACCTCCAGTGTTCCTTCCGGACGGTTCCCAGCCAGAAGAAATACCAGTAATGATGTCAGTACCATAACACATTCCAGATAGATTTTCATGATTTTCCGATTTGGAAAGGGAATCACTTTTACCAGGATTCCTCCAACAATTGGCAGCAAGATTGCCACTACCATCCAATATTGGCTCATAGTATGACCTCCACAATTTTCTCCACATATTGTACCAACGGTCCGCAAAAGATTCCCAGTATCAATGCCAGGAAAGATAATACTGCGACCGGAAGCACCATACAGCCGTTTGGCTCTTTGCTGGTCAGATGCGCATAATCAAAATCTTTGCCCGGCAAAAAGCCTTTCATGCTGATCGGTAGCAGATATCCTGCTGTCAGCAGCGCACTGATCAAAAGTATCACCGGTCCCAGAACTGCGAAAACAGAAACTCCGGAATTCAGTGCTCCTTCCGCCAGATACCATTTGCTGATGAAACCGCTGGCAGGTGGAATACCGATCAGAGCCAACGAAGCAATACTGTAACACCATATGGTCACCGGCATCTCTTTTCCGATTCCGGTAAGCTGATCTGTTCTGGTTTTTCCGGTACGATAAATCACTGCACCTGCACAGAGGAACAGACATGCTTTTGTACAGGCATGAAATACCACATGAAGTAATGATCCCGTCAGTGCATTTGGCTGCAAAAGAGCGAGTCCGAATAAAATATATGAAATCTGACTGACTGTAGAGTAAGCCAGACGTTTTTTCAGAAGCTTCTCTCTATATGCCAGCATAGACCCCATAAACACGGTAATTAAAGATAATGTCAACCACATCGTCTGCACCCAGGTTCCCCGAATGACATCCGGACCGATAATCTCATATATCACTCGAATAGCTCCCAGTACACCCATTTTTACAATGACACCAGATAATACCGCACTGGCCGGAGCCGGGGCTGCCGGATGTGCCGCAGACAGCCATCCATGCATAGGAAACATACCGGCTTTTACACCAAATCCCAGAATCACCAGACAGGCACACACTAAGATTAAGGTCATATGACCTTCTGCTGCCGTCAGATCCAGAGTTCCTCCCGGTGTAAAATCAAGAGATGTCGTGTATCTGTTCAATACATAAGTGCCGAACAAAACCATATATGCGCCACTTAAAGAATAGAGCAGGTATTTCATTCCTGCCATAACAGCTTCCCTGGTTCTGGTATGCAATACCAGTGGCACTGTTGTTAATGTCATCATTTCATAAAATAAATAAAAGGTCACCAGGTTACCTGCATAACACAGTCCCATCAGTACGCCGTACACAATTAATAAAAATCCAAAAAAACGTTTCTGCTCCCGCTCTTTTTTCATATATTCCCCGGCAAAACATACTGCCAGAATCCAGATCAGGGTAACCACAGCTGCAAACAGCTTTCCCATTGCATCCACATGAAAATATAACGGAAGTTCTTTCCCCAGCGAAAAAAGATAAAGTGTATTCTCCTTTTCCAACAGATTCCATATCAGAAAACAACCTGCAATCCCCATGGTAATCAGTGAATTTCGTGTCAGTTTTTTTTCTGAACTTTCTTTTTTTCCCAGAAGCATCACAAGTCCTGCCAGCACAGGGAAACACATATTTAATAAGAGAAAACAATGATTCATTCTTTCCTACGCCCCCTATGAAAAATTCTGCAGACCGATCTCAATCATATGTACAATCGGCTGTGACATCATTCCAAGTATCAGATTTAACACAATAAAACAGATAATTGTCAGACTGTACAGTTTTTGTCTGGATACCTGGAAGAACAGATATCCCTGTTTTGTTTCAAAAGCAGGATCCTCCGGCACATAAATTCTAATTACCGTTTTCAGAAAATATACCGCATTTAATATGGTACTGACTGCCAGCACAATCACCGTTGGAAAGATCTTTGCCGGTGTATTATTTGCTATTGCCGCCTGCGCAAACAGAAGTTTGCTGACAAAACCAGCAAAACACGGGATACCTACCATGGAAAGGGAACCAACCGTAAAACCAAACCCGGCAATCTTATTCCGATAGCCAGATCCGGTAAGTTCTGCGAAATGCCGGCTTCCGTTTGATGCATCTGTAAGTCCGATGGCTGAAATAAACAGCATGGATTTGGTCGCTGCATGCATCAGAATATGAAATACGCTGGCAACCATTCCCGCTTCTGTTCCAAGTCCAAACCCCATATAAATATATCCAATTTGTGCTACGGAAGAAAACGATATCATTCTGCGAATATCATTTTCCCAGATAGCGCTGACAGACCCAAAAATCATAGCACAGAGTCCAAAGACAAACAGTACATTTAAAATATTGCTGTTTCGGATAATATCGATTCCGATTACTCTGTAAAAAATCTTAATCAACAGAAAAATATATCCTTTCGATACCAGACTGGATAACATAGCCGCAGAAGAAACGGTAGAATATCCATAGGCATCCGGAAGCCAGGCATGGAACGGAAACAGTGCACTTTTAATTGAAAGTCCTACTGTGATCAGACCAATGGTAATCAGCATCGGCACACGATAGCTGCCCTCTGCCAGAATCTGATGTACCGATGTCTGAATGTTGGACATCAGAAGATGACCAGTCAGATCATACAGCATACAGATTCCCATCAACAACAGACCGGAACCGAGAAGACTCATTATCATATAACGGACAGCCGCTTCAATCGTACGCCCATTCTGACGAATCATAATCAGACCACAGGCTGATATCGTATTGATCTCCACAAATACATACGCTGTGAACAGGTCATTGGTATACGTCAGTGCCAGCAGTGAACTGAGCAACAGATCTGTCAGAATATAATAAATATTGTGTTTTGTAATCTCTACTTCATCTTTTAATTTTTTTCTTCCTCCCAGCAGAGACAGTAACATAATGATCGAAAAAATCAGCGCCATCAATGCTTCCAGAGCACCAGCCCGAATCTCATTGCCCCATGGTGCAGGAAAATGTCCCATCATAAAGGTAAAACTGCCCCCCACCTTCAACAAATAAGAAAGAAGCCAGGCAGACATGGCACCTACCAGCGCAATAACAGCTGTATTCAGCCATTTTGCCTGCTTTTCCGGCAATACGGAACTGATGATTCCAGAAAACATAGACAAAATAATAGAGAAAAAAGGTACATTCTGTACAAAAGCCATCAGAGTCCCTCCTTCTTCAGTCTGGCTGATATTTCATCCAGATCAAGTGTATGGTATCTGCGATAAAGACGCACAGTAAGCGACAGCATCAATGCAGTAACAGATACTGACACTACGATTCCGGTCAGTACCAGTCCACTTGGGATTGGATTAATATACGTATTCACGTCCTGAATCCCATTTACAACAATCGGAGCCAGCCGCCCCTCTATGTATCCTTTTTCTGCCAGGAACAGATAAATAGATGAATCCATAATATTCAGACCGATGATTTTCTTAATCAGATTTTTCTGGAAAAGCAGATTGGCAAATCCGATTCCAAACAAAACCATTGCTACTTCTTCACCGATATTAGATATAAAATTCGCTCCAAATAGCAACATAGACTCAGAATCCCCCTTTCCGGAACAATGCAAAAAATGCATACATCGTACAGGCAACTACCAGCCCAACGCAGATATTCAGTGGCAAAATCAGTCCACTGCTGATGATAGCACCTGCTTTTCCAAGCGGAATCCCGCTTTCCAGATGATGAGCTCCGGTATAAAAAGAATAGCTTTTGGCAAGACAGTAAAAAGTCAGTGAGCCAAAACTCACCCATTTATAAGTCTTTTCCGTAAAAAAGCGTTCGATCTTCTGAAATCCGAAGGCATTCAGATACAGAATCAATCCGGCACCAATAATAGCGCCTCCAGAGAACCCTCCACCTGGTGACAGATGTCCGTTCAGTATAACGTAAATACCAAAAATAAAAATAATCGGTACCAGTACTTTGGTAATCGTCTGAAGAATCACATCATTTTTCGGTTCATAATAGCTGTCTCTGCGTTCTTCTGCCTCTGCGCTGTCTTTTCCTTTTTTCTTGTCGTTACGCAGCAAAATCAATACCGTACAGGTAGCAATAAACAACACATTTGACTCTCCAAATGTATCAAATGCACGATAATCCAGAATCATTCCCGTCACAATATTTACTGCTCCGGTATCCTGAAGACCATCTTCGATATACTTGGCAGCTACCTCATTACTGCCCGGATTACTACTACTGCCCACAGGCGGAAGATAAGACACCTGTACCAGTAAAATCGTAATCAGTGCCAGGCAACATAAAAGACCGGCCACTTTATAAAACCGACGAAAAAAACAATATACCGGATTATGGTCTATATCATAAGTCTTTTCCAGCATTTTCTCATGATCCTGTCGATGCGCTTCCAGAAGTTTTTCATCCAGAATTATCTCCCTCTCCAGGGTCATTTCTTTCTGCTCCTCCAGCTGCCCCCTCAGCGCACACCAGATTCGATACATTACCGGCTTTTTCTCTTCTTGTCTGTATTCACTCATGTTTTTCTCCTCCCTGATCTTCCTCATCCTGATCGGATTCTCCTTCCATGGCATGAATCTTTTTCAGTGTGGCAAAGAAGAGAATCGTTGTCACTCCTGCTCCCACAGCAGCCTCTGTAATTGCCAGATCAGGGGATTGCAAAAGAATCCACATAATCGACATAATCAGGCTGTAACTCATAAAAATCAAAATGGAATTCAACAGATTTTTTGAAAAACTGACGGAAACTGCACAGAGAATAAGAAATCCCAGCAGCATATATTCAAAAATTTTCATTTATGTCTTCTCCTCTCTGCTGATTCTGTTTCTCAATACTTTTCTTAATTTCCTCAGGGACTTCACATTTCTGATCCAACTTCGGATTGGTCACTGCTTCCAGTCTGGCAATCAGATGGGAAGATACCGGTGACGAACACCATAAAAAGATCACCACCAGCGCCAGCTTCGCAGTGGTGAGGTTCCACCCGGACAACAGCATCAGCCCCAGCAGAGAGCTTCCGATTCCCAGTGTATCTCCCATCGCCGCTGCCTGCATACGATCCAGTACATACCGAAATTTAAATAATGCTATGATCTGTATGCCAAACAGGAACATACCGATCAGTAAAAATACAATTCCCAGTGCCAGACGCACCCAGCTAAGAATTACCATGATGTTCCTCCCTTTCCGACAATTTTTCTCCCTCTTGTCCGGATACTGCTGCCATTTCCTTCTCTGCCCCTTTTTGTTCCTGCTCCTTTTTTTCCAGATAGACACCGGTATATACTTTCGTCAATACCACAACTGCCAGGAAACTAATCATGGCATAGATCAGACAGATATCCACCAGATATCCTTCACCGAGATAAAGGGCGAGAATAGAAATGATCACCATTACCATAGTCCCCATCATATTTCCAGCCATCAGACGATCTGCAATGGTCGGTCCTTTTACTGCACGAAGCAGGCACAGAAACAGCAATATTGCCAGATATATCAGTATAACAGAAAATATCCACGGATACTTACTACAGATTTCCATGTACATCACCAATCCTTTCCATATATTCCAGCATCTTTACAAAGCTGCCATCTTCCATTCCCTCAGCCAGAGATTGATCCAGGCAGTGAACAATCACTTCATCCCCCTGCAGGGAAACGGTAATGGTTCCCGGTGTCAGCGTAATGGAATTTGTCAAAATGACTCTGGCAAGTCTGGACTTCAATGTTGTATGAAAAGACACCATCACCGGATGGATCTCATCCCGGTCAGATAAGACAAAATGACATACAGACACATTTGCCCTGACAATCTCAACCAGGAGATTTCCCAGATAAAGCAGAAAATATCCGCTTCTCTGAATCAGCAGTTTTTCTTTTCGCCAGCTGTAATCCATAAATTTGCAGACAAATCCAAACATCAAAAAGGCAACTACAACTCCAAAGATGAAAATCTCCGTTGTAATCGCCCCGTTAAAAATAATCCATACAAGAAAAAATAATAAAAGCATCGTCCTCACTCCTCCGATTTATGGTGATAATTATATCATATTTATCATAGGAATGGGACATAATTTACAATATTATATATTTTTCTGTTTTATTCTTTCCTTTTTTATCAAATCAGCCAATAAATCACACCCAGGACCCAACTAGTGAATATCCCATACAGAATCACCGGCCCCGCAATGTTAAATATCTTGCATCCAATTCCAAATACCTGCCCCTCTTTCTGAAATTCGATTGCCGGTGCCGCTACTGAATTGGCAAATCCGGTAATGGGAACCAGAGTGCCTGCACCGCCAAACTTTGCCAGCGGCTGGTACCAGCCAACAGCCGTCAAAATAATACTTAGCAGTACCAGTATCACAGAGCACCAGCCTGCCGCTGTATCACCGTCCAGCCCCATCGCTTTCCCTGTCTGTAACAAAATCTGTCCGACCAGACAAATCGTACCTCCTGTCACAAATGCCTTCAGACAGTTTTTTACCACACTGTGTTTCGGCGTGATTCTCCTGACATATTCCTGATATGACTGTTTCGTTTCTGTATTCATTTTTTCTCCTTTACCAGTTCTCATAAAATTGAAGCAGACTGCCAATTATTTTTCCCAAAGCCAGGCTCCAGACAATCAGACCTGTTCCGGTTGTAATTCCTATCCGTCGTGAAAAAACAGGAAATATATGCACCATTTCCGCAAGTGCCATAATCCATCCTCCGGTGTAAATTCCGGCACAAAGTCCCAATACCAGAAGTCCGGTTCTTCCAAATGGTGCAGGAATCTGATATACCGTCAGACAATTCCCATATACTGCACCAAGAAAAATCATGGTTTCATACCATCTGTTTTCTTTTGCCGTATGCGTAATCCCCACCAGTCTTGTTATAATTCCCAGTCCCACAAGTAGCGCAATCACACCCCCTGCCACCAGGAATCCTCCACTGAAAGCACCGACTGTCATAATCATGTTCTGTATCACTGTTTCTTTCACATGTTTTCTCCCTCTGTCATTTTCTGTTTCTGCCGCACGGAACAGTTTGACATAATCGTCTGGTTGACATCCTGCTCATACGTATGCATCTGTACATCCAGCGGTGTAGGATCGGTCTCAATACGTTTGCCGGCAAAATGATTAAAAAACAAAATAATCCCTGTTCCAAGACCGAAAGAATATGCCAGTTCCAACACTGTGAATCCGTCTGTCGTCTGTCCTGTAAAAAGTAAATATATGTCTGCGAATAATCCCCTGATATCCACATCGTTATGAAATGTCATGATCGAGAAGGCTGCTCCAAAAAAGCTGAGCACACTCACACAAATCGTTTTTGCCCAGGCAATCAGACAATTCTTTTTCTGTTCCTCTTCATAAGTGATAATAAAATCTGCTTCTCCCAGATTCTCAATCCTTAGTGCCGGATATTCTTTTTGAATTACTTCCAACACATCCAACACAGATTTTACGTATCTTCCCGGTTTTGTAATCCGCATATTGTTTAGCTTCAGTGTCTGTATTTTATTCTGAATAACCTGACTGCTGCAGACCGTCTGTGCAATATCTTTTATTGTCAGATTTTTCTGATGAACCAAAACATTACTGTCAATTTTCAGGTATAATGTTTCTGTTGCCACAGGAACCCTCTTTTCTGTCTGAATTTCTTATTTGCTTCTTTTTTATCTTTCCCCATATTTAATCTTTTATACATAATCTCATCTTCTTCAGAATCTTTTTTTCCATTCTTGATATCTGCACCTGTGTTTTTTTAAGTTTCTCTGCAATCTGAGCCTGTGTCATTTCTTCATAATAACGCATTTGTATCAGATTTTTTTCTTCCGGTTCAAGACGACTGAGCATATCCTCCAGCATTACATGATTTACCAGTTCACTGACTGCATCCTTTTGGTCTTCCACCTTATCTGCCAGACAAATTTCATTTCCATCTGACTGATATACCGATTTTTGCAGAGATTCCAGATCTGCTGATGCTTCCATTGCCATAATGATTTCTTCTCTCGCCACCTGCGCTTCTTCTGCAATTTCATCAATCGTTGGTTCTCTTCCAAGCTGACCTGTCAGTTTTTCCCTGGCTTTTGATGTCTGATATGCTGTATTTTTCAGCGAACGACTGATTTTCAGCAGCCCGTCATCCCTGAGATAACGTCGGATTTCTCCAAGAATCATTGGTACAGCGTAACTGGAAAAACGAACATTCATTTTCAGATCAAAATAATCCACTGCTTTTAGCAGTCCTATGCAGCCAATCTGAACCAGATCATCTATGTCCGTTGTCCTTCCCTGATAACGCTTTACCACATGCATGACCAGTCCCATATTTTCTTCCACTGCAGCTTCTCTTGCTTTTTTATCCCCCTGGTGTGCACATTCAATCAGCCACAGGGTGCGATCCATCTCTACTTCCTTTCAAATCTTCCTATTCTTTTTTTCATACACACAGAAGTTCCTTTTCCTGGTTCTGAATCCACTGAAAGTTCATCCATAAAAGCTTCCATAAACGCAAATCCCATGCCGGAACGTTCCTCATCTGGCTTTGTGGTGTAAAGTGGCTGCATAGCCAGTTCCACATTTTCGATTCCGACACCATAATCTGTCACCTTTACTGTAAGACTCTGTCCTTCTATAAAACATTCTATATAAATCTTTTTCACCTCATTTTCGTATCCATGAACAATGGCATTTGTCACAGCTTCCGATAGCGCTGTCTTTACATCTGCCACTTCCTCCAGTGTTGGATTCAGCTGTGTCATAAAAGCTGCCACAGATACTCTGGCAAAACTTTCATTACACGGCCGACTGTCAAATTCCAGCTTCATTTCATTCGTCTCGCTCATGTTCTCCCCCTTAAAACATACTGGATGATACTGCCTGTCCTTCATAAATATCCAGGACTTTATAGACACCCGACAGGGTCAGAATTCTTCGGATCCGTTCATTTACATGCACTGCAACTACTGTTCCTCCCATAAAACGCATATTTTTATATCGCCCCATAATAACTCCTATCCCTGAGCTGTCCATAAACTGAGTTCTGGAAAAGTCAAACACGATCCGTCGTATATTCCGGCTCTGCAAAATCCGGTCTGCTTCTTTACGCAACTGTTCTGCGTTAAAATGATCTACTTCCTCTGGAAGGTAAATCTGTAAGTCTGTTCCTGAAATTTTAAAATACCGTTCCATTTATATACTCCTGTTTCTGTTTATTTTTGCCGCCATACAAAAAGGAGCTGTCACATACGCTGTGACAGCCCCCTGTTTCGAGGTTTCTCTTTTGTATTTTTTAATATGTCTGTACCCAGATACCATTTTCATCATAGTATCCATTTCCATAGTCGACCGTTCCCGCATCCTGCATGGTATCATACTGTGTCGTATCATCCTGCACCGTATTATCCTGAACTACGGTACCATCCTGTGTATTCTGACCTGATTCTGACTCTGTCTGAGTACCGCCGGAAGCCTCACTCTGGCTATTCGCTTTGTTTCCTGTACCCTCTGACTTTGCAGCAGACAGTACTGAACTGTCTGTTATATAAGGTGAAAGCAATTCTTCATACTGAGGGAATCTGACGATTGTCTCTGCAAAAGTCTTATCTGCCTGTTCCGTATCATTCAGATTATAATAAGAGAATGCAAGATAATACCATGCATCATACTGCGATGGATCTGCTTCTGTTGCCTTTTTCAGAGCTTCTGCCGCCGTCTTGTAATCACCGGAAGAATATGCTGTTGCACCCTGACTGTACAGAGAACTGTACATGGCACCCTTCACACTGTTCTGCATTGTCTCGTACAGTGTTTTCGCTTCACCTTCCAGACTGTCTGCTTCGATTTCTCCCAATGTGGTGCCGGCTGCATTCTGATCCCCGGAAATAAACTCATTCGCCGCTTTTAAAATCGTATCATAACCATCTGCCTTATCCTGTGCCGCTTTCATCGTATCATTTGCCTCATCTACCTTCGCCTGGTATTCTTCAATCTCTTTTTCCAGACTGGTGACCTTGGCAGTCTCTGATGCCAGCTTTGTATTGGCATCAGTAACAGATTTGCTTGCTTCCTGATTAATCTTCCGTGTATTTGCCGGAATTCCAAGAAACCATACCAGAGCTACTCCCAGTACAAATCCCATGAAGATATTCAGGAACGTGGCCATGGTCGAACTGTCACGAAATGTGGTTGGCTGAATAATGATATCATTTCCGTTTTTATAGGTAACAGGTCCCAGAAGATGCTGTTCTTTTTCTTCTCCATCTACTGTTTTTCGGAAACGTCTGCTGCCCTTGTTCAGATTGGTACCCACACCGGTTGCTTCTTCCACTTCATGCAGATAACGAAGCGTTGTGGTATTGGTAGTATCGATCTGTGCTGCTTTTTTCAGCAGTTTTCTTGCCTTTTCATATTCCTGTTGTTTCATATAGATCAATGCCAGCAAATGATAAGCTTTGATCAGATTCGGATTCTGGGACAATACTTTTTTCAGCTGAATGACTGCCATATCCTCATCATCCTGCTTGCAGTACAGCAATGCCTGATTATACTTCTTGATCGTCTGATTAATCGATTCCAGTTTGTTCTTATTTGACTGCAGTTTTGCGATATAAAAATCTGCTGCATTATTTTCTTCTGCCGTATTTTTACTGATTACCCACTCGCTCAAGGCAGAAACCACTTCTCCGGTCTCGTAATAAACCAGCCCCAGCAGATTTCTGGCATCAATATTTTCTTTATTGAACTTCAGACTTCTTTTCAGGCAGGAAATTGCCCCGGACAGATCTCTGACACTGGCTTTTTCCAGTCCTTCATTATATAACAGATTGGATATGCGGACAATTCGCTTTTGCAGCGTTACATCTGCTCCACATCCGGTACAATAATCAATTGCAGATAAAGGTGTCCCACAATAAATACATCTCATAGCGTGTCCCCCTTATCTCCTTTTGTTCTTTTCTTCCTGAATCATTTCTTTTAAAATATCAGTAACATCCGTAAAATCTCTTTTATAAATAGCATCTTCCGCTTCATTCACATCCAGACTCGGATGAAACTTTTTCAGTTCCTCTTCGTAATTAATCATACTGATTCTCCTCTATTACTCTCTTCACTTCTCCTACCAGATACAGGGATCCCACACAGAATAGCAGTCCATCCCCTTTCTTTTTCAATGCAAGTTCAAAAGCATCTTTGATATCACACACAGAAGTGACCGGCACATCGGTATACTTTCGAAATACTTCTGCCAGTTCTCCTGCCGGAACAATTCTGCTTCCGTGAATCTCTGTCACAACTACTTCCTGAATACAGCCTGTCTGACAGATCGTATGTACCATTTCCTCATAGTTCTTTTCTACCACAGCAGAAAATAACAGAACAATTTTTCTGCCTTTTCCTGCCTGCTGCAGCGTTCGTACAAATTCATGTACTCCGTCTTCGTTATGAGCTCCATCCACAATCACACCTGGAAGCACTGTCTCCATTCTTCCCTGCCATCTGGTATTGCAGACAGCAGACAACCTGACTTCCAGAGGGATCTGATGCTGTGGATCAATCTCTTCCATCGCTAGCAGAGCCAGCGCACTGTTACGTACCTGATACGGTGCCAGATATGGAATGGTAATCTTATGTCCCTGATAATATGGTGCATCAAAGGTATAATCTACACTGTGATCTGTAGAGCCGAGTATATGAAGTGTTTCTTCATACAGTGGAATCTCTTTTGCATGTTGTTCCTCTGCTTTTTTTTGTATTACCTTCTCTGCCCGTTTTTCTCTTCCATCATAAACAATCGGAATTCCCTGTTTGATAATCCCGGCCTTTTCCCCTGCAATCTCTTCAATTGTATCACCGAGTATCTCTGTATGATCCAGGCTGATAGATGTAATCACGGTCACAAGCGGTTTTTCCACAATATTGGTCGCATCCAGTCTTCCACCAAGTCCGGTCTCCAGAACCAGATATTCCACTTTTTCCTCTTCAAAAATCACCATTCCGACAGCAAAAAGCAGTTCAAAGTAAGCCGGATGATAAAATCCGTCTTCCTGCATTTCTTTTACTGTCTTCATCACTTTTTCGTAAGCACGAAGAAAAGTCTCATCTGTAACTGGAATATTGTTAATCTGAAATCTTTCATTAATCTTCACCAGATGGGGTGATGTAAATAATCCGCATCTTTTTCCACCTGCTGTCAGCATCGAAGAAAGAAACGCACAGACAGAACCTTTTCCGTTTGTTCCTGCCACATGAATAACCTTCATTCTGCGCTCTGGATGTCCGATTCTGCGCATCAGTTCCTGCGTATTCTCCGGTTTGTTCTTTGAAGTAAATTTCGGTACGCTGTTAATATAATCTTCTGCCTCTTTATATGTCATTTTTTATTCATCTTCCAATCTGTACTTTTTCGTAATTACTGATGTCTTCCTGATTACGGTTCTTACTTATCATATATACTTCATTCTCTGATTGCAAGTAAAATTTTTCGCACATTTCGCCATAAAACCCCGATCAGGATTCTGCCTCAGTCTCTTCGTCATGTTTCTCTTCACCGAGATATTTTTCTACGATTTTATCCATTTCTCCTGTTTCTTCCATTGTCGCAAGCGCATCGTTTATCTCTGTCAGCATTTCTTCCTGTTCTGCCCTGGCGACAATCACGAATTTCTGCTGATCTGAAATATGATCTGCTATCCTCAAATTCTCCATCTGATTACAGAAATACTGCGCTGATTTTTCATCCAGGATCAAGGCATCTAGCGTCCCTTTCCGCAAATCCTCTAACGCTGTCTCTTCTTTTTCATAAACAACAGCATCGTTCCCACTCAGTTCTTCTGCAAGTGTTTTTCCATTCATCTGATCCACTGTACCTGTCGTCTTTCCATCAAGATCCTCTTTCGTCTCTATCAGACTCTCTTCCGGTACCAGCACTGCATAGGTGATCTCAAGATAACCGTTGGAAAACAGCAGTTCCTCAGACTCTTCCTGGGGTTCCACGATTCTTCCCATAGCAATATCTGTCTTTCCTGATAACACCGCATCCAGCATTTCATCAAAGGACATATTGCAGATCTCCAGTTCCCGTCCAAGTTCATCTGCAATCAAACCAGCAATCTCCATGTCTATTCCGACAATCTCCTGCTCCTCGCAATATTCATAAGGTGGGAAATCAGCATTGGTTGCCACACTCAGTGTCTGATTATCTGCCTGCACACTTATCGAACTCGCTGCCAGCATCACCGATACCATACCAAGCTCTGCACCAGATTTCCTTAATCGTTTCTGCACTGTTCATTTCCTCCTTTTCGCTGTTTTCTGATAACCATAGCAACTACAAAAATCGTCAGTGAAACTGCCGTTATCAGCAGACTGATTCTCACTCCCGGCATTTCATAACGCAGCTCTATGGTATGATCTCCACTGGAAATACCGATTCCCATATACATAATATTCGCACGGACAATGTTGGTCTTTACTCCATCTATATATGCACTCCAGCCACTTTGATATGGAATTCCAAATACCATCAGTTCCTCTTTTTGCGCATGAACCGTTCCGCTTATGCAGTTTGTTGTCATTTCTACATTTTCCAGTGCATCGGTTTTTCTTGCATTCACATAGGAGGTAAGCGGTGTCATTGGCTGACAGTAGACTGCCAGATCATCCATTTGAAGTGTCATTTTTCTGCCAAACCGTATCTTGCAGTATCCTTTTTTCTCCTGCGAATATCCCAGATTAATTACAAACTCATCCTGTTTTGTATTATAAGTGGCATTCTCTCCCCTCAATACATAAGACTGTGTTTCCTTCTCTTCTTCTGTCTGGAAAGAAAGCGTTGCCTTCTTTCCTTTTTCCATAGTCAATCCCTTGATATACAGATAATTCTCCGAATCCTCCAGTCCGTCAAAATACAGGGTCATCACAGCATCCGCCGCAGTAACCTTTATCGTGTCACCATCATAGGTTACATTTTCGTCACATTGAATATCTGTGATTTCTACTCTGCTTCCATGAATCTGCACCTGATCTGCTTCTGCCACCTGACATTGTGAAACCTCATCTGTTTTATCTACCACTGCTGCCTGAAGCATTACTTCCTGCCGAAGTGGTGTCTCTGTTTTTTCCAGATTTTCCAGTGATATCACCTGATCATAGGTATATCCCAGTGGAAGTACATTCTGATTCTCATATACTTTATAGTACACCTCATCCCTCAGCACTTCTTTTACTTCTGTAAATCCATATGGGACAGGAAATTCCTTTCCTTCCTTCATTACCATGTATTTTACATTTCCCAGAGCATCCAGATAGCCACGTTCATCGAATCCCATCAGTTTTACCAGCGTCCAGGACGTCAGTCCCATTTCCCGATAAAAATCTACCGTCGGTCCTGCAAGCGTACTGTTAAAATATTCAACTCCATTATATTCTAAAATCATAGAAGCTCCCTGCGTAGCAGACTTCTGTCTCGCATAAGAACGATAAAAAGAAGCGTCCTCAACTTCATCCAGCACTTTTAATGGTGTATCTGTAGCTGTTTGAATCACCTTCCCTGACTTTGTAAACTCACTGATCATATTTCCGAATCCACTGTGGAAAAACATCAGACCCGATGCCCACAGCAATACAACTACATTACAGGTCACAACTGCTGTTTTCAACTTTTGCGGCAAATTCTTTCTTACATTCACCAGTACTACCAACAGATAAGTCAGAAGAAGCAAAATGCCAGCCCAGAATGTTGCCTTTTTGTATCCAAGTCCCAGCAGCTTTTTCCCCGGTCCATAATAAAGATATGGCAAAATTGCAATTCCCATGATAAACAGTTCTTTTTTTGTCATCTTCTTCAGCTGTTCTGCCATTTTCGCAGTAATTAATGCTATAACAAAGGCATATCCATAACACCAGCGGTTGGTAATCGTTCCAAACCCGCTGAATACATAGCCAAATACAGGCACCAGACAGAATAATGTTCCCACTAAGAATCCAACTTTTATCTGACGGTTTCCTTTGCGCAGAAAAAGCAATACCACTGCCAGATAAGATACTGCTGTAAAACCAAGACGCAGCCAGCTTCCAGGACCTGTTCCTGTAATCAGAAAACACTGAAACGCATTCTTTATAAATCCGGATCCATAGTTCCACAGTGATACACTCTGTGTCGCCCCTCCTCCGGTACGGGAAGATGTCAGATATCCTGCAAATGTATTAAAAAACGTAATGTTTGCAATTCCAATTCCCAGCAAATAGGAGCAGATAATCGTTCTCATTCGCAGAAAAAACCGTTTTACAGTTCTTTCTTCTTCTCCGAAGAAAAAACGGATCAGAAAATAGCATCCCATCAGAATGGTATTCATATAGGTAAAATAATATCCACACCAGAAACTCAATGCTACAAAAATAGTACATAAATACCATCTCTTCTGACGATATATTTCTTCCATTGCCAGTAAAAGTAATGGCAGGGTGATCATCGGAATCAGAAAATGACTGTGCTGCATCCCTGCAAACAGTCCATAACCTGAAAAAACATATACCATGCTTCCGATCAGACATTCCCATCCGGTATAAGCAAAATATCTCATAAATACAGAAATACTTAATCCGGCCAGATAATAACGGAGCAAAATCAGCGCTCCATATGCCAGTTCAATTCTGTCTTCCCCAAAAAGGAGATACAGCCAGTAAACTGGTTCCAGATGCAGCGGTACGGCATCTCCCAGTCCAAACTGGAAATCATACATTTTAAAATTCCATTCTCCCTGAAGCAGATTATGCCAGAATTCTTTTCCTTCTCTGATAAAATACATTACTTTTGGTACATATTGCGGTGATGAATCCGGTGTCCAGCAAAAACTTCTGTTCTCTGGGAGAAACCAGATAAATATCCCCAAAGATATGATTGTAAAAAGAAAACTGTAACAGAAAAAATATGTTACCCATTCTTTTTTTACTGCACCAGTTTTCTTCATATGCGTTTTCTGCATCATATTCAAGCTAACTCCTTTATTTTTTCAGGTAAAGTTGTACCCAAATTATAGGCGAAATCAAAATCAGTGTCAAGATTTCCACCTTATGGTTTGACAAAGCAACTGTTAACTTTTATAATAATACATATTATTATCATCATTTAAACATATAGAAAGGAATACTCTATGAAACATTATCTGAAAAAGCTATTTCCGCTGCTTTTTATCCTGGTTTGCCTTTGCTGTACACCTGTCAGTGCTGCATCTGCTCCGGGAAAAGTGACGGGTCTTAAGGCAACCTCCAGTGATGCCTCCATCAAACTAAAATGGCATAAAGCATCCCATGCAAAAAAATATGCCATCTACCGTGTAGACAGCACAGGAGAACAGGCTAAACTTGTGAAAAAGACCTCCGCCACTTCCTGTACTGTAAAGGGAACAATCGGTGTTATTTCTTATTATAAGGTATGTGCTATCAATAAATCCGGAAAAAGCGGTGCTTTTTCTTCCGTGATTGGCGTCACACCGCGCGTCAGCACTCCGGATACCCCAAAGAATTTTCAGTTGAAATCACGGGGCAACCTGTATGTGACACTCAAATGGAAAGGTGTGGGCAAAGCCAGTGGCTATGTCATTGAATCCTATAATGCAGATACTGGTTCCTATGAAGTGATCAAAACAATCCGTTCTGCAAAAACAAAGGAAGCACAGATTAAAAATCTGACTGCCAAAACTTCCTATAAGTTCCGTATCAGAAGTTTCCGCAGCGTAAACGGCACCACACTTTACAGTGCTCCATCTGACAGTGTTTCTGTAACGGCTATTGTTTTTTCGTCTACGGTCAATTCTGTCCGTGCCCCTTACTATACTGTGAAAGTCAAAAAAACAGTTGCCGCTTCCAATCTTTCCAGCGGTGGCAACATTACTTTAAAATCCGGACAGAAGCTGGTCGTGAAGAGTAAAAAAGGTTCAAAAGTATATGGATACCTCAATGACGGTACTTCCATCCGGGTAAAACGTTCTTCTTTAAAATATACTGGTCTGGATCGTCGTTCCTCTGACTATTCTACCGAAGTCAAAGAACAATTCATTAACAGTAAAGGACTTTCCAGCAAAAGCAAGTATTTTATCTGGATCTCTCAGTATACCTATCGCGTCAATATCTTTAAGGGTTCTGCCGGCAACTGGAAACTGGTCAGCAGTCACCCATGTATCGTTGGCAGATGGAATTGTCGTACTTCTCCCGGCATGAGACGCATCCTGCAAAAGAGAAGTGCCGGTCAGTATGGCGGACCGGTTATTGTCTTTACCTCTGGTACCGGAACAACCAGTAATCCAAACGGAAATGCATTTCATAATTTTGTAGACGGAAACAGAACCGGTGCAAAATCACACGGATGTGTTCGTGTCAGTACCAGCGTTCTTCGCTATATTTATCGCAATTGTCCGATTGGTACTTCTGTTTTTGTTTATTAATTGATTTCACAAAACACGCGGCGTTGGTGAATCTGAAAAAAGATTCACCAACGCCGCTCTTTCTCTGGCATTTCCGATTTATTCTGTTATAGATTCTTCCGGAATAAACACCCGGTCTTTTCCAGGCTCTTTCGGAGCTTCTGCTCTTTTCACTGCTTCCTGACAGAAATATTCCTGCGCACAGAGGCGCTTCTTTCCTCTTCTGCTAACTTTTACATAACTTCCATCTGGCTGCAAAATATGAGATTTCACATTATCCTCCAGCTGAATCTGTAAGATATGTCCCAGTTCTTTTTTCAGATTTTCATCTTCTACAGGGAAGAGAATCTCTACTCGTTTATCCAGATTTCGCGGCATCCAGTCTGCACTTCCCATATAATACTCTTCCATACCATTGTTTCTGAAATAAAAAATTCTGGCATGCTCCAGGAAATTTCCTACAATGGAATGTACTGTAATATTCTCACTGATCCCTGGTATACCTGTCTTCAGACAGCAGATACCTCTTATAATCAGTTCAATCTTCACGCCTGCTGCAGATGCCTCATATAGCAATGCAATGATATCCCTGTCACACAATGAATTCATTTTTGCGATAATATGTGCTTCCTCACCGTTTCTGGCATGATCTGTCTCTCTTTGAATTAATTCCGCAAAACGATCTCGCAGCCACAATGGTGCCAGTGAAAGTTTATTCCAGTTCTTTGGTTCCGAATAGCCGGACAGCATATTAAATACCGCTGTTGCATCTTCTCCGATTGGTTCTGCGCAGGTTAACAGACCACAGTCTGTATACAGTTTTGCTGTAGAATCGTTATAATTTCCGGTTCCCAGATGCACATATCTGCGAATACCATCTGCTTCTCTCCTCACTACCAGTGTAATTTTGCTGTGCGTCTTCAACCCCAAAAGACCATAAATAACATGACAGCCTGCCTTTTCCAGCATCTTTGCCCAGACAATATTATTTTCTTCATCAAAACGTGCTTTCAATTCTACCAGTACCGATACCTGCTTTCCATTTTCTGCTGCCTGTGCCAGTGCCGCGATAATCGGTGAATTGCCACTGACACGATATAAAGTCTGTTTTATAGCCAGTACATCTGGATCTTTTGCAGCCTGCTTCACAAAATTCACCACCGGATCAAATGTCTGGTATGGGTGATGAAGCAGAATATCCTGTTCACGGATAGCCTCAAAAATATCATCTGTGTGCATCAGCGCCGGTACCGGCTGCGGAATATACTTCTTTTCTTTCAGGTGATCAAATCCGTCAATTCCATAAATCTTCATCAAAAATGTCAGATCCAATGGTCCGTTAATCAGAAAAATCGCATTATTTTTAATATCAAATTCTTTTTTCAGGATTTTCAAAAGTGGCTTTTCCATATCTTCTTCCACTTCCAGCCGGATCACTTCACCCCACTGTCTCTTTTTCAACTGTTTCTGAATCTCTTTTAATAAGTCTGCAGCTTCATCTTCTTCAATCGTGAGATCTGCATTTCTCATAATTCGATACGGATGAGCACAGACTACGTCATAATTCAAAAACAATTTGCCGATATTTCGTTCTATGATCTGTTCCAGAAGAATGACACACCGCTCTCCCTCTTTTTTTGACGGAATCTCCACAATACGCGGCAGAACAGAAGGTACCTGTACCGTAGCAAACTGTGCTTCTTCATTACTGTCCTTTTTGGAGATCAATGCTCCGATATTCAATGTTTTATTACGTATCAGTGGAAATGGTCTGGAAGAATCCATCGCCATCGGTGTGAGCACCGGGTATACATTTTCTTCAAAATAACGGTCTACATATTTTTGCTGCTTTTCCGTCAGTTCTTCGTGAGTAGCAATAATCTCCAGACCACTCTGCTTCAGCATCGGCACCAGACTGCGTGCATAGGTAGAATACTGTACATTGACCATTTCATGCACTCTCTTCATAATCTGGTCAATCTGCTCCTGCGGTGTCATGCCCGCAATATCTTTTTTCGTATAACCTGCATGTACGCAATCCTTCAGGGACGCCACACGAATCATAAAAAACTCATCCAGATTGGATGCTGTAATACTCAAAAACTTCAGCCTCTCAAATAGCGGAATATTTTTATCCCGCGCCTCACTGAGCACTCGTTCATCAAAGCTGATCCAGCTGTCTTCCCTGTTTCTGTAATATTCCGGTTTATAAAACTCTGTCATCACTGCGCTCTCCTCCCCTATAGATTCTTTTTCTTACGGATCACCGGCCGTACATGAAATACCTCTTCAAAATAATCTGCTTTTGGTGGAAACAGCCCTTTTTCCAGCGTAATATCCTCACTGGTGTCTACCACAATCTCCAGTCTTGCATCTTTTAAAGTCAGCCGCACCTGCTCAAACTTTTGCTTATGACTGCGATCCAGTGCATTGGCTACACGTAAGATGGCCACCAGTTTTACAATCACCAGGTAATCTTCCGGTCGGAGTCGCTGTTCCAGAATCTCTTCCGGCGTAAAATCCAGGGTATTATATTTTACTACGTTAGCAATGATTCGTCGCTCCGCTGTCGATAATCCAATAATCTCCGTCGCCATAATAATACTGTAGGAACACTGCGCTGCATCTGACAGATTAATATATTTCCCACATCCATGTAAAATAACTGCAATCTGTAAAAGAAGTCTGTGTCGTTCTCCCAGACCTGATATTTTTTTCATTTTATCAAAAATCGCCAGCGCCAGAGTCTCCAGATTCCGAATATGGCCTTTATTTTCCTGATAACGTTTGGCAATAATCCGTGCTGCCGCAATAATATCATCATTAAACTGATGCTCCGGTCTGATATAACGCATTTTCTGCGCATAATCATAAGCGATACCATCACTTAAGGAGGTACCCGGAAGATAAATTTCTTCTGCCTCCAGTTCTTCAATAATCCGTCTGTAAATTGTCACTGACGGCAGAATCAGTGACGCACTCTCCGATGGAATTCCATATTCTTTGGCAATTTCTTCTGGATGCTTATAAATCACATCATCATACATGGCATGGAATTCTTCTGCAGTTACTTCATTTTTCTTCAGCAGCTCCAGAATATAATCACCGGTAATAATCAAATATCTGATATTTCGATCTTTCAGATACATCTTTTTAAAACTTTCCAGCTCATTATTAATCAGCTCCTCTACCATCTCCTCGGTATGAAGAGTTTCTCTTGAAAAATCAGCTACTTTTTCGCGAATACGTAAGTTACCAATTCTGATATTCTGAGTAGTCACCAGCTTATCATTATCAAAGAGACAGACCTGCACACTTCCACCTCCGACTTCCACGATGGCTGTGCCTTTCTGAATAATCTTATAAAAATCCTTTTCACCAAAAGCAATCGACTTATAATCCAGAAATCTCTGCTCGGCATTATCCAGAATCTCCATACGGATTCCTGTCATATGCTCTACGTATTCCACAATCAAAAGCTGGTTTTCTGCTTCTCTGACCGCACTGGTAGCACATGCCCGATAAGCTTTCACTTTATATCCATTCATGATCTTAACAAAATCATTCAATACTTTACACAGTTCCTCTATTTTGGCGACACTGATTTTTCCGGTTGTATAAGTATCTTTTCCCAATTCAATCCGGTATCTGACATGATCGATCTCTTTAAACTCTTTTCGTGTCACATACTGAAAAATCTTCATTTCCACTTCATAGGAACCAATATTGATTGCAGCAAATAGTGTGACAGCCATCTTTTTCTTCTCCTTTAGTTACATTTTTCCCAATAAATAATCAATAAACTGCTGTGCTGTTCTTCCTGATAATCCGCCATGAGACAATTCCCATTTATTTGCTTCCAGAAGCAGTTCCTCCTCATCCATTATCACATGATTCTTTTCTGCCAGAGTCTTTACAATATTCTGGAATTCTTTTTTATCCGGTGCACAGAAAAAGATCTGTACGCCAAAACGATTCACCAGAGACAGTTTTTCCTGAACCGTATCTGAAGAATGAAGGTCATCTCTTCTGTCTTCTTTATCGCTGAATTTTTCTCTCACCAAATGTCTGCGGTTCGAAGTAGCATAAATCAGAATATTATCCGGCTTACGCTCCAGGCCCCCTTCAATCACAGCCTTTAAATATTTATATTCGATCTCAAAATCCTCAAAGGACAAGTCATCCATATAAATGATAAACTTATAATTACGATTCTTTACCTGAGCGATCACATCGTTCAGATCCTGAAACTGATGCTTGTACACTTCAATCACACGAAGCCCCTGGTCATAATATTTGTTCAGAATTGCTTTAATACTGGAGGACTTTCCTGTTCCTGCATCACCAAAAAGCAGACAGTTATTGGCTCGTTTTCCTTTGATGAAGGCCTCTGTGTTATCGGTCAGTTTTTTCTTGGCATTCTCGTATCCCACAAGATCTTCCAGGCAGACATGAGCAATTCTGGTAATCGGCACAATCTTTACGCCTTCCTCATTATGTACAATACGGAAAGCCTTATGCAGTCCCAGTTTTCCTACGCCGAATTCCTTATAAAAATGAACCATGTGCTCCATGAATTCTTCTACAGAACCGGAAGCTTCCAGTTCTTTTGTCAGCGTATCAATACGGTCACGGATTCTCTGATTAAACTGCTTACCTGATCCACAGTTTTCATACTCCCGCAAATGCTGCATGCCGGTAATTCCCAGCATCTCATCTACCTTTCGAAAATCAAACTGATACAGTTCGCGGAAAATATCAAAATCATGCTTTGCCAGTTCATTCATGGTTCCATCCACTTTTCCCACAATCTCACATGCCGTACTGAATACGTTTTCATTATTTACCAGCAGATATGTCAGATAATTGTGCCAGAGATTTCCGGAAAATCCAAAATTCCCAGCCATCTCTGTCAGACCATGGGCTGTTTCATAATACATGCTTTTCAGCACGGTTCTGTCTTCCTCTTCATAATGATCCAGAATCCAGACCATGTCCTCAAAAATTCTTCCATCCTCGAAATTACGATAAATTATTAATTCTTCCGTTCTTGTCATCATACACTCCTGTTTAGTAATTTCCAAGTATTTTCATATTTGCCGCTTCTTCTGTAATGCCTCGAATTGCATTTTTTACGGCACTGTCATTTAAATTACCTTCAAAATCCACAAAGAATCGATACTCCCAGTTTCTTCCCGGAAGAGGCCGAGATTCTATCTTACTCATATTCAGATTGTTATAAATAAAATGTGACAGAATGTTATACAATGATCCACTGTGATGAGGCAATTCAAAGCAGACACTGATCTTCTTTGCATTTTTTTCAAAAATACGCTGATTGGATACAATAATAAATCTTGTGGAATTCACATCATTCTCGCATAGATTCTCATCCAGAATCTCCAGTCCAAATGTCTCTCCTGCAATCGCGCTGGCAATCGCCGCCTGAGTTTTATCGCCGTCTTCTGCTACTTTTTTTGCTGCTCTTGCTGTATTCTCCAGTGCTGTCTGTGTCCAGCTGCGGTGCCTGTTGAGGTACTCCTCACACTGCATCAGTGCCTGTTCATGAGAATACACACTCCGGATCTCATCCAGTTTTGCTCCAGGGCATCCCAAAAGCTTATGTTCAATTCTGATAATCTGCTCTCCAACAATATAATCATCATATTTTAACAACAAATCATAGATCTCACTAACGAATCCTGCAGTAGAATTTTCAATCGGCAGCACTGCAAAATCTGCCATTCCTTCTGCAATGGCGCTCAGGGCATCTCGCCACTGTTTTACATGGAAAGACGTAATCTCATCTCCAAAAAAAGCTTTCATAGCTGCCTGGCTGTACGCACCTTCTACTCCCTGAAATACCACCCGCACATTTTTCTTCTCTAAATGCTCTACCTCGGTAAATGGCAGTCTGCCGACCACACCTTTTTTCGTCAGCAGCTGGTATTGAAGCTTACGACTCATGGACATAATCTGCTGAAACAGTTCCTCTACTCCATGACTGTTAAAATCATTATGCGTCAGCTTCTTCAGCGTTTCCAGTTTGGAATCTTCCCTTTCTTTGTCAAACACTTTTTTGCCGGTTTCAATCTTGTACTCTGCCACCTGACTGCTGACATTCATACGTTTTTCATATAATTCCACAATCTGGCGGTCAATCTCATCAATCTGTTTTCTTAATTCTGATAAATCAATCATATTTTACTCCTGTGTGTATTTTTCTGCTGCTTTTCGAATTTCTCCCAGAAAAGACAGGGATCCGAAGGCCAGTACCACACCATCCGCTTTTCGCGCCTGCTTCATGGACTCCAGAACTGCCACTTCAATGTTCTTTTCTGCATGTACCTGCGCACAATACTTCCGTGCCGTCTCTGCCAGTTCTTCCGCAGGCAGAGCTCTTGGATGATCCGGAGTCTGTATCGCAGTCACTGCCTTCACATGAGGCAAAATACAGTGCAATACCTGATCGTAATCCTTATCTTTAAAAACACCGCAGATCGCATAAATCTCTTTTCCCCTCAGGCACTGACATACCGACTTTTCCAGTTCCGCTGCTCCTGCCGGATTGTGAGCCCCGTCAATAATCACTATCGGATCTTTTCGAAGCACGGTAAATCTTCCATTCCATTGAGTCTTTGCAAACCCAGCCCTCATTTGTGCATCACTGATCGAATATCCCAGTTCTCGCAATGCCTGTATACATACATAAGCCAGTACCGCATTTTTTATCTGATAGCTTCCGCCAAGATGAATGCTGATATCTCTGTCATTTCCAAAAGAAAACTTCTGTTCTTCCAGCCCGTAGCATATTTCTTCTGCCTGCTCCCAGTCTGCAGTTTTTAATACAGCACCGCAGCTTCTGGCCTTTTCTTCTATAACCTTCATCGCTTCCGGCTCCTGCTGGGCAGATACGACTACCGTCCCTGGTTTGATAATTCCTGCTTTATGTTCTGCGATCTCAGCCAGTGTATTACCGAGGAATGCGGTATGATCCAGGCTAATTGACACGATAATCTCCATCACAGTCGTTCTGATTACATTGGTGGCATCCGTATCGCCCCCCATACCTGTCTCCAGAACCACAATATCACACTTCTGATCTGCAAAATACAGAAATGCCATGGCTGTCTCCACCTCAAAAATTGTCGGCACCGACATGCTCTTTTTCTGCATACGCTCAATTGCCTGCTTTATTTTTTCTACGTTACTGCTTACTGCCTCACGACTGATATATTCTTCATTTATCTGAATCCGTTCCCGGTAGGAAAACAATGTCGGGGAAATATAACGTCCCACCCGATATCCTGCCTCTTTTAAAATGGTTGACAGATAGGCCAGTACCGAACCCTTTCCATTCGTCCCCGCAATATGAATAAATTTCAGCTGATCCTGTGGATTTCCCAGTTCCTCCAAAAGATGCTCCATACTCTCCAGCCCGAGAATAATTCCATTCTTGTTAATATAATCCAGATAACTTCTGGCTTCTTCGTATGTCATAATTTCTCCTCTTATAAAATAGAATTGCATATTATTTTTTAGTATATCATACCTATACTTTTTTTCAAGGCACTTTTACACAGTAACGTGATACACACCTGTTTTCCGATTCGACTATTTTTCTTTACGGATTGTTTTCTATCTGACTGCATATTTTTCTCATGACAGTACATACTTACCATATGAAAAATTTTATGAAATGCGGTATCTGCGGCTGGTGTCTGGAATTGATCTGGACCAGTCTGCACTCCCTGTCCCGCCGGGATTATAAGCTGATTGGGCATTCTTCAATCTGGATGTTTCCGATCTACGGTATGGCATCCTTTATCCGTCCACTGTCACAAACACTGAAACATAAAAACACAGCTGTTCGTGGTCTGATCTATATGAATGGTATTTTCAGTATCGAATACCTGACAGGTATACTTCTGAAAAAAAAGGATCTCTGTCCATGGGATTACAGTGACGTTCCTCTGAACTGTCACGGTGTTATCCGTCTCGATTATGCACCTGTCTGGTTTGTTACAGGGCTCTTTTTTGAAAAATTTTTAAAACCTTAATTTTGTACTTGCTATTTTAATCTTTTCGTGTATACTGTTAACAGAGTAAATACAAAGGAGATAATTTAGATGAGACATTTAATGAGCCCTCTGGATCTTTCTGTAGAAGAAATCAACGGCATCCTTGATCTTGCCAATGATATCGAAGCCAACCCTTCCAGTTATTCACATAAATGTGATGGCCTTAAAATTGCTACTTTATTTTATGAACCAAGTACACGAACAAGACTCAGTTTTGAAGCTGCTATGATCAATCTGGGTGGTCAGGTACTTGGTTTTTCTTCAGCTGCAAGCAGTTCTGCCACAAAAGGAGAAAGCGTAGCTGATACCATTCGCATGATTTCCTGTTATGCAGACATCTGTGCTATCCGTCACCCAAAGGAAGGTGCTGCTTATGTAGCTTCCACCAAGTCTTCCATTCCTGTCATCAATGCAGGAGATGGCGGACATCAGCATCCGACTCAGACGCTGACTGACCTGCTGACCATCCGCTCCATGAAGGGACGTCTGGACAACCTGACTATCGGCTTCTGCGGTGATCTGAAGTTCGGACGTACTGTACACTCTCTGATTCATGCCATGATTCGTTATCCGAATGTACGATTTGTTCTGATCTCCCCGGAAGAACTTCGTGTACCGAGCTATATTCGTGAGGATGTTCTGGAAAAAAATAATGTTCCTTATAAAGAAGTTGTTCGTCTGGAAGATGCGCTTCCGGAATTGGATCTGCTTTACATGACTCGTGTGCAGAAGGAACGTTTCTTCAACGAAGAAGATTATGTACGAATGAAAGATTTCTATATTCTGGATAAAGAAAAAATGAAACTGGCAGGACCGGATATGCTGGTTCTTCATCCGCTTCCTCGTGTCAATGAGATTTCTGTAGAAGTAGACGATGATCCGAGAGCAGCTTATTTCAAACAGGTTCAGTACGGCGTCTATGCGCGTATGGCACTGATTCTTACATTGCTGAAATGGCGTGACCAGTAATTTCAAAAAGGAGGAGTACTTACTTATGTTAAATGTTGGACAGTTAAACGAAGGATTTGTTCTGGATCACATCAAAGCCGGTAAAAGTATGACGATCTATCGTTATCTGAAGCTGGATGAACTGGACTGCACCGTAGCCATTATCAAAAACGCTACCAGTAATAAAATGGGCAGAAAAGATATTATCAAAGTCGAATGTCCAATCGATATGCTGAATATCGATATTCTGGGATTTATTGATCACAATATTACTGTCAATATTATTCAGGAAGGTAAAATTGTTGCAAAAAGAGAATTGACACTTCCAAAGAAAATTGTCAATATTCTGAAATGTAAAAATCCGAGATGTATCACCTCTATTGAACAGGGTCTGGATCAGATCTTCACTCTGACCGATCCTGAAAAGGAAGTATACCGCTGTAAATATTGCGAACAGAAATACGGTAGTGGCCAATAAGCAAAAAGTTGCTTTGAAATGTGTTATTTCAAAGCAACTTTTTTTGTTGTCATGGCATATATGTGAGCAAAGCGATAAGCCGGGTTATGTCGTGAATGATCATCTATCCAGGCCTGATGTTGCCACCAGGCTCAAGCGACCTACCTAAAGCTGACGGGCCGCCATATGCTTTTATTCGGTCTTGCTTCGAATGGGGTTTACATATGCCCTGTCTGTTACCAGCCAGGCGGTAGTCTCTTACACTGCCCTTCCACCCTTACCTCTAATGAGGCGGTACATTTCTGTTGCACTATCCTTGGAGTCGCCTCCACCGGACGTTATCCGGCATCCTGCCCTGTGAAGCCCGGACTTTCCTCGTCTGGCACCTTTCGGCCTGCCAGCCGCGATCATTTACCTTACTCACAAAATCATACTATATAATATTCTCTCGTTTTTGTCAAACAGTTTTTCAGACAAACCTCTATGCCTGATCATATACCGAAACCAAACGTTCTCTTCTGTTACACCTGATAGCAGCTTCCTCCAACAAATTCTCTCAAAAGCGAATTTAATGGAATATTTTCACTCGGTATACTGACAAAATAATCCAAAAACTTCAACAGACGCTTAGCCTCCTGATACTCTGGTTCTTCTCTCTTTATTCCGAGCAAAAGTGGCTGTGCATAGACTTTCAGTACAGCCAGTTCGTAAATCAGTGCAGAATTAAACATCACATCTGCTTCTTCCTGATATGGAAAGATGTGCGCTTCTTCTCCTCTTCTGACAGACGGCCACATAGCGATCGTATCTTTCGCCAGCGTTCCACGTGTTCTGGCATCTCTGACAATTCTGCGCAGCAGTCTGCCATCAGTAGTAGGAATACGATTGTGCTCATCTATATTCAACTGTGTCAGAGCACTGATATAAATCTTAAACTTACTCTCTTTTGGAAGCGTATAGGACAGACGGTCATCGAGCCCGTGAATTCCTTCAATTACCAGCACATCATCCGGCCCCAACTGAAGAATATTCCCCTTATATTCTTTTTTTCCTGTTTTAAAATTAAATACCGGCATTTCCACCGCTTTTCCTGCCAGCAGATCTGTCATATTCCTGTTAAACAGTTCTATATCTATCGCTTCCAGACATTCAAAGTCCGGATTGCCATCTTCATCCCTTGGCGTATCCTCTCTTTCTACAAAATAGTTATCCATCGGAATCGGATGCGGCTTCATACCATTGGCTGCCAGCTGCGTGGAAAGTCTGTGTGAAAATGTTGTTTTTCCTGAGGAAGAAGGTCCTGCGATCATAATCAGCTTCTTTTCCGGCTGCTTTGCAATCATCGAGGCAATCTCACTGATCTTTTTTTCCTGCAAAGCTTCCTGTACCAGCATCAGATCATGCACTCCTTCCGATACAATCCGCTCATTCAGATCTCCCACTGTGCGGATATTCATCATTTCACCCCATTGCAGAGATTCTTTCTGCACCTGGAACAGCTTGGCATCTGCCCGAAACTCAGGTACAAGATCTGGTTCTGCTCTTTTGGGCAACTGCAGTACAAATCCTTCATCATAAGGAATCAATGCAAAATATTTCAAATAACTGGTATCCGGAACCATATAACCGTAAAAATAATCCTTAAATCCTGCCAGATCATAAATATTCACTCTGGATGCAATCCGAAAATGAAATAACTTTTCTTTATCTTCCATTCCCAGTTTTCGAAACAGCTCTATCGCATCGTCTGTAGAAACAGATGATTTGGTAATCGGCAGCTTCTTTTCTGCTATTTCCCGCATTACCTGTTCCACCTGTTCCAAAAATGCCGGCTCTGCTTTGTTCTGTCCTCCCATCGTCACATAGAATCCGGAGCCCACCGAATAATGAATTCCCACACGATCCACCATCTCAAAGCCTCCTACGTTATATATGGCCTTGAGCAACAACAAAATCATGCTGCGACGGTAAGTCATAAATCCGTTTTTATCTTTCATAGTAAGAAACTGAATCTCGTCCCCATCCTTCATCTTTCTGTCAAGCTCTTTTAGTTTTCCATTAACCGAAGCCAGTACAATTCTGCTGTCTTTATTTTTCTGAAACTCCTGTGCAGCCTCCAGATAACGGGTGCCCTCACGATAAGTCTTCTCTTTTCCCTCTATTTTTACCTGTACTGTTTTTTCCTGCATCTCAAGTTTCTCCTTTCTGCTCCCTCAGATTACCTGAAACGGATTTCCACCTGAGGTTTTTTTGATTTCCATACCTGAAAAATGTGTTTTCAGATACTGTTCCATCCGACTGATAAATATATGCTCCAGTCCATAATGTCCAGCATCAATCACTGCAATTCCCTGATCCACCGCATCAAGCCCATCATGATGACCGATATCTCCGGTAATCATGACCTGAGCTTTCTTCTGAAGTGCAGTTCCTATCATGCTTTTTCCAGAACCCGGACAGATCGCTACCCGTTCAATAACCTGATCCATGTCACCAAATATTTTTACTGTATCCAGTGCAAAAATTCGTTTCACAATCTGTGCACACTCTTCTACCGTCACCGGACGCACCAGAGAACCCACTTTGCCGATCCCTTCCGGTGCACCATTTTTTTCATTTATTCCTGTCACCTCCAGCACTTCCGGATGCTGAAGTTTCATCATCTCACCTGCTGCTTCTCCCATTTCCACCACATCGTAATTCGTATGCATGGCATAATGACAGATATCATTCTGAATCAATGTATAGATTTTATGTCCTGCCAGAGACTCTGCCTGTACCTTACGAATGCCATCCATCATCAGTGGATGATGGGTCAGCAGAAGATCAGCCTTCCACTTCACTGCCTCTTCAATTACCGCATCAGTAGCATCCAGTGCCAAAAATACTTTCTGTACCTGTTTATTTTTTCGTCCTACCTGCATCCCGCTGTTATCCCAGCTTTCTGCTTTTTCCAGAGGATACCGTTCTTCCAGTTTATGTGTCAGTTCTTTTATCGTCATTTCATTTCCTCCTCTGCCAGATGAATCAGTCTTTTTCTTTCCAGCACCTCTGCCCGTCTTTTTTCAATGTGTTCCCCACATTTGCCCTCCAGAGAATACAGGATTTCTCCACAGAGTTTTTCTTCTTTTTTTAAAAATTCCAACAGTACTTCATTTCCTGATGCAATCAGATATTTTCCAAATGCATATTCCTGCTCATTCCATTTTTCCTGCGCTCCATGCTCTACACGCATCATTGGATAATATTTTCCTTCATCTAATACCATATTCTCTGCGGTAATACGGTAATGATTCTCGCTTAACCAGGTTCGCACCTGACCAATTTCAGACTGTGGTTGCAATACCATGGTATTTACATTTTTCAGCACTTCTTTTCCGGCCTCCAGAATACGAATTGTCAAAAGTCCTCCCATTCCGGCAATGATCACGCAGTCCGCTTCTTTGCTTTTTAAAGCTGCCACACCGTCTGACAATCTGGTCTGAATCCTGTCTTCCATCCGGTATGCCAGAATATTCTTTTGTGCACGTTCCAGAGGTCCTTTATTTACATCCATGGCAATGGCACATTCTGCCTGCTGCTCTTGCACCATATAGATCGGAATATAACCATGATCTGTCCCAACATCCGCTACACACCGACAAGTTCCTGCCAGCTTTGTCACTGCTTCTAATCTCTTTGATAACTGCATACTTTCTCCATCTTCAGGGAACTACTGTTCCCCAAAATCTATTCTTATTTTCTGTATCTGTGTCAGTTTTTTTCTGTCAGCAATAATCTGCTGAAGTCCTTTCATATCAGTGGGATCCAGATTTGCTGTCCTCTGCTCCAGACTGTGTGTCAGGATTTTTCCCAGTGTTTCTTTAAATGCCTTCTCACGGTCGGCACTGGTCTCCACCTGTATGGTTGTATTAAACAGGGATGCTGCTTCCCGCTGTTCTTCCGGTTCCGTAAAATAATTTATGATTTTTGCAGGATTATGCTCACCTGCTTCATATTGTTCAAACAGGAGTCCTGCCACCATTTCATACAGCTCTGTGGAAAAATCTTCCTTTTTCAGGAACTGTCTGACTGTTGTATACAGCGCCGGATATTCAATCAGCCATGTCAGCATCAGTTTCTGAGACTTTACCACTCCTTCGTCTTTTTCCGGTCTGGCATGCTTCAGTTTTACCGGCGTCTTTGGAATGGATACATTTTTCATGGCCATGCGATTCACCAGCTTGCGCAATGCATCGAATCCTACTCCATATCTGGATGCCACCGCTTCGATATAATTTTCCCGTTCCAGTTCCTGATCAAAAGTCATCAGTTTTTTTGCTGTTTCTTCATAAAAAGCTGTCTTACTTTGCGGATCCTGCATATCATAGTTGCGCTGTAACACATCAATTTCAAACAAAAAGCTGTTCTGGGCCTGATCAATTCTCTTCTGAAATTCTTCCATTCCCAATGCTTTGATAAATTCATCTGGATCCTTATATGGCTCCATAGACAATACTTTTGTTGCCACACCAGCCTCTTTCAGTAGCGGAATAGCGCGCAATGCCGCTTTCACTCCTGCCTCATCACTGTCGTATGTCAATATTACCTCATCTGTATAGCGCTTCAGCAGACTGGCATGCTGCGAAGTCAGTGCAGTCCCCAGAGAAGCGACTGCATTGGTAAAACCAGCCTGATGCATAGAAATCACATCCATATAGCCTTCACAGACCAGCATGTATTTTTTTCTCGCTGTACGGGCAATATGCAGCCCATACAGATTACGGCTCTTATCAAATACTCTTGTTTCCGGTGAATTCAGATACTTTGGCTTGCCATCTCCCATAACACGGCCTCCAAATCCAATCACCCGTCCGTTTACATCCATAATCGGAAAAATTACCCTGTTCCAGAATTTATCATACATACCGCGTTTTTCATCTACATTCATCAAACCTGACTGTGCAAGAAGCTCATCACTGATCCCCTTGCTCTTCAGATATTGGTACAGATCATTTCCATACTTATTAGAATATCCAAGACCAAATCTGTGAATTGTTTCATCACTGAGCTTTCGCCCCTTCAGATATTCCATAGCATGTGCGCCATTTTCAGTCCGCAGCTGATAGTAATAATACTTTGCCGCCATTTTATTCAGCTCCAGAATTCTGCTTCTCAGGTCCTGCTGCCGTTTCATCTCTTCATTCATTTCCTGTTGTGGAAGCTCCACTCCTACCCTGTCTGCCAGATACTTCAGCGCTTCCGGGAAAGAATAATTTTCATATTCCATAATAAATGTCAGTACATTTCCACCGGCTCCACAGCCGAAGCAATAATACATCTGCTTGGATGGTGAAACTGAAAAAGATGGTGATTTTTCATTATGAAACGGACAAAGTCCAAAATAGGAACTTCCTTTTTTCTGTAATTTCACATAATCGGAAATCACATCCACAATATCATTTTTCATTCTGATTTCTTCAATCAGATTTTCTGTATAAAACATAAACTCTCCTTAAAACTGCCACAGCTTTGGTACAAATAATTCCATATATTTTGCCATGGCATATTGATCTGTCATACCGGAAATATAATCACATACTACACGTTCTACCCCTTCTCCCCGGTGATAAATCATAACCAGATATTCCTCCGGCAGACTCTCCAGATGCTCCGCATAATATTCATATAAGACCTGAATCACATGTTCGGCTTTTCCTTCTTCTGCTTTTGCCACACTGCCGGTGTACACATTCCGAAACATGTATGCCCGCAGATTTCGCATAGCCCATTCAATATCAGCGGTTGGTCCAATCTCTGACTTTCCGAGGCTGTTTTTTACAATATCATGAATCATGGTATTCAGTCGTTCTTTTGTGGTACTTCCCAAAATTTTTCGATATGGTGCCGGAATATCTGATTCTTTTAGGATTCCGGCCCGTTCTGCATCATCAATATCATGATTCATATAAGCAATCTTATCTGCCAGCTGGACACATCTTCCCTCCATGGTAGACGGGTGTCCGCTGGTGCGATGGTTGCGTATACCATCCCGCACTTCCCAGGTCAGATTCAGTCCCTGCCCCTTTTTTTCCAGTACTTCCACCACACGTACACTCTGCTCGCAATGAATAAATCCATCCGGACACAACCTGTTCAGCACATGTTCTCCGGAATGGCCAAATGGTGTATGTCCAAGATCGTGACCAAGCGCAATTGCTTCTGTCAGATTCTCATTCAGTGAAAGCGCACAGCTGATTGTTCTGGCAATCTGAGATACTTCCAGCGTATGCGTGAGACGATCCCGATAGTGATCCCCCTGCGGACATAAAAACACCTGTGTCTTATGCTTCAGCCTGCGAAATGCCTTACAATGCAGAATCCGATCCCGGTCTCTCTGATAAGATGTGCGAATGTCACAGGGCTCTTCTTCCCGTTCTCTTCCTCTGGTCTGTACGCTTAAAGATGCATAGGGACTGAGCAGATCTTTTTCTCTTGCTTCTGTCTGTTCCCGAATTGTTTCCGCTGCTGCGGATCTGTCAGCTTCCATCCTTACCTCCGCTTTCTGATTCATACTCATTGTTTTTTGCTGTCTTTTTTACTTTAAAACGAATCATTCCATCACGGTCAGTCCTCAGGATCTCATATCCGGCACTCTGCAGCCTTTCCAGAAGTTCTCCATGAGGATGTCCATAAAGATTTTCTTCTCCACAGGATATAACAGCACAGGTGCCTCCTGCTTTCTTTAAAAACGTTTCACTGCTGCTGTTTTTCGAACCATGATGCGCCACCTTCAGCACATCTGTCTTACCGTCCAGTGCCTCTGTCACCTGCTGTTCCCCACTGCCTTCCAGATCTCCGGTCAACAGTGCCGAAAAGTCCTGATACGTAACCTGAAGTACCATAGATCCTGCGTTTGAACTTTCATAATTCTCCTGTGTGTCAGGATTCAACACCCGGATCTGCATACCATCCTGCTTCAGTTCCTCATCCTTTGCACAGGAATATACCGGTATCTGACAACGTCCGGCCAGTTCCAGCAATCTGTTTTTTTCTTCTGATGCTTTCAGATCCGGTATCAGAATCCGTTCTACGGTCATTCCATTTACATTTTTTCCGTTCATTCCCCGTTCATAATTCTCCAGAATTTCCATTAAACCACTGATATGATCCAGATCAAAATGAGAAACCATCCAGACTTCTATCTGACTGATTCCCTGATATTTCAGATAAGGCTCCAGACAATACTTTGCCAGTTCTTTTTGTGTACTGCTTCCGCCGTCAATCATCCAGGCATTTCCTTTTTCAGTCTGAATACAGATACCATCTCCCTGTCCCACATTTAAAAATGTTAATGTCCAGTCCCGTGATCCTCTGTAATTTAAAATACCTATTCCTAGTATAATTCCAAATGCAGTCTTAGGCAAATCTATTTTTCTGTTTTTCAATAAAAAATCGAACAACAGTACGAGAAGCAGATAATATACACCTATTTGCCACACCGCCGGTCGTCCTGTTATCCACTGAGCCCCTGGAAGTCGGCCAAAGAATCTGCACATGGCAAATGTAATCTGAAGCAGATAGTGTACCGGTGCCAATAAAAACATACCGGCTGTCATGCTGAATATTCCGGCCAGCAGTCCAACAATTCCCAGCAGAACAATAACTGACATAGATGGAATCACACAGAGATTCAAAACAATTCCATATATCGGAATCTGATAGTAAAACCATGCCACAATCGGTGCCGTTGTCAGCCAGGTTACTACACTGACCTTCAGTCCGTCCAGACACCTGTGTTTTCCATGAAGTGTTCCCGCTGCTGCCACACCACCTACTGCACTGTAAGACAGCAAAAATCCACTTTGTGTCAGAAGTGCGGGACGGGCAAACAGCATACATACACTCGATAATGTCATGGCTATCGGGATATCGTAGGTTCTGCCCAGTACCTGAGAACCGAGAAACAGAAGAAACATGAGTACCGCTCTTACCGCAGATACGGAAAAACCCGTCAGCATTCCGTAAAAACAGATCACACTTCCGGAAATCAGTGCTGCACTTTCAAATCGCCATCTTCTTTTTTTCAGAAAATGAAACAGCGACATACCGATCATCGAAATATGCAGTCCTGATATTGCCAGTACATGAATGATCCCGTTTTTCTGATAAAGGCTGCGAATCTCCTGATTCAGATTGCTTTTTTCTCCAAGAAGCAGTGCTTCCATGACCCCAGCCTCTTCTTCCTCCATCAGCTTTTCCAGAATTTTCTTTCCACGTTCTCTCAGGATACGACAATTTTCCTGTAAAATATCCACGCTTTTATTATTTTCTAAAACAATAGCTTTTTTGAGGCATAACTGTATATTCTGCATAGCATAGTATTCTTTTGCATCAAATCCTCCCTCATTAAGCGCACTGTCAAAATACTGGCATATACCTGATACCTTGATATAATTTCCGATCTGCACCGCTTCCGGATGCTGCATCTGTATTTTTATTCCGAAAATAGTATCAGCAGAATCCGCTGATATAGAACTTACTGAATTGATTTTATCTGTATCTTCTGTAAAAATAGAAATGTTTTTTATTACAATCGTCTGATTTTTCTCTTTGGTCTGTATTCGTTCTATTGTGCCTGCTACTTCCAGCCTGGTTCCTTCCCGCCATGGGTAAGAAGCATCTTTGGGATGCTCCTGTTCCCAGATGGCAGTAATCAGAAACCACAGAAGCACCGGAACGCACAATATACACAATTTGCGTTTTTTCAAAATGCTTCCTTTCTAATATTATATGCCGCTACAAACCAACCTGAGGTTCCCCCAGTTCCTGACTTTCACCTTCCACGGCCTCTGTCACTTGTTCCTTCGTTTCTATGATATCGCTGTTTCGATGGAATGGTCCTGCCAGACTCAGACTGTCACCATAGATTATGTCCGAATTTCCTTCCACCTGAAACTGCACTTTATCTACACCGAGATTGTCACACAGACTGTCTACCATGGCATAAATCACTACTTCTGGTTTTACTGTATTGACATACGTATCCATAAATGCCTGATTCAGGTTCAGAGTACAGGTTTTTTCACTGATCTTTACATCCAGCACTCGTATATCTTCCGAAAGTATCCCTCCCAGTTTGCTGTTCATCGGACCAGCGATCAACTGTTCCAGTATGACTTTTTCCAGCGTTGTGTTTGTTGAATAGTGAACATTCCGCATTTCTTTCACAATCTTATCTCCGGTGAGACTGGAAAAATACAATACCAGAGATGCATACTGATAAGAATTAATGCCTACCGGATTGTTGATAAAACTACTGCGTGTCATTGCGCCTATTGGTTCTCCATTATGATCTCGCAGTACATCTTCCCCTACATGAAATACTACCGTCTTCACATCCGTGAACTGAGTAACTCCTTCCACAATTCCTGCTCGAAGCAGTACTTCCCGTACTTTATTCATTTTGTTATATTCTGTATTGAACGTCATCGTCAGCTGACCGTCTGTCAGATCCAGTTCCTGAATCTCAAGTCCTTCCGGAACCAGACTTCCCTGACTGCTTCCCGGTACACTTTCTGTCATCTTTTTCCACATATCCTGAATACACTCCAGTGTATTTTCACCCTTTAGCGTATAGCCAGTCGAAACCAGAGCATTTTCATCTTCATTGATATAATAAACCTGATAACCGGATGTGTCTGACTTGTTCTGCCCGCACCCTGCCAGCAATATCACTGATACTGCTGTCATCCATAATATACTCTTCTTCATATTCCCTTTCCTGCCTATTCCGAATAAATTAACGGTACTCGTACAGTAAAGGTTGTTCCCTCACCCTCTTCACTGTAAACCTTAATGATACCATGATGCATCAGAATACCACTTCTGGCAATGGCCAGACCAAGACCTGTTCCCCCGATCTCACGTGAATGTGATTTGTCTACACGGAAAAATCGTTCAAAAATATGTTCCTGGTCTTCCTTCGGAATTCCAATTCCGTTATCTTCTACTTTTACATAAAAATATTTATGATCTGTATTAATAGAAATACGTACCCAGCCGCCTTCTCTGTTATATTTAACGGCATTCTCCATCAGATTAGACAGTGCCAGAGTCAGCTTGGTTTCATCTACTTCTGCTATAACCGGTTTATAACTGTCCAGTGTCAGTTCAATATTCCGCTTCTGTGCAATCGGACGAAGCCTTTTCATAATCAATTCTATCAGCTCATTGATATTGGTAGACTGAATATTCACATCCGCTGCTTTTTTATCCATCTTCACCAAAGACAGCAGATCATTAATGATTTTGTTTTCTCGCTCGATTTCTTCCGCAATATCTCCCATGAATTCACGATACAGTTCCGCCGGCACATTTTCCTGCATCAACAGTGAATCAGCCAGTACTTTCATAGATGTAATCGGCGTTTTCAGTTCGTGAGAGACATTGGATACAAATTCCTGTCTGGAATCATCCAGTGTCTTCATCCGAGCCAGCATCTGATTATAGGCTTCTGACATTTCTCTTGTCTCAGTGTAGTCCAAAATCATCAGATCTCCATCCAGGAACCCGCCACTCACTTTTTCCAGGGATTTTGTGACTCTGGCAAATGGTTTTACCAGATATCCGGACATATAAAATGCCGTAATCAGCACAATCATTACCAATCCCATCTGAAGCATAAATACTTTTCTACTAAGTTCTTCTCTGTTTTCTACAATATCAGCCGTCTCAGAGCTGATGATCAGTGCTCCAACCACCTGTTTGTTTACAGATTCCCGAATCGGAATTGCCAGTTCAATAAATTTATAATTTTCATCATGGGTCAGACTGCTTTCATTCTGAAAACACAGTACGACTTCTTTCGATACCAGTGTTTTTCCAAGGTCCAGATTAAAGGTATCTTTCACAACCCGAAATTCATCATCCACTACTACCATACGTCCGTTATACAGCGTGGCAAGCTGATCCATCTCCGTTTCAAATCCATCCAGCTGAAGATTGTCCCCCTTCAGTACATCTCCGATCCTGTCAGCAAAATTCTCGCACTGATTCTGCAGCATATTTCCTCTCTGAATCAGGGACTGTTCCTGATAATTCTTCAGAATACTCATTTTCATAAGTAAAATCGGAACGATTCCCACCACACACAAAATAATGAAAATCCGAAACTGAAGACTTTTCAGATAACGCTTCAGTCCGATCCGATCAATAAATTTCTGTAACTTTTTCATCCTTCTCTCCCGTTATTTCATGGTTCTGGAATGCAGAAGCGAAAAGGGCTGATCACTCAGCCCTCATTTTCTTCCTTAATGCTGGAAATAATATCCAACGCCCCATTTTGTATGTACATATTTTGGTTCACTTGGATTGGCTTCAATTTTCTCACGAAGTCTTCGAATATGTACATCCACAGTTCTGACATCTCCCGGATAATCATATCCCCAGACAATGTCTAACAGATTCTCTCTGCTGTATACCTTATTGGGATTAAACACCAAAAGTTCCAGTACGTCAAATTCCTTTGCAGTCAGATTAATCTCTTTTCCCGCAATACTGACTCTTCGCCCTTCACAGTCCAGCATCAGATCTCCCATTTCAATGGTCTTGCTTCTTGTCTCTGCTGCAACAGACTTCCCGGTTCTTCGCATGATGGCTTTAATTCTTGCTTTTACTTCCAGAATATTAAAAGGTTTGGTAATATAATCGTCTGCTCCATATTCCAGTCCCATGATTTTATCCATATCGTCTCCCTTTGCTGTCAGCATCACAACCGGCACATTGGAGAACTCACGAATCTGCTGGCAGACAGAAAGACCATCTACCTTTGGCAGCATCAAATCCAGCAGTACCACATCATATTCCTTTGCATGCACCATATTCAATGCTTCTTCCCCATCGTAAGCACAGTCCACTTCCATGCTGTCCTGCTCCAGACTGAAACGGATTCCCTTCACAATATTCTTTTCATCATCGACAACTAATACCTTTTTCGCCATCTGACTTCTCCTCACTCCACTACAATTTGATCTTTTATTTTCCGGAATGTCGATTCTTTGATACCACTGACATTCATAATCTCTTCAATTGTCAGAAATTTTCCATGCTCCGTCCGGTATGCGATGATATCAGCTGCTCTTGCTTCTCCAATGCCGGTCAGCTGTGTCAGTTGCGATACATCTGCGCTGTTTATGTTTATCTTCACCGGCTGAAGACTATCCCCAGATCCGGTCACGCAAGTACCTGTCTGCTGCGACAAGGAAGCAGCTTCCTCTTTCGTATAGATACGGACCTTCATCCCGTCTGTCACCTTTTCTGCCTGATTCACGCTGGTCAGATCTGCATCCTTTCGCAGACCTCCTGCCTGTTCAATCAGCTGAAAAATACGTGCACCCTCTTCCAGTTCATAGACGCCCGGATGCTGTACTGCTCCACAGATATCCGCATAAAGCGGTACGATACTTTCGCTCTGCTTTTCCTGGATTCTTGCTGAAGCATCAGTTTCCTGAACAAATGTCTGTTCTGTACATATCTCCGTAACATTTTCTCTGGAAAGTGTCTGCTCTTTCCACGTATCTTTATTTGCCTCCCGGTTCTTCCATACAATCTCTTTTCCGACACTGCTGCATCCGGTAAGACAGAGGGAGAATATCAGTAAAACACTGATAAATCCTGACTTTCTTCTTTGAATTTTCATATTTATACTCCTCTGCTTCTGACACATCGGAGTTTCCCTGAACACAATTGCTAAATTATGCAATCATTCATATTCTAACGAACTTTTCCACAAATTACAATAGCATTTTTATTTTTTGTAATAATTTTATAATTCAAATGTAATAACTCCTGCCACAGCAATCAGAAGTCCCAAAAGCTTTCTCACAGAAAATTGCTGCTTCTCCACACCAAAGATCCCAAGCAATTCTATCAGCCATGCAACGGTAAGCTGTGCAATCACAATCAGCATTGCAGCCTTCGCCGGTCCCAATGTATTCATACTGCGAATGACTGTAGCAGTAATCAATGCCCCGATAGCGCCTCCCAACAACACATATTTATCCTGGATCTCCCACAGGCTCTGAAAACTGGTTCTGTCATAAAGAAGCCAGGCCACCAGACATACCAGAAGTGCGGTAAACTGTACAAATGCTGCTGATACCCACAGACTGGTCTGTTTTGTTACATCCGTATTGAATACTCCCTGAATACTCATAAGTGCACCTGATGCCAGTGCAATCATCACTCCATACATAAAAAGAACTCCTTTTTGATTTTAGTATAATCAACAGGAGTTCTTTTTATGTGTTACCTTTTTATTCTATTTAGTCAGTACATCAATGGTCTCAGAAAGTTTCTGTACCAATTCGTCTATATGCTGTTTTTCAATAATCAGTGGTGGTACCATACGAAGTACATCACTACCTGCTGATATTACAATCAGACCATGTTTCAGTGCTTCTTTTGTAATATCTCCCACCTTCACACCATTACCAATCACCAGTCCCTGCATGAGTCCTTTTCCTCTTCTGGCTGTAATGCAGTCATATTTCTTCATAAGTTCTTCCAGTTTTTCTTCAAAGTACGGTGCAATCTCATTGACATGATCCACAATTTTTTCCGATTCAAACAGATCAAATACTTTGGATACTGCTGCACAGGCAAACGGATTCCCACCATAGGTAGTGCCATGATCTCCCGGTACAAGGGATGCCACTGCCGTCTTTTTATTCAATACAAATGCTCCCACCGGGACTCCGCCTCCAAGTGCTTTGGCTGTTGTCATAATATCCGGTGCAATGCCATACTGCTGCCATGCAAACATAGATCCGGTTCTTCCCATACCACACTGAATCTCATCCAGAATCAGTAAAATATCTTTTTCATCACAGATCTGGCGTACCGCTTTCAAAAATGCAGGATCGGCCGGATAAATCCCTCCTTCTCCCTGTACGGTTTCCATAATAATTGCACAGGTCTTATCCGTTATCTGCGCTTTCACACTGTCAATGTCATTAAAGTCAGCGAACTTTACGCCTCCCATCAGAGGACGAAAAGCTTCCTGATAATGAAAATTACCGGTTACAGAAAGTGCTCCCACACTGCGTCCGTGGAACGAATGATTCATCGCAATGATTTCATGATCCGCTTCCCCATCCTTCAGCCATGCATATTTTCTGGCTGCTTTAATGGCTCCTTCGATCGCTTCGGCACCACTGTTGGTAAAAAATACTTTACTCATTCCACTGGCCTTCACCAGCTTTTCTGCTGCTTCTCCCATCGGTACATTATAATACAAATTTGAGGTATGCATGACTTTATCAATCTGATCTTTCAGTGCTTCGTCATATCCCGGATAGTGATAACCAAGAGCATACACTGCGATGCCGGCTGCAAAATCCAGGTATTCTTTTCCATCTGTATCTTTTAAGTACACACCATTTCCGGATTCCAGTACTATCGGAAAGCGATTATAAGTATGCAGCACATACTGTTCTGTCTGTTCCATATATGCATTCATCTTGTCTTCTTCTCCTTATTCTTCTTCGTTATCTGCAATAATCGCTGTACCAATACCTTTATCGGTAAAGAACTCCAACAACAGACAATGTGCAATTCTTCCATCCAGAATATGCACTCTGGATACACCTGCCTTGATCGCGTCCACACAATTCTGTAATTTCGGAAGCATTCCTCCACCTACATTTCCGCTGGAAAGGAAGTGTTCTGTTTCACTGACAGTCATTCTGGAAATCAAAGTCTCTTTCTTTAACGGGTCTTCGTAAACACCTTCAATATCGGTTAAAAATGCCAGCTTGGCTGCTCCCATGGCAGATGCAATTGCACAGGCAGCATCATCTGCATTAATATTGTAAGAATGGAATTCATCATCAGATCCGATCGGACAAATCACCGGCACCAGATCATTATCCAGCAATTCCTCCAGCAATCTGGTATTTACTTCTTTGATCTCACCTACAAATCCGATATCCTGTCCTTTCGACAACTTCTTATCCACCTTCAAAGTAGTACCATCTTTTCCGCTGATTCCTACTGCATGGATACCCACCTTTTCCATCATGGATACCAGCCCTTTATTAATTTTATTTAATACCATTTCGGCGATCTCCATGGTATCCTGATCAGTGACACGCAATCCATTCACAAAATGAGTCTCCAGTCCAGCCTTGTTGACCCATCTGGTAATCTCCTTTCCACCTCCATGAACAATAATCGGACGAAAACCTACCAGCTTTAATAATGCCACATCACGAATTACGCTTTTTTTCAGTTCATGATCCACCATAGCGCTTCCACCATATTTTACCACAATGATTTTTCCACGAAATCTTTGAATATAGGGAAGTGCCTCGATTAAGACCTCCGCTTTTTCCTGCCAGTTTTCCAATGTTTCCATTTTCCTATTCCTCCTGTTTACTGATTAAAAGCTGTGATATTTTCTTCATTTAATGTAAAATCATAATAATTCAGATCTTCTCTTTTTGTCCAGCCAATTTCTTTCCAGAATGCATTCCCGATATCATTCTGAGTAAATGCTATCAGACAGACTTTGTTAATCTGATCTTTTTTTAATGCCTGCATTGCGAATACTACCATGGATTTGCCAATTCCCTGTTTACGGTAATTCGGATGAACACAGACATGATACAGACATCCTCGTCTTCCATCATGTCCACACAAAATACTTCCAACAATCTGTCCTTCTTTTTCTGCAACTACACTACACTGTGGATTTCTTCTCAGAAAACGTTCCACTCCTTCTCTGGAATCATCGATGCTGCGGATTCCAAATCCACTGATTTGCATCCAGAGGTCATGAACCTGATCGAAATCATCTATTTTCATTGCCCTGATTATGATCTTTTCTGCCATACAGTCTCTTCTTTCCTATTTTTTAAGGGAACATTGGAACCAGATCCAATCCCATACTTTCATTCAGTCCAAAAATCAGATTCATATTCTGAACTGCCTGTCCTGCAGCACCTTTTACCAAATTATCAAGTGCTCCCATGACAATCACTCTTCCGGTCCGTTCATCTATTTTAAAATTTACATCTACATAATTGCTGCCTTCTACCCATTTTGTCTGCGGGCAGACATCTTTTTCCAATACCCTTACAAACTTCTCTTTTTCATAATATTTATCATAGACCGCCTTCACTTTTTCATAAGATACTTTCTCTTTCAAAGAAGCATAGGCAGTAACCAGAATCCCCCTGTTCATCGGAACCAGATGTGGCGTAAAATTCAACACAATATCCTGTCCTGCGGCATATCCCAGCTGTTCTTCGATCTCTGGTGTATGTCGATGCGTTGCCACGCCATAAGCTTTCATATTTTCATTAACCTCGCAAAACAGATTGTCAATCTTTGCTCCACGGCCCGCTCCCGAGGTACCGGATTTTGCATCAATAATTATAGTAGACGGATCAATCAGTCCTTCTTTTACCAACGGATACAAAGACAAAATACTACATGTGGTATAACATCCGGGATTGGCAACAAGTCTTGCTTTTTTGATATCTTCTCTGTTAATCTCACAAAGCCCGTAAACTGCTTCTTTGATATATTCCGGGGATTTATGCTCAATACCATACCATTTTTCATAAGTCGCTACATCTTTGATACGGAAATCTGCACTTAAATCAATTACTTTTACTTTGGATAAAATCTCTTCATTGATCACAGATGCACAGAAACCCTGCGGTGTGGCTGTGAAAATCACGTCTACTTCCTCCGCCAGCTTATCCAGATTGTCATCCTTGCATACATCTTCTACAATCTGAAACATATTGCGATAAATATCTGCATATCTCTGATCAATGTAGCTTCTGGAACCATACCATTTAATCTCTGTTTCCGGATGTCCCATCAGTAACCTTACAATTTCTGCACCCGCATAACCAGTTGCTCCAATAATACCTGCTTTTATCATAGCACTTCTCCCTTCTTTTATCTGTCAAATGGCTTCCTTTATATAGCCTCGTTTCGATATTGCATAATTATACATTCATGTTGAATATAATGCAAGTGTTATTTTATATTTATACATTTTACACCATTTTGCTCTGTATAATTATGTGTATTCAGCAGATTGGATATTGCAAAACATTTCTAAATGATGTATAGTAGAATCTAATTAAGCAAACAGCAAAACGTTTGTCAGTGACAGGAGGATACTATAAAATGAAAGAAAAAGTTATTTTAGCTTATTCAGGTGGACTGGATACCACAGCCATGATCCCATGGTTAAAAGAAAATTTTGATTATGATGTTATCTGCTGCTGTGTAAACTGCGGACAGGGTAATGAACTGGATGGTCTGGATGAAAGAGCCAAATTATCCGGAGCAGCAAAATTATATATTGAAGATGTAACAGACGAATTCTGTGATGATGTCATTGTTCCATGCGTACAGGCTGGTGCTGTATACGAACATAAATATCTTCTTGGAACTTCTATGGCAAGACCTGTTATTGCAAAACGTCTGGTAGAGATCGCCAGAAAAGAAGGTGCTACTACCATCTGCCACGGTGCTACCGGTAAAGGTAATGACCAGATCCGTTTCGAACTGGCCATCAAAGCTCTGGCACCGGACTTGAAAGTAATCGCTCCATGGAGAATGACAGATGTGTGGACTATGCAGTCTCGTGAAGATGAAATCGCATTTTGTAAAAAACATGGTATCGACCTTCCATTTGATATGAGTCACAGCTACAGCCGTGACCGTAACCTGTGGCATATCAGCCACGAAGGTCTGGAATTGGAAGATCCTTCCAATGCACCAAATTATGACCATATGCTGGTTCTTGGTGTAACTCCAGAAAAAGCTCCTGATGAAGGTGAATATGTAACTATGACCTTTGAAGAGGGTGTTCCAAAGACTATTAATGGAAAAGAAATGAAAGTTTCTGATATCATTCGTGAACTGAATGCTCTTGGCGGCAAACATGGTATTGGTATCGTAGATATCGTAGAAAACCGTGTAGTTGGTATGAAGTCCCGTGGTGTTTATGAAACTCCAGGCGGAACTATCCTGATGGAAGCTCATGATCAGCTGGAAGAACTTTGCCTTGACCGTGAGACTATGGAGACTAAGAAAAAACTTGGCAGCCAGCTGGCTCAGGTAGTTTATGAAGGAAAATGGTTTACTCCACTGAGCGAAGCTCTTCAGGCTTTCGTAAAGAGTACCCAGAAATATGTAACTGGTGAAGTCAAATTCAAACTTTACAAAGGCAATATCATCAAAGCCGGTACGACTTCTCCATACAGCCTGTACAATGAATCTCTTGCTTCTTTCACAACTGGCGATCTGTATGATCACAACGATGCAAGCGGATTTATCACACTGTTTGGTCTGCCATTAAAGGTTCGTGCTATGAAGCTTATGGAAGTAGAAAAGAATAAAAAATAAGGAGTGTCCTTCCTGGGCACTCC
>CAKRRF010000015.1 GCA_934394985.1 uncultured Marvinbryantia sp.
AACCATTCTCACGAACGATTCTCTTTTTTATTAGTCGATGCGACAAGATTTGAACTTGCGACCTCTGCGTCCCGAACGCAGCGCTCTACCAAGCTGAGCCACGCATCGATTGCTATGAACTAGCTTTAATATCATAACACTCTATATCGGAAAAAGCAAGTATTTTTTGAAAAAACTCTGAGGACCTGGGCTAAAACTCTAAGGTCTATGAGTTTAATATTCTTTTATTTTTGTAAAAAAGTGGAATAGATATGTCTGGAAAAGTGTGATACCGTAGAAATAACAGGAAACGAAAAGAATACATGTGGAGGAAAGTGAGCAATGACATTACGGGAGGATGCAGATTTTATTATAAAAGAGGCAATTCGTCATGTGCTGCCAGATGAGGCAGTAAGGAAGGCTTTGAAGGGGAAAACGTTTGGGCAGGGCAGGCTGTATCTGGTGGCAGCAGGTAAAGCTGCATGGCAGATGGCAAAAACTGCCGGTATGCTGTTGGGGGATCGGCTGGAAAAGGGTGTTGTGGTAACGAAATATGATCATGTAATGGGAGAACTGCCGCGAATCAGTTGTTATGAAGCTGGTCATCCTGTTCCGGATGAGAATTCTTTTCGAGCAACGCAGGCGGCTCTGAATCTGGTTATGGATTTGCAGGCGGAAGATACCGTATTATTTCTGCTTTCTGGTGGAGGTTCTGCACTTTTTGAAAAACCGCTGATTTCAGGAGAAGAACTGGCAGATGTTACGAAGCAGCTATTGGCGTGTGGAGCGGATATTGTGGAGATGAATACGATTCGAAAACGTCTTTCAGCGGTAAAGGGGGGCAGATTTGCAAAGTTGTGTAAGCCTGCTAAAGTGTACAGTATCGTATTAAGTGATATATTAGGCGATCCACTGGATATGATTGCTTCCGGTCCAGCTTATCCGGATACATCGACCTGTGAGCAGGCAATGGCGATTGCAGAGAAATATCATCTGAAGTTATCAGAGCAGGCGACAGGATTGCTGCAGCAGGAGACGCCAAAGATATTGAATAATGTGACGACAGAGATTACAGGCAGTGTGAGAAATCTTTGCCAGGCTGCAAAAGAAGTCTGTGAATCCCTGGGATACGAAGCGGTGATCCTGACAGATCAACTGGATTGTGTGGCAAGAGAGGCAGGAGCTTTTCTGGGGGATATTGCAAAAACCAATCAGGTTACAAAGAAGAGTCTTGCTTTTATCGCCGGCGGTGAGACGGTGGTTCACCTGACCGGCTCAGGCCTGGGAGGCAGGAATCAGGAATTGGCGCTGGCGGCCGCTGAAAAAATATCCGGATTAAAGGAGGTAGCAGTTTTTTCAGTAGGATCAGATGGCTCAGATGGTCCGACGGATGCGGCAGGAGGTTTCGTGAATGGTGAGACGAAGAAAAAACTGGCAGATGCCGGCTACCGGATTGAACAGGTACTGGAAGAAAATGACTCCTATCATGCACTGGAAAAATGCGATGGTCTGATCAAGACCGGAGCTACGGGAACGAATGTGAATGATGTTGCAGTGGTGTTGATAAGAAGGTAGCACTAAAATATTATATGCTATAGGCTATAGAGTGCAGTTCTGGAAAATTATGTAACATGAAAAACCAGTGGAATGTGAAAAGGGGTTCACATTTCACTGGTTTTGTTATATTTCAGAATCATTAATGTGAAACTGGAATAGAGGTGTTTTTCCGATACTGATTTGGGGTAATACCCATTTTCTTTTTAAAGATAGTACAAAAGTATTTAGCATCAGAGTAACCGGCTTTTTTTGCAATTTCACTGATTTGAAAGTTTGTTTCTGACAGCATAATCTGAGCTTGTTCCAGACGATAATTATTCAGGTAATCGATGAAGTTAGCCTTGGTTTCCTGGACAAAGAGTTTACTCAGATATTGTGGTGTGATAGCGAGATAATCAGCAACACTACTGAGAGAGATTGGTTCTGAAAAATGGTCTTTCACGTAGGTAATAGTTCGTTGCACCAGTTTGGAATAATGTTGCTCTGCATGAGGAAGAAAGCGTTTTGATGAAAAATACTCCTTCAGGCAGGCTTCTATACCAGCCATAGTAACAGCTTTGCGAATAGTGTTTACCGCATTATGTCCGGTATCATCATAAGACGCAGTTTTTACAATACTGATAGCAGCGGTATTTAGAATAACATTTGGAGCATAGTCACTATTTTGCATTTTATGAAGATAATCTACTATAAAATCATGACAGCCCAGATAATCTTCGTTAAAAAAAAGATGTTGTATTTTTTGCACGTAAGTATCCAGATCGTGTGGCTTTCGTGTATCTGGATATTGCATTTTGGAATCGAATGCAAAAAAAGAACTATGATAAGTGATCGACCATGGAATACAGGACTGCAGTAACTGATATTCTTTCAACCAAGAGATAATTTGTTCGTTGTTTTTTACAGTATAAATACAGGTGCAGAACGGATAATCTCGTAGTTGTGATGCAAACCAGGAAATTTTGGAATGCAGTATTTTGTGAGAACAGAAACCAAACAGGATGCCTTTATAATGGGGATCCTGAAGTGCTATGTAATAAGCATCCGGGAAAGACTGGATAGCTGCTTTTACTGATTTTGGAAGATGCACTTCTTGCTCTAGATAGACAATAGCCAGAAAATAATCGGTATAATTTTTGTCCGCTAAAAAAGAGGACAGAAATGTTTGATCATCTTCGGACAGCAGATAGAGTTTGGATGTTTGGCCGCTTTGTAGTAGAATTGCCTGATCATTGTGCTGAATCTTGGATAAAATATCATGTATTTTGTCAAGCAAGACTACAGGATTTACTGGTTTTAGAAGATAAGTATCCACTCCCAGTTCAATCGCTTTCTGTGCATATTTGAATTCAGCAAATCCGGATAAAAGAATCACATGTCCGGAGAACTCATTTTTTTGAAGCTGTTCCAGCATGATGAGACCGTTCCATTCTGGCATCTGTATATCAGCAATAATAATATCTGGTGTGAGTTGTAAGGCTTTTTCATATCCGTCTTTTCCACTGATGGCAGAATAAATAGTACAGTCTTTTAAATGCTGAATCAGTAACTGATAGATGCCTTCTCTGGATGTAACTTCGTCTTCGACAATTAAAATGGTATACATAGTCTTTACTCCATTTCTGATAGTGGTATGAATAACTTACAACAGGTGATATGATGCTTGGATGAAATTATGATTTTACTGCCTTTATAGTAGGTATGTATACGGCACATTACATTTAACAGGCCAATAGACTTGGCAGTCTCAATGCGATACCAATCCGGGCTGGATAACATGGAACGCAATGACTGGAGATTTTCTTCTGACATACCTTTTCCATTATCTGTAATGGTAATTTTTAAAAATTGATTTTGTAATATTTGATAACGAATCTCAATATGACAATTTTGATTAAGACCATCGAATCCGTGTACCAGAGAATTCTCCAAAATCGGTTCCAGTAGCAGCTTGTGAATACGAAGCTGATAAATGGACGAGTCTTGAATGAAAAGATCATAGGAAAACTTGTTGTGAAAACGAATCTTTTGCAATTCCAGATATTGGTGAATCCAGTCAATATCACTTTTCAGAGGAATTACCTGATTGATACCATATACGGTATAGCGAAGGATGGCTGCAAGACCGGTAAGCATTTCGCTGACATCCATGGCTCCTTCCTGAACAGCTGTCCAGTTAATCGTATCTAATGTATTAAAAATAAAATGCGGATTAATTTGTAGTTCCAGTGATTTGAGCTCTGCCTCGTAGGTTTTCTGCATTTGAAGTTCATTTTCTGTAAGCAAATGTTCTATATTTGAGATCATGCGATTATAGGACTTTTCAATTTTACCGATTTCATTTTTTCGTATATCTGTTAATGGTGGCCCCAGTTGGTTAGTGGTACTTTTGTTCATGGTCTGTGCAATATGTTCAATTGGATGAATGATCTGTTTTCCAATTATGATATATAGAATGAACATCAGAAGACAGATAAACAGCAGAGTTAATAAAGCGAATATTGTCCACAAAAGGACCAGGTTTCGGTTTTGACGGCTATAATCAATGAAATTGTAAATAGTCATATTCAACTTATCGGTAGTTATTTCTGTACGATTGATTTGACGGGAAGGTTTGGCATATTCCGGTACGTCAGAAATCTTTTTTCCCCAATTCTGATTTTTGTCACAGATAATGGAGCCATCTTGAAGAAAAAGAACTCTGGATGTATAAGGATAGATTTTTGAATTTTCATCATTCAATATTTGGTTTAGATTGGAAGCATCAATAAATAAAATCAGTGTTCCGGTGATGTTAAGTTTTTCGTAATGAATTATGCCGCCTCCCAGATAAAAAACTGACTGTTGTAGAGAATTATCCGATGCATTGATACTGCCTGCAGTACATTTTGGAGAGGTGCCCAGTTGATCATGTAGTTTTAGGTAATGGTTTGTAAAATAATCAGAGAGATACTGATATTTTTCGCGTTTTTGAGAATAAAAATACGATACTTGATTTGGGGCAATTACACCTACGCCCTGGATTTCTGGATATAGTAAAATTTTGGACATGACAACGGTATCCATAGTATCTTTGATGCGGCGGTAAATCATAGTATCAGGACTTGTTCTGTTAAGCTGATCAAGACTTTTCAGAAAGGCTGTGTCAGTAGAAATATTAAAGTACACATCTTTATAGGCAGAAACCCGGGCATTCAGAAGCATGGTACTTTGTTTCAGGTTTTCATCCAGAATAGCCTGATTCTGATGATGTGTAACAGTAGATGTAGTAATTACATTAGCAGTTTGTAAAGTCAGTGTGGGTATCAGGATAAATGCCACCAGCAAAATTAAGATGTTGATTCGGATGTTGGACTGATATTTTTCTTTTAGAATGTAATAAACATGCAGCATGGAAGACAGTACCTCTTGAAGTATCTTAAAAAATGGTTTTAGGTCTTAAATGTATCATAGTTATACTAAAATATACCATTGCTTAAGCAAAATGTCAAAATATGTTAAAATATTGGAATTTAATTTGATTAAAATAACAAACTTTTCTTAAATGGTTGAAATTTTCTCGAAAAGAAAATTGGAGTATACTTCTATTATCATAAATGAACAGAAGAAACATAAAGGAGGGTTTTACAAATGAAAAAAGTGTTAAAAAAGGCATTGACAGCATCTGTTGTAGCAGGAATTATGTCAGCGATGATGTCAGCAGGAGCAGCAGCGGATGATCCTACAACCATTGAAATGTGGTATCATATTTCACCGGATCAGGCAACAGTTTTACTGGATATGATCGATCAGTTTCAAGAGGAGAACCCGGACATCAAGGTCGAAACGCAAAGCGTTGCTTTTTCAGAATTAAAGAAACAAGTTACTATTGGTGTAGCAGCAGATGAATTGCCAGACGTAACATTATGCGACACAGTAGACAATGTATCTTTTGCGGCGATGGGTGCAGCAAAAGATATTACAGAAGAAGTCGAAGCATGGGGAGAAATTGATAACTATTTTGAAGGACCTCGTAATTCAGCAATGTATGATGGAAAATATTATGGTCTTCCATATTACAGCAACTGTCTTGCTATTATGTACAACAAAGATATCCTGGATGAAATGGGAGTAGAGTATCCAACTGCGGACTGGACCTGGGATGATTTCAAAGATATGGTAGCAAAAACCACTACGGATGATCATTATGGTCTGACTATGTCACTGATTAAGTCAGAAGAAGGAACATTTAATGTAATTCCATTTATCTGGCAGGCAGGTGCAGATTATGATTCTATGGATTCAGACGGAGCAAAAGAAGCACTGACTATGATCAATGATTTTTATCAGAATGGTTATATGAGTAAAGAACTTATTTCTATGACTCAGGCTGATATGTGTGCATCTTTATTTGCAACAGGGAAATCAGCATTTATGGTTGGCGGTTCTTGGCTGAAGACAAACATTGCCAACGAGAATCCGGATTTGAATTTTGGAGTAGTAACATTTGCAAAGAATCAAAATGCAGCATCTCCAATCGGTGGCGGAAATATTATTATGTTGAAAGATGAGCATAGAGAAGCTTCCTGGAAATTGATGGAATATCTTAGCGGAAAAGATAATTCCAGAGCATTTAGTGAGAGTGCAGGGTATATTTCATCTCGCCAAGATGCAGCAGATGAATCGGAATTATGGGCATCTGATCCGATTTTATCTGTATACATGGATCAGCTGAAAGTAGCAAGAGCAAGGGGACCTCATGAAAGATGGCCGGAGATTTCATCTGCAATTCAGACTTGCTTCCAGGGAATACTGTCAGGCGAAATCGATGTAGATGAAGCGTGTACCAAAGCTGCAGCAGACATTTCTGAAATTATTGGTTAAACGGATATGCTACTTGACGGGAATATTCATAAATAAAGAATATAGGGAGACAGAAAAGTGTCTGTCTCCCTTTTGAATAAGGAGAGTCGGATTATGGGTAAGATGAGTTATTTCAAAAAGAAAAAGTTGGCTTTTTTCTCGTTTGTACTTCCAGCTGCGATATTTATGACAATCCTGATAATTTATCCAATTCTCTATAATATATATATGAGTTTTAAAAATGTGGATTTGATGAATTTTGCAACAGGAGAAAGTCATTTTATAGGGCTGGAAATGTACAAAGACATTTTAGGAGAAAAAGTTACTTTTACTGCAATTAAAAATACACTGGTATATACACTGTTTTGTCTGGTGTTTCAGTTTCCAATAGGATTTGCAATGGCATTGTTTTTTGGTAAAAGATTCAAGTTGGCCAGCTTTTTGAGAGGGTTTAATGTCATTGCCTGGATGGTACCAATGGTAGCAGTAGCTGGTGTTTTCAAATATATGTTTAATAGTGATGTGGGAATTATCAACCAAATTTTGATGAATTTGCATATTATCAGCAAGCCTGTTGAATGGCTGGCTCATGGAAATACATCTATGGCAGCAGTTGTAGTGGCCAATACCTGGAAAGGTGTTCCGTTTAATATGTTACTTTTAGCAACGGCACTGACTACATTGCCGGCAGATTACTTTGAAGCAGCGAGTATTGACGGTGCAACAAAATGGCAGAGCTTTATATATATCACATTGCCACTGCTAAAACCAGCGATTATCTCAACATTGACGCTTGGCTTTATCTATACATTTAAAGTGTTTGATCTTGTATATGTTATGACAGGAGGCGGTCCTGGTACTTCTACAGAAATGCTTTCTACATTGGCTTATCGTTATTCCTTCAGTGAATATAATTTTTCTAAAGGTGCGGCAGTGGCAAATATTTTGTTTGTATTGCTGATGTTGGTTGGAGTCTTTTATATCAAGATGGTTATGAATGAAGATAAGGAGGAAGATGCGGTATGAGAAAGCATAAAAGAATGACCGATAAACAGAAAAGCATTTTATTTTCTGTTATTGGCATCGTGATTACGATGGCATTTTTATTTCCAATTTATTGGATGCTTACCACAGCGATTCGAAGGCCAGGAGAAACCTTTATGAATCCAACTTTTTTTCCGAGAAGCTTTTCACTGGATGCGTTTAAAATAGAAGCGCATAGTGGAGTAGGATTGTTTACGTATATGAAAAACAGTGTAATCATTGCGTTCTCTGCAACAGCGATTGGAATCGTTCTATCTGTTCCGGCATCTTATGGACTGGCCAGATTTAAAACAAAATTTGTGGCAATTTTACTGTTTGTTTTTCTGGTTGCTCAGATGCTTCCAAGTTCTTTGATCTTAACGCCGTTATTCATGACTTTTAAAAAAGTGGGAATTTTGAATAACTATCTGAGCGCAATATTGTCGGATGCGACACTGACAATTCCATTTTCTGTTATTGTATTGCGAAGTTATTTTAAGGATATTCCAAAGGAATTAGATGAAGCGGCAACTATTGACGGATGTAATGCCTGGCAGACATTTCTGAAAGTTATGCTTCCGATTTGTAAGCCGGGGGTGGCCACGGCAGTAGCGATGTCTCTGTTTATGGCATGGGGCGACATGGTATTTTCTTTGACGTTCCTGACAAAAGAGGAGCTGAAACCAATTTCTCTGATTTTATATAAAGCTATGGGAGAATTGGGAGTCAGATGGGAGATTTTGATGGCATATGCTACTTTAATTGTATTACCAATTTTGATTATATTTATTTTCATGCAGAAGTATATTGTATCTGGAATGACAGCAGGATCGGTGAAAGGATAAAAAGAGATGGCATATTATGTAATTCCAAAATTTGAAGGAAAAATAGAAAATCAGAGATTAATCTGGGAAACAGCAGGAGAAATTGTCTATATTGAACCTTATGGGAAAGATGCAATTCGTTTTCGGAGTTCCAAAAGTCTTCATATAGATGAAGATCTGAACTGGACACTTCTGGAACCGGAAGAAAATGTGGATTGTATAATCGAAATGAATGAGGAAATGGGAACTCTGATTAATGGAAAAATCAAAGTGACCATAACAGGAGATGGATCGGTTACTTATTATAACACCGAGACAGGAAAAGTGCTCCTGGATGAATATTGGATTGATGGCCGTGTACATACAGCGCCGCTTCGCAGAGCACGTGAATACCGGGTGACGTCCGGGAATCAGTTTAAGATGAGTCTGTACTTTAAAGCAGACAGAAATGAGCATTTTTATGGTATGGGACAGGATGCCAATGACTGTTTTGACCTAAAGGGTAGCACAATAGAATTGTGGCAGAAAAATGGAAAATGTACAATACCGTACACCTATTCTTCCAAAGGCTATGGATTTATATGGAATAATCCGGCTATTGGACGTGCAGAGTTTGTAAATAACCATACCCTCTGGTATACAGAGTGCTCGAAGCAGATCGACTATATTGTAATTGCAGGAACATCTCCGGCAGATATCAATGAAAAATTTACAGCAATGATTGGTCGTGCACCAAAGTTCCCGGAATGGGCTGCTGGCTTCTGGCAGTGTAAACTGAGATATGAGACACAAGAGGAATTGATGGAAGTGGCCAGAGAGTATAAGCGAAGAGGACTGCCGATTTCTGTGATCGTTATTGATTATTTTCACTGGACCATGCAGGGGGAATGGAAGTTTGATCCGGTGAGATGGCCAAATCCGAAAGCAATGGTAGAAGAACTGGAAAGTATGGGAATCAAACTGATGGTATCCATCTGGCCAACCATAGATCCGAGAAGTGAGAACTATGGAGTGATGAGAGATCACAATTATCTGCTCAGAGGAGAAAAGGGTGTGGATGTGGTGTTTATGTTTTTTGGTCCACAGACCTATGTAGACTGTACTCATCCGGATGCACAGAAATTTTTCTGGAATCGGGCAAAAGAGAATTATTATGACTATGGAATCAAAATGTACTGGCTGGATGAAGCGGAACCGGAAATGCGACCATATGATTATGATAATGTACGTATGTATCTTGGAAATGGTCAGGAAGTCAGCAATGCATACTGCGTAGGATATGCGAAGGCTTTTTATGATGGAATGAAGGAAGCCGGAGAAGAAGAGGTATGCAACCTGATCCGCTGTGCATGGCTGGGAAGTCAGAGGTATGGTGCTGTATTATGGTCAGGAGATATTGCATCTACTTTTGACAGTCTTCGGAAACAGATCAAAGCAGGACTGAATGTAGCGCTTTGCGGTATCAGCTGGTGGACCACGGATATTGGAGGATTTATTAATGGTGATCCAGAGGATGAAGAATTCCGTGAGTTGATCGTCAGATGGTTCGAATTTGGAGTATTTTGTCCGGTATTTCGTCTGCATGGCTTCCGCCTGCCGTATCCAGAAAGAGATATTTTAAATCCGGATGGCTATTGCGGATCTGGTGGACCAAATGAAGTCTGGAGCTTTGGCGAAACAGCATATCAGATGATTACAAAATATATGTTTTTACGTGAAAGAATGATTCCGTATATTATGGAGCAGATGGAATATGCTTCTCAGACAGGTACACCAGTGATTCGACCGCTGTTTTTTGATTTCCCGGCGGACAAAAATTTGTATGAGATCGGGGATGAATATATGTTTGGACCAGATATTCTGGTAGCCCCGGTAGTGGAAAAAGGTTGTGAAAAAAGAAAAGTATACCTTCCGGAGGGAGCCACATGGATCGATGGTTGGACAAAGAAGGTCTATCAGGGTGGAGAAATGGCAGAAGTGGAGTCACCTCTTGGAAAAATACCGGTATTTTATAAAAATGGCAAAGATCTGCATTTGTTTGATCATTGGGAGGAATAGAATATGTTGTGGAAAGAAGAGATGGCCTTGATTCGCAGAAGCGATAAAGAGTTGCTTCGGATAGAGCCGTGGGGGAAGAATGGACTGAGAGTGCGTGCCACACAGTTAAATCGATTTCAAAATAATGAAATTGGAGCACTTTTGGAGACACGAGAGTACAGTACTGATGCAAAGATCAGCATTCAGGAAGATACGGCAATGATCAAAAATGGAAAGATTTGCTGCAAAGTGCTCTGTACTGGAAAATTGAAGTTTTATAATCAAAAACAAGAATTATTAACAGAAGACTGTTATCGTAACAGATATGGAAAACAGGCACCGGGGGAAGCAAACAGTGCGCTGGAATTCTTGCCGAGAATCTTTGTTCCACACAGAGGGACGGATAATTTTCAACTGACAGCAAGATTTGAGGCAAAAGATGGGGAAAAATTCTATGGAATGGGGCAGTATGCTTTCCCACATCTGGATCTGAAAGGCTGTGTGCTGGAATTGGCACAGAGAAACTCTCAGGTAACCATCCCATTCCTGATGTCGAACCGGGGATATGGATTCCTTTGGAATAATCCAGCTATTGGAAAAGCGGCTTTTGGAAGAAATATGACAGAATGGACAGCAGATTCCACGAAACAGTTGGATTACTGGATTTGCGCCGGAGATACCCCGGCAGAAATAGAGGAAGAATATGCGTCTGTGTCTGGCAAGGTACCAAAGATGCCAGAATATGCAACCGGTCTGTGGCAGAGTAAGTTACGCTATCGTACACAGGAGGAGCTGCTACAGGTGGCCAGGGAGTATAAAAAGAGAGATCTGCCGTTATCTGTGATTGTCATTGACTTTTTCCACTGGACAGCTCAGGGAGACTGGAAGTTTGATCCAGAGTTTTGGCCAGATCCGGAAGGCATGGTAAAAGAACTGGAGGAATTGGGTATTAAGCTGATGATCTCTATCTGGCCAACGGTAGAGACAGGAAGCGAGAATTATGCCTATATGGAGGAAATGGGATATTTGATTCGGACGGAGGCAGGGCCACGTATAGGCATCAAGAATCAGGATACCTATTTTGATGCGACCAATCCAGATGCCAGAGAATTTGTATGGCAGAAGATGAAAGAACATTATTATGACAAAGGAATTCATTTGTTCTGGCTGGATGAATGTGAACCGGAAGTAACGAAATATGAATATGATAATTACCGTTTTTGGCTTGGAAGTGACAAGGAGATTGGTAATCTGTATCCGAGAGAAAATTCCAGAATGGCATATGAGGGACGAAGACGGGAGGGCGAAGAGGAAATTGTAAGCCTTACCAGATGTGCCTGGGCAGGTTCTCAAAGATACGGTGCACTGGTGTGGACAGGAGATATCGCATCAAATTTTGAAAGTTTGAGAAATCAGGTGGCCAATGCTTTGAATATGGGAATTGCAGGGATGCCATGGTGGACCACGGATATTGGCGGATTCCATGAGGGAAATACAGAAGATCCGGTATTTCGGGAATGTTTGGTGCGTTGGTTCCAGTTTGCCACTTTTTGTCCGGTGCTGCGTATGCATGGATTCCGAGAACCTAAAGTGGTAGAAGCAGGACATCAGTTCAAAATGGGTGATGCAGGAAGCTGGAAATACACCAGTGGATCGCCAAATGAGCTGTGGTCCTTTGGGGATGAAGTCTATGAAATCTTAAAGTATTATTTGAGAATTCGAGAACAGATCCGACCATATGTGAATGAACTGATGGAAGAAGCGCATAACAAAGGGACGCCTCTTATGAGACCAATGTTCTATGATTATCCAGAGCAGAAAGAAATGTGGGATATCGAGGATCAGTATCTGTTTGGAGCAGATATAGTGGTAGCACCGGTGCTGTACAGTGGATGCAGCAGGAGGCAAATTTATTTGCCGGAAGGAGAATGGTGTGACATTCATACCGGTGAAGTATTGCAGGGAGGAAATACTTATGTGGTAGATGCTCCAATTCAGAAGATTCCGGTATTTGTGAGAAAAGAAAGATACCCAATGCTGACTTTAAAGAACATTCGAAATTAAGATTGCTGATAAAGAGTTTTATGATGCCGAGAATCTCATTTTTAGTGAGTTCCCGGCATCGTTTTTATCACCTGATCAATGTCGGCTTCTACATAGGATGATAAATGAATTTACAATTTATCCATATAGAAAATTCATTTTTCTCTTAGCCGACGATAAAGGGTGGCAAGACTGATGCCAAGTTTTTGTGCAACTAATTTTTTTCCACTAACAGTATTACCATATTCTGTAAGAAGATCGAGAATAGCCTGGTTTTCAATTTCCCGCAATGAGATACTGGATGGACTGGAAATGTTATTGTGAACAGTTTTTGGAACCCCATGGTTTTTTACATTTTCGCGGATGTTAGAAGGCAAATCCTGAACTGTTAAAGCAATTGTTTTATTATTGTGGATAGATAACATATATTGAATGACGTTATCCATTTCATGGAGATTCCCAGACCATTCGTACTGTCTGAAGTATGTTGCAATTTTATTTTCAAACCCCAGTGATTTGGCCGTAAAATATTTTTCATATTTTTTCAAAAAATGATTAGCATATAGCATAATATCATTGCCTCGTTCGCGTAAAGGCGGCAATACAATAGGAACTCCACAGAGACAATAATAGAGTTCTTCCAGAAATTCATTTTTTGCAATTCGCTCTGGTAAAGAGACATCTGTAGCAGCAATAATACGAATGTCAGAAAAAACTTTTCGTTTGCTTCCTTTTTTACAGAAATAGTGGTCCTTTATACAGGATAACAATTTAAACTGCACAGAAATCGGAAGCTGATCAATATGATTCAGAAAAAGTGTGCCAGAGTTAGCCATTTCAATAGCTCCCAGACTATGAGAATCAGGAAGATGCCCGGAGCGCTCAGAAGAACCGAAAATTTCCTCATCTATGGAATCTGCCGAAAATGCAACACAGTTTACAAAGATAAACGGATTCTTATTTCGATTGCCACTGCCATGTATTGCTTTTGCAAGCATTTCTTTTCCGGTACCATTTTCGCCAGAAATCAAGATATTTACAGGTTGAGTGGCAGCTTTTAGGGCAAGATTCCGAATAGACTGCATTTCTTTACTTTCACCCAGATAATCATTTAATTTTATTGTGTCTTCCAAAACAGACTGGGGAGAAACGCCAATACGAGAACCGAAGCTGTCAATTGTTTTGAAGTTAACAGTATATCCGATTAATTCGTCATTGTTATAAAAAAAACTGACAAAAATGCCATATTCTTTTTTTCGAATATAAATTCGCTCATAGACCGTATTCAACTTTTGCTGAAATAGACTGGAAAATGCCGGATCTGTGATCAGATCATTAATTTTAAAGTGTGATATATCAGATTCTGAAACATTTAAAATTCGCAGAGCCTGGGAATTATAGTTACGGATAGAACCATCTTTAGAAATGTAAAGATAACCATTGGACAGCTGACTGATAGTCTGGTTCATAATTTGATTCTGAAATAAAGTATCTTCCAGTAATTTAGATTCCCTGGAAGCAATATCATATTCTTTTAGTTTTAACTCGATAATGGAACACATCTGCTCAATAAAAGAAAAAAGACGATAGCGGCTGTCGTTTATTTTTTTTGTTTGTTCATCTGAAAAACAGATGATACCCATAACGCCAACTACCTGTTCGTTATAAAAAATAGGGTAGTGAATATAACCCTTTTCATCACATTTTCCCTTACGTTCACAGTCATCACAGATAGAATCATAGCCAGGAGAAGTGCAGATATGAGGCAGACCGGTTTGCAGAATGGTTCTGACTACACCACCTACAGGCGGAAGAGGCTGGATGACAGTACCTGCAATACGGTTGCAGTAGCGGTCAATAATCTGGGTGTCGATTTCGAGGGCAAGAGTAATGCCCTCAGCAATTTTCTGAATAAAGTCTTTAATTTCCAGCAATTCGATCATCGTAAGTATGTCTCCCATCTAAAGAGAATATTGTTTTTGTTTGTTATTGTTACAGATACGTATAACTACAGAATAGCATAAAAATAAAAAGGCAACAATAATTGTCTTGCAAGAGCCTGTAAATAAAGGGATTTCTCAAAATGCGAAATAACATTGAAGATGGATTCGCATTTTGAGAAACAGGTTTTATTGAAACAAATGAGTGACAAAAATATAATGATGGTATCAGGAACAACGAGTTACGTGCAAACAGAAAGGGGCACTAATTATGAAAAAAATTTTGAATGAAATAGACGATATTGTACCAGAAATGCTGGATGGTATGATGCTGGCTTGTCCCAATTTAAAAGTCATTCCGGATACGCAGGTAGTTGTGAGAAAGGATGCACCAGTAAAAGGAAAGGTGGGTCTGATATCCGGAGGCGGAAGTGGACATGAACCGGCACATGCCGGCTATATCGGAAAAGGAATGCTGGATGCAGCCTGTGCCGGAGCTTTATTTTCATCCCCATCTGTAGACCAGATGATGGAAGGCATTCGGACAGTAGATTCCGGAAAAGGTGTTTTGATTATTGCCAAGAACTATACCGGAGATAATCTGAACTTTGACATGGCAGCAGAGCTTTTGGAAGATGAAGGAATTCAAGTCGAAAAGGTAGTCGTAAAAGATGACATTGCCGTAGAAGAAAGCACAAATACAACAGGAAGAAGAGGCGTTGCCGGAACTGTTTTTGTACATAAAATAGCAGGTGCAAAAGCAGAGGCGGGGGCTGAGCTTCAGGAAGTAAAAAGATGCGCAGAAAAAGCCATTCAGAATGTCAGAACATTTGGTTTCGCATTTGGACCGTGTATCATTCCAAGTGTAGGAAAACCTGGATTTACACTTGGAGAAAATGAAATAGAACTTGGTACAGGAATCCATGGAGAAGCCGGTATAAAGAGAATGGAGGTACCAAAATCAAGAGAGCTGGCAGAAATTCTGATAAATGGAATTGAAAAAGATCTGAGTCTTGCAGAAGAAGATGAAGTAGCAGTACTGGTGAATGGATGCGGTGCCACACCGATGATGGAACTGTATATTTTAATGCATGATGTGGCAAATGTATTAAAAGGGAAGAAGATAAAACTTTACAGAAGCTTTGTTGGAAACTATATGACATCTCTTGAAATGGCGGGAGCAGCAGTATCGGTCCTGAAGCTGGATGAAGAGTTAAAGGAACTTCTGGATGCAGAGGCAGATACACCAGGACTTCATGTAGAGTAAAAGGGGAACAGGATGATGGAGAATATGGTATATAGATGTCTGACAGAGGTGTGCGAAGAACTTCTGGCAAAGAAAGAAGAATTAAATGAGCTAGATGCGGTGATGGGAGATGGAGAACATGGCTCCAATATCGAAAGAACTTTTGGTCAGGTAAAACAGCAACTGCCAGAGATGGAAAGCTTAACCGAAGTGCAGATGATTGATAAAACCGGAGCCATTTTATTGGCAGCAGGTGGCGGAACAGCGACTACACTGATGGGATTTGCTTGCAAGAAGACAGCGATACTTCTGAAAAATGCTGAGAATCTGAATGAAAAAGAGCTGGCAGAAGTAATGAAAAAGGTGCAGGAAAGTATAAAGTCAAAATCCAAAGCAGAAGTGGGAGATAAAACCTTAATGGATGCCTATACACCAGCAGTAGAAGCGTTTGGCAAAGCAGCAGAGAATGGCGGGAACATAGAGCAATGCTTTGTAAAGGCAGCAGAAGCAGCAGGGAAAGGTGTGGAAGCAACCAAAGATATGATTGCAAAAAGAGGAAGAGGATATTATGTGGGAGAACGCGGATTAGGGGTCTGTGATCCGGGTGCCACATCAGTAGCAACAATATTTCATGCAATAGCAAAAGTATTAACAGGAGGAGAAGCATAAACATGGAAACAAGAGTTGTAGTAACCAGACAGCCAAATGAAGTAGTAGTGGAGAAGTATGATATCCATCCGGGGGATAATGAGGTATTAGTAAAGACTTTTATGGCCTCGATCTGTGGAACGGATAAGAATTACTCCGAAGGAAAAATGCCGAGGGAAGTGTTAGTGGAACAGGTCGCAGCCAACAATGAAGCACATCATGCCTATCCATTAAAAATGGGACATGAAGCAGCAGGAACGATTGTAGAGGTTGGAAAAAATGTAACAGATTTTAAAGTTGGCGATCAGGTGATGTCATTTGGATGGTATAATACAATGGCTGACTACTTTGTAGCACCGGTAGTACATAATGGATATGGTGTAGTAAAGGTTCCGGAGGGAATGTCCATGGAAGCAGCATCACTTGGAGAACCTGCATCTTGTGCGATCTACGCAGGAATGCAGTCCGGAGTGGAACTGGGAGATGTGGTGGTTATTGTTGGAGCGGGATTTGCAGGACAGGTCATGATGCAGGTTGTAAAGAAGATGGGTGCTTATAAAGTAATCTGTGTGGATATCGTGGATGGAAAACTGGAACTTGCTAAGAAGATGGGTGCAGATATTGTGCTGAATCCAAATAAAGATGATGTGGTAAAAGCTGTTCTGGAAGCAACCAATAATCAGGGTGCAGATGTCTGCATTGAGGCAGCAGGAAATGATATAGCAATCCAGCTTTGTACAGATGTATTGAAGCATGGTGGAATACTTGGATTATACAGCTGGGTATTAGAGCCATCTACATTATTTATTAACAGATGGCACAATGACGGCTTTGATATTCGTACTCTTGCCCTGATGCACAGAATTAAAATTGACAGACCATGGTGGATTGAGAAAACACTGCAGAATATTGCCAATGGAATGGTAAATATTGAACCACTTATTTCTCATGTATTCGACCTGGACGATGCAACAGAAGCATTCCGGGTAGCCTGCACAGATCCAATGGCCTGCAAGGTAATGCTAAAACCATAAAAACTGGTAAAAATTGGGAAAAATATTCTATGATAATAATAGGGAGGACTTTACAAATGAAAAAAACTACTATGACAGCAATGGCAGCAATGATGGTAACAACAGCGCTTATGGGCGGAAACGTTATGGCAGAAGGAGAAACCTATAACATTGCATTTTCATCTCATAATGCGACCGGAACAATCAGTAACCTGGCGGTAGAACATTTTGCAGAGCAGGTAAAAGAAAAATCAGATGGACGAATTAATGTAACTTTTTATCAGGATGGAACACTGGCAAACGAATTAGAAGCAATGCAGATGGTAAAGACAGGTGAGATTCAGATGTGTCTTCTGCTGGATAACTTCAGTACACAGCTTTGTGATGGATACGATCCATGTATCATTCCATTTATTTTCAACAGCAGCGATGATGCGGCAGCCGTATACGATGAAGAAAATCTTGGTGAAGTCATCAATAAAGCCTGCCAGGAGAATGGTAATGTTTATCTGATGGGGATTCAGAAACGTACCCCAAGATTATTAACTGCTAAGAAAGAAATCGAAACTCCGGATCAGCTGCAGGGTATCAACATTCGTGTACCACAGATTGATTACTGGTGTGATGTATGGAATGGACTTGGTGCAGTAAGTACAGTAGTTGACTGGAATGAAACCTATCAGGCATTACAGACTGGCGTTGTAGATGCACAGGAAAACCCGATTGATAATATTTACAGCAATAAGATCTACGAGGTAAATAATTATGTTATGATGACAGAACATCAGTATGGTGTAAATCACTGGGTTGCCAATATTGACTTTATTGACAGTATGGACGAAGATATGAGAAACGTGCTTCAAGAATGTATTGATGAAGCATGTGAATACGGGGATGAATTGTTAGAGGAAAAATCACAGGAATATTTTGATGAACTGGAAGGCGATGGCAGTATCACAAAAGTAGAAGTAGATAAGAGCGTCTGGAGAGATGCGGCATCCGATACCATTAATCAGATCCTGGAAGAATCCTTTGATCCAGCAGTACAGGAATATGTTCAGAACTACATGGACAGCTTATCATAACTGACAGATACGAAAAGTGAAACATATGGCAGTGACCGTCAGGTGGCTGCCATATATAATACATCAGAAAGGGCATGACATGAAAAAAATAAATAAGATACTGGAAGTGATCAGTGTAATTCTTTTGAGTGCGATGCTGGTACTGGTAATATTAGAGGTAATCTGGAGATATGTACTAAAATTACCACTTACCTGGAGTCAGGAGTTTGCACGACTGTTTTATATCTTTATGGTATATCTGCTGTTGCCAGTGCTGGAATATTCATGTTCACAGCTGCACGTAGCATATTTTTTTGACAGAATACCATATAAAATCAGAAAAGTTTTATATTTCATTACATGCGGAGTCTATATTGTATTTTTACTGGTTCTTGCATACGGAGCTTATAAATGTGCACATAACTCAGCAACCATGTTATTCTCATCTATTAAGTGGCTGAAGATGTGGGTAATGTATGTTCCGGTGATTATTGGAGCACTGATTGGAATTATCATGGTGATTTATCGAATGGTTCATTATAAAGAGAGTCTGGATATTTACGCAGCGGAAAATGCAACAGATACAGGAAAGGAGGAATAGGGTATGCTGGCAGCAATCTTTGTTGGATTATTACTGATTTTATTTATGCTGGGAGTTTCTATTCCTTATGCATTAGCAATTACTGGAATTGTGGGAATGTATGCAACAGGAGGATTTGGAGTTCTGCAGATGCAGACCATGGTGCAGAAGATGGTAAATGGAGTCAATGGATTTTCTCTTATGGCGATTCCGTTCTTTCTGATTGCAGGAAAACTGATGAATGTGGGAAGTATCACCAGACGTATTTTTGATTTCTGTAATGGACTGGTAGGATGGATCCCTGGAGGTTTGGGACATGCTAACGTACTGGCCAGTGTTGTTTTTGCAGGAATGAGCGGATCAGCAGTAGCAGATGCGGCAGGTCTGGGTACTATTGAGATTAAGGCAATGGAAGAACAGGGATTTGATACAGACTTTTCAGCAGCAGTTACGGCAGCATCTTCGACAATCGGACCGATTATTCCACCGAGTATTCCATTGATTATGTATGGAGTAAGTGCCAGTGTATCCATATCCAGTCTGTTGATGGGCGGTGTTTTACCGGGAGTGTTATGTGCAATCACACTGTCTATTATGATTGCAATTATTTCGATCAGAAGAAAATATCCAAGAAGACATTTCCCGAGCGCAAAGGAATTGTGGCATTTATTTTCCAGAGCATTTTTATCTCTTCTGACACCGGTTATTTTAATTGGCGGTATTATGGGAGGAATCTTTACGGCTACTGAGGCTGCAAGTGTAGCTTCTTTATATGCTATCATTCTGACCATGGTGATTTACAGAGAAGCAAAAATGAAAGACCTGTATACAGTGATCAAGGAAGCTGCACAGGAATCAGCCGGTATTATGCTGGTAGTGGCAAGTTCTTATTTTTATGGATTTGTAATTACAAAATTACAGGTTCCAACATTAATTTTAAATGCATTTCTGGCAGTAAGCAGCAATAAAGCGATCTTCCTGATTCTGATCAATTTGTTTTTCCTGTTTGTCGGATGCTTTATGGAATGTAATTCAGCAATTTTGATTCTGACACCAATTGTGTTACCAGCAGCGATGAGTTTTGGCATTGATCCGATCCACTTTGGCCTGATTATGGTGTTCAATCTGATGATTGGCTTGCTGACACCACCGGTTGGAATGTGTCTGTATGCAACTATGAAAGTGGCGAAAATATCATTTGATCGCATGGTAAAAAGTGTATTAATATTTTTTGTACCATTAGTAATCACGTTGATTTTGATTACCTATATTCCACAGATTACCTTATTCCTTCCTGGAATTTTGGGATAAAAAGAAGGAGGGCACATGAATAATAAAAGTCTCACAAAGAAAATGAAAAATCACTATCCTTTTGAAAGAAAAGGAATATGGCTGGCAGGATACCTTTTATGTGGAGCCGTTGCTGCTATATCATTACTTACAGCGATGCAAGGAAATGCGATCGTGCATTTGTCATTGGCCACGGCAGGTCTTCTGGGAATGGTAGTGATAAATGTAATACTTGGAATGCAGAAAGAAGGAAAGTCATATTTGAAAGAAGCTGGATTGCGAAGAGACATTGGAATTTTGATTATGTGGGCAATGCTGTTATTTGTGTGTTATGTAGAACAAACAGGGATTTGAAAGGTATAGGAAATGAAGAAAACATTACGAGAAGATGCAGATTATATTATTCATCAGGCGATCCATGCGGTTCAGCCAGACAGTGCGGTGAAAAGAGCACTGTCTGATCTGAAGCAGGTGGAAGGAAGGACGATTGTCATTTCCTTTGGAAAAGCGGCCTGGCAGATGGCGAAAGCAGCAAAAGAAGTGCTGGGTGACAGGATAGATGCAGGAGTTATTATTACCAAATATGACCATTCCAGGGGCGCGATAGATCCATTCTGTATATTTGAAGCCGGACATCCTGTGCCAGACGAGAATTCTTTCCTGGCAACTGGATATGCAGCAAATCTGGTTCGTAGTCTGACGGAAAAAGATCTTGTGATTCTCCTGATTTCAGGAGGTGGATCAGCACTTTTTGAAATGCCACTTTGTTCGACTGAGGAATTGCAGGGTATCACCAGACAGCTGCTTTCCTGTGGTGCTAATATTCGTGAAATGAATACCGTGCGCAAGAGACTGTCGGCGGTAAAGGGTGGAAAGTTTGCACAGATGTGTTACCCGGCTAGTGTGTATGCAATTGTATTGTCAGATATACTGGGAGATCCACTGGATATGATTGCATCAGGTCCGGCGTATCCAGATTCTACTACGACGGCAATGTGCCATGATATTGTAGAAAAATATGGACTGGATTTAACAGAAAACATAGCCAGACTTTTAGAGGTGGAAACACCAAAGAAGTGCGATAATGTAAGAACGGTGGTGAATGGCAGTGTAAAAGAATTGTGCTTTGCAGCAGAACGGGCATGTAAAGAACTGGGATATGAGACGCTCATGCTGACATCCAGTATGAGCTGTGTGGCAAGAGAAGCAGGTAGTTTTATTGGATCCATAGCAGAGCAGTATGCGGAAAACAGAAAATCTGTGGCTTTTATCGCCGGCGGTGAGACGGTGGTTCACCTGACCGGCTCAGGCCTGGGAGGCAGGAATCAGGAATTGGCGCTGGCGGCCGCTGAAAAAATATCCGGATTAAAGGAGGTAGCAGTTTTTTCAGTAGGATCAGATGGCTCAGATGGTCCGACGGATGCGGCAGGAGGTTTCGTGAATGGTGAGACGAAGAAAAAACTGGCAGATGCCGGCTACCGGATTGAACAGGTACTGGAAGAAAATGACTCCTATCATGCACTGGAAAAATGCGATGGTCTGATCAAGACCGGAGCTACGGGAACGAATGTGAATGATGTTGCAGTGGTGTTGATAAGAAGGTAGCATCATCATTCATGTTGCAGTAATTTTTCGCAGGAAAGATCCATGCCTAAAGCTCCAAGTGGTGCAGTGAGAACAATGCTCATAACAGCTACGGACAAAATGATTTTTCCGCAGTCCAGTCCAGCGGCAAGTGGAACAGAGCCAATAGCTGCCTGTACGGTCGCTTTGGGAAGGTAGGAAATGACACAGAAAAGCCGTTCTTTTCCGGTCAGACTGGTGCCTGCGGTGCAAAGCAGTACGCCGAAAGACCGTATCATCAGGGCGAGGAAAATCATAACCAGAGCAGGAAGACCGGCACTTAATGTATAACGAATATCTACTGCAGCACCGACCAGAACGAACAGAATCACTTCGGCTGCCAGCCACAGCTTACCAAATTTTTCAGAAAGCCGTTTGGATACAAAAACAGTGCTCTTCATTTTTAATACGACTGCCATGCTGGTTACGGCAAGAAGTCCGGATACAGAAACGGTATCTTCCAGCCAGCCTTCCATGGCGGTTAAAAGGAAGGAAAAGCCCAGTACGATAATAACCTTCATACTATTTCGTACATAATGCCTGCGGGCGTATGAGGTTTCAAAAAAGAGGTATAACAGATAGCCTGTCAAAGCACCAAGTAAAATGCCGAGGATGATGGATACAGGAATATTTAAAAAATTCATGATGCTGGCATGGCCACCCTGATTCATACTCAGAAAGGTGGTAAATAACACAATGACAAAAATATCATCGCAGGAAGCACCGGCGAGGATCATCTGTGGAATTGCTTTTTGAGTGCCGTATCTGTTTTCGATCAGCTGAACCATACGTGGAACGACAACGGCCGGAGATACTGCAGAAAGGACAGCGCCCATAAGAGCGGCTTCTGTTCTGGTGATATGCAGCAATATTGGTGCCAAAAATGTATAGGCAAGAATCTCGCAGGAGGCAGGTACGAAGGACAGCATAACAGCTGGACGGCCTACTTTTTTCAGATCGCTGAGATTCAACGACAGACCGGCTTTGAGCAGAATAATAATCAGGGCCATTTTTCTCAGATCAGCTGAAATGGATAAAATCGATGGATCCAGAAAATTTAACACGTAAGGTCCCAGGATGATTCCGGTAAAAAGCATGCCAATAATGCGTGGCAGTTTCAGTTTTTGACAGAGGGCACCCATAGTCAGTCCTGCCAGAAAAATAAAAGATAGTGATGTTAACATAAAAAACTCCTTTCCCAAACGATGGATGACAATTCAGATATTATCAAATCAGGGAAACCAACAAAAAAAGCTGGTGCTTCTGCGATAAGTTATCGTAGAAGTCATCAGCTTGATAAGCAGTTCAGGTTTCCCATGGGAGAACTTCATTCCCAATATTTCCTTATAATAAACAGAAACGACTGAAAAGTCAATAGCACGGTAATATAAAATTAAGGAAAAATTCACACATTTTCCACATATTTTCATGTTATACTGAGTCAGACAGAACAGAAAAAGGCAAAGGAAAGGATTAGGGGTTATATGAAGAAAAGAAAATCATGTTTCAGAATACTGTTATTGAGTGTTCTGATGCTGATGGCGATGGCAGTGCCTGTATCTGCGAAGACAAAAGTTGCTGCACCGACGAGTTTTCGTGTACAGTCTCAGGGGGATTTAAATGCAACGCTAAGATGGGCGAAACGTACCGGATTATCAGGATATGTATTGTATCAGTATGATACTGCAACAAAAAAATACAAGATGGTAAAGAAAATGTCCGGAAGCAGCTATATGTGTAAAGTGTCAAAGCTGACAGAAGGAAAGAAATACCGTTACAGACTGAGAGCGTATAGAAAAATCAAAGGGAAAATCGTATATAGTTCAGGAACAAATGTGGAATTTACAGCGAAGGCCATGTCGGAAGACATTAAAACGATTCGCCGGCCACGATATACGGTAAAGACCAAAAAGAAAGTGACAGTAAGAGATAAAACCGCAAAGAAAAATGTGACACTTGCAAAAGGTACAAAACTTACAGTTACTGCGAAGACGGGCAAGACAGTAAATGGATATCTGAAAAATGGGCATCAGATCACCATTAAGAGAAGCTATCTGAAGTATACCGGTTTGGATTCATCCAGCAAGAAGGACTATTCTAAAAAGCTGAAAGAGGAATTTGTGAATCAGAAGATGTATGCCAGCAGTACAGATTGGCTGATTTGGGTATCAGAGAGTACGTTTAAAGTAAATGTATACAAAGGAAGCAAGGGGAAATGGAAGCTGCAGCAGTCATTTTCTTGCTGTATTGGCAAATGGAACACCAGAACTTCCAGTGGCGTAAAACGAATTCTGGGCTATGGGGCGCAGAAGTATGGAGGTCCTGTGATCCTGTTCTCAGTAGGAGACGGAACGCCGGAGGTGCCGGAAGGGTGTGCATTCCACAGATTGGTGGATAGTAATATCAATAAGGCAGTATCTAATGGATGTATCAGAATGCAAATGGATGGTTTGATGTACATTTACAGAAATTGTAAAATCGGAACCAGAGTGGTGGTATATTAGAAAAATAAAGTTCAGGGATTGCGTTATTGAAGCAATCCCTGAACTATTTTTTTACGATAAAGTATCCAGGCTACCAAAGCGGAGATTGCTTCAGCGATCCAGAAAGCATGCCATACGCCAATGGCGCCGAGGAGATGGCTTAAGAAAAAGGCGACCGGTACAATGATCAAAAGATATCTCATAAAAGAGATGACTAAGGACAGCGTGCCTTGTCCCAGTCCCTCTAAAAGACCACTGGCAGTAACGGATATAGAAGAAACAAGAAATCCAATACTGATAATCCGGAGAGCTGTGCATCCGAGGGCTATGGTTTCCGAACTGGAAGTAAACAGTCCCATCAGCCAGGAGGAAAAAGTCAGACAGATGACGGTACCAGCCAGCATGACACCTGCAGTCAGAGCAAGAGCAGTTTTAAAAACACTGCGAACACGCTGATATTCACCGGCACCATAATTATAACCGGCGATGGGGCGAATGCCTTGAACGATGCCATTGGCTGTCAGGTAGATAAAAGTCTGCAGCTTGTAGTAAATGCCAAGCACCAATACACAGGAAGCAGAGAAAGCTGCCAGAATACCATTTAATACGGTAATCATCAGAGAAGGCAGAGCCATGTTGAGGGCTGCAGGAATGCCGACTCCGTAGATCCGCAGGCAGAGTTTTGTGCGAAACATGCCTTTTCGGATCCGCAGACGGAGCGGAAGAGGCTTTTTGAAATAAATGATAAAGTACAGTATAACAGGAACGATTTGTCCGATTCCGGTAGCCCATGCAGCGCCGGCGATGCCCATTTTCGGGACGGGTCCAAGGCCGAAAATAAAAATCGGATCCAGGATGATGTTGGTGATACATCCGCACAGCATGGTAGTCATTGTAATCATCATCTGTCCTTCTGCCTGAAAGACTTTTTCAAAAGCAATCCCGACGGTAATCGGAACTGTGAAACCAAACACTATATAAGAATAGGTCAGGGCACAGGAGATAACGTTTTGATCCTGTGTAAATAAGTGTAAGAAAGATGGCACAATAAGAATGCAGACAAAGGTCAGTACAAGTCCGTGGATCAGGCTTAAAATCATTCCAACAGAAGCTGAATCACTGGCTTTTTCGTGTTCCTGAGCACCAAGATAAAAAGCAGCTGCAGTGTTCAGACCAATACCCAACCCAACAGCCACGGCATTGATGAGGATCTGTAAAGGATATACCAGAGAAAGGGCGGTCATGGCAGTTTCGCTGATTTTTGCTACAAAATAACTGTCGATAATGTTGTAAAGCGAGTTTACCAGCATAGATAAGACCATCGGAAGAGACATGGACAGCACCAGTGGCAAAATCTTTTTTTCTTTCATAAAAGTCTGATTCATAAGTTCTCCTTTTCCTGTAAAATATTGATGTATTATGTGACTGCTTATTCAGAGCCAATTCGCAAAAAAAAACGCCACATCACCGAATGGTGATGTGACGAAAATAAACATAACTGTTTAGAAAAATTCACATAAGTTTTGGAATTACAAAATAGCATAGAAAAAATCTGATGTCAAGAACATTTTAATCAATCAGATCATTCTGGAAGCGGGACAGATGCTCGTATGGCAGGATCAGCCGTCCGCGGAACAGCCCGCAGCCGTCATTAATCAGGCTGTTGTTGATAGCAGTAAACATATTTACATCCAGTTCGGACAGATCCAGCTGAAGCAGACGCATTCCTCTGGCGTAAGCCTCATCAAAATAGATATTTTCGTCTCTTGGAATCAGATCTCTCCGGGAACGGTCATCTTCCTGATGCTTTTCATAATTCAGGTGATTGGCGGAACCGATTTCTGCAATATCATCCATAGCCTTGGTGCGAAGCTGCATTTCCATATAGGATCTGGAGCTGTTATCGTAAAAGGTAATATGAAGAGAACGATATCCATAGATATTTTGATCACAGATATAATCACGATAATATGGTTTTACATCGTCATTCAAAAGTGGCGATGTGCTGTATTTCACGCCATTGGCGGGTTCTGTAGTAAAACCCCGTTCTTCCAAAAATTCCGGAAGAACATTGGCGATCTGATACAGGTATTCTAATTCCTGCGTTTCCCGATCCTGTCCCGGCTTCAGATGACACTTTGGAACAGAAATAACAATGCGGTAGGCAATCAGATCACGAAAGCAGTTCAGTCTGTCTTTTAAGTCGGAAACAGAAGGATAAGTGTCATGATGGGTGTAGTAATCTGAGATATATTCAACAATATAGCCGTTGAACTTTGATTCGGCGCGGATCAGAGACTTAATCCGTCCTTTAAATGTAAAAGCCAGAGTGGGATATTCACGGGCCATGTATTTGTAAAATTCTCTGATCTGCTGGGACTGAGTGGTAAGGAAGTCATTATGCTCCAGTAATTCCTTGATCTGCAGAAGAAAGTTGCAATGCACCAGGTCGATCTCATTATGAGTGCGTTTGGCATCTTTTCGCAGATCGGTGATATATTTTAACAGTATTTTCGGGATGGTGTCCCCGGAATACAGGTAATCATTTAGTGTAATCATAAGTATAGTCTCCTGTGAACGGACAAATGTCTTTTTGCGTAATAAAAACATCATATCATAAGTTGGAACACAAATCTATTTTGTTTTTAAATTTATTCTTTGCAAATGTATGATTTCGTTTATAATGAGAGTGTGTGAATTCATGTATGGTTCTGAATTTATAAATTTGCAATAAACGAAAGGGAGCGGGAATGAAAAAAATAATCACAGTACTCAGCCTGATGGTAGTTCTGGCGTTGGGATTTGGTATTTATAAGGTAAATGGAAAAATAAACAGCCTGGCCACGACGGTTCAGGCCATGCAGGAGGAAAGTCAGTCGGATCCACGTCTGGATATCATTCCGGATCTGGATCCTCAGGGAACTGGATGGAAGGTTACACAATTTGGTGATGCTACAAAAGATCAGGAAAATTGTTATACCATTACGACGGAAAGCGGACTGGTAATTGTAGACGGAGGGTGCAATTATGAGGTGCCGAGGCTGCGGAAGATCATTGCCCAGTATGGCAATTCCGTGGAGGCATGGATTCTGACTCATCCTCATCCGGATCATATCAATGCGTTTATGACGATTTACAATGATCCGCAGGGAGTTGTGATCAACCATATCTATACGGCTGAACATCCGAGTGAGGAACTGATGAAGGAAAATGCAGACTGGGATGATTACAGTGCGCTGGAGCAGTTCCGCCAGATGGATATTCCACTGGAATTTGTACATACTGGTGATGAGTTGAATCTGCTGGGCGGTCTTAAGGTAGAGATCCTGTCAGCTTACAGTGATCGCGTAGACGAACTGTCAGATGACCTGATGAATGATGGGGCGATTATGTTCCGGATCAGCGGTGAAAAGGAAAGCATGCTGTTTTGCAGTGATGTGGGAAAAGCATTAACGGAGGAATTGATTGATACTTATGGAGAAAAACTGAAATCTGATTATGTGCAGATGGGACATCATGGCTATGGTGGACCGAAAGCGGCATTTTATGAGCTGGTGGCACCGAAGGCAGCATTTTTTGATGCACCGGCATGGCTGATAAACAGTGACAGTAAACGTAGTACAAAGAAAAAGATGGATTTGATGGAAAGTCTTGGTTGTACGATTTTTACTTTCTTTACTGCGCCAAATCAGATTATAATACAGTAAAAGCGGTATAGGACAGATGAGGAGGAAATGAAAATGAAGCTGGAGAATTTTGAAGGATATACCTATGTGGATGGTGGCGTCTGCGCAGCAAAGGGATTTGTTGCAAATGGATTAAATGCAGGAATTAATCCTGATAAAAAGAAAAACGATATGTGCCTGGTATATAGCCAGGAACCTTGCAGTGCAGCAGGTGTGTATACACAGAACAAAGTAAAAGGTGCGCCTGTGATTGTGACCCGTGAGAATCTGAAAAAAAGTCACGGTATTGCCCGTGCGATACTGGCAAATTCCAAGAATGCCAATACCTGCAATTTTGATGGTATCGAGATTGCAGAAAAGGCCTGCCAGCTGGCAGCAGATCAGCTTGGAATTCGACCGGAAGAGGTCATCATCGGATCTACAGGTGTCATTGGACAGAGACTTTCCATTCAGCCGTTTGAAGAATATATGAAACCACTGGCAGAAGGAATGACTGCAGATGGCAATGACCGTGCGGCTTATGCGATTATGACCACTGATACGGTGATGAAGCAGGTGGCAGTAGAATTTAAAATAGGAGATGCCATCTGTCGTATGGGTGGCATGGCAAAGGGAAGCGGCATGATTCATCCGAATATGGCTACTACCCTGAATTTCCTTACTTCTGATGTGGCTATCACGCCGGAATTGATTCAGAAAGCGTTAAGTGATGTGGTAAAAGTTACCTACAACTGTCTCAGCGTAGATGGAGACACATCTACAAATGATACGGTAACGGTTATGGCCAATGGACTGGCTGGGAATGAACTGATTGACAAAGAAGGTGAAGCGTACGAGATTTTCCGCCAGGCACTGTATATCGTTATGATGAACATGACCCGTATGCTGGCAGCAGATGGCGAGGGTGCAAGCAAGCTTTTGGAATGCAGTGTAACTGGCGCACCGGATCAGGATACAGCGATTATCATTGCCAAAAGCGTGATTCGTTCTCCGTTGCTGAAATGTGCTATGTTTGGAGAAGATGCCAACTGGGGACGTGTGCTGTGTGCCATCGGCTATGCGGAAGCGGAATTTGACATTGATAAGGTGGATGTGGATTTTGAATCAGAATTTGGGAAAATTGCTGTTTGCAGAGACGGATCCGGTGTGGAATTCTCAGAAGAAGAAGCCGCAAAGATTTTGTCAGCGGAAGAAATCCATATCCTTGTGGAACTGAAACAAGGTGAAGCGCAGGCTAAGGCGTGGGGCTGTGACCTGACCTATGATTATGTGAAAATTAATGGAGATTATCGTTCTTGAAAAAGGAAAAACAAAAAACATACATTGCCATTGATTTGAAGTCCTTTTATGCTTCCGTAGAATGCTGTGAACGGAAGTTGAATCCTATGACCACAAATCTGGTGGTGGCGGATGTATCCAGAACGGAAAAAACGATTTGTCTGGCAGTTTCGCCATCGCTGAAGGCTTATGGGATCCCGGGACGTGCAAGATTATTTGAAGTAGTGCAGAAAGTAAAGGAAGTCAACCGGCAGCGTCTGCAGAAGGCTCCGGGGCATCAGTTTACCGGATCAGCGACGGAAGATACAGAATTAAAAAACCATCCGGAGTGGAGGCTGGATTATATCACAGCACCGCCCCGGATGGCGCTGTATCTGGAGAAAAGTACAGAGATTTATCATATCTATCTGAAGTATATTGCTCCGGAGGATATTCATGTTTATTCGATTGATGAGGTCATGATGGATGTGACGCATTATCTTGGTACCTATGGAATGACGGCCAGAGAGCTGGCGGCAAAAATCATGCAGGATATTTACGAAACTGTTGGTATGACAGCGACAGCAGGGATTGGGACGAATCTGTATCTGTGTAAGGTGGCGATGGATATTGTGGCCAAGCATATGCCGGCTGATGAACATGGGGCGCGAGTGGCTGAGCTGGATGAGTTCAGCTATCGAAGGCTGTTATGGGAGCATCAGCCAATTACGGATTTCTGGAGAGTGGGACGTGGATATGCGAAAAAACTGGCGGATTATCAGATCTATACCATGGGAGATGTGGCCAGATGCTCGATTGGAAAAGAAACAGATTTTTATAATGAAGAGTTGCTGTATCGGCTGTTTGGAATCAATGCGGAGCTGCTGATTGATCATGCCTGGGGCTGGGAACCGGTCGGAATGGAAGAAATCAAACGCTATAAGCCGGAGAACAACAGTATCTGTTCCGGCATGGTGCTGCAGAGTGCATATGATGTGGAAAAGGCCCGGCTGGTTATGCGGGAAATGACAGACCTTTTGTCGTTGGATCTGGTAGAAAAAGGGCTGGTGACGGATCAGCTGGTATTGACGGTGGGATATGATATTGAAAATCTCATCAGACCGGAACTTCGGAAAAAGTATCATGGACCGGTTACGACAGATCATTATGGAAGAAAAGTACCGAAACATGCACATGGGACAGAAAATCTGAAGCATCATACTGCTTCTGCCAGACTGCTGATCGAGGCTGCGGAAGGACTGTATGACCGCATTATGCAGCCGGATCTTCTAGTGCGGCGAATTACCCTGACAGCCAATCATGTGATTACAGAGAAAGAGGCCGGAGAAAGAGAACAACATACATTTGAACAGATGGATCTTTTTACGGATTATGAAGCTCGGGAAAAACAGCAGGCGCAGGAACGGGCAGAACTGGAAAAAGAAAAGAAGATGCAGCAGGCCATGTTGGATATTAAAAAGAAATTTGGAAAAAATGCGATTCTGAAAGGGATGAATCTGGAGGAAGGAGCTGTGACCAGACAGCGAAATGATCAGATTGGAGGGCATAAAGCATGAATAAATATGAAGATATGTGGGATATGCCGCATCCGGTATCCAGAAAACATCCGCAGATGTCGCTGTATGACAGGGCAGCGCAGTTCTCACCTTTTGCTGCGCTGACAGGTCATGAGGCAGCCATACAGGAAAAGGCAAGGCTGACACAAAGAAAAATAGAGCTGGATGAAAATGAAAAAGACCAGCTAAATAAGACGCTGCAGGAACTGCTGGCGCAGTATGACGGGCATCCGAATGTGTCGATTACGTATTTTCTGCCGGATAAGAAAAAAGAAGGCGGCTCGTATGTAACCGTGCAAGAACAGATTCGGAAAATCGATTTGTTCCGAAGAAGACTGCAGCTGGAGGGTGGACTGGAGATAGAGCTGGATCAGATCATTCGGCTTTCACGATGAAATCGGCAAAGGTTGCCCGTACCAGTTTTGCCAGATCCTGCGGATTCAGCTTTAGTGTGTAACCAATGCGTCCGCCGCTGACATAGATCTGATCGTAGTTTTTTGCGCTTTCCTGGATAAATGTCGGAAACTGTTTTTTCATGCCGATCGGAGTGCAGCCACCTCTGACATATCCGGTGACAGCGGTAATATCTTTCACATGAATCATTTCGATGGATTTTTCTCCTGCCACTTTTGCGGCCAGCTTCAGATCCATTTCTTCTGCAATCGGTACGACATATACATAGTATGCTTTGCTTTTGCCCTGGGCTACCAGAGTCTTAAAAGATTGCTCCGCAGGCGCACCGGTTTTTTCGGCGGTATGAAGACCGTCAATAAATTCATCACATTCATAAGAAATCAATTCATAAGGTATTTTATTTTTATCAAGAATGCGCATGGCATTCGTTTTTACTTCTTTTGCCATAGTGTCTGTTCCTTTCGTCAGATATGCGGTATCAATTTAGAAGTTCAAACTGGTATTACCAATCGGAACAGTACTTATTTTAACACAGATTATAAGAGAATCAAGAGGCGTTTTTTGAAAAAAACATGTTCGGAAACTTGTCAGAAACTTGCAGGAATGGTACATTATTATTAGGTCATAAAGACGAGAGGAAGAAGAAAAATGACTGAAGAAAAGAAGAAAACAGAGAAAGCGGAAAACATGTCAGAAGACAATATATTATCTGCCAGAATGCTGGGTGGTTTTTCTCTTCAGTATCAGGGCAGGGAGATTGTACTGGATCGGAATATATTGTCCAAGACAACACAGCTGCTTCAGATGTTGCTGCTTGGTGGTCAGGAGGGTGTGGCGAAGACCAGCCTGATTTATGCACTTTACGGAAGAGACGATGAAGTGGAGAATAAAAACGGAAGTCTGAATAATACGATCTTTCGTATGCGGAAGCAGTTGAAGGCAACCGGATTGCCGGAAAGCAGTTATGTTGTGATTCGAAGCGGAATGTGTTACTGGGATGAGACAATTCCGGTCAGTGTAGATGCATTGGAGTTTGATAAAAAGGTACGTCAGGCAAGACTGTCGGAAAATCTGGAAGATCGGTTAAACAGGTTGATGGAAGCTTGTCGGATGTATAATGGCGAATTCCTTCCGAGCATGATTGGGGAAGACTGGGTGGCTGTGCGTAATGCGGCATATCATGAACAGTTTCAGTATTGTATGAATGAAGCCTGCCATGAGCTTCTGGTCGGGGAACGTTATGAAGAGATGGTAGAACTGGCGCATGCGGCGGCAGAGATCTATCCATTTGAAGAATGGCAGATATGGGAGATTGACGGGCTCATTGCACTGGCCAGATTCAAAGAAGCCCTGGAAGTTTATGAGCGAACGACAAAAAAGATGCTGGATGAGCTGGGGCTTGCACCATCACCGGAGCTGTTGAAGAGATTCCGAATTATGGGGGAACGGATGTCTCAGGCATCCGGAGCGATTGATGATATCCGTCATCGTCTCGTGGAAAAGGAAAAAAAGAAAGGTGCTTATTTCTGTACATTTCCAAGCTTTGTGGACATCTATCATGTGTTTGGCAGAATTATGGAACGAAAAGGAATTTCAGTGTTTATCATGCTCTGCACCTTGAAAAATACGAAGGATAAGGTCTGTGGAAATGAGGAGGGGAAAGACAGAGAGGTATCACATCTGTTGTCAGAAGCAATTCGTACCTCGCTTCGCAGCGGTGATTTCTATACGCGTTACAACTATTCACAGTATTTAATTATGCTTTCGGAAATTCAGCAGGAAAACTGTGCGATTGTATCTCATCGCATTGATCAGAATTTTCAGAAAATGGAAGAAACGAAGGGGTACCATATTGACTTTTATGTAGCTTCTATTGCGGAGATCTGTGAAGAAACAGAGGAAGCAAAGCCGGAGAAAAAATTTAAAGAAAAAAAGAACATGTGGAAATAGCTACGAAATAGTTTATGAAAGAGAAGCTTTGGTATAATAAAAGTGTAACATCAACGATCGGCTGAAACAGGGGAAAAATAAGTGGAAAATAAAAAGAAAGCAGGAACCTTTGTGGTCCATATAAAATGTTGCGAAAATGCTACCTGGCAGGGGGACGTTACCTGGGCAGAGGAAAACAGAAAAGAAAGTTTCCGCAGTGCTCTGGAATTGATCCGCCTGATTGATGGCGCACTGGATATGTCGGAAGAGTAGTACAGGAGACGAGAAGACATGACGGAATATAGAATAAACTGTTCAGCACCGAACATTGTAAATGTGTGCATAGACCAGATTACAGAGACATACAAGCAGGGGAGAATGTATTGCTGTTATCATCGGGAGCCGTTTTACTTTCCAAATGAACTTCAGTTGATGCGAAAGATAGAAGAACTGATGGATTGGCTGGATTATCCGCAGAGTTCCATGAAGACCCGCAGTTATCAGGAGAAAGAGCAGAAAAAGAAAGCAGAGAAGCCCAAAAAAGTATGGGACAGCGAAGAGATATTAAAAGAACGCGGAACCCAGGGGACGCTGGTGATTCAGGTGCAGTATCGGCAGAATGCTACCTGGCAGGGCAAGCTGTTTCGGGTAGAGACAGGTGAAATAACAGAGTTTTTCAGCATGCTGGAGTTGCTGAAAATCATTGATAATGAGTTTTGAAGTCCAATGGGGACGGAGTTTTGCAACACTTTAGTGCCGCAAAACTCCGTCCCCATTGGCTTTACGTTTTTGGTCACAGAGAATCCACTCATCTAATGTCAGCGGAGTATAATCAGAATACATACAGAAACAATTGATCATGTTGCAGGGAATATGCGTTTCCTTTCCGTCACGACCGGTGCGGATGGTTGATTTTGTAATATCGCAGAACTGTTCGATCAGACGCTGATCAGTAGTGTCATGTACATGTCCGTAGAGCATATAGGTTTTTTCTTCGCCTTTTTCGTTACGGTAATACTGTCCGTTATAGCACATGATCGGGTAGTGACTGAGAATGATTTTGCGCTTGTTATCTTTTAATTCTTCATAATGCTTCATCCATACGAATCGGTCGGTATGCCAGGCATTGTTCTGATGAAAGCGGTCATGGTTCCCGATGATCAGATAAAGTCTTCCATTGAGCTTTTGAAGCAGTTCTTTTGTTTCGTCGGGTTTGCCCCAGGAAAGATCGCCCAGGATAACGACTTCATCATTGGGACGAACTTTCGCATTCCATTTTTTTAACATATAGGCATTCATTTCTTCTGTAGAAGCAAACCTGCGGCAGTCCATTTGGTCATTCAGTTCGCCATGAAAAAAATGACAGTCGGCAATATAATATCTCATAAATCTCCCTCATTGTGTTTTATCAGTTTTCCCAGCTTCCGGATCCATACGTATTGCGGTACTCTTCCTGTTTGAGTTTCAGATACAGCTCAGCATTGACTGCATGTTCGTAAGGATATACAAAGAAGATTCCGGCAAGCCCGAAGGTCAGAATGCTCAGGTAATCCCAGAAAAAGAAGGACCAGTCCAGTAAAAAGGCTTTCCATTTTTGCCCATACATCATTTCTTTGCTTTTCTGAAAAACATCTTTACGGCGCATTTCCGGATATTCTGCCAGAAGATATGGTACCATGCGGTATTCGTAGGATTTTATGATCCCCGGGACAACCAGCAGAAGTGACCATAACATAATGAGGATATCCTTCCATAACATATTCAATACGATATTCATATAATTGTGATCGCGAAAAGCCATGGTCAGCCGGTTCATGCTGGTCTGTTCTTCTGGTTTTTTTGCGTTATCCAGAAAGAAACGGGCACCGCCTACGCAGATCGGTTCCAGTACCAGAACACCAAGAAGCATCAAAATGAGGGATCCGGCACCGCCGAGAAAATCGGAAATATAATCCCAGATAACCTGCATCGGTCCCATTACAAAACGACGCAGCATGCGCAGAGAAGGATCCTGTGCCAGCTCTTGTGCGCGGTTGTAAATAGTTTCATAAGAACTTTCTGTCAGCGCACTGTCGGTATTGGTGAGAGTGGCTGTGATATCCGGAGTCTGAGCCATTTCTATCATGGCAAGACTTTCATAATAAGCATCACTGGCATCCTGTACGGTGGATGTCGAGGAACCGCCAAAAGTCTGACTGCCTGCCGCAAACAACAGAATAATAGCTGCCAGCATACATTTCAGATAATTGGCCTTCAGAGCTGCTTTGGCATTTCTTTTTAAATCAGAACGTTTCCACATATCTGTAAACCTCCATATAATCTTGTGGTGAATCAGAAGAATGTCTCCGGGAGGCAGGCTTCTGCTCAATATTCGTATCATTATACTACAAAGAAAGTACAGATGCAAAATATTTTATCTTGGTTGGGAGGATGCTGATCAGTACTTCCGGGGTAGAATGGTGCAAGATAACAAGAGATGAAAAAGTAAACAAAAAACAATACGTCAAATTGTATAAAATGATGATTTGTGAAAAAATGTTACACGCATATTGACAAAATAAAATTTTATTTTATAATGTAGTTACAAGAAAGAACTGGTATAAATGCTTAATAAATCTGAGAAATTTATACCAAATTAGTCGAAATGTTGAAAAATTCAAAAAGTATGGAGGGCGAAGAACATGAGACGAAGTAATTTAGTTACACGAGGCATTATCTTAACAGCAATCGCAGCTATGGCTCTGGGAGCAGCAGTTTCCGCAGATGATGTTACATTAGAGTTCCAGCAGTGGTGGGGAGTAGAACTTCCAGATGGTGCATTACAGGAAATCTGTGATGGATTTACAGAAGAAACAGGTGTAAAGATTGATCTTCTTAGCAACCCATATGCAGACACCAAGACACAGATCGCAGCAGGTGCAGCAGCAGGTACTATGGCAGACGTTGTTGGTCTTGACGGATCCTGGGTATATGACTTTGCAAAACAGGGATCTATCGCAAACCTGACAGAGCTGATGGAAGCAGACGGATATGATGATTCTCAGTTATCTGACCAGATCAAATATGAAGGAAATACCTACATGATCCCAGTTGTTAACTTTGCATATCCACTGTTTGTAAATACAGATATCCTGGAAGAAGCCGGAGTAGAAGAAATTCCTACTACATGGTCAGAGTTCCTGGATGCATGCGATAAGATCACAACAAATACAGATAAAGCAGCATATGCTATTCCACTTTCTACAGAAGCACCGAATGGTATTCAGAACCAGTTCGCTTCCTGGCTGTGGGCTTCAGGCGGAAATCTCCTTCAGGATGGCAAACCAGCTCTGACAGATAATGACAAGCTTGCTCAGTTAGTTGACATGGTTAAGACCATGAAAGATAAAGGATATCTGTCCGATGGTGCTGAAGCAATGAAAGAACAGGATATGGTAAATGAGTTCGAAAACGGACGTCTTGCATTCATGGTAGATGGTATTTCTCACCTGACAACTATCAAGACAGAAAGCCCAGATCTGAACTTCACATTTGCTAACATGCCAGTTATGGATGACTATTCAGACAAGAGCGGTCTCGACGTAGCTAACTGGGGTATCGGTATTGCAGATAACTGCGAAAACAAAGAAGCAGCAATGCAGTTTGTAGAATATCTGATGAGCCCTGAAGTAAATGCAAAACTTGCTCAGCTTGCTAATGCATTCCCAGGTAACTCCACAGCTGAACCAGACTACTCATCCAATGATGAACTGTTCCAGAAAGCATTCGAAATCTTCAGCGAAGGTTATGCAATCAATGAATTCACAGGCGCACCTACAGCAGAAGATCTGATGAGAAGCATGAACGAACAGCTTGTTCTCTACATCGATGGCGATACAGCATCTGTTGATGAAATGCTCAGTGCTACACAGGAAGCATGGGAAGCAGCTTACAATCAGTAAGAAATTAGATAAACAGGGTTGTACGTAAAGTACAGCCCTGTTCTTGAAAAGGAGTGAAAAAATTGGCAAATGTCTGTAATGACAAACAAGTGTTAAAAAAGAAACTGACTCCATATGGGTATCTACTGCCAACGATTATTCTTCTGCTTGTATTACTGGTGATACCTGTTGTGATGGTAATCGGATATTCTTTCTTTGACAACGTAATTGTGAATAAAAACCCGGTATTTGTGGGATTAAAAAATTATGCAACAGTACTTCACGATAAGAACTTCTGGAATGCAATCAGCAATACATTATTTTTTGTTATTGTCAGTATGGTGGCACATCTGGTAATCGGTATGATATTCGCGCTGGTATTAAATACCAGATATCTTGGAAGTAAGACAAAAGGTATCTTCCGTGTAATTTATGCATTACCGTGGATGTTTACTGCATCCGTTATTGCAATTCTCTGGAGAATGATGCTGGATCCGAGTGGTGTTCTGAACTACTTGATGATGACGCTTCATATTACGAGCGACAAGGTATCTTTCCTGGCAACCAGAAGTATTGCATTACAGGCTGTTACTCTGATCAATATCTGGTCCGGATATCCATTCTACATGATTAGTATCCTTGCCGGATTACAGGGTATCTCCACAGATCTCTATGAGGCATCTTCACTGGACGGTGCCAATACCATCCAGACATACCTGAGAATTACGCTGCCTCAGTTAAAACCGATTCTGATCAGTCTTCTTATGCTGGATTTCGTCTGGACACTGCAGCAGTTTGCATTGATCTGGATGACCACAGGAGGCGGTCCTGTAAACGCAACAGAGACAGTCAGCACCTATATTTATAAACAGGCATTTACAAAATATCAGTATTCCACAGCATCTACCGGTGCGGTATTGTTATTGATTGTCTGCTCTATCGTTGGTGTGCTGTATGTCAGACAACAGAGATCGGAGGACTAGACATGGTTGGAAAGAAAAAGAAATCTGTACAGATTTTGGTATTTATTGTTCTTATCATAGGAGCCATATGGGCCGGCTTTCCGGTACTGTGGATGTTCTCGAACTCATTTAAGGGAAATGCAGAGATTTTCACATGGCCTCCTACATGGATTTCAAAGAATTTCAGCCTTTCTGCATATGGCAAAATTCTGACAAATCCAGAACAGTTAAGGTTCTTCCTTAACAGTTATGTAATCGCAGCATTAGTAGTAATTGTTACACTGATCATAGGAATTATGGCTTCTTATGCATTCAGCCGTTTCAATTTCCCTGGAAAAAAATTAATCAACACAATTATTGTAGCGATTCAGGCGGTACCGCCAATCACACTGTTGATCCCGTACCTGAGCCTGATTGTAACACTGAAATTATATAATACATACTGGGCACTGGTACTTACCTATATGGTATTTACACTTCCGTATTGTATTCTGATGGTAACCGGATATATGAACACTCTGCCAAAAGATCTGGACGAAGCAGTTATGATAGACGGCGGTTCCAGATGGACCGCACTGTGGAAGATCCTGGTGCCGACCGCAGTACCTGGACTGGTATCTGTAGGAATGTACACATTCATGCAGTCCTGGAATGAATACCTGTTTGCACTGGCATTAACCAAGACCAATGAGATGCGTACCGTACCTGTTGGAATCAACCTCCTGATGGGACAGCATGCTTATGAGTGGAATCAGATGATGGCAATGAGCGTACTTGGTTCTCTGCCGATCCTGTTCTTATTCCTGTTCTTCCAGAGATATTTCATCGCAGGTATGACTGCAGGTTCTGTAAAGAACTAGAAAAGGAGTCACTATGAGTATTTTATCAGTTGGAATGGCATTCTGTGATATCCCATTACGTCCCTGCCCGGCCAATATTATGGAACTGGATAATTACCAGATCCGTAAAGTAGAGATGCATACCGGCGGCGATGCGCTGACTGTAGCAGTGGTACTGGCGAAGATGGGCGCCGAAGTGGAACTGAATGCAAAAGTAGGAAATGATGCAGGCGGGAAGTTTGTCTTAAGTGAACTGAAGAAAAACGGAGTTTGCGCAGAGGCAGTTACGGTGGAAGAGGACTATACCACAGCCACATCCTATCAGCTGATTGAAGAAAATGGTCAGCGTCATTTCCTGGTAGACAGTGAAATCAATAAGCTGTTAAAGAATACCGATGTGACGGATGAACAGATTCAGAAAGCGGACATTCTATTTATGGGAAGTGCTCTGGCAATGGAAGGAATGAATGATCAGGAGATCAGCACATTATTCCAGAGAGCACACAAAGAAGGAAAAATCACTGCAATGGATGCGTCTGTGGCGGTTGCGGACAGCGAGAGCTGCAAGATGAACCTGCTCAGACAGACGCTGCAGCATACAGATATATTCATACCAAGTTATGAAGAGGCAAGTTATCTTGCGCAGAAAGAAAAAGTAGAAGATATTATCGAAGCATTCCGCCAGTTTCCGTTGAAAGTATTCGGAATCAAGCTGGGCGCAGAAGGTTGTGTACTGACAGATTTTAAAGAAACGATTTACAGGAAGCCTTATAAGGGCAAGCCGGTAGTCGATACAACCGGAGCGGGAGATTGCTTTATGGGTGGATTTTTATACGCATATTCGAATGGATTATCCATGGAAGAATGTGGAAAATTTGGAAGTGCAGTATCTGCATTCGGGATCTCTGCTGTCGGACCTAGTACAGCAGTTCCGGATTATGAAACAGTACTTCAGTTTATCAAAGACTCAGAAGAGGAAACAGATAATGGAATTCAGACAAAAATATGATCATGCATTTGAGTCTCTGACAGAACAGATTAAGAGACGTTCTGACAATGGCATTTATACTGCAATGGGTTATACCAGTAATCTGGATATTCTCTGTGATTTTCAGGTGGACAAGCTGAATGAACTGCTGGCAGAAACCATGCAGGGAGCTGACCTGACACAGATGAAGGTGGCTGATATGATTACCAGCCGGAAGGAACTTCTGGAAACAGTGGTATATTACTGCATCAACGGAATAGGCGGCGAGGCAGATATACAGGATCCAGAGCTGGTAAAAGAAGCCTTTGCCTATAAAAACGGTATGGGCGGAACAGCGGTACAGGCTGCGCTGGCACTGGCTATGATCGGTGGCGAATCGTTGGTTCATCTGACTGATGATTCAAAAGAAGTGTGCGAACAGTTGATCTCTCCGTATATTCATGTGGCATTGGAAGATGGTACCCTCGGAGGAGCAGAACAGATGCCGGGTAAAAATCCGCAGGAATGCCATTTCATCCTTCAGTTTAAGAAGGGCGATGTAATACGACTGGGAGACCAGGCAATCTCAATCCCATGCTCGAATCGTTTGATTCTGACAAAAAATACCGTGAATGAGATTCTGCCGTTCTGGATGCCATATTTTAAATGGATCGAGACCCATGCAGAACAGGTCAGCACCAATGTATTATCCAGTTTTAACAGTATTCTGGACATTAAGATATTGGAAGAGCGCCTGCATGAGCTGGAAGGACATGTGAAACGGTATCATGAAAACAATCCGGAAGGTATTGTTTATTTTGAGGATGCTCATTACCACAGCTACGAAATTCGCAGGCTCTGTATTGAAACGGTATATCCTTTTGTGGATATTCTGAGCATGAATGAAGAGGAACTGCAGTACACTCTGAATGAAATGTATGGCATGAAGATCGATATTGATGATATTGAATCCTGCATTCAGGGTGTGGAATATCTGATTCAAAAGTTTGATATTACATACGGCATTATCGTACATACGAAAGATTATGCAATGTATGTAGGAAAACCATTGAAGGCTGACATAGAAAGTGGCCTGATGTATGGCAATATTCTGGCAACTGCAAAAGCATCTGCCGGAGGATATGGAACAGCAGAGCAGATTCAGGAAGTATTAAAGCTGGATCTCAGTCCAAAAGGCTGTGAATATCGCGATAAGATTCGTGCAGGCGAATATCGCGACCGTGTAATTTTGGTTCCGACAAGATATATTGATAAACCGAAATACACAATTGGATTAGGTGACTCGTTTACCGGTGGCGTTCAGATGTGTTTTTAATGCATCGCACGTTACGGTAACGACAATATAAACTTTTTTCTATGAGGAGGAAAAGAAAAATGTTATACAACATGAAAGACATCTTAGCAGTAGCAAAGGAAAACAAATTTGCAATTCCGGCATTCAACGTAGCTGACTGGTCTATGTTCCTTGGAATTATGGATGAATGTGAAGCTACTAATTCACCGGTTATCATCGAAATTCATCCAGATGAGCTGGCATTTGAAGGCCCGGATATGGTAGGCGCTATCAGACAGCGTGCACTGAAATCTAAAGTACCTGTTTGTATCCATCTGGATCACTGCAGCGATTTCGGCGTTATTGTAAAAGCTATCCAGAGCGGATTCACATCTGTTATGTTCGATGGCGCATCTCTTCCATTCGAAGAAAACATTGCAGGCGTTAAGAAAATCGTAGAAGCAGCTCATCCTGTTAACGTATCTGTAGAAGCAGAACTGGGAACCATCGGTTCTACTAACCCGGAAGATATGGAAGGTGGAGCAGCAAAGATTATTTATACAGATCCTGATGATGCAGTAAAATTCGTAGAAGCTACCGGTGTAGATACTCTTGCTATTGCAATCGGAACCTGCCACGGACTGTATCCGGCAGGCATGAAGCCAGAACTGAAGCTGGATATCCTGAAAGAAATCGCAGCGAAAGTAGATGTACCTCTGGTACTGCACGGTGGATCCAACAACCCAGATAAAGAAATCGGTGAATCTGTAACACTTGGTATCAGCAAGATCAATATTTCTTCCGACATCAAGGTGGCATACTTCAACAAGATGCGTGAAGTACTTCAGGATAAAGGCTTAAGAGAGCCAGGCGATATCGAACCGCCATGTATGGAAGCTATGAAAGAAGTTGTAAAACATAAACTTGACCTCTTCCAGACAACAGGAAAAGCTGTACTGTACTAATTTGTAGAAATCGTGACAAAAAAATCATAAGATGACATACAAAAAACTGGAAGAGAACATAGATGCTTTCTTCCAGTTTTTGTTCTGAACAATATAGTTATGGTTTGCATTCAGACAGGCGGTGGTGGGCAAAAAAGCAAATATCAGATTCCCCGAAAGGAACAGCAGAACAATGAAGAAAAATATAGAAGATGAAGAAGTGCTGGAAGTTATCAACGAAAAATATATGGAACTGTTTCCGGCTGAAAAAAAGGTAGTAGATGCCATTTTGAAAAAACCATCCAATGTGGTGAACTATAATGTGGCAGATCTGGCGAAAAAGAGTGATGTCAGCGTTGCGACCATTGTGCGGCTGTGTCATCATCTGGGCTATGAGGGATACTATCAGTTCAGGCTTCTGTTGTCCAGGGATCTGGGGAAAAAGCAGACCAGAACAAAAAAGACCGGAGATGTTTTTGGAAGCTATGTGGAAGAACTGGCAGACAGCGTACGGTCTATTGGAAAACGCCTGGATCAGAAACAGCTGCGAGAAGTTCTTGAGGTGTTGAAGAATGCACCGATGGTGCATCTGATTGCCAGTGGAAATGCAACGAATGTATCTCGGTATATGGGCTTTCGACTGGAACGTCTGGGCATTCGTTGTACTTATTCAGATATACCGGAATATTGTATCAGCCATATCAACCTGGCCAATGAAGATGAAGTGGTTGTGGCGATTTCCAAATCAGGAATTTCCAAGAGAGTGATCGACAGTATGACGATTGCCAAAGGAAAAAATATGAAGGTAATTGCGATCACGGCAAGTCTGAAAAGCGAAGTGGCTGCACTGGCAGATTATGTGCTGAACAGCAGTATTCGACAGGAAAGCTTTGACTTTTATAATGGATATTCTTATTTCAATGAATATGTGATCGTAGATACGGTGCTGAATTTTATGGTTAATCAGGAATTGCTGGAAGCAGAAACGCCAAAAACGGCTTCTGAGGAACTTGTGCCAAAAGCAGCAGGCAGAGAATAGTGGAAAACAAAGAATATGATGAGGCAGTGGTTTCATGGAATGATGAAATCACTGTTTTTTTGTGGAAAAAATAGATTGACAAACAAGAAATACTAGTGTACTATCAAACTATGACAGTGATGCAGTGAACAGATATCAATCTGGCAGAAAGAGGGGAACACTATGGAATACAATCCGGCATTACCGATTTATCTGCAGGTGGCGAATGCGATAAAGCGGGATATCGTGACAGGAAAGCTGGAGCCTGGGGCGAAGCTTCCATCTGTAAGAGAACTGGCGGTGGCGTATACAATTAATCCGAATACCGTCAGCAGAGTGTATAAGGAACTGGAGATGGAAGACGTCTGTTTTACCAGACGTGGTATGGGGACCTTTGTGACACAGGACCCGGAGAAGGTGAAGACGATGAAGAGAGAGATGGCAGGAACATTGATTTATGAATTTCTGGAGGGTATGAAGCAGCTGGGATTTACGCAGGAAGAGGCAATTAAGATTCTGGAGCAGAGTGAATATCGTGGAAATAAGTCAGAATAAGGAGATGACAGAGATGATCTTAGAGAGCAGGGAAGTTACAAAGAATTTTGGAAGTAAGACGGCGGTGAACGGTGTGTCACTGACACTGGAGAGTGGACTGGTCTATGCGATGCTGGGACCAAATGGCAGTGGGAAAACTACATGGATGAAGATGGTGGCAGGACTGGTGAAGCCGAGTATGGGCGAGATTCTTTATGAAGGTGGTCCGATTGGCAGAGAGAGTAAGAAAGAGATTGCTTATATGTCTACCGAACCTTATTTTTACAGTTGGATGTCAGTGGCTGATGTGGGAAAATATTATGAAGACTTTTTTGAGGATTTTTCCATGGAGCGCTTTCATCAGATGCTTGAGAGAATGGAACTGACAGAGGATATGAGGGCGAGAAAACTGTCCTCCGGTATGATGGCGAAGCTGAAGATTGCAGTTACCATGGCGAGAAAAGCAAAGTTATATCTTCTGGATGAACCACTAAATGGGATTGACCTTCTGGCGAGAGACCAGATCATGACCAGTATTCTGGAAGCTATGGCGCAGGATGTGACGCTGGTGATTTCCAGCCATCTGGTGGATGAGCTGGAGCGGGTGGCTGATGCGGCGATTTTTCTGAAGGATGGACGTCTGGTGGAACAGTGCATGATCGAGGATCTGCGAATGAACCGAAATCAGTCAGTAGCAGATTTGTATCGTGAAATCTATGGACATGGGGGAGAAGGACAATGTTAAAATTGATGAAATACGAATTTCGAAAAACAGGATTTTCCAAACTGATATTGCTGGTGATTACTCTTGTGGCAGAGCTGGCGTTCCTTCTGGGGATTTTTCTGGAAAAAGACAGACTGCTGGCTACCGGTATTATGATATTATTTTTCAGTGCAGTGATCGGAATTGCTTATATTGGCCTGGAAAGTGTGCTGGTACTGCACCGTGATCTGAATACAAAGCAGAGTTATATGTTGTTTCTGACTCCGCATAGCAGCTATGAGATTCTGGGAGCTAAGGTGCTGGAAAATGGGATTTCCATTCTGATTACCGGAGTGTTTTTCCTTCTTCTTGCAGGGGCGGATATCATGGTGGCAACGCTTCGGATCGGCGGCTTAAAAGAACTGATGAGAATGACACAGGATTTTCTGGATGTGACCATGAACCTGAATATTACTCCAAAGGAAGCTGCTTTTGCCTTCTTCAGTTCGTTGGCAAGCTGGATGGTATATATCGTGAATGCAGATCTGGCAGTGATTCTTTCTGCTACGGTACTGGCAGGAAAAAAGGCCAGCGGGCTTGTAGCTTTTGTAATTTTTCTGATCCTGTCCTGGCTGATGGGAACAGGGCTGGATTATCTGCCGGAGCTTCAAAATGCAGATCTGCAGTTTGTATTGTATATTGTGGTTTCTATGGCTGCAGCAGCGGCAGTGTATCTGATCAGTGGCTGGATCATGGATAAAAAGCTGAGCGTATAAGCAAATGTGACATATGTCTACTTGATACCGAACAAATAATTGTGTAAAATGGATATACAGGGCACGAAAAAGATGTCTGTATATCCATTTTTAGTTCACTTATGACGTATGGGAGGTTTGCATAATATGAAAAAGAAAATGATTGCAGCAGGACATATCTGTGTAGATATCACCCCGGCGATTCCGGGAAAAAAGATAAATAAAATAAATGAGCTGTTGATTCCGGGCAAGCTGATTGAAGTAGGAGATGCCACAGTCAGTACGGGAGGCGCAGTAGCCAATACCGGTCTGGCCATGAAAATTCTGGGCGGCAATGTATCACTTCTTGGAAAAATCGGAAATGATGCGTTTGGTGGAATTGTGAAGGGCGTATTGAAAAAATATGAGGCAAAGGATGAATTGCTGATATCTGATACAGAAGCAACCTCTTACACGGTAGTAGTGGCAGCACCGGGCATTGACCGGATCTTTTTGCATAATCCGGGTGCCAACAATGCTTTTTATGCAGAAGATATCCCGGAGGAAGATCTGAAAGATGCCGCATTGTTTCATTTTGGCTACCCGACAATCATGCGTTCCATGTACTTAAATGATGGGGATGAATTGATAAAGATGATGAAACGGGTAAAAGAAGCCGGGGTGGCGACCTCTATGGATCTGGCTTCGGTGGATGACAGTTCAGAAGCAGGAAAAGTAAACTGGCGTCATGTACTGGAACGTGTTATGCCTTATGTGGACATTTTTGTGCCAAGCGTGGAAGAACTTTGTTATATGCTGGATAAGGAACGATTCCAGGAATGGCAGGAGCGTGCGGCGGAATGTGACGTGACAGAGATTCTGGATGTGGAAAAAGATGTGAAGCCGCTGGCAGACGAATGTATGAAAATGGGTGCGAAAATGCTGCTTCTGAAATGTGGTGTTCCAGGAATGTATTTCTGCAGTGCTTCCAAAGAAGTGTTGTCACAGATTTCAGAGCGTCTGGAACTGGATGTGGATGCCTGGGCCGAAAAAGAATATTTTGAAAAAAGCTATGTGCCGGAAAGAGTATTGTCCGGAACGGGAGCGGGAGACACTTCGATTGCGGCTTTTCTAACAGCTATGACAGATGGCTGTACACCGGAAGAAGCATTACATCTGGCAGCAGGTACGGGAGCTTCCTGCGTGGCTGCCTATGATTCATTGAGCGGGCTGAAATCTTTTGAAGAACTGAGAAAAAAGATCGATGCAGGATGGGAAAAAGTAAAATAAATTTCCAGAATATGTGAAAAAGAGACGGAGGCAAATATGGCTAAGTACATGATGGCATTGGATGCCGGAACGACCAGCAACCGCTGTATTTTATTTGATGAAAAGGGAAATATGTGCAGTGTGGCGCAGAGAGAATTTAAGCAGTATTTTCCAAAACCGGGATGGGTGGAGCATGATGCAGATGAAATCTGGGCCAGTCAGCTTGGAGTGGCGGTGGAAGCGATGAATATGATTGGTGCCACAGCAGAGGATATCGCGGCCATTGGTATTACAAATCAGAGAGAGACGGTCATTGTCTGGGATAAAGAAACCGGGGAACCGATTTATCATGCCATTGTGTGGCAGTGTCGCAGGACATCGGAATACTGTGATACACTGAAAGAAAAAGGTCTGACAGAGATGTTTCGCCAGAAGACAGGACTGGTTATTGACGCTTATTTTTCTGCCACCAAGCTTCGCTGGATACTGGAAGAAGTACCGGGAGCACGGGAACGGGCAGAAAAAGGGGAGCTGTTGTTTGGAACAGTAGAGACCTGGCTGATCTGGAAGCTGACAAAGGGCGCAGTACATGTGACAGATTACAGCAATGCATCCAGAACGATGTTGTTCAATATCAATACGCTTCAGTGGGATGAGGATATTTTGAGAGAGCTGGATATTCCGAGATGCATTCTTCCGGAAGTAAAACCGTCCAGCTGTATTTATGGTAAAACAGATCCGTCTTATCTGGGCGGCAGTATTCCGATTGCAGGAGCGGCAGGGGATCAGCAGGCTGCATTGTTTGGACAGACCTGTTTTGAAGCGGGAGAAGCGAAAAATACGTATGGAACCGGCTGCTTTCTGTTGATGAATACCGGAGAAAAACCGGTATTTTCTCAAAACGGACTTGTTACGACGATTGCATGGGGACTGGATGGGAAGGTCAATTATGCACTGGAAGGTTCGATTTTTGTGGCAGGCGCTTCGATTCAGTGGCTTCGGGATGAAATGCGAATGATTGATTCAGCACAGGATTCGGAATATATGGCAAAAAAGGTTCCGGATACCAATGGCTGTTATGTGGTGCCAGCCTTTACAGGACTGGGTGCGCCACACTGGGATCAGTATGCAAGAGGAACGATTGTGGGGATTACCCGTGGCGTAAATAAGTATCATATCATACGAGCTACATTGGAATCCATTGCATATCAGGCGTATGATGTGCTGGAGGCCATGAAAGCAGATTCGGGGATAGAGCTGTCAGCTTTGAAAGTGGACGGCGGTGCCAGTGCCAATGATTTTCTGATGCAGACCCAGGCAGATATTATCAATGCTCCGGTGAAGCGACCAGGCTGTGTGGAGACTACCGCTATGGGAGCGGCATATCTGGCGGGACTGGCAGTAGGTTACTGGCAGAATAAAGAAGAAGTGCGGAAGAATCAGGTGATTGATCAGGTATTTTATCCGGAGATCACAGAGGAAGAGAGGTATATACGCATCAAAGGATGGAATAAAGCAGTAAAATATGCCTATGGATGGGCAAAAGAAGAATAAGTGGAAATCCATGTGGCTGTCAGGAAATTGAGATTTTTTCAATTTCCGACAGCCACATCTGTTTACATATGGACAGTTACATGATATTCTTTTTTGCCATCTTCAAATGGAATCAGGCATCCTTCGTAGTCCTTGCCGTCTACAGTGACTTTTTTTACCCCCTTCTGCACATGATCTGGATTTACCACGTCGATATAGTACATAGCGTTCCGGAAACGACGGGTCAGGTGGAAATCACCGAAGTCTTCCGGTATGCAAGGGTCAATGGTCAGACCTTCGTAGGAAGGCTGTACTCCCAGGATGGCCTGGGACAGGTTGCAGAATGTCCAGGCTGCAGTACCTGTCAGCCAGCTGTTTTTGGCTTCTCCATGGAATTTGGCGTCGGCACCGGCTACCATCTGTGAGTAGACATATGGTTCGGTTCGGTGAATTTCGCTGATGTCTTCGATATAGGATGGACAGGTCTTTTGGTAGATCTCAAAAGCACGGTTGCCTCTGCCGATGACCGTTTCTGCAATAGACACCCATGGATTGTTGTGACAGAAGATACCGGCATTTTCTTTGTACCCAGGCGGATAGGAAGAGATTTCACCAAGATTCAGATAATAGTGTGTGTAAGCGGGCTGAAGAATCATGATGCCATATTTGGTATCCAGATGCTCTTTTACAGAATCCAGAGCTTTTTCAGCCAGTCCTTCTTTTACGCCGATGCCGGCCATGACACAAAAGCCCTGTGGTTCGATGAAGATTTTACCCTCCTCACATTCGTGGGATCCTACCTTCAGGCTTGTGGCATCATAGGCTCGCAGGAACCATTCACCATCCCAGCCGGCAGTCAGTACGGCATCATACATTTCAGAAACAGCTTTTTCAGCCTCCACAGCCAGAGCTTCATGACCGGAAAGGCGGCTGATATCGGCAAATTCTTTTCCATATTTTACAAACATACCGGCGATAAATACAGATTCAGCCACAGGCCCTTCGGATGGTCCGGTAGTCTGGAAGGATTCGCCCGGTTCTTTGGAGAAACAGTTCAGGTTCAGACAGTCATTCCAGTCAGCACGGCCGATCAGTGGCAGTCTGTGTGGACCAAGATGGTTGCAGGTATATGTAAAAGAACGATGCAGATGCTCGAAAAGGGTATCTGCTTTTTCTTTTTGATTATCAAAATCAACCATTTCATCCAGGATAGAAAAATCGCCTGTTTCTTTCAGATAAGCGGATACGGCGGCAATCAGCCACAATGGGTCATCGTTAAATCCGCTTCCGATATTCAGATTTCCTTTTTTAGTAAGTGGCTGATACTGATGATAAGCACTTCCGTCTTCAAACTGGGTAGCAGCAATGTCCAGGATACGTTCCCTGGCTCGTTCCGGAATCAGATGCACAAATCCCAGCAGATCCTGACAGGAATCACGAAATCCCATACCACGGCCGGTTCCGGACTCATAGTAAGAAGCAGAACGGGACATGTTGAAGGTGATCATACACTGATACTGGTTCCAGATGTTGGCCATACGATTGACATGAGGATTCTGGCTTTTGACTGTGTAACGGGCAAGAAGCTGATCCCAGTAAGCCTTCAGCTGCTGAAAAGCGTTGGTCACTTGTTCACTTGTGGAAAAACGCTCGATCAGTCTGTGAGCAGGAGCTTTGTTTATCACATTTGGAGCTTCCCATTTTTCATCGTCCGGATTTTCACAGTAGCCCAACAGGAAAATCAGTTCTCTTGATTCGCCAGGCTGCAGAGCCAGATTTATCTGATGGCTGGCGATCGGATACCATCCGCTGGCTATGGAACCGGTACAAGCACCCATCCTTACGGCATCCGGAATGGCATTGCCGTTGCCTCTTCCGAGAAAATCATCACGGCTGGTATCAAATCCGTTCATATCAGAATTTACGGTAAAAAAGCTGAAGTGATTACGGCGTTCACGATATTCTGTTTTGTGGAAAATCGTGCTGCCTTCGATCTCCACTTCACCGGTGCTTAGGTTTCGCTGGAAGTTGGTCATGTCATCCACAGCATTCCACAAGCAGAATTCTACATAAGAAAAAAGTGAAATCTGTTTTTCCTGGGAAGAGTGGTTGGTCAGCACCAGCTTATTGATTTCACAGGAAGCATCTACCGGAACAAAAGCCAGCAGATCCGCTTCGAGATTTTTCTTCGAGGAAATAAAACGACTGTAGCCCATGCCGTGGCGGCATTCGTAGGAGTCTACGGGTGTTTTGGAAGGCATGGTACCCGGATTCCAGATATCATCGCCATCTTTGATGTAGTAATATTTTCCGTTGGAATCAATCGGGAGTGAATTGTAACGATAACGGGTGATACGAAGCAGTTTCGCATCTTTATAAAAACTATAACCTCCGCAGGTATTAGAAATCAGAGAAAAGAATCCGTCGGTGCCCAGATAGTTGATCCATGGCAGTGGTGTGTCTGGCGTGGTAATGACATATTCTCTGGCTTCATCATCAAAATGACCAAATTTCATAACAAAAACCTCCATAAAAACATCTGCATAATAACCTATAAATAAAAACTCATAAAGGAAATAATGGAATCATATAATGAAAATGATGAAGCGAAAACGAAACTGACTTTTGATTTTGATTTGATTGAATCAAGTAGCGAAGCGGATTGTGAATATCCGTTTGCCCCAGTATAGCGGAAAAAAAACGGAAAAGCAACTGTTTTTCGCGTATTCCGTTATTTTCGAAAATCGACAGCGAAAACTTTCGTTAATTATTTTTGAAATGTGGTATATTGTACTAATACATGTACATTATTTGCTAGGGTTAAATTGTGCAACCATCCAAAGATGGCATTTTGGACAAAAAAGACTGAAAATCTATTGCTTAATTGTGCAAAAAGATATAGAATACAGTTACGAAAACGATTAAGCAAAAAACGAAATTGACAAGACTAGAAAAGAAAGAGTTGAGGGCACGGCGCTATGGTTTCGATGAAAGACATCGCTAAACAGTGCCATGTATCCGTGGCCAGTGTCAGTAAAGCATTGAATGGCTATTCGGATATCGGAGAAGAGACCAGGAACCTGATTATTACGACAGCACATGAGATGGGATATCTTCCGAATTCTTCTGCAAGGGCACTGAAGACAAAGAAAAGCTACAATCTTGGAGTCCTTTTTGTAGACGCTTCCATGAGTGGACTGACACATGAATATTTCAATCATGTATTGGAAAGCTTCAAATGCAGGGCGGAAGAAAAAGGATATGACGTTACATTTATAGCCGGCAATACAGCAAGACAGAAAATGAGCTTTTATGAACGCTGCAGATACCGGGGAGTAGACGGGGCACTGGTAGCCTGTTTCAAGTATTACGAAGAGGATATTCAGGATCTGATCCGTTCAGAGCTTCCGGTGGTCACAATAGACCACACATTCGAAGGAAAGATCGCAGTTGTATCCAATAATGTCCAGGGAATGGAAGAGCTGGTTTCTTATATATACAGTATGGGGCACAGAAAGATTGCATACATCCATGGAGATGACACCCCGGTAACGAGAAATCGACTCAGTGGATTTTATCGGACCACCCAGAGATATGGACTGGAGATCCCGGATGAATATGTCAAAGCTTCTTCTTACCGAAATCTGGAAATGGCAGCGAAAGCAACCAGTGAACTGCTGGATCTTCCAAATCCACCGACCTGCATCATGTACCCGGATGATTATGCAGCCGTGGGAGGTATGAATGTGATGAAAGAGCGGGGAATGCGAATTCCGGATGATATATCGGTTACCGGATATGATGGAATTGATCTGGTACGAATGATGGAGCCAAAGCTTACCACACTCTGCCAGGATACGCAGAAGATTGGAAGTCTGGCAGCTGAGAAACTGATTCATCTGATCGAACATCCAAAGACATCCCTGATTGATAAGTTTTCCGTAGACGGAGTACTTTTCCGGGGAGGTTCGGTAGGACGCAACCAGGAATGAATGTTAACGCAGAAGAGTCTGCGCAACAGATAGAGGGTAAATTACATATTTTATATTATTTTTTAAGGAGGATGTAGTATTATGAACAAGAAAATGATGGCAATTACTCTGACAACAGCAATGATCGGAACTATGATGGGTGCAACTGCTGTAATGGCTGAGGACGCAGCTTCATCTGATGAAGGAAAAGTATTAAACATTTACTGCTGGAATGAAGAATTTAAATCTCGTCTGACGGATCACTATCCAGGATATGAAGAGGTTGACGGAACACATGGCAAGATCGGTGATGTAGACGTAGTATGGAACATCACACCTTCAGATGACAATGCATATCAGAATAATCTGGATGAAACATTATTAAAACAGGCTGATGCAGCAGATGACGACAAGATCGACCTGTTCCTGGTAGAAGCTGACTATGCATTGAAATACGTAAATACAGATTATGCAATGCCAATCAAAGACCTTGGTATTACAGATGATGAAATCAAAGATCAGTATCAGTATACAAAAGATGTTATGACAGATTCAGACGGTAATTTGAAAGGACTTTCCTGGCAGGGATGCCCGGGAACTATGATCTACAGACGTGATATTGCCAAAGAAGTATTTGGAACAGATGATCCGGCAGAAGTACAGAAGAAAGTTGCTGACTGGGATTCTTTCAAAGCGGCTTCTCAAGAATTGGCAGGTAAAGGCTATCAGATGACTTCTACCGTAAATGATACCTATCGTGTATTCTCCAACAATGTAAGCAGTCCATGGGTAGTAGATGGAAAGATCACAGTAGACGACAATATTAAGAATTGGGTTGATATGTCTAAAGAAATGGTAGATGCAAGCGAGACTGGCACAGCAGAACTGTGGAGTGATGACTGGAGCAAGGGCTTCTTCACAGACGGTAATGTATTCGCATACTTCGGACCGGCATGGTTCATTGATTTCTCTATGAGTGCGGATCAGGACGGATCTGTAGGTAAAGATGGAGGCTGGGCTGCAACAGAAGGACCACAGGGCTTCTACTGGGGTGGAACATGGATTACAGCAGCTACAGGAACAGACAACCCAACATTGGTAGCAGATATTATGAGAACTATGACAACTAATGTTGATGTAATGGAAGAAATCGTAAAAGCAGATAACGATTTCGTAAACAACAAACCAGCTATGGAAGCTATGGCAGCTGATGAAAGCTATGGTGATGCAGTTCTGGGTGGACAGAATCCACTGACTATGTTCTGTGCAGGAGCTGATAAGATTGACTTGAGCAATATGAGCATTTACGATCAGGGATGTAACGAAGAATTCCAGAATGCTATGAAGAACTACTTCGAGGGCAATGCAACTTATGAAGAAGCACTGGATCTGTTTAATAAAGCAGTTGTAGAAAAATATCCAGAATTAACATACTAATCTGATATTGCAGCGAATCATTCAATAAGTAAAAAGATGAAATATGCCTGCCTGATCATCAGGCAGGCATATTTAAAACCAAAGCGTGCCTGAAAGGAGAATGAAAATGCCAAAGAATCACAACCATAAGGCAGTTCGCTATAACAAATGGGGATATCTGTTTTTGATACCGTTTGTAGTGGTATACCTCATATTTCAGTTTGTACCACTTGTCAGTACAATATATAACAGTTTTTTTGAAAATTATCGGTCTGGTCTGATGCAGATAGGACCGCGATTTGTGGGGTTTGATAATTATGTAAAACTCTTTCAGGGTGGCGATATTTGGGTATATTTTAAAAACACCATGATTATGTGGATTATGGGATTTGTGCCACAGATTCTGGTATCTTTGTTGCTTGGAGCATGGTTCTCCAATCCAAGTCTGAGACTGAAAGGAAAACGATTTTTCAAAACGGTTATTTATCTGCCAAACCTGATTATGGCATCAGCATTTGCCATGTTATTTTTTACACTGTTCTCTGATGGAGGACCAATCAATGCCATGTTGCTTCATGCAGGAATACTGAAATCAGCATATAGCTTCTTCAGTCATGTCTGGAGTACAAGAACGCTGGTTGCATTACTGAACTTCCTGATGTGGTTTGGTAATACAACGATCCTTCTTATGGCAGGTATGATGGGAATTGATGCATCACTCTATGAAGCAGCAGAAGTAGATGGTGCCACTGCCACACAGATTTTCTTCAGAATCACATTGCCACTGCTTCGTCCGATTTTGATCTATGTTATGATTACATCACTGATCGGAGGAATCCAGATGTTTGATGTACCACAGATTCTGACAAATGGAACCGGTGATCCGATGAGATCTACCATGACACTGATTATGTTCCTGAATAAGCATTTGTACAGTAAGAACTTTGGTATGGGCGGTGCTTTATCGGTATGCCTGTTTATTATTACCGGTGTACTCAGCCTGATTGTATTCCGATTTAATAAAACCAAAGACTGACAGGGGGAGAGATCATGAATAACAAAAAAACGAAAAAAGGAATGAGTATGAAAGGTCAGCGTACCCTGGCATATATTGTACTGGTTCTGCTGTCTTTCCTCTGCCTGTTCTGGTTCTATGTATTATTTATTAATGCGACCAGATCTAATGGAGCATTGAAACGTGGATTTACGGCAATTCCGGGAAGTTTTCTGATTACGAACTGGAAAAATCTTCTGGCAGGGACACTTCCGGTATGGCATGGAATGTTTAACAGTATCATAGTTGCAGCCAGTTCAGCGGTTTTGTGTACCTATTTTTCTACTATGACTGCCTATGCTTTGCACGCCTATGATTTTAAAGGAAGAAAATTTATGTTTACCTTTATTCTGGCGGTTATGATGATTCCAACACAGGTAACTGCACTCGGATTTATTCAGCTTCTAGGAAAAATGCATCTGGATGACTCTTTTATTCCACTGATTGTTCCAAGTATAGCGGCACCGGTTACGTTCTTCTATATGAAGCAGTATATGGAGAGCAATCTTCCATTGGAATTGGTAGAAGCAGCACGTATTGATGGATCTGGAGAATTTAGGACTTTCAATACTATTTCGCTTCCTTTGATGAAACCAGCAATTGCAGTGCAGGCAATCTTTACCTTTGTACAGAGTTGGAACAACTATTTTATTCCGGCACTGGTACTTCATACGGATAAAAAGAAAACGCTGCCAATATTGATTGCTCAGCTGCGAAGTGCAGACTTCCTGAAGTTTGATATGGGGCAGGTATATGTGATGATTGCATTTTCTATCTTTCCGGTTATTATTGTCTATATTTTGTTATCAAAATTTATTGTAGAAGGTGTCTCCGCAGGTGCGGTAAAAGGCTAAAAATGGAAACGCTGCTGAATGGGAAACTATAAGGCAGCGTTTTTTGCTGTCACAAGAACAGATAAATTTTTTTATTATATTGAAAAATTTCGAAAACGATTCGATTTTTTATGGATGGAAGAGTAGTCGTAATAATGCAAGAAAACAAAGAGTTGCATTATCAAAAATAAAAAGAGAATACAATATTGACATATGCAACCTGTAAGGGTATAGTAAAAATATATTTTCAATTCAAAGTGCAAATGCACGATAAGATTTCCTGACACATTTCTGAAATCTTATATCTAAAAGAATCAATAGAAGATCATTTCTGCAGGTTATCACCTGAATGATCCATTCAATGAATTGCAACGAGGAGACAGATTTGCTAAAATAAAGGAGGAGATAACTATCAAAAAAGAAAGAGATGTGATACAGTGGCATCCGGCATTTTGTAGTGCCACAGAGTTGGAATTTTTAGAGAATCGAAAAAATTTGGAGTTTCACAGAGAAATAAATTTAAGCAGGAAACCATTGCAGATGGATTTACTGATTATTAAAAAGCTGGCAGATATCTCATTAATAAATGAAATCGGACATATATTTAGAGAATATAATATAATCGAATATAAAAGTCCAAACGATAGTATGTCGATTGATGATTTTTATAAAACAATAGCATATGCCTGTTTATATAAAGCAACGAAAGGCAGACAGGTAGATGATATTAAGGCAGAGGAGATAACAATTTCCATGTTCCGGGAGCGATATCCAAGAGAATTGTTTCAGGATATCAGAACTTTGGGTATGGTAGTAGAATTGTATCAGGATGGAATATATTACATAAAGGGAAAAGTTCCATTTCGGACACAGATCATTGTAACGAATCAGTTAAACCAGCAGAAGCATGAGAGTCTGCGGGTGCTATCTCAGAAACTGATAGAAGAAGATGCAAGAAATTTTCTGAAAAAGATGGAGGTTCTTACAGAACCGGGTGACAGAGAACTGATTGATTCTGTGTTGCATGTAAGTGTTGCAGCAAATCAAGAAATTTATGAAAAAGTGAAAGGGGGAACGATTATGTATGAAGCGATAAAAAATTTATTTAAAGAAGAATATGAAGAGATCAAGGCACAGACAGTAAAAGAAGCAGAAGAACTCAAGGCGCAAAAAATGAAAGAAGCAGAAGAACTCAAGGCGCAAAAAATGAAAGAAGCAGAAGAACTCAAGGCGCAAAAAATGAAAGAAGCAGA